>CBFDBY010000086.1:0-27066 GCA_965603165.1 uncultured Phycisphaerae bacterium
CCGCAGGAAGCCTTCGACTCCCAGCCAGACCCCTCGACTGCGCTCGGGGTGACAAGCCCCAGCGCAACGCGGAGGATTGGATCATGAGCGAGAGCACGCAGACGGCGCGCGTATCCGTGCCGCGCTTCCTGGCGAAGCGTCCGACGCCGCAGGGCGCACGCGAGGCCGGCGAGCGCCTCGACGCGCTCGACTGCCTCCTGAACGCCTATGGCGACTTGGTGTGTCCCCATTGCCGGGTGCAGTGGATCACCCCGCCGTGGCTGTACGTCCGGGCGGGCTACGGGCGCTGTTCCGGCTGCCACCGCGTCTTTCGCGTCACGTCCGCCACGGCCGCCGAGGCGAACCGACGAGCGGAGGCGGCGGACCCGCGAATCCGCCCGGTCGCGAGGTGCCGCCATGCCTGAATCGGCTCCTCTTGTGATGTCGAGCGCAGCGCGCCTCCCTCTTGTCATGTCGAGCGCAGCGCAGCGCAGTCGAGACATCTGCCCGCGGCCGCAGGACACCTTCGGCTCCCGGCCAGACCCCTCGGCTGCGCTCGGGGTGACAAGGGGGGCGCTCGGGGTGACAAGAAGGGCAGCGGCGAGGTGTCGCCATGCCTGAATCGCTGTGGATCGTGGGGTTCATCGTTGTGCTGGCGATCACGATCGCCTCGTGCCCGGTACGCGAGGACAAGCGAGAGGACAAGACCATGGAGAGAATCGATTGTGTGATGGTGCTTTCGCGGCTCCGCCCACCGCTGCCGAGCCTCAAGCGAAAGGACTACCGACCCTACGTGACGTCTTGGGTCGAGCAGCGCGAGATGGACGAAGTCGCGGCGTTGTGCCGGTTCTTGGGCTGCGACATCTCACGCGTCGTGACGCGAATCATGAACTGGCAATACAGCCGGGCCCGAGCGGGCATCGACCTGGCCCAGGCCGTGGGCACGCCGGAGGGATCCCCGAATGAATCGTGACGCGATCCCACCGCTGACGCTGGAGTCCCTCGAGGCCTACCGCTACCACCGCCGGCCGACGGGCGGCTTCCTCCGTGCGGTTCTCGCGAACGACCTGTTGTTGGCCACGCAGATGGCGGATTGCCACAACCGGGCGGCGTTCTTCGACATCTGCCAATACGTCTGGATGGAGCTGCCGACGGCCTCCTACGGCTCGTACGAGGCCGTCGAAGAATGGCTGAAAGGAGCCTGAGATGCCGACGGCTGTTGAGAGTCGTGAGGCGTGCGTTTCGAAGATCCTGGAGCACTTCGCGGGCGTGCCGCGGACGGAGGAGGCGTTCTACCTGCGTTTCCAGACGCTGGCGCGGGCCGATCTGGTCGCCTTGAAGGCCGCGTGGTGTGAGTCGGACGACTGGCGGATCTTCCGCCGCCTCTGGCGCACGTGCCGATGATGGGCTGCGAGAACGCCGGCCCAGGCGTTCTGGGGGGTGCAAGAAAGAGTTGCAGAGGGGACGGTCATGGCGTAGAATCCGGCGTTTAGCTGGCCGGTGCCCCGGCGCGAGACGCGGCGTCTGGGGGCCGCCGGGGAATTGAAAGGGATTTTGGATGAAATACGATGTGGCTGACCTGGGGTTGGCGTCTGAAGGCAAGCGACGGATTCTGTGGGCGGATCAGGATATGCCCGTGTTGGCGGCGATTCGAGAGCGGTTCTCGAAGAAGCGGCCTCTGAAGGGTAAGAATGTCTCGGCGTGTCTGCACGTGACGGCCGAGACGGCGAATCTGGCCCGGGCGCTGAAGGCGGGCGGGGCCAATCTGGTCCTGTGCGCGTCGAATCCGCTGAGCACGCAGGACGACGTGGCCGCTTCGCTCGTGAAGGATTTCGGCATTGCGGTCTACGCGGTTCGCGGGGAGAACCGGGCGACGTACTACAAGCATATCAACGCGGCGATCGATCATGAGCCGGTGATTACGTTCGACGACGGGGCGGACCTCGTCAACGAGATGCACATGAAGCGCAAGAAGGACGCCGGAAGGATCATCGCGAGTATGGAGGAGACCACCACCGGCGTCATTCGGCTCCGCGCGATGGCGGAGGAAGGCAAGCTCAAGTTCCCGGTGATCGCGGTCAACGACGCCAAGAGCAAGCACCTGTTCGACAATCGCTACGGGACGGGCCAATCGACCGTGGACGGGCTCATCCGCGCGACGGACTACCTGATGGCGGGCAAGAACGTGGTGGTCGCCGGCTATGGCTGGTGCGGGCGCGGCCTGGCGATGCGGGCCCGCGGGCTGGGGGCCATTGTGATCGTGACGGAGGTCGATCCGATCAAGGCCATCGAGGCGGCCATGGATGGTTTTCAGGTGATGCCGATGGCGGCTGCGGCGAAGGTGGGGGACCTGTTCGTGACGTTGACGGGGAACAAGCACGTGATCCGGCCGGAGCACATCCGGGCCATGAAGGACCGTGCGACGATCGCCAACAGCGGGCACTTCAACGTGGAGATCGATATCCCCGGCCTGGCGAAGATGAGCCGTAAGGTCAATCGCGGCGTGCGACGGAACGTCGATGAATACGTCATCAGCAAGAGCAAACGCGTGTACCTTCTCGCCGAGGGCCGGCTGATCAACCTAGCGGCGGCGGAAGGCCATCCCGCCAGCGTGATGGATATGAGCTTTGCGACGCAGGCCCTGCAGGCCGAATGGGTCGTCAAACGCGCCGGCAAGCTCGAGACGAAGGTTCACGAGGTGCCGCTGGAGATCGAGGAGCAGGTCTGCCGGCTCAAGCTCAAGGCGATGTCGATCGCCATCGACAAGCTGACGCCGGAGCAGATCGTATACCTGGCGTCCAGCGGCGAAGGAACGTAACGCGGAATTGACTATTTACAATTGACGATTTGGCTTCATTGGCCCGAGATTCAGTGGCGCGAGGGGGGGAACAGGGCTGGGGCGCCTCAAGAGTAAATCGTAAATAGTAAATCGCACATGGACAAAGAGTCCGAAAAGACGCCGAAGACGCCGAAGACCTTCCTCGCGGTCGGTCCGACGCTCCATTACAGCCATCGGAACGTGCAGTTCTACTGGCTGTTGGCGGCGTTTGTCTTCTCGCTGGCCTGCCTGTTCTGGTCCCGTATCGTGACGGGCGGGTTCTGGGCGTTCGATTTCGAGTCGCAAACCATCCCCGATTTCCGCGAGCTTGGCCAGGTGACCATCAGCGGCGTGAGCATCTTCGAGTATCCCTGGCAAATCCTCGTGCTCGGGCTGCTGATGGGGATCATGGCGGTGGTGCCCGTGCTGGTGGCCCAGTTGATGAGCTTCGGGCACAGCTTTATCTTCGTGTTGGCCGTCTTCTTCCTGGCGAATCTGCCGGGGTTCGCGGTGTTCCTGATGGTGAGTTGTTTCGCGGTGGCCGCCCGGCCGCTTCGGTTTCGGTCGCGGATCATCGCGATCGCGCTGTGCATGGCGCCGCAGTTGATCTACTGGGGCGCGTTCGGAGCGACCAAGGGCGCCGAGCCGCTGGGGTGGGGGTATTCTTTTGCGCCGTGGATCTGGGCGTGGCTGACCGGCATGACGATTGCCGGCCTGGTGCTGGGGATCGGCCATTATACGCGCTACAAGCCGGGACTGATCTGGATCTTCGCGACCACGACCCTGCTGCTGGCCCTGCTTGTGTTCGATTGGAAGATCGGCTTTGACGAGCTGGACTACCAACTCTACGTGGCCGAGAATAATCCCGAGGAGGTCCCGGAATTCCGCGACCACAGCATCCGTGAGGCGCTGGATGAGACGATCACCGACCCGAAGGAGAAGGAATATCGTTCGGAGTTCTTCCCGACCGAACGGATCCAGCTGCGCGAGGACATGAAAGAGGAGATTCAGACGTATCTGGCGCGGGACGACCGGCTGGCCCGGGAGGATCGTTGGCCGAGCTGGCTCGTGGTGCCGGATGAGCTGCGATACCAGGAGAAGCGGGAGTTGCTGAACGATCAGTACGACCGGTTCATCAACCCGCCCAAAGGGTGGTGGATGCCGGATGTGATACACCGCAGGATGATCGAACGGCGGTCCGGAAGCAAGCGCATGCCCATCGCGCTGTACTACAAGGGGCTCCTGAATGAATACAGCCCGGACCTGCGGAAGATCCAGCAGGACGAGATTCTCCACTTCTATAGTGACCACCCGTACGAGCTGTCGTTGCGCATCTGGTTTTCCCTGTACAGCCGGTTTCCGCGGAGTCTCGAATCGGCGGAGGCACGGTGGCGGCTCGCCTATCGGCTGGCCGGCAAGCGCGAACTGGAGAAGGCCCGGACGCTGCTGGGCGAAGCTTGGGAGATGATTCAGCAGCAGCTTGACAGGCATGAGGCGTCGCCGTCGGCGCCGGATGACAGCTTGTTCAGCGCGTTTCGAGCGCCCGCCGATACGGCGATGACGCTGGGCGAGCTGCGGGATCTGCAGGGGCGGATCTACGGGCTGCAAACGCTGCTCAGCGACGAGAATCTCATGGGCCCGGAAGGCGCATTGGACCGACTGGCCACCCTGGTGACGCTGAATCCGCACGGCCTGAACTACGAACGGCACCTGGACACGCTGCTGGCGCAGACCGGTGAGCAGGACGGCCTGCGGGACAATCTCCTGCTGGAGAAAGCGAAGCTGATCGCCGACGACTGGGGTCGGGCCGAGCGCCTGGCGGAGCTCTGCCGGCAATTCCAGGACACCGATGGCGGGATGCTGGCTCTGTACGAGCTGACGCGACTGAACATCCGGCTGTATCAACAGGAATCGAAGAAAGAAAATCTCGCGCTGGCCCGGAGCACGCTCAACAGCTTTCTGAGCCTGTATCCGGAGAGCTTCTACGCCGTGCAAGTTCGCAGAAACCTCGATGACCTGCCCAGAGCCGAATAGGCATCCACGACAGGGCGGGAACCGACCAGTTGGCAGCGTCGCGGTCTTTGGTTTGACTTTCCCGCCGATTCTGTTATCATGGAGCTTGACGAGCGGCCCATGATCGCGGAGAGGCCGGCGTATAGTGACGGACAGGCAGGGGAATTTCTCGATGGCAGGAGGCAGGTCGGGTCGAGGTCCGCTTGTGATCGTAGTGGGCGACCCGTGCAGTGAATTTGTGCGAACGATGGTTCGGCTGGCGCGTGAACGTGAGGTCGAGGCCGTGCCGTGTAGCGATGCATACTCGGCGGTCGCGGAGATAGGCGGCCTGAGCGGTCGGCGCGCGCTGATCGTCGGAACAATGCGGGAATTGACGAGAGAGAATGGTCGATTCTTCGAGCTCGCCGCGGCCGACGCGATCCGTTGCTGCTGTCTGCTGGATACGCGCGCCGCTGCCGGACGCGACGGCGTCCTCTCGGCATCGCGCGCGGGAGCTGCGGTCATTAGCGATCTGCGCGAGGCCGAGGAAGCGCTCACGGAGTGGCTCGCGGGTGACGGAGACCGTCCCCGGCGCCTGGCCCCGCGGGACCTGCTGGACGATGACTTGCGCGCGACCGAGGCGGAACTCAGAGCACTGCTGGGGCACAAGACCAATGCATAGCACGTCGAATCCAACGTTTCCGCCGGCCCGCCCCGGCCGAATTCTGCTGGTCGGCGATATCCGTCGGGCCTTCCTGGACGCGAGCCACGTGGACCGATATCCGTGCGAGGTGTGCGTCAATGTCTTAGATGGAATCCGTGCCGCCGCCCAGGGCCGCTTTGATGTCGTCGGTGTGGTGATGGACGGGACGTTGAGCCAGCTCGGTTCGATCCTGATGGCCCTGCGAAAGGGTACGTCCGCGAGAATCGTGCTGTTGGCCCAGATGCATGAGGAGCCCATCGCGAGGCGGCTGGTGATGGCAGACCCGGGCGAGGAAAAGCGGGCGGATGCCTACATGATCTGTCCCTTGCGGCTGGCGAGTTTCTGCACGCACGCCCAACCGGGCGAGGAGCCACAAACGCCGGAAACACCATCCGCCGAGCGCGAGGAAGCCGTGCCTGCTGAGCTGGAGCGAAGGATACGACACCTCGAGCGACTGGCCACAACGGACGACCTGACCGGCTTGAAGAACCGCCGCTATATCCGTGAGTTCGCCGGCCAGATCCTGGAGCAGACGCGCGGGACCGGCCGTCGCGTCACTCTGCTGGTCTTCGACATCGACAACTTTAAGCATTTCAACGACGTCTACGGCCACGCCACGGGCGATGAGATCCTCCGGCAGGCGGCCATCCTCGTGCGGCGCTGCTGCCGGCCCCACGATGTGGTCGGCCGCATCGGGGGCGATGAGTTCGCCGTGGTCTTCTGGGACGATCCCTATCGAGCCAGCGGCGACGTAGAACGCGACCGGCGCTCCGCCGCGGCCGAGCATCCCACCGAGGCGATCTCCGTCGCCAAGCGCTTCCAGAAGGAATTCGGCAACGCCGATCTTCACCTGCTCGGTCCCGCGGGCGAAGGCGTCCTGACCATCAGCGGCGGATTGGCCAGCTTCCCGCGCGACGGCGAGACCGTCGAGCAGCTCTTCGAGCAGGCCGACCTGGCTCTCCTCGACGCCAAGCGCCGCGGCAAGAACCGCATCTATCTCGTCGGCGAGCCCCAAAGCGACATCGCCGAGATTGAATAAAGAAACATCGAATGTAGTGAGAAATGGCGGACTTCCACTAAGTTCTCTCACTGAGGCAGCAGAAGCGGCATCATATGAAGCCCAAGGCGCGTCATATCACATTGAGCTTCGCAGCGATTCTTCTGGTCATTCTCGGTGCGTGGGAATTGTTGTATGTCACCGGCATGTATTGGGTCCATCGAGATGTCGATGTGAACACCGGAGATATTCGGACGCAGTCATACGTCTGTCTCGTTCGGGTGAGGGACGAGATTGAGGCATCACCGTTCTCGCAGGAAGTCCGCAGGCTCGGCATTGGCGTCGGCAAGGAGCGTGTCTGGAAGCGTGCGGGCACGAGACTCCCGGGGAGGGGCTTCGTCTGTTTCAGGTACGGCGGAGCGGTCGCCAATTGTGATTTTCTGGTGAGACTTCTCGATGGTGTCGAGACGCCGGATGAGGGTCGTCGAGTCATTCTGCAAAGCGTTCTGACGAGCCTGCAGGCGGGAGATCTCGCGGCAATTGACAAGCAGCTACAGGCTTTGGCAGAAAAGCTGTAGCAGTCTATCGAAAACATAGGACGGCCCTGAAGAGCAAGGAAGATGAGACCTTCGGCCCTCTCAAGAGCCCGATGAATCCTGGGCCCGTCAAGCGGCGGCACTGTCGGCGTCAAGCGGTTCCTGGCGCGTTGGGGGCGTTGCTGAAGACCTTGGTTTCAGTGGGGCTGACGAGTCGGTAGCGGATGCCGCGCCAGCGGATGGTTCGGCCGAATGCCGAGGAGAGCATCGAGGCGAATAGCACGAGCGACCAGAGCCAGAAGCCAATCAGATCGGCGGCCATGGCCGGCCGCAACGGGCGAAGATACTCGCCGAGCGCTTCTACCGCCATCATTTGGCGCAGGATCGCGCGAACGAACTGGCCCGCCAGGAAGACAAGGGGCACCGCGACATAGTACGAGAGAGATTCTGCGCCGACAGCGGCAGCGTAGATCGCCATCGCGATTGCACCCCATAGGCCGAGGACGGAGCCGAGGCTGGTGAGAAATCCCAGGCACCATGTGCCCGGGGCGTACACGCGCGTGATGAGGAACTGCCGGCGGCCGAATTCGTAGAGCTTCGGCCATGTGGACGATTCGAACGAGGCGACGAGGCATTCCGGCACGAAGGTGATCCTCATGTCGGCCCGCTTGACGGCCTGACTCAAGGACAGGTCGTCGCTCAGCGTGTTGGCCCAGAGTTCAGAGACGTTGAGGCGACGGAAATCCTCCGTGCGGATTGCCATGGAACCGCCCCAGGCCTGATTGAAGGGGCTGTTGCCGAGGAATTGCGCCACGGCCGCATTGATCGCCGACAGCGCCAGAGTGGCCGGGTTGTTCCGGGTCGGGATGAACCACCGGTAACCGGTCGTGAGTCCGCACTTGGGCCGCCGCAGCGACCGGACCAGGCGGCTCAGCCAGTCGTCGTGAACGCAGATATCGGAATCCGCGAAGGCCAGCACCTCGCTGTCGGCTGGGATTCGGTCGTAGGCGTACAAAAGGTTGTGGATCTTCTGGCTGCAGGATTGCGATGCGCCGGCCACCAGGATGTCGACGTCGAGAGCATGTGATGCCGGGCTCAAGGTATCCCTGAGCGCACACAGCTCCCTGTACGCCGGGTCCGATTCACTCTCGACCACGAAGACCAAGTGGTAGTTCTCATAGTCCTGTCGGAAGAACGATCGAAGATTCGAATCGAAGTGAGCGTCGAGGCCCTTGCAAGGGACGATCAGGCAGGTGCGGGGCCGCAAGGTGGATGGCTTTTCCTTTGTGGACTTGATCCGGACGTAGCGATAATTGCGAAAGGCGTTGTAGACGAAGAACAGTTGTATGAAGATCGCCGTCCCGGCTATATAGAAGTACCAATCCATATCGAACTGGCTGTTTCCGATATAACGATGCACTCAGGCCGCCCCCACAGACACAGCTTCGGGGCACCGGACTAAGATAGTTGAAATCGCCGGGAAACACCAGAGTTTCTTCGCCTTCAGGCAAGATCAGGCGGGATGGCTGATTTGAAGTCAGCCGTCCCGCCCTTTCGTGAGGTCAAGCGACCTCGCGTTTCAAATGTGCCTGTATCCCATTGCGGATACAATCCTCCTTCTAACCCATCCCTGTCACAGACCGATTCCCATTCCTGTGATGGAAGCTCCGTCGATGGACGGCATTCCCATCAGGTTCAGGGCCAGGTCCGGACCATCCGCATGGCGGATCGGCTGATCGGCGTCGGTATACGCCGGCCGACCGGTGCCCGGGCTCACGCGAGTCCCGTCACTGTAGGTATAGGCGTCGCCGTGCGGAATGAGATGACCCCAGACGCCATAGGGAATCGTGTAGTTGTACTGATTCGTCTCAGTTCCGTGGCCGTAGGTGAGGTAGCCGCCGTGATCCGCGGTGAGAATGATCACGGTGTTGCTGTACCAGGCCTCGTTGCTGGAGCTTTCGACCATGTTCAGGACGGTGGCGAGACGCGAATCCACGTCCTTGACGGCATTGTCCCAGGTGCCGCTGTCCCAGCCGCTGGAGTGCCCGACCTTATCCGGCCCCTTGAGGTGCAGGAAGACGAAGTTGAAATCGTACTCCGGCACGTTACCGTTGATGAACTTGCTGACCAGGACGGCGGAGTTCCAGTCGGTGTTGTCTCCCGTCCATTCGAAGGTGTCGATCTTGTCGTACCCGTCGTTGGGCGGTGTGACCTGGTCGCCCTGGGCGCTGTCGAGATCGTAACTCCACTCGTGGATGATGAACTTGTCCTTGCCGGCATACTCGGCGGTGGTGCCGCCGCGGTCGTGGACGATATCGTAGACGCTGGCCTCATAGGAGACATTGGGATTGCCCTTTCCGGCACCGTAGTACCCGTGGAGGGACCATGTCTGATCCAGGAAGCCGCTGTTGTAGGTCCAGCCATGGTAGGTGGTGTTGGCCCAGCCGGCGGGCTGGCTGACGGGCCGGCCGGTCAGCATGGCGACATGGTTCGGCGTCGTCTCGCTGTTGAAGTAGTCGCAGCGGGCGTTGTACGTCCACATGCCTTCGTCTCTGATGCGCTTCATGTTCGGCATGACCGCGCCATTGGCCGAACCCATCAGGGTGTCATCATCAAGATACAGGGCGGCCAGACCATCGACACTGATGAAGATCACGTGCTCGACGGCAGCCTCGTAGGCACCCATGTCATAGTAGGCCGGCGTACCCGTGCCACCGTTGGCAACGGTACGGATGTCGATGTGCTTGAGGCCCAGGGCATCACGCTCGTCGGCGTCCGCCTCGGTATAGCTGTCTTTGGCGTTGCCATCCGCCTCATCGACGCAGGGACTGTGGAACTGGATGCGCAGCCCGTCGTCGAAGGTCAGCCAGCGGTTGTCGGCGCCGTCGAGGTCGCTCGTGTCGGCGAAATACGGGTTGCTGTTGATGTTGCCTGTTCCTGCATGGCCTCCTTGGACATCCGAGTACGTTACGTTGACGGTGGAAGAGCTATTCCAGATTTCGTCGCCGTTGCCTGCGGCACTGTTATCCCAGAGGATGCAGTTCTTCAGCGTGACGGTGCAGCCATCTTTGCAGGCCACGGCACCACCGTCGTCGCCGGCCGTGTTGCCGCGGAAGGTACAGTTCAGGTAGGTGGCGTTGCTAACCGCCAACTCTTCAGCGGTGCATTCGCCGCCGCCGTCGCGCACGGTGGAGTTCCCGGCGATCACGCAGTTGACGAAGGTCGGATTGCTGGCCACGGGGGAGGTCTCGCTGGCGGTATTGAAAATGGCCCCACCATCACTTCTGCCGGCGTTGGCACCCTGGGTCGCGTTACTGTAGAAGGCGCAGTTGATGTATTTGCCACTGCTGCCACTCTTATTGCACACGGCACCGCCGTCATCGCCGGCCTCGTTGTCGATGAACACACAGCCGATTACCGTCGGACTTGCCTTCCAGCAGTGAATCCCGCCGCCGTCGGCGTCACCACCGGTGATGATGTTGTCCTCAAATATGCAGTTGTGCAGTGTCGCCGAGCAACTCGTAACATATGCGCCGCCGCCATCTGACCAGCCACGCGCCTTTGTCACGGTAAAGCCATCGAGCACGGCGCTGCTGTCCGTGATAACAACCACGTGGTAGCTGTTATCTGAATCATTCCCGACGGTGCCGATATCACCGCTGAGGATGGTTTCATTGGCGACCGGATCTCGCTGGTAGAGAGCCGTTTCACTGCCGGCAAAACCACCATAGATCTTCACGTTCTTGTTGAGCGAGATGACATTGCCTCGGGAATCGCCGTTCGGCTTGTAGGTTCCCGCGGCCACCCAGAGCTCGCTGCCCGCACTGGCCTGACTGATGGCGTTAACAAGGCTCGTGTAGGCATTGGCCCAGGAGGTGCCGTTGTTGGCGCCGGTGGCGTTGTCGTTCACAAAGACGATCCCTGGGTCGACGATGTTCAGCGTTATCGAGTGACTTCTGTTGGTATCATTGGCGTAGGTCGGACTGCCGTCATCGCTGGCGGTCACGGTGATGGTCACCGCGCCGGTCGTTGCCGGGGCAGTCCAGGTGGCCGTGTCGCCGGAGTTGTCGGAGAACGAGCCTGCACTAGCCGACCATGTGAACGTCAGCGTATCGGTCACTTGCGAGGGATTCGAGACGCAGGCAGTCACGTCAATGTCCAGGGCGGCCACGCATTTCAGTGTGATCGTCTTTTCCGTGGGGACCTCGCTGCCGGTGGCGGGCTGCGTGATCCTTACAATGGTGAATTCCACCCACTTTTCGTAGGCTTGCGCCGGCTCCTGTCCGAGCCAGCCTGCTGCCATCAGGGCAGCCACAAGTATTGTCATGATTGGTTTACGTGTCATGTTCAGCACTCCTTGAGAGAGTTTTTCTCCTGGTCCTCAAGGCAGCCAGGCCCAGAGCTATCAGACCCGCTGCCACAACAGTACATGCAGACAGCAGGATGATCGGGGGGGCTCTCGGGGACTCTGTCAAAGGTACAGCCGTCTTCGGCTTTGTCGTGGTATTCGGCTCGGGTGCGCCGGGCCCGGTGATGATCTCGATGCTGGGGCCGGGTCGGACTTCGGCGCCGGTGTCGTTCCTGTTCGAGATGATGGCAGCGTCGGACGCAGGCTGCCAAGCGGCCTCGGGGTCCTGTGGCAGTTCAAAGTTGGGGGCCCACAGGCTCGCCCATCTATCCATGGCCTCCTGGAATTTCCGGCTGGCCCTGTCACCAACGGGCGTCCCGGCATACTTGTCGGCAATGGCCTTCAGTTCCCCGTGCGCGCGCAAAGGATCCATGAGCTCTGCAGCCCGGGCGACGCGATCCACGGCCGCTACCCTGCCGGCTTTCATCGCCTGGAGGTCCTCGACGAGCGAAGCGCTGCGGATCGCCCGCTCGATGATCTCGCGACGCTCGTCCGGTGCGTACTGCGTATTGGCGAGAGAGTCCTCCTTGCGACGGATGTCGTTGATGTTCTTCTGCGCCTCAGAGGTATCATATTCGACGGCCCGCCTGGCCCATGTGAGTGCCGCGTCGAACTCTCGCAGACTCATGTAATGGTCGCTGATGAGTCCGATGGCGGTCATGACCATCGGCTCTTGCGGCGGGTAAGACTCGACGATCTCCTGGTAAAGGTTGATCGCTTTGCGCAGGTCAGGTGTCTCGCCCTTTTTCCGGTCGAAAATGCAGCCGTGGAGCTGGGCCATTCGGAAGAGAACCTGCAGGCGTTGCTGCTGATCCGGTCCGGCCGCCAGCGCCTTCTCGTACAGCTCGAGCGCCTTCTGCCGGTCTACACCGGGTCCGAGGCTCTGCGTGGCGTCATGCTGTCCGGCTTGCTCGATGAGCTCGGTTGCGCTCTGGGCACCGGCTTGTGCAGGCGTTATCGCGAGCACGAGTACTGCGATCAGTGCAGGCATGGCTTCGCGTACAAAGTGCATTTCTTTCCTCAAGGCTGATGTCCTCATGCGTTCAATGCGCCGATCGGTAAACGACGATTGCAGGTTGCCTTGCCCCACCCGCAAAGGTGGGAAGCTTTCCTTCAGACACTTGCTACGCCTCGGCTTCGGCGCGTTGTGCAGGGGGGGCCCTGTCGGCTGGTCGAACGCACGGGTTGTGTGGAAGAACGGGCCTCCGCACCGGATGGAGGCCCGTTCAAGCGCTGACAATGAACTACCGGAGAAACTCTCCGGTGAAGGCATCGACGTACACGCGCAGCGATTTGTTCACTTCGAAGCTCCACGCGGGAACCAGCGTGTGCGTTGGTGCGGGCGAAGGCCGGCCATAGTAGAACAGCTGGATGTCGGTGATCGAATACCCGGTTACCTCGGCGCCGGGGATCTCGCGCGGAATGTTGGCAACGGCCGTCGCCAGAGCATCCTGTGCGGAGATGACCCTCTGAGGTTTGCCGATGTTTTCCTGGAACTCGCGCCAGTGATGGTTCACACCGATCACCTCGTCGCCGGCAACGATCACGAGGATGCTATCGCCGCGGTTGCCGCCGGCCACCTCGATCCCGTTGATCCTGTGCCGGTACTCGAGCAGTCCTTTCTTGACGTATTGGCTCTGCGTGTTCGCGGGGTCCAACGCGTCATACTGAAGCACCATCTGTGTCCGGACACGCGCCAGCTCGGCATCCGCCGGCATGCCGCCGCCCTTCTGGGTCATGAAGCTGACGGCTGCGGCCGCGGCCTCGTTTCGCGACATGCGAACCGGACCGCTGAGACGCGGCGACTTCCTGAGCTGGAGCCGTCCGCAGTTGTCCGTCTTGAGACGCTTGAACTCAGCAGCCTTCAGCGCGTTCGAATTGGGGTTTGCTTTGCGGACGAGGACTCTTGTGAGTTCCGGGCGATCGCTCGGAATGTCGCAGACGACGTCATATCCGCTGCGCACCGGCGTGGATGCCCCAAGGTCCAGGGGGGGCAGTGTGCCCGGATTCCAGTAATCGCCGTAACCATCGTCGCCGGCATAGTACGTGTACATCATTTGGCTATCGGTCGTATCCGGCGTGACGTCATTCAGGTAGTCATCCTCGTTGTCGTCATGGAACAAGGCCGCGGCGTTCTCCTGATACATGGGCAGTGCGTTGTCGATGGCGCTGTCCATATAGGCGTCTACGACCGTGTTGGCATTGCCTTGCATCATCTCGCAGAACACCTCCATGTGCTCCTCTGTGGGTGCGACCCATAGAACGTCGCATGACGCACAGATCCCGTGGGCGTTGTTCTCATTCGCCGTCCGAATCAGCGCATCATCCCAGTAAGCGATATACGCGGCGGGATTCGTGTTCCTGTCGCTGCCGAACACGAGACACGAGTAGAAGACGGCCCATTCGATGTCCTGCTCCCAATCGGTTGACACGATGGTCGGTGTGCCGCCGCCGGGCTTGAAGATGTGATAGGATCCGCCGAAGTGCCCAATGTTCCCGGAGCCGCCATGCGAACACTCGAACAGGAAATCGGCCGGGTACGACGAACTTGCATTGCCCACGTTCTTGACGAAATTACTGAACGTGCTGCCCACGGTGACGCATCGAAGCTCGCCACCATCCCACCAGAAATAGGGGTCGGGATCGGGCCCTTCACTCTTGTCGAGGAAGGTGTCGATGGCATCCGCGCCGGCATCGGCATAAGACTGGATCCACCAGCCTACATCAGCGGTAATGGTAGCCACCTCACCGCGGTCCACCTCGGGACCGGCCGTGCCGCCAACGGACAGTGTCTCCTCGTTGAGCACCTTCAATCGACGCGTGCTCGTACTGCTGTACGTGTCCAGGTGGAGCGGGTTATCACAACGATAGATATTGGTATTGGTTCCCGTCTCGGTGAACCCGAGCTTGATACCGGTCGTACTGGATTCGCTCGTCACAGGCAGGGTGACCGTGTCCACAACGCTGCTGTTGGCCGCCGTCAACTGCACCTCAAGATACACGTTCGGGTAGGCGTAGTCACCGCTGCCGGAGGTATGGCCGAAGTGGACTTGGCCATCGTTCAATCCGTCGCCACCGTTGTCGTTGTACGCGTTGGTCGTGTGGACTTCCACATCGCTGACGGCGATCACATATACCGTGATCGAGGCAGTCCTGGCGGTGTCATTGGCCAGCGGAGAGTCGTTGGCGGTCACGGTAATGGTCGCGGCCCCGGTTGCGACCGGCGCGGTCCACGTGACGCTCGTGCCTGTTTGCGGGGTGAACGTGCCAGGTCCCGACCACGTGACGGTCACCGGGTCGGAGACCACGTGCCACGTGCCCCCGGCATCGGAGCAGTCCTGATCCGTCGGCAGGGTGCACTCGCAGGACACTTCCGATCCTGCCAGAACGAGAATACCGTTGTTCGGCGTGGTAATCGATACGGATCCGATCGGCGTATACACAAGGTAGTTTGCGGCGATCACGGCCCCCGCGATTCCGAAGAGAACCAGGGCGGTGAGGCCGATCGTAATGATTTTGAACGCTTTCATTGCTTAAGCCTTCCTGTTGGGTCTGTTCTTTTTCCCTACTGTCACGGCAAGGCCGAAGCCGACGAGGCCCGCCGCGATGACGACAGATACTGCGATCTGTCCGAGCGGGGGGCCTCTCGGTTGCGCAACGTGTTCCGGTTGTTGTATCTGGTCCGTCCCGTTCGGCACGGCGACCGGGCCTTGCTCTGCCGCCGCGTCGATCTTATCCCGTAGGGGTTCGAGGCCGTCCGGGTGGTTGCTGAGCCCGACCGCCGGGCTGCCGCCTGCTTGAAGTCTGGGGCCGGAGGCAGGCGTTCCCTCTGCTTGCGGCGCCCAGAGCTCGGCGAACTTGTCCATATTCTCTTGGAGGCGTCTGGCGGCTCTGTCGCCGATGAAGGTCCCTTCGTAGACATCGGCGATCTTCCGAAGCTCGCTGTGTGCGAGAAACGGGTCAATCAGGCCGGCGGAGTAGGCGACCTGATCGACGGCGACTTCCTGGTAGCCCTTGATCTCCTGCGTTATGCGCCTCAGCGCTTCCGCTTCCTTCTGTTGTCCCTGACCCTCCAACGACCGTGCGCGCGCTTCCACCTCGCTCACATCATATTCCAGAGTCTTCTTGAATCCGGCGACAGCACGCTCGAATTCCCAGAGACTCACGTAGTGGTCACCGACGGCGATCTTTGCCCTGTGGACCAACGGTTCGTCAGCGGGGTATGTGTGTATGATCTCTTCGCACAAGGCGATGGCTTGGCGGAAATCGGGTCTTTCGCCTTTTTCCAGTTGGTATGACGAGCCGTGAAGCTGGGCCATCCGGAATAGAATGTGCAAGCGCTGCTGGGCGTCCGGTTCGGCCTCGAGCGCAGATGCGTAGAGACGCAGCGCCTTCTGCTGGCTGGCTTCGGGGCCCAGAGTGTACATGTTATCGTATCTGTGGGCCCGCTCGATCCGTTCGGCTGCGGTCTCCGTGGTTGCCTGCTTCGAGCTCCACAGGAGCGGCAGAGCCAGCGCGAGAAGAGCCAACAATCTTCTACTCACAGGCTTGATCATTCAACACACTCGCCGGGATTCGCTTTCCATGCGTCGCGCAGCACCTGGTCCACTCCAACTGTGCAAGGCATGTCCCGTCGCTCAGCAATGCGATCGGGGCACATACTTGAGCTATTGTTGATACACGATGGCGAATTATGGTCTGTCCTTCCCGTTCGTCTGTGGGCTTCGGGAGCGCGCGGACCGAGCGGGAAGCCGAATCCTGCCGCTCGAATCTGCAATTGCACCGACGGCCGGCTTACGCTCGCTACTGCCGGCGCATCGCTCGCACAAGGATCCCCCGCAGCTCACCAGGAGTCACGTCCGTATCGGTCTATTGTTACAGCATTGGTTCACTACTCGGAGAATCCAGAGCATCGAGTTGTCTGCTGTGGTTCCTTTCCACAGTGGGATGACTCCCTTGTCCGTGCATTCGATCTGGAGCTTCTTGCCCATTCACCCCTTCCAGCGCGTGCGACGACGCCCTGTTGACATGACGTGAGTTCTTTCTCAGCGTTGGGATCGATTTGAGCGGCCGGCCGGGGCCGTTGTCGAGTGCGTTCGAGACGTTGAGATCTCGTCGTTAGCCGCGACAAGGGCTGGAGTTACGCGCTCGCGGCTGTGACACGGAATCCCGCGTGAGCGGGTTTGTGAATAGGCCGCGACGAGCCGTATTTTTTCTTTCCTGTGGCGCGTGTGTGATGCGTGCTTGCCGGAGGCTCGGCACTTGGCCTCTTTGAAAAAGGGACGTGCGATGAGGATTGACGGCAGGCGGATATCCGTATAGAATCTCTCGGGTGTCGCGTGAGGAGTGTAAGGCGCGTTCGCCGCGTGCAGCGGTCAAGAAGAAAAGGGCAAGGCCATGGAGAGACGCCATCGATCGAGGGCAGGCTTTACGCTGATAGAGCTGCTCGTGGTGATCGCCATTATCGCGGTGCTGATGGGGATTCTGGTGCCCGCGCTGCACAAGATACGGTTCCAGGCCTACGAGACGTCGTGCCTGAGCAACCTGCGGCAGATCAATCTGGCCCTGGCCGCCTACGCCAACGAAGACACTCGCAGCCGCTACCCCCTGGAAGCGACGGAGCACAATCCGCATCAGGATCTGCTCGAGAAGCTCGGGGCGTATCGGGATGATGCCTTGATGAAGGCGTTCTACTGTCCGCAGGCGGGTTTTCTCGAACAGTGCGCGAGCGATCTGAACGGCGGCGTGCCGACGGGTGACAAGGACAGCGTGATTGACACGCCGAAGAACCGCGAGGAAGGTAAGATCACGTACATCTATTGGAGCTTCCGAACGAATAAGCCCGGGGCCGCGGGCGGCACCTGGCGGGACACCGGGCTGTTCCTGCCGCGACAGCTCACGCTCCACGGCGTGGAAATGCACTTGGACTGGCTCGGTCCGGCCAAGGACACCGAGGCCCAGGCGCAGCGATACCGGGCCTGCGAGCTGGCCGCGCCGGCCGAGACCTGGGTCGTCTGCGATTTCTTTCGCAAGAAAGGGGCTTTCCCGCACGGGCGCAAGCCCGGGTCGATGGAGGGCGGCGTCAACGTCAACTACCTCGACGGCCACGTCGGCCGCGTCTACAAGAGACCCAAAGACAGCTACCGCTGAGGCGGCTCTCAACTCACAGTTGTCAGTTTTCGCCTGCAACAGCTCAAAGAACTCATCCGATTCCGGGGCATGGACCAATGCCTTGGCGAGGACAGTACGTCCTGCCCTTCCACTCCGCACGAGCGATAGTCACCTTGTGTGCCGGGACGATATGCGTGTGGTCTGGAGATCGGGCTGCTTGTTGGAACGCAGGTGGGGAAAGTCGTTGAACTGGTGCGGGGATTGAGATAGTCTGAGCCGTCGGATTGATGATCGACGATGGGCAGTGGGTGACTGACTTTTTGGGAAAGGTGGGTATATGGGTACTTCCGGAAAGCACGCGCGGAATCATCAGGCAACTCTCTCCCGTCGGACTTTGCTGGGCGGGGGTGTGGCGGCGGCGGCTTTTACGGTTGTGCCGCGACACGTCCTGGGCGGGTCGGGGCGGACGCCGCCGAGCGAGAAGCTCAACATCGCCGGCGTCGGCATCGGCGGACAGGGACGGTGGGACCTGCAACAGGTCAATAGCGAGAACGTCGTGGCTTTGTGCGACGTGGATTGGGGCTACGCCGCCGGGACGTTCAAGGAGTATCCCAAGGCGAAGCAGTATCGCGACTACCGCATCATGTTCGAGAAGCAGAAGGATATCGATGCGGTGGTGATCGGGACGCCGGACCATATTCACGCCGTCGTGAGCATGATGGCGATCAAGCTGGGCAAGCACGTCTACTGCGAGAAGCCGCTGACGCGGACGGTGTACGAGGCAAGGGCCCTCGCCAAGGCCGCCCGCGAGGCCAAGGTCGCGACGCAGATGGGCAACCAGGGCATGGCCTTCGAGGGCAATCGCCTGATCAATGAGTGGCTGTGGGATGGCGCGATCGGCCAGGTGCGGGAGGTCCATGCGTGGTCGGACCGGCCGACGCACAACGGCGAGCTGTTCTGGGCCCAGGGTGTGGACCGGCCGAAGGAGACACCGCCGGTCCCGGAGACGCTGGACTGGGACTTGTGGCTGGGTCCTGCGCCTCATCGGCCCTATCATCCGGCCTACGCCCCATTTCGGTGGCGGGGCTGGTGGGACTTCGGCTCCGGCGGTCTCGGCGACATGGGCATTCACAACCTTGCGCCGGTCTGGTCCGCGTTGAAACTGGGAGCGCCGGTCAGCGTTAACGCCAGCTCGACTCTGTTCAACCAGGAGACGCTTCCGCTGGCCTCGATCGTGCACTATGAGTTTCCCGCACGCGGGGACATGCCCGCCGTCACGCTGCACTGGTACGACGGCGGGATGATCCCGGCTCGCCCCCAGGAATTGGAGGACGGCCGCGAGCTCTCACGTGAGGACGGGCTCATCTTCGTGGGCGACAAGGGCAAGATGTGTGTCGAGGGCTGGGGCGGCAACAGTCCTCGCCTGATCCCGGAATCGAAGATGCAGGCCTACAGGCGGCCGCCCAAGACGTTGCCCCGCTCCATCGGCCATCACGCGGAGTGGATCAAGGCTTGCAAGGAGGGCACGACCACGCGGTCAAGCTTTGACTTTGCCGGTCCGCTCACGGAGGCGGTGATGCTGGGGACGGTCTGCGTTCGCATGGGCGGCAGGACGCTGCAGTGGGACAGCAAGAGGCTGAAGGTAACGAATCTGCCCGAGGCGAATCAGTACCTGCACTACGAGTACCGCAAGGGCTGGACCCTGTAATTGACTATTTCCGATTTACAATTGATGATTGTGGCAAGCCCTGCGATGGCGATGGTTCCCGCGCCGGGGCGGCAGCGGTAGGGTGGGCTATGCCCACCGTTTTTTCCGTGGATCGAAGAGTTGGTGTGCGGGGCACACCCTACGACTGATTGGAGGCCCACAGATCATGCCGGAGAAAGGAAGAGTCAAGGTTGGGATCATCGGCTCGCGGTTCGAGGCCGATATCCACGCGGAATCGTTCAGAATCATGCCGGATGAGGCGGAGGTCGTCGCTGTCGCCTCGCCCACGCCTGGAAACGCCGAGCGGCTCGCGAAGAAACACGGCATCCCGCGCGTCTTCACCGACTACCGGAAGATGCTGGCCGAGAAGGACATCGAGATGGTGACGATCACGGCCCCGAACGCGCTGCACGCGCAGATGACGGTCGATATCGCCGAGGCGGGCAAGCACGTCGTCTGCGAGAAGCCGCTGTGCATGACGTTGGAGGAGGCGGACCGGATGATCGACGTCTGCCGCAAGAAGGGCGTGCTGCTGATGTACGCGGAGGAGCTGTTCTTCACGCCGAAATACGTGAAGGCCAAGCAGATGGCGGACCAGGGCGCGTTCGGCAGGGTCTACCAGGTGAAGCAGAGCGAGAAGCACTTCGGCCCTCACGCGGACTGGTTCTGGGACGTCGAGAAGTCCGGCGGGGGCGTGTTCATGGACATGGGCTGTCACGGCATCGCTTTCTGCTACTGGTTCCTCGGCCGGCCGAAGATCGAGAGCGTCTATTGCCAGATGGGCACGTACGTCCACGGCGATAAGACGAAAGGCGAGGACAATTCGATCTGTGTCCTCGAGTTTGCCGGCGGGGCGATCGGCGTGATCGAGGATAGCTGGGCCCGGCGGGGCGGCATGGACGACTGCATCGAAGTGTACGGCGAGGGCGGCGTCACGTACGCCGACCTGCACATGGGCAACGCGCTGCCGACCTACAGCGAATACGGCTACGGATACGCCGTCGAGAAGGCCCCCACCACGAAGGGGTGGAGCTATCCCGTCTTCGAGGAGCTGTGGAACTACGGGTTCCCGCAGGAGATGCATCACTTCGCGCGGTGCGTTCGCGGCAAAGACGAGCCCCAGGCGACGGGCGAGGACGGCCGGCTCGTGCAGGAGATCTTGTACGCCGGCTACCAGTCGGCCGGGGCCGGGAAGAAGATCGCGCTGCCGTTCAAGCCGAAGGATATCCGCAAGCCGATCGATCTGTGGTTCAAGCCGGTGAAGTAGGACTATGGGACTGATGGGACCTATGCTCTGGAACGTGATGGGAGAACAAATATGGCGCGAATGTCGCCGCCGTGTGTATTGAGTGAGTCCGAGGTCGAGGCGATTCAGAACGCGAGCCTCGTCATTCTGCGCGACACCGGCGTCATGGTGCATCACGATGAGATATTGCGTCTGCTGGGCGAGGCCGGCGCGAAGGTGGACGCCGAGCATCGAATCGCGCGTTTGCCCGAGAGGCTCGTGATGGATTGCGTCGGCCGGGCGGGAAGGCAATACGTGCTCTACGGCCGCGATAAGACGCGCACGGCGCGTTTCGGGCACGGCGATCTCGTGCTGATGTCCAGTCCCGGGCAGTTCGCCTGGATCGACCTTCAGACGGGGCGACGTCGCGCCGCCACGATTCAGGATGCTCGCGACGCGATCTGCCTCGGTGACGCCCTCGACAATGTCACGATCGTCGGTTCCATGGCCCAGCCGGAAACGCTTTCCGAGACGTTCCGCGACGTCGCCCTGACCGCTGAGCTTGTCAAGGGGACGGCCAAGCCCACTCGGTGTTGGGTACGCAACGGCGCGACCGCGCGATACATCCTCGAAATCTATCGCATGATTGCCGGCGGGGAGGCTGCCTTGCGTGCCTCGCCGATGATCGAGGCCTTTCTCGAGCCCATCAGTCCCTTGCAGTTGCCGAAGGACGGTCTCGATATCGTCAGGGAATTCGCGCAGGCCGGCCAGCCGGTGAGCATCGGCCCCATGGCGATGACCGCCGGTACGGCCCCGGGCACGCTGGCCGGGACGTTGGCGCAGGAGAACGCGGAGATCCTGGCCGGCGTCGTGGTCACGCAGTTGCTCGCGCCGGGCACGCCGATTACCTACGGCGGGATCCCGCATATCATGGACCCGCGGACCGGCATCTGCTCGTTCGGCTCGCCGGAACAGGGGCTCCTGGCCGCGGCGATGGTGCAGATCGCCCGCTCCTACGGGTTTCCCGTCTACGTCAACGTGGGCCTGACCGATGCGAAACTGCCCGATGCGCAGGCGGGCGCCGAGAAGGCCGCCACGTTGCTGCTGGGCGTCCTGGCTGGTGCGGATACGTTCGGCCACGCCGGCATCTGCGGGACCGACCACGCGGGCAGTCTCTTGTGGCTGGCCCTGGATGATGAGCTCATGAGCTATGTCGGCCGCATGACGCGAGGCTTTGTCGTGGACGAGGAGCATTTGGCGACGAGCGTCGTCCACTCGGTAGGTCCCGGCGGCAACTTCTTGGCCGAAGAGCATACGGTCCGGCACTTCCGCGAGGCGATGTGGCTGCCCGGCCCCGCCTGGACGCGCCAGACGTACGACCACTGGCGCAGCAACGGGAGTCGGTCATTTGCCGACCGCTTGCGGGAGCGAGTGACCGGCATCCTGGCCGCCCACGAACCGCCGCCACTCGACGACGCTCTGGTCCGTGAGATTGACAGAATCGTCGCGCACGCCAAGCACGACTTGAGCTCTTAGCTTCGCCGGCGTATGGGTCCCATGAGTCTCATATTGATGATTGAATGGCCATATGCAACCATGGATGTCACCCCCGCGCAGGCGGGGGTCCAGGAAAGCCACGGAAGGCACTGGATTCCCGCCCCCGATCAGGTCGAGGGCAGGCTCTGCGCGGGAATGACATGGTCAGTTCCGTGATTCAATTGGCTATTCAATTATCAGTGAGGCCGAAAGTGACGGGTGCCATGCTGACGCTCGCGTAAGCATGTCTTCGGTATCGTCGGCGCGAGCATGTCCACGCAAGCGTGGACATGGCACCCGGTTCGTAGAAACCGGCTAAGTGGATCGCGCAACGTTTCTTGGCGCTTGGCGCGATACATAACGGCGTTGGAAAGGAAAGATGATGTGTAGGGTAATGAGCGGTATCGTTGGTGTTGCGATTGTGGTGGGTGGTCTGACTCTGGGTGGTTGTCAGGGATTGGGTGGGGGCTCGAAGACTCAAGCCGGACGGGCTGTTCTTGATGAGCAGATCGACAATGGGGCGTGGATTGTGCTGGCCGATGTTCCCGAGCCGCGGTTCGGCGGTGGGGCGGCGGTGGTGCACGACAAGCTCCACCTGTTCGGCGGCGTGAACATGAATCCGCACACGCCGGAGGGCCAGGACAAGGCGCAAGCAGTCGATTTGCATCATATCTACGACCCTGCCACCAACACATGGAGCGCAGGGGCGCCGATGCCGGACAAGAAAGGCTGGCCTGCCATCGCCGTGCACCAGGACAAGATCTACCTGTTCGGCGGCGACAACCAGGCAATCGACCGAAGCATGACCGTAAGTTCGTGGGTATATGATCCCAAGACGGATACCTATAAGGATATCGCGCCTTTGCCGCATCCCCGGTCGTACTGCTACGCCGTGACCGTCGGCGACTATATCTATATCTTCGGCGCGCGGACGCTACGATCTGACGGCAAGGCCGACCGCAGCACGTTCCGCTACGACCCCCGCAAGAATAGCTATCAGCGTATGGCGGACCTGCCCGAAGGGGCCAGATTCATCGTGCACGGCAGTTACAAGGGCTGCATCTACGCCGTCCACGGCGAGACCGACCTCGAGACGTACGCCGATGGTGTGCTCAAGTACGACGTCGCCGCCGACACGTGGACGAAGCTGGACGTGCCGCGGATTGAGCAGCGGAAGTGGTACCTGAGCCAGCATTCGACGCATGCGGCCATCGGATCGAAGCTGTTCATCCTGGGCGGCTGGAGCCGTGTCACCAGTACCCGAAGCGACAAGGCGACGTGGTTCGACATGGCGACCGAGACGTTCGGCGAGGTTGCGCCGATGCCGAAAGGCCGGTGCTGCGGCGTATGCGGCGTCATCAACGACACGCTCTACTTGGCCGGCGGCTTCTGGGCCTGGGTCGACGACGTCTGCGAGTGCAAGGAGACGTGGGCCTTGGTTCCGAGAGAGTAGAGCGAGATTCCTGCAGCCTTGAGACGTTTCTGATGCCGTGTCTGCGTGCCGCTTCCGTATGAGAGCAGCGCATCGGCGTTTACCCAACTTTTACTCGACCTTTCCCCGGCTGGCCGGCACAATCGGGACTGGGAGTCAGTCCGTAATGCGGCGGGTCTGACAGAACGATGTGAAGTCGTCATGTGAGATCGTAACTTCAGCCGGGTCTCCACGTAAACAGGATGGCCGTCAGTATCCTGCCTTGCGGGTGAGTCCCGGTTACGCCGCTGATGATTCGGATTGAGACGGAACATCCTGATGCCGCATGTGCCGCCGGCTACGACGTGGCGGTGTTGATTCCCTGCTACAATGAAGCCCCGACGGTAGCCCGGGTTGTCAAAGCCTTCCAGGCCGCGCTGCCGACCGCTCCCATCTACGTCTACGACAATAACAGCACGGACGATACCGCGGCACGGGCGGCGGCCGCCGGCGCGATCGTTCGGCGGGAGCCCCGGCAAGGTAAGGGCAACGTCGTCCGGCGCATGTTTGCCGACGTGGACGCCGACTTCTACATCCTGGTTGATGGCGATGGGACCTACGAGGCGGACTCGGCGCCCGATCTGTTGCGGCATTGCCTGCACCATCAGGTGGACATGCTCAACGCGGCCCGCCGGGCCGTCGATGCGGAGGCCTACCGCCCGGGGCATCGACTTGGAAATTGCCTGCTGAATTTCACCGTGCAAACATTTTTTGCCCGGCAGTTTGCCGATATGCTGTCCGGGTATCGCGTCTTCACGAGGCGATTTGTGAAGTCCTTCCCGGTCGTCGCCAACGGCTTTGAGATCGAGACCGAGCTGACGATCCATGCGATCGAGATGCACATGCCCGTGGCCGAGGTGTTCGTGCCGTATCATGAGCGGCCGGCCGGCTCGGCAAGCAAGCTGAGCACCGTCCGGGACGGATTTCGCATCCTCAAGCTGATCTTCCGATTTCTTCGAGAGGACCGCCCTCTGCAATTCTTCGGCGCGATAGCCTTGCTGTTAGCCGTCTTCGCGGTCGCTCTGTTCCTGTCCGTACTCCATGAATACTCCGCCACGGGCCTGGTGCCCCGCCTGCCGACCTTCGTTCTGTCGACCGCCTGCGGTATTTTGTCCTCCCTGAGCTTCAGCGCGGGCCTGATCCTCGCCACCGTCACACGGGGTCGCAAGGAGGCCAAGCGTCTTCAATACCTGTCCATTGAGGCCCCTTGGTCGAGGGAGCATGATTCGGCAAAGCACGCGGCCCAATGGACTGCCTCCCAGTCCTGCGTCTGAAGGATTGAGGGCGTAGCGGTGAAACCGATTCCGGGCCCGCCGATCATTGTACGCCTGATTGGTGCCAGGATTCATCCTGCACAGGGCTTGTCCCCTCTCGTGGCGTGGCCATGGTAATGGGCATCTCGACGGATATCTGCCGGTCGCCGCGAACGGCTCGTCCAATCGTCCGCTTGCTGACCGGCACACGCTCGCTGACCAGTTCCGGAACACTGAACGCCCACAGGCAGGAGTCGTAGAAGAGCGGGTCTTCTTGAGGCAGTAGGACCGGGTTGTGCACGACGCCGCGGTCGTCGACATAGGCGAGGTATGTGCGGGTGAAGGTATGGCTGAGCCGCTTGCTGCTGAAGGCGATCCATCGCCCGTTGCTCGACCAACTGTGCCATGACTCACTGGCGTCACTGTTGATGTCCAGCCGACGGTAACTGTACTCGCCAGTCTGCCGCGCCGCTTCCAGGTCCATCAGGTACAGGTCGCTGCTCTGGCGGTACACGGGGAAGCAGCCGTAGTCGCACATGGTAAACAGCAGCCATCGGCCATCCGGGCTGATTCTCGGAAGCAGTATCGATTTTCCCGTCTGATCGGCCGATAGGACGGCTTCGAGCCGGCCCCACCGATCGTTCTCGACATCGTACGCAACGCGCACCAGATCGTATTTGATTTGCTGGAAATCCTTGGGCACCGTGTGGCGATCCTCCCACGTGATCGGGGCGCAGCAGAAGTACAGATACCGCCCATCGGGCGAGAAGGTCGGGTAGGTTTCAAGCCAGTCCTTGCGAGCCAGGGCCGGCGCTGTTCTCACCGCCTTGTCCTCGACGAGGTAGTAGGCTATGAGAGAGTCATAATCGAGAACGTCCCGGATCTCGTTCGTCGCCGAGTGAAAGAGCTGCCGCACCCGATTGACGGAAAACACGGCTACGGTCCCGCCGGGATGCCACGCGGTGTATCCAAACTTCGTCCCGATCTTATGAACGTGTTTATCCTGCACGAGAATTGCGGAACTGCCGTAGGTAGCGCTGCGGATCCCCAGAAGCATCTTGTCCGTGCGATGATTGCAGAATGCGTGGCAGTTGACGCATCCGTTTCGGAAAGAGTCGTTGCCCAGAATCAGCCGCTCGTCGTACGACCGCAGGTCCCGTTGATAGATGCCCATCTGCCCCCACAACGAGTGACCCGGCCAGATTCGCCTGTACACGATGAAGGGGTCGATGTCCTCCTTTGCGATCCTGCTCGTGACGCGGGCAAATCGCCGCCATTGGCCCGGCCCGCTCTTTGCTTGCGGCGAGGGGTCGGCTTTGACGAAGACGTCCAGGCTCAACGTGCCGCCGCGGTTGTTCTTCAGCAGTCGGCGCCACGGCCGTTGCGGAATGCGGATCTTCTGTGTTCGGCTGAAGACTTCGATGGGTTTGTCATTGGCGGCATGGACACGCACGAAATAGTCGGCGCCGGGCTCCTGGATGGCGAAATTCAGCGGCGCGATGCTCGCAGGCACAGTCACGTCGCGGTAGTCGGGAGATAGGTTCGGCTCTCTGTCCACGACCGCATATGGCTCGCTCGGTTTCTCCCGGTCGCCGCAGCCATGCAGAAGCACAGCTAGGCCCGCGCCAATCACCATCAGCACGCCACCCCAGTAGGGCACGGTAGTGCTCATGGTTCCAGAGGAGAAGGCCTGACGTGTGCTCTGCTGGTTCGTCATCTTGTCTTCTCCCGGGGGCCGTACACGTTGTAAAACGCATATGTGTTTCCATGGTCTCTGGACAGTTCCGGGAAGGCCGTCTGCTTATTGTCACCGTGATTCTGAAGGGTCCTGAGAAAATGCTCGATTCGCTCGCGCACTTCCTGCTTCGGTTCGTAGCCACGCAACTGAATGGTGGTCCGTTCCATGGCCGCGTACACCAGAATGGCTTCTTCGTAATGCCTCGGCAATGTCTGATACCCCAGTTCGTGGAGGCTTTCCAGATGCTTGGCGAAGCGGGTCAACTGTCGATTTGTCAGGTACCAGGCCATCAAGTACTCGAACGCCATGCGGTTCCGCCCGTTCTTCTCCAGGAGGCACGACAGCATGCCTTCCCGGGATAAGACAAGCGTTGGGTAATCCTCTTCCATCGCGACCGACCGCAGTCTTTGCACGTCTCCATCTGTTTTCAGATCAGGGTCTCGCTCCAGGAGACGCAGGTAGTGTCTCGCCCAGTTGCGGTGAAACACGGTGCCGCTCAGCGTATGAAGATAGATTGTCGCCGTGTCGCTGTTGCCCTTACTAATTGGAGCATAATTTATTGAACCTAGGGTCGGCGTAATCGTATGAACT
>CBFDBY010000087.1:0-27001 GCA_965603165.1 uncultured Phycisphaerae bacterium
CAATACCGTCATGAGTGTGGCGGGCAAGGTGATCGACCTGGTCAAAGCGGGTAAGATCCGCCACTTCTATCTGATCGGCGGCTGCGACGGGGCCAAGCCCGGGCGGAACTACTACACGGAGTTCGCCGAGCAGGTGCCGGACGACTGCGTAATCCTCACCCTGGCGTGTGGCAAGTACCGCTTCAACAAACTTGAGTTCGGTTCCATCGACGGGATCCCGCGCCTGCTGGACGTCGGCCAGTGCAACGATGCGTACTCGGCCGTGCAGATCGCGGTGGCGCTGGCCCAGGCGTTCAACTGCGGTGTGAACGACTTGCCGCTGTCGCTGATTCTGTCGTGGTTCGAGCAGAAGGCCGTGGCGATTCTCCTGACGCTGCTGCACCTCGGCGTCAGTGACATTCGCCTGGGACCGACTCTGCCGGCCTTTGTCACGCCGGACGTGCTGAACGTGCTCGTCGAAAAGTTCAAGATCAAGCCGATCGGCACGGCGAAAGCGGATCTGGACGCCACGTTGGCGCCATAAACGGCAGTGGGGTGGGTTTTTGATCCACGCGGTCGCGCGGGCGAAAGGCCGTGTGACGCGCGGGTTGAGAACCCACCCCACGCAAGAACGCGGGGTGCCATGTCCATGCTTGCGTGGACATGCCGGAGCGCCGGTCAGGTAAGACATGCTCACGCGAGCGTAAGCATGGCGCCCAGCACCTGATTCGCGTGTATAAGAAGCATGGCAGAAGAAGTGTCTCGGACATTCGTGGAGATGAACAGATGGCAGTACGGAATATCGTGAAGATCGACGAGGCCAAATGCACCGGGTGCGGGCTCTGCGTCACCGCCTGCGCCGAGGGGGCGATCAAGATCATCAACGGCAAGGCCCGGCTCGTGAGCGATACGTACTGTGACGGTCTTGGGGCGTGCCTGGGACACTGTCCCGAGGATGCCATCACGATCGAGCAGCGCGAGGCCGCCGAGTTCGACGAAGAGGCCGTCAAAGCGCACCTCGGCCAAGGGCACGGAAAGGCCGGCGAGCCGGTTTTCGCGTGTCCGGGGCTGGCCATGCACGAGTTCAAGGATCGTGGTCCGGCGGATGGCGGACAGAAGGCCGACGATGGAGCCCAGAGCATGGAGGCCGCCGGCCATCCGGACTCGCAACTGGCCCATTGGCCGGTGCAGTTGAGGCTGGTCGCGCCGACGGCGCGCTATTTCGCCGGTTCGGATCTCCTGCTCGTGGCCGACTGTGTTCCCTTCGCGATGGGAGATTTCCACCCGCGATTCCTCAAGGGCCACAGCGTCGCCGTGGGTTGTCCGAAGTTGGACGATGCGCGGTACTACATCGAGAAACTCGCCGAGATCCTGCAATCGAACACCCTGCGCAGCCTCACGGTCCTGCACATGGAAGTGCCATGCTGCTCCGGCCTGACTCGCGTGGCCCGCGAGGCGATCGCGCTGAGCGGGGTGAAGATGAGCTTCGAGGACGTCACCGTCTCGCTTCGGGGCGATGTGATCCACAGCGAAACGGTGACCGTTGAGCCCGCCGCGCGGGCGAAAGCCGTGGACCATGCTTGATTTTCTGCGACAACTCGTTGTGGATTTCTGGGCGACGGCCGCCGAGATGTCGCCGTACCTGCTGTTCGGCTTTTTCGTCGCGGGGCTGCTGTCGCTGCTGGTCTCGCGCCGCATGGTGGAGCGGCACCTCGGCGGGCGGGGCGTCTGGCCTTTGCTGAAAGCGACCTTGTTCGGTATCCCGCTGCCGCTGTGTTCCTGCGGCGTGATCCCGGTCTCGATGTCCCTGCGCAAACACGGAGCGAGCAAAGGCGCGACCGTCTCGTTCCTGCTGTCCACGCCGCAGACAGGGGTGGACAGCATCCTCGTCACGTACAGTCTGCTCGGCCCCCTGTTCGCCGTCTTCCGGCCCCTCGTGGCCCTCGTGACCGGCATGGTGGGGGGCGTCCTCGTCAACCTCTTCGGACAGAGCTCCAAGGACGGTGGGCAGAAGACTGCACACCAAGGGCAAGGGAATCCGTCGGCCGTGACATCTGATGCGCAAGCGAAGCCGGCAGAGCCGGCGAACGAAGACGCCAATCCGGTTCTCTCATGGGGCCAGAAGCTCCGCGACGCCATGAAGTACAGCTTCGTCACGCTGCCGCGCGATATCGGCAAGCCCTTGCTGATCGGCCTGGCGGTCGCGGCGGCGATTTCAGCGATCGTGCCGGACGACTTCTTCGCGGAGCGGCTGGGACGAGGACTGCCCGCCATGCTGTTGATGATGGCCGTCGGGATTCCGATCTACGTATGCGCCTCGGCCTCGGTGCCCGTCGCCGCCGCGTTGATCCTCAAGGGTCTCAGTCCGGGCGCGGCCCTGGTCTTTCTCATGACCGGGCCCGCCACGAACGCCGCCGGCCTGGCCACCATCTGGAATGCGCTCGGCCGGCGTGTCGCGATCCTCTATCTCCTGACGGTCGCCGGCTGCGCCTTGGCCGCCGGGCTCACGCTCGATCTGATCGTCGGCCGCATCGACATCGCCGCCATGTCCCACGCCCACGAAATGATCCCACCTCTCGTACAGAACCTCTCCGCAATCCTCCTCCTCGCCCTTCTGGCCTACGCCTTCGCCGCCCCGAAACGACAGTGACCCGAGTTCGCACCAGTCAGTGCAAACGCGGCATGGCAACCTCGACCCGTGCGTCATTCCCCAGGGTTCCGCAGGGCAGCAGGAGGAGGGTCCGGAATCTCTCGAAAGGCAGTTTCGCATGATGCAGGGCCATGCGTCTTGATGTAGTCCTGAAGATCAATCCGGCGCACATTCACGTCCGAAGTGCAACACGAGTGTTCGTGAGACTCACGGATGATCCGGGAAACCAGCGACCTCCGGGAGTCGGGAGCCTCAGCCCCAAGGGTCTTACATCTGGGCGATTGACAGAGGCAATTACTCGCATAGTTTCCGGCACGCGGCGACAAACACCCGCGCCCGTTCCAGCATTTCGCGCGCTTGTTCATTTGTAACATAGACGACCGGCTGATAGTCGCTCTCTTGCCGGAGATCGAAGGCGTCGGCGAGATACTTGTGGAATCTCGCTTCGATGAGCCCTGGCTTGGCGAACGTCTGTCCAAAAGCCGCGATGACTCCTTGATGCGAACGCCGGCTTATGCCTCGATGCAACAGGGCCGCAGTAGCGGCGTGAAACATGGCATAGTAGGACCTGCTTATCGCTGCCCCCGGCCAGGAGGCAGCCACAAGCGATTCCGCTTGAGCGGTACAATCCTCTGCTCTGTTCAGATGCAGGTGCGTATCTTCCTTCACGCCGGAATTCCCTCTTCTTTGATTGCCCTGTGAACGGCGAATCGCCCCCTCGCAAAATCATCGGCGCTGACGAACAGGAAGCTGACGAGCGTATCGTATTCGAGGCTGAGATTGGAGCGGAGATCGCTTATCCGCATATGCTCGGTGAAGCTGTTCGCTACCTCGTCCAACACAACGGCAATGTCGATGTCGCTGTCTTCGTGCAGACCATCCCGGGCCGCCGCGCCATAGAGGTACACGCCGTCCAGACGCTCGCCGTAAATCCTCTCCAGCCCGGCCCGCACCTTCGCCGCTATCTCCAACGCTTGTTCCCGTGTCGTTACCATGCCGCTATCATAGCACGTTCACCAGGGTCGTGTCCACCAGACAATTGCCAATCGGCTCAGCATGGGACGGTGTCAACCTGCATCTGTGCCTCCAGGGGCCTTGTGCTGTTCTCGACAGCCTTCATTCGGTCCCCTCGGTTGTTGACTTATTGGCGGTGATGGGCTATTAGGTATGTGGCCCTGTCGGGATGTTCAAATGCGGTCTTGCCTATGTTGGATCGAGACGGTTCTGAGGGGCGGAGTCAATAGGTTGCAGGAGAACGCGATGAAATGCAGAAGCCTACCCACTGTTGCAGCACTCACCGTTCTGGTTTGCGCGGCGGCCTGCTCGGCCGCGATCGAAACCGTCACCGGCCACAACGGTAACGACTCCACGACCCTCGATTTCAAGTTCACGGATGTCCCGCAGCCGTCTCAGAGTGACGCCGCGACCAAGGCAACGTTCACTCTCGTGGACGGTCGGCGCGACCGCAATGGCGGCGACCTTGACAAGCTCCACGACGGCAAGATGCCCACGGAAGAAGATCAGCCGTCGGAGAACTTCTTTTTCAGCGCAGGCACGGAAGGGGGGCGGCTCCTCGTCGATCTCGGGGACGCCATCGAAATCAAGCAGGTCAACACGTACTCGTGGCACCCCAGCACGCGCGGGCCGCAGGTTTACAAACTCTACGCGAGCGACGGCAAGGCCGACGGCTTCGATCAACAGCCGAAGAGCGGCGCCGATCCGCAAACGTGCGGCTGGAAGCTGATCGCCACCGTTGACACCCGGCCGCAGCAAGGGACAGGGGGGGGCCAGTATGGCGTTAGCATCCGCGACTCCGGCGGCGCCGTCGGCAAGTATCAATATCTGCTGTTCGACATCTCCACCACCGAGCGGTCCGACGGGTTCGGTAATACGTTCTTCAGTGAAATCGACGTGGTCGATCCGACGTCGGAGGTGGTCCCGGTCGTGCCGGCGAATCAGGCGACCGGCGAAGTGCAGCGGGAGATCGTCGAAGCGGACGGCGGGAAGTACCGGATCACGATCGAGACGACCGAAGCGCCCGACCTCACGGAGTGGGCGCACGAGGAGCTGGCGCCCGTCGTGCGGAAATGGTATCCGAAGCTCGTCACCATGCTGGCCAGCGAAGGGTATGAAGCGCCGACGCGGGTCAGCATCCTATTCAGTGCGAGCATGCGAGGCGTTGCGGCGACCGGCGGCTCGCGGGTCCGCTGTGCCGCGAACTGGTTCCGCGGCCAACTGCACGGCGAGGCCAGAGGCGCCGTCGTGCACGAGCTGGTGCACGTCGTGCAGAACTACGGCGTCGCGCGGCGGACGAATCCCAATCGCACGCGGACCCCGGGATGGGTGGTGGAGGGGATCGCCGACTACATCCGGTGGTTCTTGTATGAGCCGCAGACACATGGGGCCGATATCACCAGCAGAAATATCTCCCGGGCCCGCTACGACGGCAACTATCGCATCAGTGCCAATTTCATGAACTGGGTTACCGAGACGTATGACAAGGATCTTGTGCGGAAGTTGAACGTCGCCGCGCGCGAGGGCACGTACACGGACGACCTGTGGAAAGAGTACACCGGGCATACCTTGCAGGAACTCGGCGACGAGTGGAAAGCGAGCCTGGAGAAGAAGATCGCCGCCGATGCGGCCGCCGCCGCGAAGCTCAACGTCCTGACCGACGAAGAGAAGGCCCTCGGCTGGAAGCTGCTCTTTAACGGCAACGACCTGGACGGCTGGCACAACTTCAGACGCGACGACATCCGCCCGGGCTGGCAGGTCCGCGACGGCGTGCTCGTCTGCGCCGACCCCCGTAATGCGGGCGACCTGTGCACGAACGACCAGTACGACTGGTTCGAGCTGCAGATCGACTACAGCATTTCCGAGGCCGGCAACAGCGGCATCATGTACCACGTCACGGACGAGGGCCGCGCTGCGTGGGCGACCGGCCCGGAATTCCAGCTCGAAGATAATGAGAAGGCGAGCGATCCGGTCCGTTGCGGATGGCTGTACGCACTCTATCAGCCTCCGATCGATCCGAAGACCGGCAAGACGCTCGACGCCACCAAACCCGTCGGGCAGTGGAATCACATCCGGCTGCTCATCACGCCGGAGAAGTGCGAGCACCAGATCAACGGCGTGAAGTATTTCGACTACGTCCTCGGCAGCGACGACTTCAAGCAGCGCGTCGCTCAGAGCAAGTTCGGCAGAATGCCCCTCTTCGCAAAGTCGAACACCGGCTACATCGCCCTCCAGGGCGACCACGGCCAGGTATCCTTTCGCAACATCAAAATCCGCCCCATCCAGGCAAAGAAGTAATCGGCTCCGCGTGCCGCTACGATACCGGCGCCAAGAGGGGCCTCTGGAAGCGCCGACGGGATTAGAAGTGATACAGGAATGCTCCGTGTCATCCCTGACTGCCACATACTCCCACTCCCTTCAGATTGCCCCCATGCGCCGTACGAGGTCTACTGCGGATGCGAGATCCGCTCAATCCATGGTTCCTCCTCCTGCTCCTGATCGCTGCTGCGATCCTCAAGCCAGTGTTCCGCCATCAGAGCGAAATCCACCACGTCGACCCGGCAGTCGCCGTTGATATCTCCGGCGATGATCGTCTCGCAAGCCGGCTCGGCGAAATAGGATTTGCTTGCCTCGGCGGTCCCGCCGTAGGCGCCCATGTTGATCTGACCGCCATTGGGAAATGGCTCGCGCCCGATGGGCGACATCGAGTCTCCCGCATCGATACATGGGCTTGTGACTTCATCCATGATCCAACCCTCGTTGACGGGATCCCACCGTCCGGCCTGGGATTTGAGGTGATAGTCTCCCTCGACGAAGAAGTCGTCATTGGGGTCGTCGAGCGTGCCGTTGGGATTCCAGGAGCCCGGGTCGACGAAGAGAGGATCGATGTCAAGATTGCCTTGCCCCCACGTAATCATGCCGTGTGGATCGTACACAGCAGCTTCGCCCCCCAAGAGGTTCGTGAATCGAATCATGATAGCCCCGTGGTCGTTCCAGATTCCAGCGCCGCCATTTGAGACGATACAGTTGGTCACGCGAACCTGACTACCTGGAACTGCCCCCGTATGGGCGCCTGTCTGCTCATAAAGAAACGGCCCTGAAGGCGCTCGGTTGCCCGAGACTGCGCAGTTCAGCAGATCCACCTCGGCGTACCGAGTGGAAATCGCTCCCCCTTTCTCGGTGGCGCTGTTGCCTGCAAGCACGCTGCCGCATAATTCGGCTTTGGACCATGAACTCGGCAGGATGATCGCCCCTCCCCAAGCCGCCTTGTTGTTCAGAAACGTACAACGTCTTGCTACGAGATCGCCATAGAGGTATATGGCTCCGCCACTTTGGAGAGCCACATTATCACTCAGCACGCAGTCAACTAATGTGAAATTGCCACGCGTGAGGACCATCCCTCCTCCAAAATCCGCTGTGTTCCGGGAAATGGTACAGCCAGTAAGAGACGCGTTGCTGTCCACACGTGCGGCGCCTCCTCTACCGAAGGCGGCGCACCGATTCTCCTCGAACCGACATCGAAACAGCTTCATCTCGGCCGTGTAGGTGTAGAGCCCGCCGCCCGCGTCCCCGCTGGCGTTCATCGAGAAGGTGCATCCTTCCAAGTGAACCTGAGTCACCGAATGACAGTACACAGCCCCGCCTAGCTCCTCCGCGTAGTTCCACTCGAATCGGCAGTCGCGAAGTGTTATCATGGCGGTCGCTCTGCTTGCGAGGATGTATAAGCCACCGCCGCAATGCTCAGGTGGAGTCGCGATATTCGGCTCGCCTGGTCGCTTCACGTAGAACGCCCGCCCGCCAGTGATCACGAACCCATCTATCTCGGCCGTCAACTCCTCCGGGAAGCCACGGCTGTCATAGCTGACCACGTGGTAGCAGTTCTCCGCGCGGCTGGCATCTTCCTGGGCCTCCAAGGGATCGGCCAATTCCACGTCGTTGCCCGCCAGATCTCCGCTCAGGACCGTCGCGAACCGCTCGACGTCTCGCGCATTCGGGTCGGGAGCCCCCGGCCCGGCGAATCCCCCGCGTATCATCACTTGGTCCAGCAGACGAAAGCTAGCCTGACGAGGGACCGCCCAAGGCGAAGAAGCCACGCCTTGATCCGGCCTATAGATCCCCTGAGCGACCCGGATCTCGACCGGCTTCTCTGCTGATTCCGCATCGGCCAGAGCATCTTGCAGGAACTTGTACGCCGTCTCCCATGACGAGCCATCGCCCGGCGCATTGGCGTCATCATCCACGTATATCACCTTGCCCCAGGCGCTGCATGCGATTGCCAGCACCATGATTACGGCCAGCCGGCCCCGCCATTTCCTGCCATTGACGTCAGTTGGCATCGATGCAACCTCCCGCGCCATCATAACACACATCTTCCACGCGCCGCCGTGCAGTCTGCGTATGCCGACTTACCTGATTACCGGTTCAGACCGTCGCCCGCCCGAATGGGGGGCAAGTTCGGCATGTCATCGCGAAGAAATCCATAACTCCGCACTCTCTGCGCCCGCGACCTTGTTGTCCTTCCCAACGATGTCGTTCCGCTGATGCTGACTCCACTATTCAATATATAGCCGGGCCACCACCCGGTCAAGAGAATTACCTGATTGGCTGATGATGATCAGCGATGATTCGGGTCCATATTGCTGCACGTCTGTGCGGTCTCGCGTCCGCGCGTCCGCGCTTGCGTGGGTCTTGCCCGCCGTCGAGAGGGGTTCTTCGTACGGTGTCGCGGCCTGAACCTCCCGCCGGCATCTCCAAAACGCTAAACGCCCTGGTTCAGGCCGAAGGCCGAACGGGGCCTTTGGTGGCAGAAGTCCGGCTTCGAAGTCCTCTGCAAAACTGTGTGGCCGGCCCCGTCATTGCCGGCGCGAGGACCGTCGGTGTTCGATCCACTGCCGGCCGGGCGAAAAGGGCGATTTCAGGGCTGATAACCGGGTTCCGTGGCGGACCGCGGGGGCTTCCGTAACGCCATGGGGGGGCAATTTTGCCGGTGATCCGCCATCATCTTCGCCTTCCCGGCAGTCGGGACTTAAGCGTGAGGGGGATGGAACCGATAAACCCCAGGAATGTACTATTTACGATTGATTAGTTGCGATTTGCTTCGCAGAACGGGCGTGCTGCTGACGCTCTGTGCCCTGGGCGCGGGCGTTGCGGGGTGCAACGACAAGTTCTTCGATCCGAGCCAGGTGGGGCGGTTCCGTCCGACGCCGGCGGTCAACGTGATTCTGGATTCGCTCGGGGTCGCGGAGGAGGCCCCGGTGGCGTGGGAGAAGGGCGACGAGCCGCGGCCGGAGGACATCGTTGCCGTCAAGAGCGATTACGCGCTGCGGGCGGGCGACCTCATACGTATCTCGATCTTCGAGCTGCTGCAGGAGTCGGTCCCGTTGGTGAGCGACTACGTCGTCTCGGAGACGGGCAATGTGTCGATTCCGGAAGTGGGGGTCGTTCAGGCGGCGGGCTTGACGGAGACGCAGCTCGAGGAGGAGATCAAACGCATCCTCACTCCCGGCATCCTGCGTCAGCCCTCCGTTACGGTGACTCTGCTGGATTCGCAGCAGCGGACGTTTTCCGCCTTAGGCAATGGGGTGGCCCGGCCGGGCCGGTACGTCGTTCCGCGGTACGATTTTCGATTGACCGACGCACTGGCGACCGCCGGGGCGCAATTGCAGTACAACGTCAGCTATGTCTATGTCTCCCGCAGGGATGAGGCGGCGCTGGGGCCTGTCGAGGCCGCACCGGTGCCGGGAGAAGCGGTGCCGGAACTGGAGTTCATGGAGCCTCAGCGGCCCCAGGGACGGTCCCAGCCCAAGTGGCCCCCAGCGCCTGAGGCCGGCGATGCTGCCACGAGCGTTTCCCAACGTGACATCCCGGAACCCACCGAGCGGGCCGAGCCATACGAGTTGGAGCGGGAGATGCTCGATCTGATCGCGCCCGATGCGAAAGGGGCCTCGAACACGCAGCTTCGCATTTGGGAGCCCTCGCAGAACGTGGGGGTTATCGGTCGCTCGCCGGAGAGTGCGAAGGGAAATGACGTCGCGGCGACTTCTTTGCCGCACGGCTTCCGTCTGGTGGCGCCTTCGAAGTGGCGCGGGCTTGCGGACCGCGAAACGGGGCGGGGTCGGGATGGTTCGGTCATGTCGGAAAGGGCGCGGGAGGTTCAGCCCCGGGAGATCGTGCAAACACCTGCGGAGTTCGGCAATGCCGGTCCGGCCGAAGCGCCTGCCGGCGAACCCGGCGGCAAAGAGAGAATCGAATGGGTCTTCCGGGATGGCAAATGGGTCCCGCTTCCCGTTCCGGGCAGAGAGCAGGGACCGCCGCCGGTCGCGGAAGGTAAGCCGGAGGGCGAAATCGAATGGGTGTTCCGTAACGGCAAGTGGGTTCCGCTCGCTGCACCGGGCCAAGAGGAGCGAATACCGCCGACCGCCGAAGCGAGGCCGGAAGGCGAGATCGAATGGGTGTTCCGGGACGGACGCTGGATTCCGCTGCAAAAAGCGGTGCCGCAGCCGGCAAGGCCGCCGGTGACGGCGAAACCCGAGGGTCCGACGCTGCCGCTGGACGGCGAGGAACTGCCGGCGGATATGGAGTGGGAGCAGGCGATCCAGACGCGGTTGATCCGAATTCCGGCGGACAAGCTCCTGGCCGGCGACCCGCGATACAACGTCATCATCAAGCCGGGCGACGCGATTCACGTGCCGCTTGATATCATGGGCGAGTTCGCTATCATGGGCAACGTAAACCGCAGTGGGTTCATTAACATTACGGGTCGGCCCATGACGCTGAAGATGGCGATCGCAGCGGCGGGTGGTTTGGGCCCGCTGGCGTGGCCGAAGACCGTCGAGGTCGTGCGGCGAGTCGGAACGAGGAAAGAGCAGATCGTCCTGGTCGATCTGGATAAGATCGCCAGCGGCGAGCAGCCCGACTTCTTCATCAAGCCGAACGATCTGATCAACGTGGGAACGCACCCGACGTCGTTGTGGCGTCTGGTCTTGCGGAACGCGTTCCGGGCCACTTACGGATTCGGTTTCATATACGACCGGAATTTCGCGGATATGGACTACGGTGAGAGTCTCACCTTCTAATGGGCATGCGGGGGTATGGCTGAGACGACCAGCTCTTCACAAACCCAGGGACGGGGGGACGGTTCCTCTCTGCCGGAACGGAGCTGGGGCGAGCTCGGACTACATGGCTACGTAAAGATCGTCGTCCTCGCCGGACTGCTCGGTCTTCTCTTTCGCAACGAGATCCGGGAGATCGTGCATCTGTGGATCACCGATCCAAGCTGGTCGCACGGTTTCCTGATTCCTCTCTTCAGTCTCTACTTCATCAACCGCAGGAGAAATGAGATTCTGGGCCTGGAGTATGCGGCGGACCCGTTGCTCGATCTGTTGCGAGGTTGTCGGCCGGCGCGACTGTTAGCCGGGCAGACGCGGGCCAACTACGCCGGTCTGCCCCTGCTGCTGATTCTGTTGGCGTTCTACCTTTTCAATGTGGTGAGTCCGGCGGGATACGCGTACCTTCGGCCGCTCTCGATGATTGCCGCGGTGGGAGCGGTGGTCCTGTTTCTGGGTGGGTGGCGGCTGGTTCGCTATACGTGGCTGCCGATCGTATTCCTGGTTTTTGCGATCCCGCTTCCGCGGCGTTACTACGTGGGCCTGACGATGCCCATGCGTCAGATTTCGGCCGTGGTGGCGACGGCCGTGCTGAATATGGTCCACGACCTTGAGGCGACGGCCAGCGGCGTGGTCATCGAAGTCGTGTACAAGGGACAGCGCCTGGAGCCTGCGTTGGACGTGGCGGAGGCCTGCAGCGGCATGCGGCTGCTCATGGCGTTTCTCGCGCTGGGGGTGGCCATGGCGTATCTGCACGAGCGCCGGCCGTGGCAGCGGGTCATCCTGCTACTGAGCACGGTTCCGATCGCGATGTTCTGCAACATGGTTCGTGTGACGGTCACCGGACTGCTCTACGTCCTGGTGGGACAGAAATACACGCAGGGCATTTACCACGACCTGCTCGGGCTGGCGATGTTGCCTCTGGCATTCGGTCTCTACGGCCTGCTGGCGTGGTTCATGTCCAGCCTCTTCGTCGAGGAAGGCGAAACGGTTGCCGAGGATGTCGTTACCAGGAGGCACGCGACGTGATGGACGGAAAGCGTCATGACAGTGCGACCTATCTGCAGCCGGCCTTCCTGATTTGCGCGCTGGTGTTAGCGGTGGCGGCGGCTGGAATGTCTGTGGCCACGAAGAAGCTCGGTCTGTATCTGAAGAAAGAGCCGCTGCCGTTGAAGAAGTCGCTGGAGATGCTGGACGAGAGCGAGCTTGCTCCCTACGAAGTCGTGGCGAGACACACGATCGAGAATGAAGACGTCCTGAAGTCCCTGGGGACCGAGGACTACATCCAATGGGTTCTGGAGGACCCTCGCGAGCCCATCGACAGCGCGGTGCGCCGGGTGCTTGTGTTCATTACCTATTACGCGCAGCCCGATCGTGTGCCGCATGTGCCGGAGGAATGTTATACCGGCAGCGGGTATCAGCGATTGGCGGCGAGCGGAGTCAACCTTACGGCGGGGCCGCGCACTGTTCCCGCGCGTTACCTGCTCTTCGACCGGACCTCCGGCGAGATTTCGGCGGCCCCACAGCAGTTTCCCGTCATTTATCTGTTTTGCGTCAATGGCGAGTATGCCGGCAGCCGGGACGAAGCGCGCATCGCTTTGAACAAAAACATTTTCAGCAGACATTCGTACTTTTGTAAGGTCGAACTTGCGTTCAGTCAGTCGCGCGCGATCGCCACCAAGGCCGATGCGGCAGCGGCAAGTGAGAGGCTTCTGTCGGTGCTGCTGCCTGCGTTGGAGCGAGACCATTGGCCGGATCACGACTGACCTGATGACGAAAGGGGAATCCTAATGCCAAGGAGACGTTTGAACAAGAAGGTCGCGTTGATTGGATCGACGGTGTTCCTACTTCTTGTGCTGGCGGCCGTGGTGGTGATCCTTCGGCTGAACCGGGACCCCGCTCCGTTCATCGTCGACGGTGACGCGGCGTGGGCGGCGCAAGACTACAAGACCGCCCGCGAGAACTACGCTCGGGCGTACGCGCTGACCGATTCCACGGAAGGGCGGATCGAGCTGCTGTTCAAGGTTGCCGACGCCTACCGGCAGATGGGTGAGTGGGATAAGGTCGTCGGCTGCTGGGGGCAGGTCATCACCGCGGATCCTCAGAACGTCAAAGCTCGGCTCGGCCGGCTCAAGCATTCGTATATCCTTGCCGACAGTCTCGGCGCGGCCGGTCGCGGCGTCAGCGGGTATTGGGAGCAAGTCCTGTCCGAGGCGGGCAAGACCCTCGAAGTGATCCAGGATGCCGGTCTGCTCGACGAGGACAGGGAGCTGTGGGAACCATCCTTCGGGGCTGTCAGGGAAGGCGGATGGGGCGCCGGCCCGAAACGTCTGGGCGCGCACTTGCGGCTCGTCAAAGGAAGAGCGGCACTGGAATTGGCGCGGATGGGGGCCGTCCCGTCGCCAAGCGAGGTGCTCAAGGAAGCTCAGAGCGATCTTCAGGAAGCGAGGACGCTCGACCCCAACAATGCGGAGGTATATCGGCACCTGGCGGAGGTGTATCTGGAGAAGGGGAATATCGCGGCCTCCCGTGGGAACGTGGGCGAGAAGGATGCCGCCGAGAGACAAGCCGATGAGATTCTCGCGGAAGGCACTCGCGCCGCCGGCACGACGCCGGACGCCCTTATCCATCTGCTGAGGCGCAAGCTCCTGGCGGCGCAGCGGGGCAATATCGCCGCCGTTCGGGAGGCCATGAAAGGCCTCGAGCCCCAGTACACAAGCCTGACACAGAAGTTCCCATCGAGTCCGAAGGCGTTCGGGGCGCTGGCCCAATTCTACTCCTACTACGCCGCCTACCTGGGATCGGACGGCGCGATGGAAAGACTCAATCAGGCGATTCAGGCGGCCGAGCAGGCGCGTGCGCTGGCCCCGGAGAGCGTCGAGTACCCCACGTACGCGTGCAGCTACCACTATCGGAAGTTCTCCGTCTATGGCGATACGTCGGCCCTGCTGAAATCGATTGAGCTGGGGGAGGCGGCCCTTGAACTTCCCGAGGCCCAGGACACGCCGGGCCCCACGCAGTTTGCCAGACGGATCGACCGGTTCTCTTTGTGCTCGCTGTTGGCCAAGTGCTACATCGAGCGGATTCTCAGTCTGCCCGACTCGGACCCGGCGCGCGCAGAGTTGACGGTGCGGGCGGAGACGGTCGTCCATGAGATCGAGCAGATCCAGGGCAGCGGGGAGAACCCGCAGGTCTTGAAGTGGCAGGGGATGCTGGATCTGGCTCGAGGCCAGACGAGCAAGGCGGTCAGGGGTCTCTATGCGGCGTACGAGCAGATCAAGGCGGCTAATCCGCCGGAAGAGCGCGACGCGTTCCTCGCCTACACCCTGGCGAACGTCTTTAAGGATACCGTCGAGACCGGCGCCGTGATCGAGTTCCTCGGGACGGCCTTGAACTCAGGGATCGTTCACACCAAGCCCGTCGCGCTGCTGGACTATGGGGAGGCGCTGTTTCAGGCCGGTTCCTACGATGTCGTCCTCAGTGTCGTCGACTCGTTTGAGGAGCGATTCGACCAGACCAACCGGAGCCGGGTGCTCCGCATCAAGACGCTTATCGCGAAGGGGCAGGAGACGGAGGCCGGAGAAGCGATCTCCCGACTGAATCCGGACGACCCGAACGTGCTCGAATTGAATCTGGATTTGGCGAGGGCCAAGAGCAATCAGTTGCGTACGGCGATTCGGCAGAAGCAGGCGGATGAGAATGCGACGATTCAGTTCAAGCCGGGCGACGGCAACCGTCAAGAGGGCCCCGAGACGATAGAGGCGATGACGGCCGAGTTGCAGGAGCAGTTGCGTCGCGAGGCCGATCTCATTCCTCGGTTGCTCCAGGCCAAGCCCGATGTCGTCGAGGAGGCCTATGTCGTCGAGCTTTGCGACAGGCTCATCAAGCAGGGGCAGGCCGGTGCGGCCCATACGGTGGCCGAGGCATATGTGAAGCATTTTCCGAATAGCGTGGCCGTGCTGTTTTACAGAGGTCTTTCGTCCGAAGCGGACCCGCTGAATTGCCCCGATTCAAGGCGCAAGGAGATCCAGGAGCAGGCCATTGGGAATCTCGCCGACTCTGTCTACCGGTCACTGGAATTGGGATCGTTCCACGAGCAGAACGAACAGTTCGACGAGGCCGCGGCGCAGTGGCAAAGCGTGCTGGACGCGACGGCTTCCCAGGGCGCATCGAAGATGCCGTCTTATCTGAGGGCCGGGCAGTTGAGCCCCCGTCACGCGGCGGCCGGCCATCTGTTCGAGCTCGCCTGCCGGCGGGAGAACTGGACGCTCGCCGAGCAGATGGTCACGACGGTCCGGCGCGACGATCTGGACGACTGCGGGGGCCGGCTCTTCGCCGCACGCCTGGCTTTTGCCAAGAAGGACTACGACAGGGCCCTGATCGAGCTCGATGAATGTCTGAAGCAGCGACCGATCTTCTCCTACGGATACATGCTCCGGGGCAACGTCAAGGCGGCGCTCGGCCGGGAGCATGAATCCATCGAGGACCTCCGCAGGGCCGCCGAGTTGAATCCTATGGACCCCGTGGTGGCTAAGGAGATGGCCAACGCCTCGCACGCGCGCAATCGCAGGCTGGGCAACAGTCTGTCTTCCGAGCAGCAGCTTGAGACCCGCCAGGCATTGGAGCAGGCCCTCCGTCTGAACCCGCGGGATGCGAGCCTGCTGTCCGCCTACGTGGATCTCATCACCCAGGCCGAGCCCTTGAAAGCGTTGGCCATTCGGCAGACCATCCAGATCAGCTCGCCGAGTCTGGGCAACGCGATCCTGCTCGGACAATTGGCGACGCGCCTTGCCCTGAAAGAGACGGATGAAACGAAGAAGAGCGCGTTTTTCGCCGTGGCCGAGACCGCCTTCGAGCAGGCCAAACAGATGGACCCCAACAGCCAGATCATGCTCGAAAGCTACGCCGAGTATTTCCGCGTTCGCGAGCAAAACGAGAAGGCCAGGCAGTTGCTCGTGGCCTCGCAAGACCAGCAGCTCCTGTGGCGGCACTACTTCCGCGTGGGCGGATACGATCAGGCCCGAAAGCTCCTCGAGAAGATGTACGCGGAGAACGCCGATCGAGTCGACGCCCTCAAGGGGCTCGTTCTCGTGGCCGAGGAAACGGGCGATCAGGAGGGTGTGAAGAAGTATTCCCAGGAGCTTCTGACGCTGGAGGACAGCCTCGTCAATCGTTTGGCGCAGATTCGGGCTTATCTGGACGTCGGGCTCGTCAGTGAGGCCGAGCGGAAGCTGCAGAGCTTTCGGGAACGGAATCCCAACGAGCCTCGCGTGGGCCTGATGGAAGCGATGGTGGCGAAACGGCAGGGGCAGCTTGACAAGGCGCTCGAATTGACGAATCGCAGTCTCCAGAAAGATCCGGAGCACGCCGCCGCCTGGCGACTTCGGGGCGAGATCAGCTTTCTGATGGGCCGGCACGACGAGGCGATCGAGGACTTCCGTAAGAGTCGGACGCTCGAGGACAACCCTGTCGCGGCGGTGGACCTGGCCAAGGTCTATCTGTGGGCGGGCCGACGGGATGAGGCCATCGACGAGCTGCGGACCGTGATCGATCGGCCCGACGCGCCGCACGAGGCGCGGGTCTTGCTGGAGGTTACCTATCAGAGGCTCGGTCGGACCGAGGCTTTGAAGCAGCTCTATGCGGATACCTTGGCGGAGTTTCCGGACAGTGTGTTCTGGCTGGCGCGGGCGGGGACCTTTGCCTTGAGCCAGCGCCAATACGACCGGGGCGTGGAGCTTTTTGAAAAGGCGTACGCCCTCAAGCAGGAGGCCGCCGCGGGGCTCAGCGCGGCCGAAGCGATCCGGGACCTTCAATACGCGGCCGTCCTGGATGGATACATGCGGGCCATGGTTCTGGCCGCGGGCGATCCGACTGGGGCCGGTGCGCCATGGCGTCCGGAGAGGTTGGACGGCGTGTTCCGGGAGGGCGAGAAGTACCTCGATACGCCCTACGCCCCGCTTGCTCTCTTCCGAATGGCGGAGGCCAAGAAACAGCTCGGCGACACCGAGGCCTGCCGGGATTACTGCCGCAAGGCGGTGGACGAGGCATGGGGCAACGACCGGCTGGCCGTGGAGGTCCTGCTGCGTGTCTACGGCCTGATGGGCAGCGAGGAAGTCACGACGTATTGCGGCCAGCGGCTGCAAGAGGACCCGGATTCCCAGGCGGCCAATTTCGCCATGTTCAACCTGGCCAAAATCCAGAGCCGGTACGATGAGGCCATTACGTATATTGACGAGTGCGTCCGGCTGGCCGGGGCCGATTCTCAGCGAGGCCTCGAGTACCTCGTCAAGAAGGCCGAGGTGCTGACCTTGGCCCACAAGAAAACTTCCGATAAAACCTATCTCCAACAGGCCATCGGCGTCTACGAAAGTCTCCGTGTGAAAATGCCGAAGAACAGCAGTGTTCTGAACAACCTGGCCTACTTGCTGGCTCAGAACGATCAGAGACTCACGGAGGCGATGGACTACGCCAGGACGGCGGTAGAGCAGAATCCGGACGAGGCCACGTATCTGGATACGTACGCCTACGTCCTATACAAGAACGGCAAGAACGCCGAGGCTGCAGAAACCCTGGCGGCGGCCATCCAGCAGTACGAGGTCAAGGCAACGGTGCCGGCGGAAATCTACGAGCATCTAGGGCTGATCAATGAGGCGCTGGGAGACCGGAGCAAGGCCCGAGCCGCCTATCGCCGCGCTCTGGAGGTGGGCGGAGAAAGCGTGCCGGCCGCCTTCAAGGAACGCGTCAGGGCCGCGATCGAGCGGCTGGGACCGTAGCCATGACGATGGAGTTGACGCGCGATGTACCCAGGAGTGCCGCGCGTTCTTCGAATGTTGATCGGAGCGTGACATGGTGAAAAGGAATCCGACGGCCGAGGGCCGCAGGCCCAGACCATCCGGAGTGAGCGGCGCTTCCGAGACGGCATTGACCCCCCGGGAAGCGCTGGGCATGCTGCGCCGGCACGTCTGGCTGATCCTTTTCATGACGGTCCTCGGGGCGTTCGTCGGCGGGGGGGGCTGGCACCTGTTCCGGCGGTACCGGCCTCTCTACAAGGCCGAGGCCGTCATCAAAGTCCTGCCTCCCGTCGAGACGGATCCCATGGAGATTGTCGCCTCGCAGGTGCAGCAGGACATCCAGTACGGCCACCGCGTCTCGCTCGCCAACCTGATGAAACGGCAGGGCAGCCTGCAGGAATTGTTACAGAGCAGCAGGGTCCGCGACACGAAGTGGTGGCGCCAGACGATGGAGCAAGATGAAGTCCGGGCCGTCGGGAACCTGGAGAAGAGCCTGAATGTCTTTCCCCATCGCGAGGCGGAGCACATCGTGGTCTCGATGACCTGTGCCAATCCGGCGGAGGCGGCTCTAATCGTCAATGAGATGTCCCGCCTGTTCGTCAGTCAGCACGGCGCGACCGAGACGAAAGACATCAGCGACAGGCTCATCGAGCTGACGAAACGCCAGACCGACGTTGAGGGGCAGATCGCCGAAAGCGAGCGGGCCCTCGAGGGCGTGCGGAGAGAGTCGGGTATCACGGACCTGGAACGGCCGGCCGGCCGCTATTTTCAGCACACCATTACGCTGCGTCTGAACGATCTCGAACTTCAGGAAAACGATCTGAGCCTGGCCATCAAGCAGCTCCAGGCCGACATCACCAACCTCAGGCTATTGGCCGAGGGGCCTATTACCGAGCAGATCGAGCACGCAATCGAGAGGGACCCCGTGATGCTCGCCCTGGCCCAGCAGGCGGCCCTGCTGGAGGCGCAGTTGTCCGGGCAGCTCACGAAGTTCGGACAGAACCATCGCGTGGTGCGCCGGACCCAGGACCAGATCCGCGAGCTCCAGCAGCGCAGAGACGAGCGGAGGACGACGATTGCCGACCAGACCCGCCGCGCCAACCTGATGAACGCGCGGGACAGCCTGCGCGTTCTGGAGGAACGGTTGGCTGAACTGCAAAGGCTGCGCGGGCAGGCTCTGGAGAAGCAGAGAGGGCTGGATGAGGCGCGGGCGCGCTACGAGCAGCGGCTGAAGATTCGCGACGAGCGCATTGAGACGCTGAACCAGATCAAGATGCAGATCGAGAAACTGCGGATCATGGTGCAGGATCCGGAGACGCCGAAGATGCAGATCGCCAGTCTCGCCCCGGCGCCGCTGGAGATGGTGATCTCCCGCCACATGCTGCTCTGGATTCCGGGCGGCACCATGCTGGGCCTGATCTTCGGGCTGTCGCTGGCGTTGCTTGTAGAGATGCTCAACGATCTCGTGCGGACGCCCAGCGATGTTCGGCGGTTCCTGCGCATCCCGCTGTTGGGCGTCATCCCGGATGCGAACGAGGACCGCGCGGTAGACGACGTCGATCTGTCGCACGTGGTGGATGAGGCGCCGTACTCGCTGCTGGGCGAATGTTACCGGCGCTGCCGGACCAACCTCGAGCTGTCCACGGCCGAAGGGCTCAAGACACTGCTCGTGGCCAGCGGACAGCCGGGTGACGGCAAGAGTTCCGTGGCGTTCAATCTGGCCGAGGCGTTTGTCGCCAAGTATGAGAAGGTGCTCCTGATCGACGGCAACCTGCGCCAGCCGAGTTTGCACCTCGCTTTTCCGCGCGACACGTCCGACCAGGAGGGCGATCAGAGCCGGCTCGGACTGACGGATCTCCTGACGGGCGAGTGCGGCCCCGCCGAAGTGATTCAAGCGAGCGGTCTTGCGGGTCTGGACCTCATCTATGCAGGACCGCCGACGGCGAACCCGGCTGAGCTGTTGGCCAGCCACCGAATGGGAGAGCTGATCGAGACTGTCAAGAAAGACTATGACCGCGTCATTATCGACAGTCCGCCCGTGCTGCTGGTCAGCGACGTGAAGATGCTGGCTCGACTCGTGGACGGGACGCTCCTGGTCTTCAACGCGGCGATCACGAAGCGTGGGGCCGCCCAGCGGGCGATCCTCGAGTTGGACGACGTGGGGGCCCGGATCCTCGGGTGCGTGCTCTTCGGCGTCGAGGCGATGAAGGGCGGATACTTCCGTCAGCAATTCCGGGCCTATCGCCGGTATCTCAAACCGCAATTGGCCGCCAACTCCGCCTGAAGCGCCAGAACATAAAGAAGCCAAGAGGGTTCCCACCTGGCCGGAAGGCCCGTACAATGGGAGCCCTCTTTATTTCGGTTCGTGTTTTCTGACGGGATGGACAGGATGGACAAGTTCTTAGTGACGGGAGGGGCCGGGTTCATCGGCTCGAATATCTGCAGACGTCTCGTGGCCGAAGGGTGCTTCGTCCGGGTCGTCGACAACCTGCTCACCGGAAAGCGGAGCAACCTCGCGACGATCATGGACAAGATCGAGTTCGTCGAGGCCGATATGGGCGCGCCGGAGGTGGCGCGATCCGCGATGAAGGGCATCGACGTCGTCCTGCACCAGGGTGCGCTGCCGTCGGTGCCGCGGAGCGTGGATGATCCCGCCGCCACCCATCAGCATTGCGTCGACGCTACGTTCACACTGCTCCTGGCTGCTCGTGACGCCGGCGTGAAACGCTTTGTCTACGCCGCCAGCTCCTCCGCCTACGGTGACACGCCCACGCTGCCCAAGGTCGAGGCGATGTCGCCCGATCCTTTATCTCCCTATGCGGTCGGAAAACTCGTGGGCGAGTATTACGGCTCGGTATTCGCAAAGGTCTTCGGATTGCAGACGATCTCCCTTCGCTACTTCAACGTGTTTGGCCCGCAGCAGGACCCGGCGAGTCAATATGCCGCAGCGATTCCCGCCTTCGTGACGGCCATCCTGCGCGACACGCCCCCGACCGTCTACGGCGACGGCGAGCAGAGCCGCGACTTCACGTACATCGACAACGTCGTGCAGGCCAACCTGCTGGCCGCACGAGCGAAGGAGACCCACGGCGAGGTCGTCAACGTTGCCTGCGGCGAGGCCATCACGGTCAACGCCATCATCGCTCGGATCAACGAACTCCTGGGCAAGAGCGTCGCGCCCCTCTACGCGCCCCCGCGTCCGGGCGACGTCAAGCATTCCCTCGCCGATATCACCGCCGCGAGAAAACTGATCGGCTACGAGCCCGTCACCGATTTCAGCGAGGGCCTCGAAAAAGCCATCGACTGGTACCGCGACAACCTCGCCTGAACGGAACGAGAGGGAAACGACTTCATTCCGCCTCTGCCGAGTGTCGCGCTGGATGTCAGGACGCCGGAGGACATTCATTCTGGAGCGATCTTGCGGAGACTCTTCGTCGGGAAGTTACACGTCCGAGTCGCCGGCGCACGCTAAACAGAAGGGGCTGCGAGCGAACCTCGCAGCCCCTTCTGATTGTAATCACCATTCGGCTTGCGCCAATTCCTTCGGGCTATTCGGCCGTCGGCTGCGTGGTCACCCGAATGTCGTCGATGAAGAGCCTGCCGGCGCCGTCCGGCGTCGGGGCGTTTCTGTCGCCAACGCCGATGTACAACTTTTCCACGGCGCTCACGTTGACGCCGGCTTGTGTGAACTCATTCAAGTCAATGGACCATGCCTGATACGTGTCCTGCAACACGGCGGCTTCATCCGGGTGCGTCACCACACCGCTGCGGCCGGCCGTGTCCTCAACGACCACGTACAACGTGTCGGCATCATTGCCCGGGATGGGGTCACCGATATCGGCGACCTGCCAGGAGCCGGAAATGGCGCCCGTCATCTCGACACCGGAGTACTCCGCAGTGCACGCCTCGTTCAGGTTATTACTCGTGACCATCAGCCCGACATAGACGCTCTGGCCCATGTTGATGCTCACGGGGTTCGGCGACGTGCCCTCGTCATTCGTCTGTAGGACCCAGTTGGTCCCGTCCTCGGAATGCCAGGCGGTGATCTGGTTGCCCTTTCGCTCCAGCTTCACCCAGTGTGGGAACTGGGCGGCGCCGGCGGCACTGTGTGCGGAGAAGGACTGCTCGGTGCGGAACAGCCGGTTCTGGAAGGCCGTACGCCCTTCGGGAGTCAGGGCCATCAAGGCGTGCGGCGAGCCGGGATCGAACGACTCGCGGATCATCACGCCGGCCTTCGCCCACGGCCACGTATCCGTCATGCTGTCCACGCGCGCCACGATGGAGCCGTCGCCGGTGAGCTGTTTGTATGCGAGACGCATGTGGTCGACGGTGTCCCAGACGTCCCCGCTGGTGGAGCTGAGCATATACTCCCCGGGGCCCGTTTCCAGGAACTTGGTCGGAAAGCCGTGGAAGAACAACGTCAGATGGGTCAGACCGTTGACCGTCCAATCCTGCGCGGGATCGAACGAGCGTTCGGCCTCGCTGTAGTAGGGCGAATTGACGTTGTTGTAATCCATGGGCATGGATTGAACGCCGCCGTGAACGATGTTTCGTTCGGCAAACGGGGCCTGGAAATAGCCGACAACGGAGCCGGTATTGTTCGTCAGGCCGTCCAGCCACGTCTGCCAGATGGTCTCGTCGGCCTCGATATCGTCGGTGTAGCTCTCGAAGTCATCCACAACGAGATATCCTATGGTGGAGAACTCCCAGACGTCGCCTTCATAGACGGTGCCGTCGTCACTGATCTCGTTGACCTTCCAGTAGTAGTCCTGTCCGTAGTTCATGCCGGACGGCTCAAGACGGGTCGTGCTGACGGCCTCGGCCGGGGCCGTTCCATCGACGACGGCCTGCTTGTCGGTGTTGAAGTACACCTCGTGCGAGGCGGCCTCGCGACCCGACCGCCAGGTCAGGACCGTATCCAGAGGAACATCTGCCGCTCCCGAAGCAGGATTGGGCTGCCAGGCCTTGACGGGAACGTAATAGAACCGCACCTCGCTGAGGCCGACCTGCGGCAGAGCGAGGCTCCAGTTGCTCTGAATCGTCAGTCGCACGAACTTCGCCTGCACGCCCGCCATATCGACCGTCGTATTCGGTGTGTAACCGACGTCCCCGGGGGCCTGGGCGAATTCCACATCGCCCAGCGAAGCCCACTCGACGCCGTCCCGCGAGTACTCGACCGTCACGTTCCTGGCCCCGAAACCGATGTAGGTCTCGATCGTCTGGTTCGAGTTCCACACCCATAGCTCGGAGAGTTTGTAGACATCGTCGAACTCATACTGGATCCAGGCCGGCAGGGGGGTAAACGGGGCGCTGAGCCACATGGCGGAATCCTGCGTTGAGTGCTCGTCGCCGGTCATGCCGGAGCCGTCGACCGTCTTGTCGGGCGTCATGCCCTTGTCCGTACTGGAGGAGCTGGCCGTGGCCGTCACGTTTTGAACGGGATAGCTAAAGGGCTCGACCGTAAAGCTCCACACGGGGCCCGGGAAGACGGTGGAGTCCGGCGGCGCATTGACTTCGTCCACCCGCCAGTAGTACGTCTGTCCATACTCGAGAAGCTCATCGAGTACGTATGAGGTCGCGCTTTGCCCCGGACCGACCAGCACGCCGCGATCGTCCGTGCCACTGGCCGCGTTGACGTCGTCGAAAACCGTGCCGAAGTACACGTCGTGCGTGTCGGCGAACTCTCCTTCGGTCCAAGCCAGGATCACGTCCCGCGGCACGTCGGTTGCCTGATCGGCGGGGGACGGATTCGTGGCAAGGTCGCGACGCGGCGGCGGGGGCTCGGCGCCGAAGTACACGCGATCGAACCAGACCTTTGTGTTCAGGGTGTCCCCGCCCATGGGCCACCACGTTCCCTTGAGCATCAGATAGAGATCGACCGACTCTCCGGCGTCATCGCCGATGATCTCGCCGCTGTGAGTATATTCGAAGACGTAAGTCTGGGGGGACGTCGTCAATGATATGGTCTGGTTCACGTACTCCGGCCAAGTGCCGCTGACGGTCCCCTGGAGCAGCAAGACCATGTCCCGGTTCTGTGCGGCTTTGGCCGTAAAGCCGATCGGATACGTGACCCCCGGCTCGAGGACGAAGCCGGCTTGGGCAATCCCTATGCTCGCGGTTGCCGCCGCGTCGGTGATGTCGATCAGAACCGCGTTGGCCCCCGACATATCCGTGACCGGCACCACTTGCATCGTGAAGCCCTCGGCGCCGTACCCCCGCCACGAATTGAGGCCGTCGTCAAACTCGCCGTTGACGATCTGGTCCGGCGGCTGGCCCAATACCACACTCTGAGACAACCCGATGACGATGGCGAACGAAGCCAAATGCACCAACTGTCTGTTCATGATGCCCCTCCTTTCGAAGTGAGATTGGATGTGCTGTGATTCGGATACATACATCACTCTCTACCGGCACACAAAACTACACTCTACGATCTTACCAGTTCGTCTGCGGAATTCCTATCGCTTTTTTAGGTTCTTTTTCTCGGCTGACAGCCCGGCATGACGTGGTCTGCAGACATCATCCTGGCCCGGCAGGCATTGTCGAAGAAGGCAATCGCCGGAGAAAGGTGCGAATGGCATAGGCACGAGCAGGTAACGGAAGAGGCCCTTGGGTAGCCAGGAAATCGCGGAAAGCTGGCTGGCTATGGGGCTCTCACCGGTTTGGGCGAGGGCCTCGAAGAGTCTATCGACCGGCGCCGCCAAGACCTCGCTTTCATGCAGTGAGACAGAAGCGGCTCTACTCCAGTTCGGTGCGGAGGGAGCGGGCGTGCTCGATGAGCTCTTCGGTGGAGGGGAACGTCTGCGGCTCCAGCTCGAAGGTCCACTCGTAGGTGTCGACGATGTGGCCCGGGTAGAGGATCTGGGCGAAGAAGTCGAAAGGCAGGTAGTCGTGCAGGGGGGCCTCAAGCTCACGGTGGGTGTTGAGCGTTTCGTAGCCGTCCTTGCTGATCCGGACCCAGTAGTCGCCGTACCAGTTAAACGGCACGGTCACGGGCGATTCGCCAATCTGCTGGTCATTCAGGACGACCATGGCGCCCTGCGGCTCGGTGTTGATGGTCAACTGACGCTCGACGCAGCCGGCCAGCGCGACCATCGTCACGCATGCAGCAGCAAGGACAAGCACGCTTCTGATCATATCGACAATCCTTTGTTCACGAACACATCCTCCCTCGATGCGACATTATAGACGAACCGGCCCGGCCGCGAAAGCGCTACGCTCGCTAATCTGCGGGCACGCACCGGCCCTTGGCCCACTGGCGGAGGGCGGCCACTTTCTCGGCCACAGTCGCCGACAGCGGCGGGCTGCCCTTTACCGCCGCCACCAGACGCTTCGTATCCAACTCGGCCTTCTCGGCATAGGCTTCGTGCAGCGCGGAGATCACGGCTTGCTCGATCTCGGAGCCGCTGTAGTTGTGCGAGGCCTGGGCCAGGACATCCAGGTCGAAGTCCGCCGGGTTGCGGCTGCGCTTTCGCAGGTGGATGGCGAAGATTTCCTTGCGGACCTCGGCCGTGGGCAGGTCCACGAAGAAGATCTCGTCGAACCGGCCCTTGCGAAGCAGCTCGGGCGGCAGGGCCTCGATGTCGTTGGCCGTCGCGACCACGAACACGGGCCCCAGGTGCTCCTGGAGCCAGGTCAGCAGCGTCCCGAACATCCGCTGCGACAGGCCGCCGTCGGCGCTGCGGCTGGCGGCCGAGGCGAACGCCTTCTCGATCTCGTCGATCCACAGGATCACCGGCGCCATCATCTCCGTCTGACGCAGGGCCTCGCGCAGGTTCTTTTCGGATTCCCCGATGAAGCACGCGTAGAGGGTGCTCGGGTCCAGCCGCAGCAGCGGCTGCTGCCACGCCGTGGCGATCGCTTTGGCGCAGAGGCTCTTGCCCGCGCCCTGCACGCCCAGCATCAGCACGCCCTTGGGCGGTACGATGCCGAACGCCTTGGCCTCGGCGGTGAATACGTCCTTTCGCTGGTTCAGCCATTTCTTGAGGTTCCTCATGCCGCCGATTTCCTCGAGGTCCAGCGGCGTCTGGATGTATTCGAGCAGGCCGCCTCGCTGGATCATCCGCCGCTTGTTGGCGATGACGATGTTGATGTCGTCGTCGCTGAATCGCTGGTCGGCCGCCACGGCGTCACTGATGATGCGTACGGCCTGGCGACGCGTCAGCCCGCGCAGGTTGCGGACGATCGTGTCGAGCCCTTTCTGCGTGATACCGATCTCGATGGGCTTCTTGCGGCGGAGCCGTTGCAGCGTGGCGCGGATGATCTGTTGCAGCTCTTCTTCGTCGGGATAGGACAGCTCGAACGGCCTGGCGTACGCCTTGACCACGTCGGGCACTTTGTCGGCGCTGTCGATCATCACGAGAACGATGCCGGTCTTGTAGGAGCTGTCCACCGTATCGCGCAGGATGCGCAGGGCTTTTCCGCCCTTCAGGTGCTCGCCGAGGTCGAGCGTGACGCAGATGGAGCCCGGCTTGGCGCGGGACATGCTGATCAGCCCGGCGGCGGCGATATCCGTATCCGGCAGGCACGGGGCGCCGTCGACCATCCCATCCCGGACCCCGTCCGCGACGGACCACACCCACATGTCGCGCTTGAGCTTCGCGGCGGTCTTTCGAATGATCTCCAGCGCGTAGCGCTCCTCGTGCGTGGTGATAGAGATACAGTAGGAGCCGCCCTCGATCAGTTGCCCAAACCGCTCGAAATCGTTCATCCGTCTTCCCTCGGCATCGCTTACGCGGCGGTCGGCAGCCGGGCCGGCCCGAATCGCGGCTACTTCGGCCCGATCAGCTCAATGATATTACCGTCGGGGTCTTTGACAAGGACGAGATAATTGTTTCCGCCTAACTGGTAGGGCGGCTTGACCGGCGCGACGCCGTTCCGGGCGAGCCGTGCCGTCGCCTTGTCGATGTTCGCGACCATGATCGTCAGATAGCTGAAGCCCAGGCTGGAGCTGATGTACTGGTTGTCCACCTTCTTCGAGCCCGCCCCGGGGACCTCCATGACCTTGAGCTTCGTGGCGTCCGGCTCGTTGCCCAGCGCGAAGACGCGGACCTGGAAGGGCCGGTTGTCGGTCAGCCCGGTGTCGCCGGCCATCTGGCCTGCGACGTCGAAGCTGCCCACCTGCTGAAAGCCGATGGCCTCGGTATAGAACTTCGCCGCCTTCTCGACGTCGCTGACCACGACGCCCAGATCGATGGTCGTCCGGGAGAACTCCGCCTTGTCCTCCTGCGGCTGCGCCCCCGCCACCACAAAAAGCCCCGCCATCGCCAGTACCGCCGCTCCAACCAAAATCCGCTGCTTAGTCATCATCATACTCCTGAAACCGTTATGCCTGCCTACTTTCCCAACATTCCGCCAGCCCCGGCCGGCTTCGACATATCCTCCCAAGCCTACTCGAAATGCCGCCTCTTACTACGGGGAGCAGTGTTTATTGAACACTTTCATGTTGCTGCATAGCGGAC
>CBFDBY010000088.1:0-26801 GCA_965603165.1 uncultured Phycisphaerae bacterium
TTTCTGCTGGTGATGGGACTCAACATCAAGCAGGTTTCCGCCAAATACTACTGGGTCTTTCTGGCGTTCGTCCTGGCGGCGGAGCGCTTGGGCTGGTGGCACGCGGAGCCACAAGAGCCGTTGACCGACGAAACGGATGAAGAAGTTGCGGATCCTGGCGATTAGCCACATGTTCCCCTCGGTCCGATCGAGGCGGCACGGCGTATTCATCTGTCGTGAGGCCGAGTCCCTGCGTCCCTTCGGCATCGAGTGCTCGTTTCTCGTCGGCCGGCCGTGGGCGCCCTGGCCGCTCTATCACGTCCCGCGCTGGCGGGATTACGGGCCGACGAACCCTCTGGCACCGCCGGGAGAATTGCAGGCCCGACCGGCCGCGTATGTGCGACCGCCAGGCTTCGGCTTTCGGCGATTCGAAGGCAGGTCGATGGCGCGAGGTCTGCTGCCGGCGGCCCGAAGCTGGCACAAAGAGGAGCCCTTCGACTGTGTGCTGGGTGTTTCCATGCTGCCGGATGCGGAAGCGGCGGTCCTCATCGGCGCAGCTCTCGGGTTGCCCGTCGCGGCGTTGGCGGTGGGCAGCGACGTGATGGTGTATCCGGATTGCCTGCCGGCGCTGCAGCGCCGATTGTCTGAAACCCTCTCGCGCATCGATCTGCCCGTGGGAGTCAGTCAATGCCTCTGCCGCAAGCTCGCTGAGACCGGGCGATGCAAAGTCGAACCGCTGTGTGTTTACTTAGGCAGAGACACGAAGCAGTTCGCTCCGGCCGAAGGCAGGGACCGCGTGCGCAGAGAGCTCGGCTGGCCCGCCGAGCAGATCATCGCCATTTACGTCGGCGGGCTTCGCGAAACCAAGGGAATGCGGGAGCTGGCGGCCGCGGCCGAGCCGCTGCTGCGTGAAAACCGGAATTTTCAACTCGTGTGCGTCGGCGACGGGCCGACGCGCGGCCCTCTGCATGACCTGCGCGACTGCCTGGATCGGGATGATGCCGTTCTGCTGCCCGGCCGCGTCGCGCCGGAGGAGGTTCCGCAATTCCTGCAAGCGTCGGACTTCTTCGTGCTGCCGTCCTACACGGAAGGGATGCCGCAGGCGGTGCTGGAAGCGATGAACTGCGGCCTGGCCGTCGTGGCGACGCGCGTGGGCGGCGTGCCGGAGGCCGTGATCGACGGCGAGACGGGACTGCTCGTCGATCCGAAGAACGTCGAACAGCTTCGCCAAGCGATGAACCGGATGATCGTGGATGAAGCGTTTCGACTGGCCGCCGGGCGCAATGGGCTCGCGCGCGTGCGCGAGGTATTCGATTCCGAGCGCAACGCCGAGACATTCGCCCAGGCATTGAAGGCGCTGGTGAGCCGGTGAATCAAGCAGCCAACCACATAAGTGATCCGCCGAAGCAATCACGTGGGAAGGTCTGCATCTTAACGTCGGTCCACATCCCCTTCGACGGGCGGGTCTTTCACAAAGAGGCCCGGAGCCTGGCGAAAGCGGGCTACGAGGTCGTACTGATCGCGCGGCACGACAAGGAAGAGGTCGTTGACGGCGTCCGCGTGGTGCCCCTGCCGCAGCCGAGGAGTCGCATCCAGCGCATGACGAAGGTCATGTGGCGGCTCTATCGTCTGGCGGTCAGGGAAAACGCCGACGTCTATCACTTCCACGATCCGGAGCTGATGATCGTGGGCCTGCTCCTGAAGGTGCGGGGCAAGCGCGTGATCTGGGACGTGCACGAGCACTATCCGAACAGCATCCTCGACAAGTACTACCTCCCGAAATGGCTAAGGCGGTTTGTCAGCAAATCGTTCGACCTGTTCGAGAAAGCGGTGGTCCGGTTCTTCGATTACGTGATCTACACCACGCCGTTTGTCGGCGAACGCTATGCAACCATGAAGGTCCGATCGGGTCGCATCGAGAACTACCCTATCATCGAATTGGCGGAAACGTTCGAGAGAAATCCGCAGGAAAGGGTGATCTACTTGGGCGGGATGTCGCGGATTCGAGGACTCGTGGAGGTGGTCGAAGCTTTTGGCATCGTCGCCAAAGAAAACCCGCGCTGGGAGCTCTACCTCGTCGGCTCGTGCCGGCCGGCGTCGCTCGAACAGGAGCTCAAGGACCTTGCGGTAAAACTGGGCATCGAGGCCAACGTGAAGTTCATCGCGTGGGTCCCGTACGAGGAGAAAGAGCGGCTGTCGTCGCAGGCATCCATGGGCGTAATCACGTATCTGCCATACGCAAACAACACGAGCTGCCTGCCGAACAAACTGTTCGACTACATGCTGGTGGGCCTGCCGGTGATCGCGTCGGACTTCCCGCTGTATCGGGAGGTGGTCGAGCCGAACCGGTGCGGGCTGATCGTCGATCCGTCGAAGCCCGACCAGATCGCGCAGGCGATAGCATACCTGATCGAGCACCCGCAAGAGGCCCGGCAGATGGGGGAAAACGGCCGGCGCGCCGTCGCAGAGAAGTACAACTGGGAAAAGGAAAGTCGGCGGCTCGTGGAAATCTATGAGGCCGTGCTGAATAAGAAAAAAGGAGGCAACTGACGTGCGAAAGATTCTCTTGATCGTGGGCGCCCGGCCGAACTTCATGAAGATGGCGCCGCTCTACTTCGAGATGGCCCGGACGGAGGCGCTGCAGCCTCAGATCGTCCACACCGGACAGCACTACGACTACGCCATGTCCCAGGCGTTCTTTGAGGATTTAGAGCTGCCGGAGGCGCACCACTTCCTCGGCGCCGGGTCCGGATCGCACGCCGAGCAGACGGCGCGGGTCATGATCGAGTTCGAGAAAGTGCTGTTGGCCGAGAAGCCTGACCTCGTCGTGGTCTTCGGCGACGTGAACTCGACGCTGGCCTGCAGTCTGACGGCCAAGAAGCTGCTGGTGCCGGTCGCGCACGTGGAGGCGGGCCTGCGGAGCTTCGATGAAACGATGCCGGAGGAGATCAACCGGCGGGTCACCGACGCCGTCTCGGACCTGCTGTTCACGCCGTCCGCCGACGGGGATGAGCAACTGATTCGCGAGGGCGTCGCAAAGAGCCGGATTCACAGAGTCGGCAACATCATGATCGACTCGCTCGTCCACATCCTCGAGCACATCAGCCGGCAGCGACAGGACGAGATCGTCGACAGTTACGGCCTCGAAAAGAACACGTACGTGCTGGTGACGCTGCACCGTCCGTCGAACGTTGACACCAAGGACAGCCTCGAGGGCATCCTGAGCTTTCTGAACCGACTCTCCGAACGGGCGCCGGTGGTCTTTCCCATGCATCCGAGGACGCGGAAGAACATCGAGACGTTCGGCATCGACGGCTCGTTTCGCGACACGTTCCGGATCATCGAGCCGGTACGATACAGAGAGTTCATCACACTGCAGAAATACGCCCGTTTCGTCCTGACCGATTCCGGCGGGATTCAGGAGGAGACGACCTATCTCGGATTGCCCTGCCTGACGCTGCGACCGAACACGGAAAGGCCCATCACGATCACGGAAGGGACGAACGAGCTGGTGGACCTGAGCAACATCGAAGAGCAATCGGAGCGAATCCTCTCGGGGCAGTGGAAGTCGGGCAAGGTGCCGCCGCTCTGGGACGGGCGGACGGCCGAGCGAATCAACAAGGTGATTAGCGAATACACAAGTCAGACGGGCTGAACGAATGAAAGTCCTCTCGATCGTCGGTGCGCGGCCGCAATTCATCAAGGCGGCCGTCGTCTCCAGGCAAATGCGCGACAGCGGCTTCGAAGAGCGGCTGCTGCATACGGGCCAGCACTACGATTTCAATATGTCCGACGTGTTCTTCCGGGAGTTGAGTCTGCCGCAGCCCGACCATTACCTCGGCATCGGCTCGAGCCGGCACGGCCAGCAGACGGCGAAGATGCTCGCCGGCATCGAGGACGTCCTGCTCGCGGAAGATCCCGACGTCGCAGTCATCTACGGCGATACGAATACGACGCTCGCGGGCGCCCTGGCGCCGGCCAAGCTGCACATCCCCGTCGCCCACGTCGAGGCCGGGCTGCGAAGCTACGACCGGCGGATGCCCGAGGAGATTAACCGAATCGTGGCGGACCACTGCTCGGATATTCTGTTCTGCCCCACGGAGACGGCCGCGCGCAACCTTGAGACTGAAGGCTTCCGCAATATCGTGAACGCCGGGCGACTCATCCCGGAAGACTTCGTGCAGCAGGCGCACCACCCGGCGGAACCGCTCGTCGTCAACGTGGGGGACGTCATGCTCGACGTCGCGCGGCACGCCGAACAAAAGCTCGACGCCGAGCCTCGCAGGAAGACGGAACTCCTCGAGAAATACGGGCTTCACGCAGGGGAATATGTTCTGGCCACGATTCATCGCGCGAGCAACACCGACGACGCGGACAATCTCCGCAACATTCTGGAGGCGATGAAGGTGATCGGCGCCGGCGGATTGAAAGGCCTCTTTCCCATTCATCCGAGGACGAGAAAAGCGCTGGAGAGGTTCGATCTGCTCGGGATGCTGGATGTGGAGGGCCTCGTTGTCTGCGATCCGGTCTCCTACATGGAGATGATCGCGCTGGAAAGCGAGGCCCGGCTCGTGCTGACGGATTCCGGCGGCGTGCAGAAAGAGGCCTACTTCTTCGGCGTCCCCTGTGTCGTGGCGCGGGAGCAGACCGAATGGACGGAACTGGTCGAGATCGGATGGAACCGGCTTGCCGGGGCCCAGACGGCCCGGATTGTGGCGGCCGTCGAAGCGACGTTGCGGGACGATCTCGCTGATAAGGCCCGCATGGATTTCTACGGCGACGGCCGGGCCGCTGTCCGCATCGCCACAATCCTATGGCAATGGAACTAAGCGAATGCACGGGTCTTACGGATGTGGCCTGATGCTCGGCTATGGGAAGCGAAACCGCTGGCCTTTGGTCGATAACAGTCGCGCCGCCCAGGCCTTGAGGCACAGGGGCGCTTCCGGCATCGTCTTATTCTGGGCCTCGTTGGGCAGGTTGGGCCCGCCGTTGGTCAGGTCGTACGCCATGGATACAAAGAGGTCTTCGAGGTTCTCGTCGAAGGCGGCGAGCCGGTGCCAGCCGAACCAGAGGTTTCCGGCCCGGCCGCCCGTCAGGCCGTCGAGCTCGCCGTCACTGCCGTCGACGTAGTTCGTGAAATAGAACGGGCCCTTCTCCGGCGCCCAGATCCGGTACAGCAGTGTGTTCGCCAGACTCAGGACGGTGCTCTTGGGAATCATCCCTTCGCAGCACGCCCTCGTCCCCAGCCAGATCGTGCGATTGGCGTGAGAGGTGTCCATCACGTCGCTCGTACTGTTCGGATCGTAATTCGGAACGGAATACCAGACGGAGCCATCGGGCTCGGTGTGAACGAACAGCCCCCAGTCGGCGGGAATGCGGCCGGGCAGTTCGGTCTGATGCGGCGCGGGGTCATTGACATCATATCGCGGGGTCAGATACAGATCGACCAACAGGTTCGCCCAATCCCAGTACGGATAACTCGTGTATCCCAGCCTGTGCAGATCCAGGCAGATGCAGGCGAAATGTTCGCGCACGTCCCGGCCCGAGTTGAGAATCGCGAGAAGGTATTCGTTCTTTCTCGCACCGGTAAGATGCGCCTCGGTCACCGACGGCTTGTAGTAGAGCCACTTCTCGACGATGTCGCGCTCGACGAAGTCGGCGATCGTGCTCCACTCGGGCCGATTGACCTGGTGCAGGACCCGGGCGACGCTGAGGAAGCCTGCGCTGCCCTGAAAGTCGCACAGTTGATTGTGTCCCCCGGTTTCGGCTTCGACGGTATCGAGGTAAAAGCACGGCCAATCGCCCCGCCGTTGCTCGTGCCAGATCAGCGGGCGCGGATTCGCCGTGGCCGCATCGATGGCCTGCAGCGCCAGACTCGTGGCCTGATCGAGATAAGGGTCGTGGCCGGTCGCCCGCCACAGGTCGATGAAAGCCTGGAGCTCCCGTTGGACGTAGTAAATGGTCATACCGTCGCTGAGCTCGCGGTCCTGGCTGCGCGTCCTGTGGTCGATGGAATCGATGGTGAAATCCGCAATGAGACGGTCGTACAAAAGAGGCCGGTTCTCGACGGCCAGAGGCGAAAAGCTCGGATCCAGCGCGGGAACGGCGATCTCATAGCCCTGGAGGGCCGTGCTCGCCGGCAAAAGGGAAGGACCGGCGCAGAGGATAAGAACCAACAGGAGGAGTCCCGCCGGTTGTGTCCGAATAGACAAGCGCTCGCTCATTGTCAGCACCTTCCCCGCAATTGCAGGCCAACACAGGCAGACAGCCGTCCCACCGGGACGTGTCTTCGACGCTCCAACCATGGACGCTCACAGCGCGTCCGGCAGCATCGCCGCCATATATACTATTATAACGAAAATGGGCCGCCCAGGCAAGGATGGACTGTCACCGCGTGACTGCGGTGTCTGACTACGTTTCGTGGCACGGCAGGTCTTCTCTGTCACCCCGAGCGCAGTCGAGGCCTCTGGCTGGGAGTCGGAGGCGTCCTGCGGTCGCGGGCAGATGTCTCGACTACGCTTCGCTCCGCTCGACATGACAAAAGGAAGGAGGGGCTCGGCTCCACATGATGAATGACAGGAGGCCCGCCACGATAGTTGGGCACACACTGACTGCGGCGGGTTCATGTGTCGCGTCCACGCGACTCGGGACAGCTTGCGGGCCCTTTGCGAACGATAGAATCACCTCTTCTCGGACGAGACAATGAAGATCAGCCTATTTGGCATGGGTTACGTCGGTGTCGTCAGCGGCGCGTGCCTGCTGCGCGACGGCCATGAAATCGTCGGGATCGACCCGGTCGGCGCCAAGGTCGCCGACTTGCAGCGCGGGCTTTCGCCCGTTCAGGAGCCGAGCGTCGCGGCGCTGTTGGCCGCCGGACACGAGGCCGGGCGCCTGAAGGCCACGAGCCATCCCGAAGAGGGTCTGGCCGGCAGCGACATGGCGTGGATCTGCGTGGGTACGCCGTCCCATTTCGACGGCGGCATCGACCTGACGGCCGTGGAAACCGTGATCGGGCAGATCGGCCGGGCGATTCGCCAGAGCCGACAGACGCCGCTGATTGTGGTCCGCAGCACGTGCCCACCCGGCACGAACCAGCAGCGCATCGTCCCCTTGTTGGAGAGCGAATCGGGATTGACGGTCGGCAGGGACATCGACCTCGTCTTCCATCCGGAGTTCCTGCGAGAGGGCACGGCCGTGGAAGATTTCTTCCGGCCGGCCAAGATCGTCGCCGGTGAAACGCGCGACGGCGCCGCGGATCGCCTGCTCGAACTCTACAGAACGTACGACGCGCCGGTGTTTCGCATGAGTGTCGCGGAAGCCGAGATGGTCAAGTACTGCGACAACCTCTTCCACGCGCTGAAGATCACGTTCGCCAACGAGATCGGGGCCGTCGCCAAGTCGGCGGGGGTGGACGCCCGCAAGGTGGCCGAGGTCTTCTGCGCCGACACGAAGCTGAACATCAGCCCGCGCTACCTGCGGCCCGGCCCGGCCTTCGGCGGGTCGTGTCTGCCCAAAGACCTGCGCGCCATTCTGCGGCTCGCGTCGCTCGAATCCGTCCGGTTGCCCATGCTGGAGAAAGTCCTTGAGAGCAACCAGGTGCAGATCGATAATGTCATCCGACGAATCGTCGCGCATCGGCCGCAGACGGTCGGCATGGTCGGCCTGGCCTTCAAAGCCGGGACCGATGATATGCGCGAGAGCCCATACGTGAAGATGGCCAAGGCCCTGATCGGAGAAGGCGTCAAGCTGCGAATCTACGATCCGGTCGTCCAGCCGAAACGATTGATCGGCAGCAACAAGGAGCAGGTCCTCGAAGCGCTGCGCCACCTCGAAGAGCTGCTCGTCGGATCGCTGGATGACCTGGCGTCGGTCGATCTGGTGCTTGTGAATCACGCAACCATCGACGCGAAACGCGTCGAAGATTGGATCGGTGCAGGGATTCGTATCCTGGACTTGGCGGGGATCGAGGGCATTGACCCGCAAACGCCGGGATACGAGGGCCTGTACTGGTGAGCACGTCTATGCGGATACTGTACATCCATCAATACTTCGCGTCCCGCAAGGGTCGGACCGGGACGCGGTCCTACGAGTTCGGCCGCTATTTAGCGGGCCAAGGCCACGACGTCACGATGATCACGTCGGGCCTGGCCAACGCCGAGTTTCCGGTCTGCGACAAGAAGCTGTACTGCGAGCACAAGGTTGACGGGATACGTGTCGTCTCGGTCGCGGGAGGGTACAACGATCCGCACGTCGGCACGACCATGAGCGGCTGGCGGCGGATGCTCCGGTTCTATCAATTTGCCTCCGCGGCGGCCCAGGCGGGCAAAGGCCTGGAGGCTCCCGATGTCGTTTTTGCCACGCACACCCCGCTGACGGTCGGACTGGCGGGCGCAACGCTGAGCCGGTATTTCGATGTCCCGTTCGTCTTCGAGGTTCGCGACCTCTGGCCGGAGGCGCTGGTCAACGTCGGCGCCCTGACCAATCCGGCGGCGATCTGGTGGCTGCGCCGCATGGCTCGCAGGATCTATCGCAAGGCTCACCACATCGTGGCCTTGTCACCCGGCATGAAGGAAGGGATCGTGCGAACCGGCGCGGCGCCTGAAAAGGTCACGGTCATCCCAAACGCCAGCGATCTCGACTTGTTTCGCCCCGATCTCGACGGCAGCGCGTCGCGCGAGCGCCTGTGCCTGGGCCAGCGATTCGCCGCCATCTACTTCGGGGCCATGGGCATGGCCAACGGCCTGGATTATGCGATCGAGGCCGCGAAAATACTGGCCGAGCGCGGCAATCGTGACATCGTACTCGTCCTGCACGGCGGCGGCGGCAAGCGCGACGAGCTTGAAAGCCTCGCACGACGATATGAGCTCACAAACGTCGTGTTCAGTCCGCTGGTGCCGGATAAGGAGGAGGTCGCCTGCATCGTGGCCGCCTGCGACGTGTGCCTGACCATCTATCGGGCGGCCAAAGAGCACACGTGGTCGCCGAACAAGATGTTCGACGCACTGGCGGCGGGCAAGCCCGTGCTGATCAATGTCCCCGGCTGGCTCGGCGAGACCATCGAGCAGAACGATTGCGGCCGATACGTCGATCCGCACCGTCCGGAGAAGCTGGCCGATGCGTTGGAGGCGCTGTCGAAAGACGCTGAGCTATGCCGACGGATGGGCGCCAACGCACGCGCCCTGGCCGAGCGACAGTTCGACCGACGCACGCTGGCGGCGCAGCTCGAAACGGTGCTGGCCCAAGCCGTGGACGACTACCGGCGTCACAAGAATTGACGGCGGGTCCTGAAACGCGAAAGGCCCTATGAGAATCGCGCGACTGATCTACAAGCTGAGGGGCAAGCCGGTCCCGTACTACGCCGATTACCCACTGTGGCTGATTCTCTGGAAGCCCGTGCGCAAGTGGCTCAACGTCGTGCTGATCCCGAACATCGTCTCGGCCCGCCTGCGAGTGGCGCTCTATCGGCTCATCGGCTACAAGATCGGCAGGAACGTCTTCATCGGCATGAAATGTTACCTGGACGACGTGGACCCTGCGAGGACAACAATCGAGGATGAAGCGGTGATCTCGTACGGAACGTACTGCGCGGTGCACGGTCCGAACCAGAAACACGCACCGATTCACATCATGAAGAAGGCGTACATCGGCATGCGTTGTACGATCGTCGCGGGCCGGGACGGCGTCACCATAGGCGAGAACGCGCTGATCGGCGCGGGCTCATTAGTCAACCGATCGATCCCGGCGAACGCCGTCGCGGCCGGATCGCCCGTCCGCGTGCTGCGCGTCGAGGAAACGCCGGCGACGCAGGGCGACGATCCCAGCGCCGAGCCGGAAAGCATCTCTTGAAAGGAACCACCGAGCATGAGTGAAGAGACGTTGAACGTGGCCGTCGTGGGCGCGGGGTACTGGGGCAAGAACCTGGTCCGGAATTTCGCCACGGCCAAGCGGTGCTCGTTGCGATACGTCTGTGACGCCAACGAGAGCCTGCTGGCGGCCCACAAACGGAATTTCCCGTTCATCCGAACGACGCCTGACGTCGGGGCGGTCCTCGATGACGACGAGGTGCAGGCGGTCGTCATCGCGACGCCCGTGCCGACCCATTTCGAGATCGCGAGCAAAGCCCTGGAGGCGGGCAAGCACGTCTACGTCGAGAAGCCGTTGACGCTGCGCGCATCGGAGGCGAAGAAACTGATCGAGCTGGCGGAGCGAGCGAAGTTAAAACTGATGGTCGGCCACCTGCTGGAGTACCATCCGGCCGTGACGTACCTCAAGGAGATGCTCGACCGCGGCCGGCTCGGACAGCCCTATTACATGTACACGCAGCGCGTCAACCTTGGCATCGTCCGCAAGGATGAGAACGCCTGGTGGTCGCTGGCGCCGCACGATCTCTCGATCATCTGCTACCTGCTGGGCTCGGAGCCGGTCTCCGTGGCCGCCAGCGGACAGTGCTACCTGCAGAAGGACGTCGAGGACGTGGTCTTCGCGACGATCAAATTCGCCGACGGCAAGATGGCGCACGTGCACTGCAGTTGGCTGGATCCGCACAAGATCCGCAAAATGACGGTGGTCGGCATGGAGAAGATGGTGACGTTCGACGACATGGAGGCGACGGAGAAGATTCGCATCTACGACAAGGGGGCGGCGGTGAAGAACGACATCACGACGTCCTACGCGGATATCATCTCCCTGCGTTTCGGCGATATCGTGATCCCGACGATCCCGGGGGGCGAGCCGCTGGCGCTGGAGTGCCGGCACTTCATCGAATGCGTGCTCGAGAATCGCCCGGTCCGCAGCGACGGGGCCGACGGGCTGCGGATCGTACAGGTGCTCGAGGCCGGACAAGAGTCTCTCAAGAACCAGGGCGCGCCGGTGAGCCCGGGAGAGTTTTGATGAGCGACAAGAACGTCAGAAACAGCAGCGGCGGGCCGGACGACTACTTCGTCCATGAGTCCGCCTATGTGGATCAGCCGTGCCGGATCGGAAAGGGCACGAAAATCTGGCACTTCTGCCACATCATGAAAGACGCCCGAATCGGCGAAAACTGCATCTTCGGCCAGAATGTGCTCGTTGCCGGCGGCGCGGTCATCGGCAACAACGTCAAAGTCCAGAACAACGTCGCCATTTACACGGGGGCCATAATCGAGGATGATGTCTTCCTCGGGCCCAGTTGCGTCCTGACGAACGTGACGAACCCGCGGTCGCAGATCGTGCGACACGGGCTCTACGAACGAACGGTCTTCCACCGGGGGGCTACCGTCGGGGCCAACGCAACCATCGTCTGCGGCGTGGAGCTGGGGCGTTACTGCTTTATCGGCGCCGGGGCGGTGGTAACCAAGAGCGTGCCGGATTACGCGCTGATGACGGGTGTGCCGGCCTGCCGCACCGGCTGGATCAGTCGGCACGGCATACCGCTGCCGAAGCCGGACGCGCGGGGCGTGATGGTGTGCCCGGAAAGTGGGTACCGTTATAAGGAGATCGAGCCGGGCGTCGTACGCTGCCTCGACCTCGACGAAGAGGCCCCGCTGCCCGACGATCAGCGGGTCGGAAAGATCTCCTACCAGGAGCTGAAAGATCGCGGCTGACCGCCTCAACGGGGCGGGTTGTGTCGTCGCAGGAATGAAAACGAATACGCTGACTGAAGGAAGGAACATGGAAGTACCCCTGCTGGACTTGAAAGCGCAGTACGCAACGATCAAGGATGAGGTCCTGGCCGCCATCTCGGAAGTGCTGGACACGCAGATTTGCATCGGTGGACCGAAGGTGCAGGCCCTGGAGAAGAGCGTCGCCGAGGTGAGCGACTGCCGGTTCGCCGTCGGCGTCTCGAGCGGGACCGATGCTATCCTCAACTGCCTGATGAGCCTGAACATCGGCCCGGGCGACGAGGTGATCACGACGCCGTTCACGTTCTTCGCCACGGTGGGCTGCATCGCGCGCGTCGGGGCCAGGCCCGTCCTGGTCGATATCGACCCGAAGACGTACAACATCGATCCCCACCAGGTGGAAGTTGCGGTCACACGAAAGACGAAGGCGATCATGCCGGTCCATTTATTCGGGCAGATGGCGGATATGGACCCGATCATAGCCGCGGCCAGCCGGTACAATACGCCGGTCATCGAGGATGCGGCCCAGTCGATCACGAGCACGTACAAAGGCAGAAAGGCGGGCAGCATCGGGACGGCGGGCTGCTTCAGCTTCTTCCCGAGCAAGAACCTCGGCGGGATCGGCGACGGCGGCATGGTCGTCACCAACGACGAAACGCTCTACAAACGCCTCATGCTCATGCGCAATCACGGAGCGGAACCGAAGTACTATCACCGTTTCGTCGGGGCCAACTTCCGGCTCGATCCCGTCCAGGCGGCGGCCCTGCTCGTGAAGCTGCCGCATCTGGATGAATGGTCCGAAGCCCGCAGGCGCAACGCAGCGTATTACAATGAGAAGTTCGCGGGCACGATCGTGCAGACGCCCTACATCAGCGGCGACTGCAAGACGATCTACAATCAGTACTGCATCCGCGTCCCCCGACGCGATGAGGTCGTCGCGCATCTGAAGGCCCAGAAAATCGGCTGCGAGATCTATTATCCGGTGCCCGCTCACCTGCAGGAGTGCTTCGCCTACCTGGGCTACAGCGAAGGCGATTTTCCCGTATCCGAAGAGGCGGCGGCGGAAATCATGGCGCTTCCCGTCTATCCGGAGCTGACGAACGAGATGCAGGATGCGGTCGTCGAGGAGATCCTCACGTTCCTGAGATGATTCGCTCTCGGAATCGTGAGTGACGTGTCGTCCTGAGCCGAGGGCTTCAGCGGTCGAACGAGGAAGACTCGAAGTCGGCCGCTTCGGTTCTGCGCTGCGCCCGGGACGACGTCCCCTCAAACACGCAACACGCTGATGAACAACGGCACAGTCATCTGGATCATCAACCATTACGCGGGCAGCCGGGTCCACGGCATGGAGTATCGGCACTACTACCTCGCGCAGCATTTCGCGCGCATGGGACTCAGGCCCGTCATCATCTGTGCGTCGTTTCACCATCTGCTGACGAAGCCGCCGGAAACGAAACGGGCGGAAGTGGACGGCGTTCCTTACGTCTGGATCAAGACGCCCCGCTATGAGAAGAACGACGCGCGGAGAGTTCTCAATATGCTCGCATTCTCCTGGCGTCTGGCGTTTCGGACTCTGCGAGAGCTGCCGCGGCCGGAGGTGGTCATTGCATCGTCGCCGCACCCGTTCGCGGCCTTCAACGGCTATCGATTTGCGAAAAAGCACGGAGCGAAGTTCATCTTCGAGGTGCGGGACCTCTGGCCGCTGACGCTTATGGAGATCGGAGGGCACTCACCGAAGCATCCGTTCGTACGGGCGATGGCCTGGGCCGAGCGGCTCGGCTACGAGCGATGCGACTACACCGTCTCGCTGCTCGGCGGCGCGAAGGACTACATGGTCGCGCACGGGCTCGATGAAGGCAAGTTCGTCCACATCCCCAACGGCATCGAGCCACAGACGTCACGGGATAACGTCGAACCGCTTCCCGACGAGCACGAGCGAGTGGTGCGCGAGCTGAAAGAGCGAGGCCGACTCATTGTTCTCTACAGCGGAAGCCACGGCCCAGCCAATGCCCTGCAGAATGTCATCGAAGCCGCGGAACTGCTGAAGGATGCATCCCAAGTGCACTTCCTGCTCGTTGGCCAGGGACCCGAAAAAGAGTCGCTGCAACAGCGCGCGCGGCAGGCGGAACTCGCAAACGTCACGTTCCTGCCGCCGGTCGGCCGGCCGCAGATGCCGGCCCTGACACAAGCGGCGGACCTCGGCTACATCGGACTGCAGAAGAAAGATCTCTTTCGATACGGGGTCAGCCCGAACAAGCTCTACGAGTATATGGCCGCGGGATTGCCGGTCATTTTCGCGATAGATACCATCTACAATGAAGTGGCCGAGGCGCAGTGCGGCGTCTCCATCCCGGCGGAAGATCCGCCGGCCCTGGCGAATGCGCTTCGCGAGCTCACCCGAATGTCACGAGAAGAATTGCGCGAAATGGGCGACCGGGCGCGCCGCCACGTGCAAGAGGCGCACACGTACGAGGTACTTGCACAACGGTACGCCCGCCTGTTTGACGCCCGATCGCGTTGAAGTCCTGTGTGCCGCAGGGATATCGCTTCTTCAATGTACTGTTTTCTGAAAAGACTGTTTGACTTGCTGGCCGCCGGTCTATTGCTGGCGATATTATCACCCCTTCTGCTGGTGACTGTTATCGGTCTGCGATTGACCAGTCGCGGGCCGGCCGTTTTCAAGCAGGAGAGGGCGGGGCGGGGCGGAAAACCGTTTGCGCTCTACAAATTCAGGACGATGCGGCTTGATGTGGATCCGTTCGGACCGAGCCCGAAATCCGGCAACGATCCGCGACTGACCGGGCTCGGGCGATTTCTCCGGGAATATTCCCTTGACGAGTTGCCGCAACTTGTTAATATATTGATAGGCGACATGACCCTCATTGGTCCAAGGCCGTTGTACGTGTCGCAGATTTCCGAATGGAATGAGCGGCAGAGAAGACGGCTCCTCGTCAAACCGGGTTTAACGGGCCTGGCGCAGGTTTCCGGGAGGGGGGAGCTGACTCGTGAGGAAAAACTGGAACTCGACGTAGAGTACGTCGAGCATGCCGGTCCGTGCTTGGATTGTCGGATTTTGCTGGCTACGCTAAAGCGTGTGTTCGCGCGCCAAGGGATATATGAAAAGCGGTATTCCGAAGCGCAGCACACTCGCGGAGACGCGGACGCCGGCCGGAATCAGGATACAGATTGATAAGGAACTTGCTTATGATACGCCCAGGACGACCCAGCTACCTGACGCGAATAGACCAGATCGAACAGCTCAACAACCGGGAGAAGCACGCGCTGGAGGACGTGGCCGAGCGATTCGCGTTCCGCAGCAACGACTACTATCTGTCCCTGATCGACTGGGACGACCCCGATGATCCGATTCGCCGGATCATCGTGCCGAGCACGCACGAGATGGACGAATGGGGTCGGCTTGATCCGTCCAGTGAGGAAACGTACACCGTCATGCCGGGGGTGGAACACAAATACAATTACACCGTCCTGTTCCTGGTCAGCAACGTGTGCGAAGGGATCTGTCGATACTGCTTCCGCAAGCGCGTCTTCATGAGGCCCAGGGCGGAATGCCTTCACGATGTCCCGGCGGCCATGGACTACATCCGCAGCCATCCCGAGGTCACGAACGTCCTCCTGACGGGAGGGGATCCGCTGGCGCTGGCGACGGAGAAATTGGCCGACATCGTGCGCCGGCTGCGCGAGATCGAGCACGTGCAAATCGTCCGGATCGGCTCGCGGATGCCCGCGTTCAATCCGTACAGAATCATCGGCGACCCGGACCTGCTGCAGATGCTCCGGCAGTACAGCACCGCACCGAAGAAGATCTACATCATGACGCATTTCGTTCATCCGCGGGAGCTGACGGACGCGGCTGTGCAGGGGATTGCACTGCTCCAGCGAGCGGGCGCTATCACGGCCAACCAGGCCCCGCTGATCCGCGGCGTCAATGATGATCCGGAGGTCCTGGCCGAACTCCTCAGGAAGTTGTCTTTCATCGGAAACGCCCCCTATTACATCTTTCAGTGCCGTCCGGCCGTGGGCAACCGGGCGTACACGGTCCCCATCGAGGAGGGCTACGAGATCGTCGAGCAGGCGAAAGCACGCGTCTCCGGCTTGGCCAAGCGGGTGCGCTATGCGATGTCCCACGCCAGCGGCAAGATCGAGATCGTGGGCAGACACGACGGGCGAACGTACTTCAAGTATCACCGGGCGGCCGACGACAGCGACAACGGCCGGTTCCTCGTTTTTGAGAGCAATCCCGACGCCTGCTGGCTGGATGATTACGCAGAGACGACGTCCACCTATCCGGCCGATCTTCCCTATCGCCTCAGCGACTCTGAGTAGAGCCGCACTCGGGACCGCACGGCGCCGAGCGCCTTCGCATACCCTGGCGGAATGATCGTGATGCGCAAAAGCCAAACAGCACTCCTGCTTGTCCTGTTGGCATGCCGACTCGGATGGGCGCTGGAGCCCAATGAGATCCTCGTGGTCGCCAATACGGATTCCGCGGCCTCCGTGAGGCTCGCTCGATACTACTGCCAGCAGCGAAGCGTCCCCCCGGGCAATGTCATTCCCGTGTCCCTCGGGACGTCGCTTCGCGACTCCATCAGCCGGCAGGATTACGACAAGCGACTCGCCGGCCCCATTCGCCGGATCTTCGCGACGCGGAAGGATCTCGAACACATCCGATGTCTGGTGACCACGTATGGTGTCCCGTTCAAGGTGGGCCGGCGCGAGCCTCTCGCGGGATTCGACACGCAGCTCAAACAATTGCGGCAGTTGCAACAGGAGCAGAAGGATGCCGTCGCACAACTGGAACAGAAAGGCCAGACCGATTCGGCCGCCTACAGGGACGGGCGGGCACGGCTTGCACGAATCCAGATGGATATGGGCCGAATCGTCGGAAAGGAGACGGAAGCATCCGTGGACAGCGAGCTGTCCCTGGTTCTGTGCAACACCTATGAGCTCTATCGCTGGCAGCCGAACGCCCTGCGAAGCGCGACGCCGCAGCCGTTCAAGACCCTGATGGTGTCCCGGCTCGACGGACCGAACTACGGCGTCGCGAGAGGATTGATCGACAAGGCCCTGACGACGGAGAAGAAAGGTCTGACCGGCATCGCCTACATCGACTCGCGAGGGCTTTTCGCAAAAGACATGTACAGCCACTTCGACCAGTCGCTGCGCGACCTGGCCATTCTGACGCGGCTGCGGACGCCGTTGCCCGTGGAGGAGGAGCGAACGGAGGCGTTGTTCCCACCGGGCAGTTGTCCGCAGACGGCGCTTTATTGCGGCTGGTACAGTCTCAAGAAATACGTCGATGCGTTTGATTTCGCGGATGGCGCCGTCGGCTTTCACATCGCCAGCCTGGAGGCGGCCCGCCTGCGCGACCCGAACAGCACCCAGTGGTGCCCCGCCATGCTGATGGACGGTATTGCCGCCACGCTCGGCACCGTGGCCGAGCCCTACCTCCATGCCTTTCCGGAGCCCAAGGCGTTCTTCCAGGCCCTGTTCGACGGGCACTGCCTCGCCGAGGCGTTCTATCTCACGAACCCCTTCAATTCCTGGCAGATGCTCCTGATCGGAGACCCGCTCTACCGGCCGTTCAAGAAGAGCCAGCCGGCGGCCGGCAAAGGGTGAGCACCTCGGCCATCGCCGGCGCGAATGGGAATAGTCTGGTAAGGCGGCGGCAAATCCGTTAGTCTATAGGTTGATACGGCTCATGGTTTCTCCTCGCCCAAATGGGAAATGATGGCGTTTGCGACCACGGTGAACATGATGGGAGGACAAGACGATGAAAGCCCGGATATCCCTCGGTGATTGTCACGCGTCACACCCGCACACGACATATTGGATGACCCTCAGCATACTGTTGATTGCTGTGGCATGCCTGGGGCAACAGCCGTCACAGCAACCATCGGGACGACAGGGACCGACCGGGAGACAGGAGCCGACCGGACGCCGGCCTGCCCGGCCGCGACGGGTTCCGCCCACGCAGCGTCTCAGAACGATTCAACTCCCGGCCGCGGCCACGGACGGTGGCGCCAGTGTCGAGCGGGCGCTGCTCCAGCAGCACAACATGCCGCTGCCCGGGAACGAGCGGCTGGACTACACGAAGATTGGCCAGCTTGCCTGGGCGGCACAGGGGGTAATGGTCGCTTCCCCGACCGCCGGCACGTCGCCAGTGGCCACCGGTGCTCCCGGCCTGGCCCCGGCGCCCCCTGAGGCAACCGCGATAAAAGTCTACTTCGTGGTGCCCGACGGATTGTTTCTCTACAATCCGGCGGAGCACAGCCTTCAGCAGATCAACGACGGCGACGTCCGAGAACTGATGGCCACCGGTCTCCTGAAGCGGCCCGGCGCTCCGAGCGGTGGCTGCCAGATCATTTTGGCGGGCTCGTCCCGTGATTTCACCGCCCAGTACGGCACGCGGGCAAGGACGGTCATGCTGCTGAAGGCCGGACAGATGTCGCAGAATGTCCGGCTCCAGGCGCTGGCCCTCGGCCTGACGTTCCTGAGCATAGACAACGTAGACGGAACCAGCGTCCGGCGGGTCGCGCGGATCGCTCGGAATCTCGATCCGGTCTACGCTGTCTTTGTCGGCTATCGCCCGGGCGAGGCCCCGCAGCAGACCCAAGTAGCGCCACCGCCGACCAATGTGAACCTTAACCTGAAGGCGGCCGTGCTGCTCGTTCTGCCTCCCGCGGGTTTTCAGGAAGACGAATACTCTCAGACCCGGCGCACCCTCGAGTTGGCGGGCGTGCGGGTTACCGTGGCCAGCAGTCGCGCAACGCCGATCACCGGCATGGTCGGCGGAACCGTCCAGCCCGATGTGCTCCTGAACAAGGTAAACCTGGACACCTACAGTGCCGTGGTCTTCATCGGCGGCATCGGGGCCGCGAACTACTTCAATGATCCCACGGTCCTGAGGCTGGCGCGCGAGGCGGCCGGACAAAACAAGGTGATAGCCGCCATCGGCACGGCCCCAAGCATTCTGGCCGGGGCCGATGTGCTGCGGGGCGTCCGGACCACAGCATATATCTCCGAGCAGAATCGGCTCGCGGTGGCCGGGGCCCTGTACACGGGCAACCCGGTCGAGAAGGACGGACGCATCATTACCGCCACCGGTCCGCTCGCGGCAAGCCTGTTCACGCAGGCCATTCTCGAGGGATTAACCGAGCTGCAGCAGCCCTGAGCGCGTCGAACCAAGGCAAAGCATCCGAGCAGGTGAGATGACCCCGCGGCGCAACCTGCGTTCCGGCCTCTGCGCAGTGCGCGGGATGACACCAGGATACGCCCGCCCGCAATAGAGTTGCCTTCCTACGCCGGCCTGCCGGGTTGGGTCACCGTCGTTGTGTAACGGTTGGTGATCGGCAAGCGGCGGTCTTTGCCGAATGCCTTCGGCGTGATCCGCACACCCGGGGGCGATTGCCTCCTCTTGTACTCATTCCGATCGATCATCCGAATGACGCGCTCGACCACGTCGGCCGGCAGACCGGAGTCCACGAGCTCACGCGCCGACTGGTCCTGCTCGACGTAGCCGGTGATAATCCGGTCGAGCAGGTCGTAGTCGGGCAGTGAATCCGTATCCTTCTGGTTGGGGCGCAGCTCGGCGCTCGGAATCCTCGTGATCACGTCGGAGCAGATCACCTCCCGCCCGGCGAGTGCGTTGATGTACTTCGCCAGCTCGTACACCATCGTCTTGGGCACGTCCTTGATCACACCGAAGCCGCCGGCGGTGTCGCCGTACAGCGTGCTGTAACCGACGGAGACCTCGCTCTTGTTGCCCGTCGTCAGGACCAGCGCGCCGACCTGATTGCTGAGTGACATCAAAATCATTCCGCGAATCCGGGCCTGCAGATTCTCGTAGGCGATCCCCTCGTCGTTCCATCGCGGATCGGCCTTGAGCGATTCCCGGAACGGGCCGAGGATCGGCTCGATGGGGATCGTCAGAAGTGGACAGCCCAGGTTGTCCGCCACGCGCTTGGCGTCGGCGATGGTCTCGGGGCTGTTGAACCGGGAGGGCATCGTCACGCATTGGACGTTCTGCGGCCCCAGCGCGGCGGCGGCGACGGCGGCGGTGACGGCCGAGTCAATCCCGCCGCTCATCCCGAGCAGGGTCTGTCGAAAACCGTTCTTGAGCGCATAGTCCCGGGTGCCCAGCACAAGAGCCTGATAGACCTCCTCAATGGGGCCTTCCGGCTGCGCCGCCGCAGGCTGCACCGGGCTCACCCTGACGCCGTTCGCCCCTTCCTCGACGTCGGCGATCAATAGATCCTCCTCGAAGGCCTTCGCCCTCGCTACGATCTTGCCCGTCGAATCCGCCAGGATGCTTCGTCCGTCGAAGACCAACTCATCCTGGCCACCGACCAGATTGCAGTAAGCAACGGCGCAATCGAAAGACTTGCTGCATCGGGCGATTACCTCGCCTCTTTGGAGGATCTTGCCGACGTGAAACGGGGAGGCGGAAATGTTCAGAATCAGGTCGATGCGCCCGACCCCGGTTAGAGAACCGGTAGGCCATGCCTCATCCCAAATGTCCTCACAGACGGTCACGGCGATGCGCAGCCCCTTTACATCGATGATCAACGGGCGTGTTCCTGGCTCGAAATAGCGCTCCTCGTCGAAGACGCTGTAGTTGGGCAAGATGCACTTGTGGTAGACATCCACAATGCGACCATCCCGAACCACCGCAGCGGCGTTAAACGCGTCTCCGTCGTTGACATCGATAAACCCCACCACCATGGTCTGCGAACGACAGGCGCCAGCCAACTCTTCAAGGGCCGCTCGATTGTCTTTGCGGAACTGTCTCTTGTACACGAGGTCTTCCGGCGGATACCCGCAGAGCGCCAGCTCCGGAAAGACCACCAGTTCCGCGCCGGCTTCAACGGCCTTGGCATAGGACTCTTTCATCTTCGCCACGTTGCCGGCCAGGTCGCCGACCGTCGCGTTGAACTGCCCCAAAGCGATACGCACGAATCACATCTCCAACAGGCCGGTCCTATCCAGATTCACAGAGTGCCGGGGATCAATCTTCGCCGCGGGGCCAGGCGCCTCGCGCACCCCACGATTGTACGACAGCCCGCCCGGACGGCAACCCTTTTTGCATCCCCACTGACCGTGGTGTTGTGTCCGCAAAGCCGGTTTATCGTGCTTGACAGGGGTTATTGCATGGCTTAAGGTAGTGATTTTCGCAGACGTACAGATGAGGAGTGCCAATCTGTGTCGGAGAACGTGGTAACGCGGTTTGCGCCGTCACCGACGGGGTATTTGCACGTCGGAGGGGCGCGGACCGCGCTGTTCAACTGGCTCTGGGCCCGCCGGATGGGCGGGACTTTCATCCTGCGGATCGAGGATACGGACCTGAAGCGCAACACGCCGACGGCCGCCCGGCAGGTGATGGAGGACCTCCGCTGGCTTGGCATCGAGTGGGACGAGGGGCCCGAAGTCGGCGGCCCGAATGGCCCGTACCTCCAGTCCGAACGTACGGGGATCTATAACCGGTACATCAGGCAACTGCTCGACGAGGGCAAGGCGTACTACTGCTTTGAAACGACCGAGGAGCTCGATGCGATGCGCAAAGAGGCCGAGGCCCAGAAAAGTGGTTTCGTCTATCGGCGACCGGAGCGATTCCCCTCGGAACAAGACGCCGAGAAAGCCCGCGCCGAGGGCCGGCCGGTCACGGTGCGCTTCGCCATACCACAGGATAAGCCGCTGGTGGTAACCGACCTCGTCCGCGGCGAGATCAAGTTTGCCCCGGCCGAAATCGCCGACTGCATCATCCAGAAGAGCGACGGCTTCCCAACGTACAACTTCGCGGTAGTCGTCGATGATTACCTCATGAAGGTTACGCATGTGATCCGAGGGCAGGAGCATCTCATGAACACGCCCTGCCAGCAGGTTTTCTGGCAGGCGCTGTTCCCTGGCGCGCCGCTGCCGCAGTACGCCCACATGTCCGTCACGGTCAGCGATGCCGGCGGAAAGCTCTCCAAGCGCGAGCGGCCCGAAACACTCAGAAGGGCGATCCAGGAGAGAGCCAAGGCGACGCCTGACATCCTCAGCACGATCTCAGCCGATTGCGGCTTGAATATCGAAGAGTTGCAGGAATTCATCGAGGGCAAAAGTGTGCCCGACATGCCCGACATTGAGAGGGTGGCACAGTACCTGGAGGTCCCACTTCCGGAGATCAACATCGTCGATTTCTTCCGCAGCGGCTATCTGCCCGAGACGATGGTCAACTTCCTCGCCCTGCTGGGCTGGAACCCCGGCGATCAGCGCGAGATCATGACGGTCGAGGAGCTGATCCATTCGTTCGATCCGGCGCGACTCACGAAGAGCAACAGTCTGTTCGACCGCAAAAAGCTCGTCGCGTTCAACACCGAGCACCTGCGCATGACGCCGAAGGAGAAGGTCCTCAAGCATTTCAAGGCGTATCTGCAACGGACCGGCTCGCCTCTGCTCCGGGCCGATGACGCGCTGCTCGCGAAGATCATCAAGCTGTGCGAAGGGGCACGGACCTTCGAAGATATCGAGCGCAAGAGTGCATTCATATTCGTCGAGGATGATCGGGTCAAATTCGAGGAAAAGGCCGTTCGGAAGGTGCTTCTGAAGAATCACGCCCTCGACATTCTCCAAAAGGTGCGGGAGGAACTTGCTCAGATGGATACGTTCTCCGAGCAGAACATTGAAGAGATGCTTCGTGGGCTGGCCGAGGCCAGGCAGGTCGGCCTGGGCAAAGTGGCGCAGCCCCTTCGCGTGGCCCTGTGCGGCGCGACGATCAGCCTCCCGATTTTTGATTCCGTGAGCCTGCTGGGCAGAGAACGTGCGCTCAAGCGAATCGACCTGACGATCGAGAGGTTCCGGGCCGAAGCACAAGGGAAGGTGGAATAGCCATGTCGCTGCTGGTGACGGGATCCATAGGAATCGACACGGTCAAGACACCCCACGGGTTCAGCGAGAACTGCATCGGGGGCTCGGCGATCTACTTCACGATGGCGGCGAGCTTCTTCACGCACGTGCGGCTGATCGGTGTCGTCGGTTCCGACTGCCCGTTCGACATCCCTGAGATTTTCGCCGGCCGAGACGTGGACCTGGGGGGCATGGAGACCCGCAAGACCAGCAAGACGTTCCGCTGGGCCGGCACGTACATGGAGACGATGGACGACCGCGTGACCGACTCCATGGAGCTGAACGTGCTGGCCGAGCACCCGCCCGTCGTGCCGAAGGTCTTCGCCGACAGCAAGTTCGTGTTCCTCGCCAACACGGCCCCGCGACTGCAGATCGAATTGCTCGACCAGATCGACGCGCCGCTGTTCGTGGCCGCCGATACCATGGACTGCTGGATTGCAGACCATCTGGTCGACCTGAGCGACCTGCTCCGGACAATCCACTGCCTGATCATCAACGAGGACGAGGCCAAGCTGCTGGCGCGGCAGTTCAATCTCGTCAAGGCGGCCGAGCACATCCTGGGGATGGGGCCGAAGATCGTTATCATCAAGAAAGGTGAATCCGGCTCGCTGATGTGCCTGGAGGATGGGAACCGGTTCATCCTGCCCGCCTATCCGGCGACCGACGTCCGCGATCCGACCGGCGCGGGCGACAGTTTCGCGGGTGGGTTCATGGGTTATCTGGCGAGCGCCGGACGGACGGACTTCGAGACGCTCAAGACCGCCGTCGCCTACGGCACGGTCGTCGCGTCATTCACGATCGCGGATTTCTCCCTCCACGGCCTGACGAAGACGACGCGGGAAGACATGGACGACAGATTGGAGATCCTGCGGAAGCTGACGTGCTTCTGAGTGAGATAGACGGATAGAACATGCGTTGTTTCATAGCCATTGATATCACGGAAGACATCCGGACGGAGCTGGCCAAGCTGCAGAAAGATCTGGCCGGCCGCGTCGATATCCGTAAGGGCGATGTCAAGTGGGTCAAGCCGGACCGGATCCACCTCACGCTCAAGTTCCTCGGCGAGGTCCCGGACAATCAGATCGCCGAGGTCTGCAACGCCGTCAAGGAGGTCGCAGGTCGGCACGAGGCTTTCGACTTCGCCGTCCAGGAGGTCGGCTCGTTCGGCGGTCGCAGCGCCCGTGTCCTGTGGGTCGGGGCCGGGCTGGATTGCCCGGAGCTGCTCGAATTGCAGACAGACCTCGAGGAGCAGCTCGACGCAGCCGGATGGCCCAGAGAGGCACGCAAGTTCTCCGCCCATCTGACGCTCTGTCGAATCCGCAATGCCAGGGCCGGCGAGAAGCTCGGCGAAGCCGCCCGACAATATGGAGAGTGCGATTTAGGCACGATCCGCGCCGACGAGATCTGCGTGTACGAAAGTCAGTTGAGGCCGGAGGGTCCGATTTACACCCGTTTGGGCACCTATACGCTAATGAAGGGTACAGAAGGGCGAGATTAAGTTGGAGGTTTCGCATGGCTAAGACGAAGAAATCCACCACTAAAGAAACCGGCGCCGGCGGTAAGGATACGGCCCTGCAGCGAGTGATCGCGCAGATCGAGAAGCAGTACGGCCAGGGCGCCATCATGCAGATGGACGAGCAGTCCTATGCAAAGATCCAGGGCATCAGCACGGGGGCCCTGTCACTCGACATCGCGCTCGGCGGCGCGGGGATTCCGCGCGGTCGCGTCACGGAGCTGTTCGGGCCTGAATCGTCCGGCAAGACGACCCTCGCCCTGCACGTGATCGCCAGCGCGCAGAAGGCCGGCGGGGTCGCCGCCTTCATCGACGCCGAGCATGCACTCGACACCACCTGGGCCAAGAGGCTTGGGGTCGACGTCAGCGGTTTGCTGGTCAGCCAGCCCGACACGGGCGAGCAGGCCCTCGATATTGCCGAGATGCTGATCGCCTCGAACTCGGTGGACGTGATCGTGGTCGACTCGGTGGCCGCACTGACCCCGAAGGCCGAGCTCGAAGGCGAAATGGGGGACACGCACGTCGGCCTGCAGGCTCGCCTCATGAGCCAGGCCATGCGCAAGCTCACCGGCATCATCAACAAGAGCAAGACGTCCCTCATCTTCATCAATCAGATCCGCATGAAGATCGGCGTCATGTTCGGTAACCCCGAGACGACCCCGGGTGGAAGGGCCCTGAAATTCTACAGCTCCGTCCGCATCGACCTGCGCAGGATCAGCACGCTGAAGGACAGCACCGAGGCCATCGGCTCGCGCGTCCGAGCCCGCGTCGTCAAGAACAAGATCGCCCCGCCATTCCGCGATACCGAATTTGATATCATGTTCGACAGCGGGATCAGCTATGAAGGCGACCTGCTGGACCTCGGGCTGGCCGCCGATGTCGTCCAGCGAAGCGGCGCCTGGATCAACTACGGCGGCGTCCGGCTCGGGCAGGGTCGCGAGAACGCCAAGAAATATCTCGTGGACAACCCCGACCTCCGCGAGGAGATCAAGGCCAAGGTCCTCGTCGCCAAGGGGCTCGTCGAGCCGCCTGCACCGTCGGTGGAAGTGAAAGCGTGAACAGCCGATCAAGATGTGAACAATCCGCGAAGTGGAAATCGGCAGCGCGAAGCGTGCGACGGGCGCGTCGCGCTTCACGAGATCCGCTTCACGCATCACAAGGTAGTTCAGAATGCTGAGTGCCAAACAGATTCGAAGTGGATTCATCGAGTTCTTCAAGGACAAGGGGCATACCTTTGTCCCGAGTTCTCCGATCGTGCCGCACGATGACGAGACCCTGCTGTTCACCAACGCGGGCATGAACCAGTTCAAGGACATCTTCCTGGGCCTGCGGGCCCCCCAGTGGCCGCGGGCCGTCAACAGCCAGAAATGCCTGCGTGTGAGCGGCAAGCACAACGACCTCGAGGAGGTCGGCAAGGACACGTACCATCACACGTTCTTCGAGATGCTCGGCAACTGGTCGTTCAACGATTACTTCAAGGCCGAGGCGATCGCCTGGGCGTGGGAGCTTCTGACGAAGGTCTGGGACATCGATCCCGATCAGCTCTGGGCGACGGTTTTCGCCGGCGACGAACACGACGGTCTGCCGCGTGACGATGAGGCCGCCGAACTCTGGACGAAGAAGACGCCTATCCCGCACGAACGGATCCTCGCGTTCGGCAGGAAGGACAATTTCTGGGAGATGGGCGAGACCGGCCCGTGCGGCCCGTGCAGCGAGATTCACATCGACCTCGGTCCCGATGCGTGCGATCGGAAGAACGTGCCCGGCCATGAGTGCCGGGTCAACGGTGACTGCGCGCGGTTCATCGAGCTATGGAACCTCGTGTTCATCCAGTACAACCGGCAGCCCACCGGCAAGCTCGTCCAACTTTCCGCGCACTACATCGACACCGGCGCCGGCCTCGAACGAGTCGCCGCCGTGCTCCAGAACAAGCGGAGCAACTACGACACGGACGTGTTCATGCCGATCATCGAGCGCACCGCCGAGATGTCGGGCCATGGGTACAGCTCGCAGCTCGGCAACAAGACCGACAACGCGTTCCGCGTCATCGCCGACCACGTCCGCACGCTCGTCCTGGCGATCACCGATGGGGCGACGCCGTCCAACGACGGTCGCGGCTACGTCATTCGGCGCATCCTGCGCCGTGCGGCACGCTTCGGCCGCGAGCTCGATCTGCACGACCCGTTCCTTTATAAGCTGGTGCCCGTCGTCGTGGACTGCCTGGGCGAGGCCTTCGGCGAGATCCGCGAGCGCGCCGACTACGTCGCGACCGTGATCGAGTCCGAGGAGACCGGCTTCGGTCGGACGCTCGACCGCGGCCTGGAAATCTTCATGGCCGCCGCCGCCCGCGCCGTAGACACCAAAGAGAAGATCATCCCCGGCGACGACACCTTCCAACTCTATGACACCTACGGCTTCCCCATCGACCTCACGCAACTCATGGCCCAGGAGAAGGGTCTGCACGTCGATCTCGACCGGTTCCAGGCATTGATGACGGAGCAAAGAGAGCGGGCCCGCGCCGCGCAGAAGACCGACGCGCTCCTGGCGACTCTGGCCGGCAGCGACCTACCGGCCACCGAGGACCTGCACAAGTACCGCGCGGACCGCTGTGAGGCCACGATCCTCGGATGGATCGACGCGGCCGGCTTTCATCGCGAGGGGACCATCCCTCCCGGGGCGGAAGTCGGCCTCGTGCTGGATCGGACCTGCTTCTACGCCGAAGCGGGCGGCCAGGTCGGCGACCAGGGCGTCGTTCATTCCAACGGCGACCGGTTCATCGTGGAGGCGACGACCAAGGCCGGCGC
>CBFDBY010000089.1:0-26693 GCA_965603165.1 uncultured Phycisphaerae bacterium
TGAACCGCCTCTTGAAACCTGGCGAACGGGGCTTCTGTCAAAGACTCATCAGGGGCTGGCCCGGCGACAAATACCGGGGGTTGGCGGGGCTGAGCCCCCAAGACGCATCGAAGTACGCGAAAACCGGATGAGCCCTATTTCCTTCGGGCTCTTCGTGCCCTTCGCGGTGAGATATCCCTTTTCCCGTATCTCGCTTATTTCGCGGTTGAAACTGCCGCCTCCAGCCGGGGCCATGCTGGCCGTCTGCCGGCGGTCGCGGCTGTCAAGTTGGCGTGCCGGGCCCGGGCGGGATGCCGGAATTGGCACCCCTCTGCCATGTGAGGGCGGAATGCACAAGCCGATGGTGGAATCCGGCAATGACGCAACTTCTTATCTTGCAAGGACTTGTGCGATTGGCGGCAAATTCAGCCGGCGTTGGGCGGGTCTCTGGTATATCGTTTGCACGGAAGCTTCACTTATGCGACAACTATCGACAATACCGTTTGTAACGCATGCAGATTAAGGAGGCACGCAATTATGGCAGTGAAACAATTAGCGTTTGAAGGGGAGGCACGGGCCCGCCTGCTGACCGGGGTGGAGAAGCTGGCGACGGCGGTCAAGGCGACGCTGGGACCGCGCGGACGCAATGCCGTCATCGATAAGAGCTGGGGCGGCCCGACCGTCACGAAGGACGGCGTGACCGTGGCCGAGGAGATCGAGCTGACGGATAAGGCCGAGAACCTGGGGGCGAAGCTCGTAAAGCAAGCCGCCAGCAAGACTTCCAAAATCGCCGGCGACGGGACGACCACCGCGACCGTGCTGACCGAGGCGCTCTACAGGGAAGCGTATAAGAACCTGACGGCGGGGGCCGACGCTATGGCACTGAAGCGCGGGATGGAAGCGGCGGCGAAAGCCGTGACGGACAAGCTCGCGACGCTGGCCAAGCCGGTGGATATCGCCAAGACCGACGATATCATCAACGTCGCGTCCGTTTCCGCCAACAACGACCGCGAAATCGGCAAGATCATGGCCCAGGCCTTTCAGCGCGTGGGCCGCGATGGCGTCATTACGGTCGAGGAGGGCAAGAGCTTCGAGACCACCGTCGAGTTCGTCGAGGGTATGCAGTTCGACCGCGGGTATCTGTCGCCGCACTTCGTGACCGACCCCGACAAGATGGTCGTGGAGCTGGACAAGCCCTACATCCTCGTCCACGAGGAGAAGATCAGCAACGTCGCCAAGCTAATCCCGCTGCTGGAGCAGGTGGCCCAGTCGAAGCGGCCCCTGTTGATTATCTCGGAGGACGTCGAGAGCGAGGCGCTCGCGACGCTCGTGGTCAACAAGCTCAAGGGCGTCCTGAAGGTCGCGGCGGTGAAGGCCCCCGGCTACGGCGATCGGCGTAAGGCCATGCTCCAGGATATTGCGGTGCTGACCGGCGCCGAGGCCATCGTCAAGGACCTCGGGATTGAGCTGGACAAGGTCAGCCTCGCGCAGCTCGGCCAGGCCCGCAAGGTCACGATCGACAACGACAACACGACGATCGTGGAAGGGACCGGCGGCCAGGACGCGATCAACGGCCGAATCAAGCAGATCAAGGCGGAAATCGAAATCACCACGAGCGATTACGACCGCGAGAAACTCCAGGAACGACTCGCCAAACTGACCGGCGGCGTTGCCCAGATCAACGTCGGCGCGGCCAGCGAAGCGGAGATGAAAGAGAAGAAGGCCCGCATCGAGGACGCCTTGCACGCGACGCGTGCCGCGATCGAGGAAGGCATCGTCCCGGGCGGCGGCGTGGCGCTCGTACGCTGCATCGACGCCGCCGATTCCGTGAAACTCAAGGGCGACGAGAAGACCGGCGCCGAGATTCTGGCCAAGGCTATGCGGACGCCCTGCTACTGCATCGCTGAGAACGCCGGCGCTATCGGGCATATCGTGGTCAACACGATCCAGCAGGGCCGGGGCGCCTTCGGGTACAACGCCGACACCGACACCTACGAGGACCTGGTCGAGGCCGGCGTCATCGATCCCGCGAAAGTCACGCGCATCGCCCTGCAGAACGCCGTCAGCATTGCGGGTCTGCTGTTGACCACCGACTGCCTTGTGACCGAGAAGCCCACGCCGAAAGAAGAGATGGGCCCGGGTGGTCCCGGCGGCCCGGGCATGGGTGGCATGGGTGGCATGGGTGGCATGGGCGGCATGGGCGGCATGGGCGGCATGGACATGATGTAAAGCGTCGGCGGCGTCGACGAAGAAATCAGCCTATGGAGTCGACTATGAGCAAGACAGAACCCAAGCAACGGATTGTCGTGGGCCTTGCGGCACTGAGCGTGCTGCTCGCCCTGAGCGTGGCCGGCTGCGGCGAGAGCCTCCGGTTCAGTCGGGCCGAGACGAAGACAATGACGAAGGGCGATCGCATGGACTGGTGGCGCGACGCCCGGTTCGGCCTTTTCGTTCACTGGGGGGTCTACTCGGTCCCGGCCGGGACGTACAAGGGCGAACGGATTGACGGCATCGGCGAGTGGATCATGCATCACGGCCGCATTCCGGTCGCGGAGTACGAGAAGTTCGCCGGTGCCTTCAATCCTACCGCGTTCGATGCGGATGAATGGGTGCGCCTGGCCAAGAAGGCGGGCATGAAGTACATCGTGATCACAAGCAAACATCACGATGGCTTCTGCCTGTGGGATTCGAAGGTCACCGACTGGGACATCATGGACGCGACGCCCTTCGAGCGTGACATCCTGAGGGAGCTGTCGCAGGCCTGTCGCAGAGAGCGCATCAAACTCTGCTTCTACCACTCGATCATGGACTGGCACCATCCCGACGCCCAGGCCCCCTTCTACCCGAACTACAACGATACGAACCGGTCGAACCCGAACTTCGACCGTTACGTCGAGAGCTACCTCAAGCCGCAGCTCGCCGAGCTGCTGACGAATTACGGGCCCATCGGCGTGCTCTGGTTCGACGGCGAATGGATCCAGGACTGGACCGAGCCCAAGGGCAAGGCCATGTACGACTACGTCCGCAGCCTCCAGCCGGCGATCCTCATCAACAATCGCGTCGGCAAAGGCCGCAAGGGCATGGAAGGCCTGAGCAAGAGCGATGAGTATGCCGGCGATTTCGGCACGCCGGAGCAGCAGGTGCCCCCGGAGGGCCTGCCCGGCGTCGACTGGGAAACCTGCATGACCATGAACGACACGTGGGGCTTCAAGTCCTACGATGACAACTGGAAGTCGAGCGAGGACCTGATCCGCCAACTCGTCGATATCGCCAGCAAAGGCGGCAACTTCCTGCTGAACGTCGGCCCGACGCCAGAGGGACTCATCCCGCGGGAGAGCGTCCGGCGTCTGGAGGACATGGGCAAGTGGATGGCCGTCAACAAAGAGAGCATCCATGGCACAACGGCCAGCCCGATCGGCCGGCCCAAATGGGGTCGCTGCACGGCGAAAGGCAGGAAACTCTACCTGCACGTCTTCGACTGGCCTTCGAACGGCAAGCTCGTCGTGCCGTTCTCCAGGGAGCAGGTGGCCCAGGCGTATCTGCTGGCGAACGAAAGACGGGTGGGGGTGGCGGCCGGAGGCAAGGAGGCGGTTATCATCCTGCCCAACCAGGCCCCCGATCCCGTCGACAGCGTCATCGTACTCGTACAAAAAGAAAACTGAACGATTACAGGATTATCTGTTGGAGAAGGAGTAACACAGTATGAAACTCAGACCATTGGATGACAGAGTGGTGATTAAGCCGTTGGAAGCCCAGGCAAAGACCGCCGGCGGCATCTTCCTGCCGGACACGGCCAAAGAGAAACCCCAGATCGGCAAGGTCATCTGGGTCGGCCCGGGAAAAGTCCAGGACGACGGCAAGCGGGCCCCCGTCTCCGTCAAGAAGGACGATGAGGTCATCTACGGCAAGTACATGGGCAACGAGGTCGAGATCGACCGTGAGAAGTACGTGATCGTCCGCGAAAGCGACCTTCTCGGCATCGTGGAGAAGTAACACGCCAACAGAGCCGATCGGGAAGGATCGGAGTGACGATTTTTTAGAGGAAACGAAAGATGGCAAAGCAATTGATGTTTGACGATAGCGCACGAACCGAGCTGCGGGAGGGCCTCAAGCAGTTGGCCGCCGCGGTCAAGGTGACGCTCGGGCCGACCGGCCGAAACGTCGTGCTGCACAAGAGCTGGGGCTCCCCGAAGGTCACCAAGGACGGCGTCTCGGTCAGCAAGGAAATCGAGTTGCCCGAGCCGTTCAAGAACATGGGCGCCAAGATGGTCAATGAAGTCGCCAGCAAGACCTCCGACGTGGTCGGCGACGGGACGACGACCTCGATCGTGTTAGCCGAGGCGATCTACCTGGAAGGCCTGCGGCACGTGGCGGCGGGCGCCAATCCCATGGCGATCAACCGCGGGATCAGCAAGGCCGCCGACATCGCCGCCAGCTTCATCAAGGACGTCAGCGTGCCCGTCAAGGGACACAGTGACATCGCCAAGGTCGCCACGATCAGCGCCAACAACGACGCGGAAGTGGGCGCCAAGCTGGCCGATGCCTTTGACGCCGTCGGCAAGGAAGGCGTCATCGAGATCGAGGAAGGCAAGGGGCTCGAGACCGAGCTGGAGGTCGTCGAGGGCATGCAGTTCGATCGCGGGTATATCTCCCCCTACTTCGTGACCGACCCCGAGACCCTGGAGGCCACGTACGAGGACGCCTGCATCCTGCTGCACGAGAAAAAGATCTCGAACATCCGAGAGTTCATCCCGCTGCTCGAGAAGATCGTCCACACGGGCAAGCCCCTGCTGATCGTCGCGGAAGACCTCGAGGGCGAGGCCCTGGCGGCACTGGTCATCAACCGCCTGCAAGGCGTGCTGAAGGTCTGTGCCGTGAAGGCCCCCGGCTTCGGCGACCGGCGCAAGGCCATGCTCGAGGACCTGGCGATCTTGACCGGCGGCCAAGTCATCACCGAAGACCTCGGCATCAAGCTGGAGCACGTCGAGCTGTCTCAGTTGGGCCAGGCCAAGAAGATCGTCGTCACCAAGGATGATACGACGATCATCGACGGCGGCGGCAAGAAGAAGGACACGCAGGCCCGCTGCGATCAGATCCGCGCGCAGATCGAGAGGACGACGAGCGACTACGATCGCGAGAAGCTGCAGGAGCGGCTGGCGAAGCTGACGGGCGGCGTCGCCGTCATCAAGGCCGGGGCGCCGACCGAGACCGAGATGAAGGAACGCAAGGACCTGCTCGACGACGCCCTGCACGCGACGCGCGCGGCGGCCGCCGAGGGCGTCGTGGCCGGCGGCGGTGTCGTCTTCCTGCGGGCAATCAAAGAGATTGAGAAGGGCCGCGCCAAGGCCAGAGGCGATGAGAAGATTGGCTTCGACATCGTCATGCGTGCCCTGCGTGCCCCGACCACGCAAATCGCGGACAACTCCGGCGAGCAGGGCGAAGTCGTTGTCGCCGAACTGCTCCAGAGGCTGGAGAAAGAGAAGAACGTCGGCTATAATGCGAATGCCAACGAGTACGTGGACATGTTCAAGGCCGGCATCATCGACCCGGCCAAGGTGGCCCGCACGGCCCTGGAGATGGCCGCCTCGGTGGCCGGCCTGATGCTGACGACCAATGTCCTGGTCACCGAGTTGAAGGAGAAAGACGAAGAGCCGATCGCCGGCTCCGTCCGGTAGGGTAGGACCCCGGCGTGCGGCTCATTCGCCGTGGCACGACCGCTCAGGTCGTGCTCCGCATGGGCCCAAAGGATTCCCTGTGAGGTCTTTCGCTCTCCGGGAGTCTGAGAGCCTGTGCCACGACATGAGCCGCGCCGCCGGGATAGATGCTTATGGCCAAACGGGATTACTACGAGGTGCTGGGCGTGAACAAGAACGCCTCCGCCGACGACATCAAGCGCGCCTATCGGCGGATGGCGATCAAGTACCACCCGGACAAAAACCCCGACAACAAGGAGGCCGAGGCGAAGTTCAAGGAGTGCGCCGAGGCGTACGAGGTCCTCAGCGACGCGAACAAGCGCAAGCAGTACGACCGGTTTGGCCACGAAGGCCTCCGCGGGACCGGCATGCACGATTTCTCGCGGATGAACGTCGAAGACATCTTCAGCATGTTCGGGTTCGACGATTTCTTCGGCGGGATCTTCGGTGGCGGCGGCCGGCGCGCGAGCCGCCGGGGCGGCCCCATGCGAGGCTACGACCTCGAAACCGGTGTCGAGCTGACGTTGGACGAAGTCGCTCACGGCACCGAGAAGATGATCGAATTCACCCGGCAGGATCGCTGCCCCGACTGCGGCGGCAGCGGCGCCGCGAAGGGTACACAACCGACTCGCTGTCCTCAGTGCGGCGGCCGGGGCCAGGTCGCCCGAGGCGGCGGCTTCTTCCAGATGGTTTCCGCATGTCCACAATGCCACGGCACGGGCCATATCGTGCAGAACCCCTGCACCAAATGCCGAGGCAACGGACGCGTGCCGAAGAAGAGGACCGTCACCATCAAGATCCCGGCGGGCGTACACGAGGGCCAGGGCATCCGCGTCGCCGGCGAGGGCGAGCCCGGCCGCGACGGTGGGCCCAATGGGGACTTGTATTGCTACGTGCGAATCAAACCCCACGAGTTCCTGGATCGCGACGGAAATGACCTCATCGCCGTCGTCCCGATCAGCTTCACACAGGCGGCGCTCGGCGTGACCATCGAGGTGCCCAGTCTGAACGGAAGCCGGCAGCTCAAGATTCCCGCCGGCACGCAGTACGGGAGCACCTTTCGGATTCGCGGGCAGGGGCTGCCCGATGTGCGCACCGGCCGGACCGGCGATGAGATGGTCCACGTCGTCATCGAGACCCCGACCAATCTGAACGCCCGACAGGAGGAGTTGCTCCGGGAGTTCGCACAGACGGAAAACAAGCATGTCTCTCCGAAGTCGCACGGCTTCTTCGAGAGACTGAAGAGGCATTTCGGTAATCCCTCATGAAAGACAAGAACATACGACCGAAAGACGAAGAACGCGAGCAGCCGGAAGCAGCGCACCCGGCCGACGAGGAGCCCGACACGCTCCGGAAGGAACTCGAAACCGTCCGGAAGGAGAAAGACGACCTCCAGGACAAGCTGCAGCGCGTATGCGCCGATTACGCGAACTTTCAGAAGCGCGTCCCCAAGCAGATCAGCGATACGATGACGTACGAGAAGGAGAAGCTCATGCGGTCGCTTCTGCCGATCCTGGACAACTTCGACCACACGCTCAAGGCGCATTCGGCCGAGAGCACCGACGCGCTCGTCAAAGGTGTGGAGATCATCTACGGGCAGATGCTGGACATCCTCAAGTCACACGGGGTCGAGCAGATCGAAGCTGTGGGCGAGAGGTTCGACCCTCAGCGACACGAGGCGATGCTGCGCAGGGCTGAACCGGACCAGGACGACGAGACCGTCCTGGAGGAATTCCAGAAAGGGTACATGCTGAACGGCCGCGTCCTGCGGCCGAGCCGGGTCGTCGTCAACAAGGTGGCGACCGAGCCAACGCAACAGCCGCAAGAAGCTCCGCCAGAGGGCACGGACGCGCCGGAGGCCGCTTCAGAGCAGGAAACGGACGTGGAGTGACCATTATGCCTACCTACGCGTATGCGTGTCAGAAATGCGATCACGAGTTCGACGCGTTTCAGAGCATCACGGCCAAGCCGCTGCGAAAGTGCCCGGCATGTGGCAAAGCTTCCCTGAAACGCTTGATCGGGACCGGAGCGGGAATCATCTTCAAAGGCTCCGGATTCTACGCCACGGACTACCGCAGCGACGGCTACAAGAAGGCCGCCGAAAGCGACACCGGCGCCAAGGAAAAAACCGGCGACAAGAAAGAGACCAAGACTACGAGCGCGGCCACCCCGGCCGCCGGGGAAACGAAAAGCACCGCCGCCGAGAAAAAGAAATCCGCCTAATGGCCTCGGCACCGCGGCCGCAGCGGCACTTCCAGGGTCTTTCTCGCGGGACGTTCACGTTCCTGCGAGACCTTGGGCGCAACAACGACAAGAAGTGGTTTCAGGCCCATCGCCCCGTCTACGAACAGCATGTCCTGCAACCCCTGCGCGACCTCGTGAGCGATCTGACGGACTTCATGTTAGGGATCGACTTGTCTTTCGAGGTGGCGCCCGCTGTGGGCAAGACGATCTCGCGCATCTACCGCGACACCCGCTTCTCCCAAGACAAATCGCCCTTCCGCGACTGCATGTGGATCACGTTCAAGCGCTCGGGAAAGGATTGGGCCCGCTGGATTCCCGGCTACTTTCTGGAGATCAACCCCACGTGGTATCGCTACGGCCTCGGCTTCTACGACGCCGCCCCCGAACTGATGGCCCGGTTCCGGCAGCGGATCGACGAAGATCCCGAATCGTTTGCGAAGGCCGTCGCGTGGTTCGGCAAGCAGGAGGTATTCACTCTCGAGGGTGAGCGATACAAGCGTCCCATCGGTCAGGACAAGCCCGAGCCGATCCGCACGTGGTACTCATACAAGAGCTTCTACCTCTCGTGCAGCCGCAAGATCGACAAGGCCATTTTGTCGGCGCAGTTCGTCGATCAACTGCAGGAGCACTTCGGCATGGCGGCACCGCTATACCGTTACATCCAGCGAATCGCCGCCGAAACGCGCCACAGGCAACAGGGCTGACCGCGATCGATGCCGATGTGACCGCTGACAAATACGATCAGATCTTCAGATACGCCGTTAGACGCGTGTAGGGGCGCATCGAAACACGCAGGCGTCTCCCTGGCCTATCTCCGCCCAACCTCGCCGGGGCACGCTTCTACAACTGTCGATAGGCATCACGACGGTGTCGCACGTAGTAGACGGTCACTCGTCGACGGTCCTTATCCACCCCATATACGACGCGATAATCACCGACACGGATGCGATATAATTGCTGCGCCCCGGCCAGCTTAACCGACTGCCGAGGAAAGGGATTGTCCTGCAGGGCGTCCAGGCGTTCGAACACACGCCTCAATGCGGACGACGGCAGTGAGCGAAGGTCCTTCTCGACCGACGGCTTAACGATGACTTTATAGGAGGCCATCTGTCCTCAGTCTCTTCTTCATCTCGTCAAGGCTGACAGAACGTTCGTTGCGCCGTTCGGCGACCATCGCCAAGTCATGCAGGTCTTCCATCAACTCCTGATATCGCTTCAGGGAAATGATGACGGCGGTCTTCTTGCCGTTCGGGTCAACCACGTATTGTTCTTGAGCGGCCATCTACGCGTACTCCTTCAGGTCCGTTGCACGTCTGTCCATGCTTTATACACGACACGAGCCCGCACGTCCATTATCATATTCGCCTGGGCGAGACCGACGGGTGGGGCAATTCGCCGAGCTTCGTTCGCCGATACTTCCCAGCATCGTTTGAGTGGCCGGAGCGCATGAAACATGCGGGGCTATTTCACCAGGCGGGCGATTCGCTTGAATTGCGGATGCTGGGCGGTCTTGAGCAACTCGAAGAGGGCCATCTCCGCGCTGCTGACGTGGGTGCCCTCGGCGGCGAGCCTCGTCAGGGCGATCTGGCGGTTTCGCTCGGTCCTGGAGGAGACGGCGTCGGCGACGACCGTGACGTCGAAGCCTCGGGCCACCAGGTCCACTGCCGTCTGGTAGATGCAAACGTGGGTCTCGATGCCGCACAGCAGGACTTGCTTGCTCCCGAGCCTGCCAAGCTCCGCATTGAACCTCTCCGTGCCGCAGCAACTGAAGCTCGCCTTGTCGATCGGCTCATGGCCGGTCAGCAGCTCGGCGATTTCCGGGACGGTCGGCCCCAGCGCCTCGGGCGCCTGCTGGCACCACAGGATGGGCAGATCGAGGACCTTTGCCGCCTGGATGAGGATTGCGATGTTCTTGAAGAGGGCTTCCTTGTCGACCATGAGCTGAGCGAGCCTGCCCTGCACGTCAACGACAACGAGGCCGCAGTTGGGGATTTCGAGCATTCCGTTGCCTTCCTGTCAGAGTAGGGGAAAGCGCATCCGTGCGCCACACCCGGGTCACTCTACGTCCAGGAGTACAATTGTCAAGCTCGCATTGGGTTTTCCTTGGGGAGAAGCGAGAGTTGTATTCGTTGGATCATCCGGCTTGGTCATTCGGGGCTTCGGAATGCCGGCGAACGCCAACATGCTGCCGGTATCCTCACCGATCATCGCCAGGATTTCGTCGCCGGGGGTTTGCCTGGCGAGGTCGTTCATGACCGCGAACGCCTCAGCCGCCTCGACGGAGGCCTCCGTGCTGTTGCGGGCGATGATGCTGACGGTCTGGTCGGGCGTCACGGCTTCTACGGCCACCGGCCCCGGAGCATCCCCGGGCCGGTCCACGTACAGGGTCGCGGCCCCGGCACTCTGCCAGGCGCTGCTCAAAGAGGCCACCAGGCGATTGATGTTCTCGCGGGTGCCGACGATGTGATAGCGGCGTCGGTCTCCGGCCGCGCCGGACTCGGTTGAATCCGACAGCGCAACGTTCTCGATGGCCCGTCTGATAAACGCGTCCATGGAGGCAAATGAGGCCGTTCGCAACTCCAGCCGGCCCGAGAAGCCTGCATCCGCCACCACGGTCGGCGGCACAGCCGTCCAGTCGGGTCCGATCGGCTGCAGCCGTCCGGTATCTGTCGCAAACGGCGGGCTCTCCGGACCCGCAACGGGGGCCGCAATCTGATAAACCACCACACCCAGGACCCCCAGCAACGCGAACATCGCGGCGGCGGCCACCAACTTGCGGAACACCAAATGCAACGTCCCGGCCGACCGCCTCGGTGCAACCGGCTGCTCCTGCAGGAGCGTCCGCCGTTCCAGCGACAGCTTGATCTGCTCCATCATATCACTGGGGGCCTCCACCTGAGGCAGAGCCGTGAACAGCGTCCGACAGTTCTGAAGCTGTCGGAGCCGCCGGCCCACCTGCTGGTCGCGAGCCGCCATGCGCTGGACCTCCGTCCGCTGGCGGGGAGAGAGTTCTCCATCCATGAAGCTGCAGAGCAGCTCATCAAGATTCGGATTCGCTTTCATGTCAGCATGGCCTCCAGAACTTCTCTCAAATGGCTCCTGGCGCGGCTCAAACGGCTCCGAACCGTCCCGATCTCAATGTTCAGGACGTCGGCGATTTCGGCGTACGTCATGCCTTCGATATCACGGAGCACGACGACGGTCCGCTGTGGCTCCTCCAGTTGCAGCAGCGACTGGAGAGCCAGCGCACAGAGCTCGCGGCTCTGCGCCAGGACGGCCGGATCGACCGCCCGGTCATCGGTCAGGAACTCCTTCAGCAGTTGCCGCGTCTGGCCGTCAGGGGCCGGTTCTTCGGCATCCAGGGAACGGGGAGCGGTCCTGGCGCTTCGCTGGCAGTGGTTCAACGTAAGGTTGACCCCGATGCGAAAGAGCCAGGTATAAAAACTACTCCTTCCCTTAAACTTATCGATGCTCTCAATTACTTTGACAAACGTCTCCTGCGTAAGTTCCGCGGCATCGTCGGGGTTTCCGCACATTTTCAGGATGACGTTGTGGATGCGGTTCTGGTACTTGAGAATCAGCCGCTCCATGGCCGTCGTATCGCCGGCCTGAGACTGCTGGATCAGCACGGAATCGTCGATATGTATGCTTGCCGCCCTCAAATACACCGTTTCCCTCTCTATGGGATCAACCGCATGACGCACTCTCTTTCCAGGGGCAGCTCCCTGCGGCCGCCCCGAATCCATCGGGCAGGCGCAGAAACCCACCCCATCCCCCGCCTCACACCCTGAATAATGACCCTCGGGTACGCCTATCATGGCAGATTCGGGCGCTGCGGTCAACCCAATTCGGCGCGGTGCAGCACCGTCGGTGCGATTCCAGGAGTGATGATAGAGCAGCTCTCGATTCTATGGGGCATGGCAATCCGCGCAGTTTCCGAGGCTGGGGCGTTTGCCTGAGGCGCCGGGGAAGAAGAAGGTGTCCACGTCGTGGGCCATGACCCTCTCGATCTGCTCAAGCTGGGATTGACAGACAAACTCCGCCTCCACCATGCCCTGGGGCACGGCTGATCCGTCGAGCATCGGGTAGCCGTAGCTCATGACGTTCAACTGGATCGTGTCCGGCGTCGAGCCAAACCGCGAAAACGCCTTCATCGCCCAGTGGCCCGTGCAGAAGTCCTCGGCCGGGCAGATGCAGTCACTGAAGTCGTCTTCCACCCCGCGGCAGCCCGCGCCCACCGTCATCTGGAGCCGCACAGACCTCGAGTAGTTCTCGCAGCACAGCTCGCCCTGCCGGCACAGGTGGCCGTTCGACCATTGCTCGATCGGCTGGAGGTCCTCCTCCCACATGGCGGCCTCCTCCCGGCTTTGAAAGAACAGCTGGTAGACGCCGGGATCCATGACCCCTGCGCAAATCGGCTTGAAGACAAGGTCCCAAAAGAGCGACAGCTCGGCAGTCTCGCCCGTCTCCGGGTTCACGAGGTTCTTATGCGTCCTGTAGAACCTCTGCTGCCCCGGTTGGGGCGGCCCTTCCTCCGGACAGTTGATCATGCGCGCCAGATCGTAATCGATCCCATACTCATGATGATCCGGGAACGTGTGGGGAAGGCCCAGGTAGTGACCCACCTCGTGGGCAAAGACAAACTTGTTCTGAGTCGAATTGGGGTGAGCCATGTGATAGGACGACATGCCTATGATCCTCGAGTACCACGGATACTGACCGCCGTTGGACTTACCCTGGTTGATGTAGACGAGCATCTCGCCCTGGCGGCAGCAGTAGGTCCCGGCCCTCATCTGGGCCCAATACCGGGTCTCGGTCCTATCCTCCGGCAGCTCGAATCCCGCGCAACTGGCGATCTGCGGCCAATGAAGGGGCCAGACGAGCGCCGATTTCCAGATCTGCTCCGGCCATGTGTACGTGCCGGCGATCTGCTTGCCCTCCGAATTCAGAATGTAGGCCCCGTTGTCGTCGCGTTGGTGGAGGTCCGTGAAGTCCGAGTTCCACACGACAATGCTGGCGATCGGAAAGAACCGCAGCCGCGCGGGGCGGAAGATCTCGTTGGCGATGTCCAGATTGTACTGCAGCCGCTCATTGCTGAGAATCTGAGACTCCTTCTCCACGAACTGGACGAACCGAACGGGAATGTAGGCGCGATAGTATTTGAAGCCGAGCACAAACGGCGAATTCAGGACCGTCTCCTTGAAACTCGTCAGGGCCGTGCTGACCTCATGCGGCACCGCGACCCCGGGCTGATAGGCCAGGAACTCGTCGATGGCTTCCGCCAGATCGCCCGCACTGCCCTTGACCTCATCGAAGGCGTCGAGCACGGCCGTGATCCCATTCGGCTCGCCCTCCAGATGGGCGGCAATCGCATCGTCCATCACATAGTTCAACTGCAAGTCGACGAGACCCAACTCGGTTACGAGGGACGCCACACCGTCTACCGTAGGCCCAATGGCCTCCTCGTCCTGCGACGACCGTGGGGCCTGCGAAAGCACCTCATCGAGCTGCCCCAGGCAGGTCTCCAGGTTCTGGTCCACCGCAGTGAACCTACGGATCTGATCGGCGCCGGCGGAAATCTCAGCCCCGAGGCTGGTCGCTCCCACGAAACTGACGCCGAGAAGAACGAGTGCAATCGTTGGCCGATCCATAATCTCACCTCCATTCCACGAGAACGCGTTGCCGTCCGAGCCACAAGCAGACCGCCCTCCCCTTGACGGTCACCCCGAGTTCCAGAATACCGACGCAGTGACGCCAAGTCTATCCGTGAAAATACGTATTTTCGCGGCTGCCGGACACTTCAGGGACTCAGTATGCGTACTCCGCCCTTCACATTTCGTGACAATTCGACCTTCGCCAATCCTAGTTGGGCCCTTTTTTCTTTTATTCGCACCTGTCACAATGATACAATCACACGTGCCATTCGCATTTTATGTCCGGTTCGTTCTGCTATTCGTTCGAGGGTGAGAATGATGAGCATACCAACGAAATGTCTGAGGCCCCCTGTTGTTCTGGCGATGTGTCTGGTTTTCGCCAATGCTGCTCCGGCGATGCCCTATCGAAAGGCGGCGGTGTTCTTTGCGGTGCACGATGGAACAGAGGTATCGGCTGTCCAGAGCAATCCGATCCTGGTATGCGATGAGTCTGCATCCGATACTTACACCCTTGATCTTGACGGAGTCTATACGGCCCCTGGAGGTGGGGGCCTACCAGTGAGCGGATTCACAAGCGAGTCGGGTGCTGTGAGTTCTGCAGTGAATATCTACGCCACTGCCGCCATCAGTGCGTACCGATGGGTTTCTGGTGATCCTTTGTATGCACATTTCACGCTGATCGATAGCGATCTGACCCCTCTTGAGAGGTTCGATCTCCCACTGCAACTTCGCACCATCAACACGATTGACTTCGCCTACACGGCTGGTGGTTCTCCGTTTGCGATAGCAATCCGCGGTGGTTTACCGCCATCGGGAAGCGATTATGAAGAGTTTACTGGCTTTGATTTCACCGCCACACCCAAAGGCAATCTCTTAGGCACGAATGGGGGCACAGACGCGGATATCCGATTTGCGGTAGATGCCCCTGGAACCCAGGCCAATCTGTGGGTCGATTCCCCTCCTTACGATGGCAGCACGCCGATGTGGGATATCAATAACGGCTTGCTTGATCTCACCATTGCGACCGTATCCACCAACCCCTTTTCCACATGTGAAGCCTGTTTTGACGGCCTCAATTATCTTGGCGCTCCCGCTCCATCTGCCCAGCCAACATTAGACCTGTATCCCCAGGGAATTCTTGACGAGGTTCTTATCGACATTAAGCCCGGTGACTGCACCAATAAGGTCACCATCCCTCCGAAGAACCGCGCAAAGATACGGATACAAGTTGCCATCGTGGGCTCAGCAGATTTCGATGTAACCACCGTTGCTCCCGCCTCGGTCACGCTGGAAGGTGTCCCTCCGGTCCAAGTCGCAGTGGCGGACTCGGCCAGTCCGGATTGCAGCACGGCGGACACCGATGGTTACGACGATCTAATTCTTCATTTTCGGGCGGATGAGATTCTTAATGCACTGGAGTTGAGTGAGGACGCCACGGTGGCACTGACACTAAGCGGATCCTTGCGAGAAGAGGCCGGCGGGGTGTCCATCGAAGGTACACAAATGGTGACGTTCTCCTTCGTCGGCAAGCCCAACTGACGCGATCACTACTGTAGATGCATGGCTGAGTTGTTGGCACCAGAAGGGAGGACACCAGAGGGCCGAACGCCAGAGGAATCCCGCGCAAAGTCCGCGCAAAGGGTCTCCGCGCAAAGGGTCAGCCCTCAAAATAGAAATTAGCGGGACGCGTTCCGTAATTCGGCAGTGATGGCGGCGACCTGTTTACGTAGGCGTCGTTCGCTTTCGAGTCGCTCGGTGAGTTTGCGTAGTTGCGCGCTGACGGCCGCCCCGCTGTGCAACCCAAGGATATCCGCAACCTGCCGCTGGGTGAGGCCGCCGTAGTCGCAGAGCATTCTCGAGGCCACGGCACGATTCAGCGAATCCCTGCGCCGCCGCCGCAATGCCTCGCGTTCCACGCCGAGTCCCTCGCACACCGCCCGCAGAATCCGCTCGGCCGGCAGCCGTTTGCCTATCCGCCGAAACGCGACGTCCTCCGTCCGGCCCTTGCCGTCGAGCAGCGTTTCGTACAGCGTCCGGACCCTCGCGCGAAAATCCGCCGAGCCGATGCACAGCCGAGAGGCCTGCGCCTCTTCGAGGAACGCCGCATCGACATCCGAGACCCCGGCCTCCACGAAACGCCGGTACGCCGCGGCCGAACCTGACCTACGCGGCTCGACCGTCGCCAGGATCGGCTCGTAATCGACAAACGAGAGCCGGCGGTCCTTGCCGATATAGCTGCGATAGCTGCTCCAGGGATATCGCCGCAGGAAGGCGACCCGCTCGCAAGCTGCACGCCTTCGCCATGGCTTCGTGAACACGGGATTCAAATGGACATAGCGACTGAGCCTGAGGAGGTATGCGTCCTCTTCGACCAGCGAGGCCCCGTAGCGGCCCTGCGTCAGATGGCCGTGGCGGCCCTGTCGATGGTTGAAGTAGACCGTGTAGGCCGTCTGCAGCCGGTGCATGAATCGCCCGAGATTCGCCCGGGGCGTCTCCAGAACCAGGTGGATGTGGTTCGGCATCAGACAGAACAGGTACAGCCGAACGTCGAACCGCTCCACACTCTCGCTCAGCACGTGGAGAAATCGCGTGCGGTCGCCATCGTCAAGGAAGATCGCTCGTCGTTCGTTGCCCCGGGCCGTCACATGGTACACGGCCCCTTCATACTCGATCCGTTGCGGCCTGGCCATCGACGCATCCTACCACCACCCCACGCCTGAAGCAAGCCTTAATTTCTATTTTGAGGGCTGACCCTTTCCCTTGCCCTTTCCCTTGCCTCACGATTTTACGGCGATTATTGGCAATTATATACATGCGCCCATCAGGGTCGCCGGAAATATCCGTAGGTTCGCTTAAGGCATCAGTCACTAGCCTAAGCTCTTGTTGCTTATCCTGCACCCATAAGCAACCCGATACGGAATCAGTTATATAGATCTCATCATCCTGTGACACAAACAATCCCGATGGGTGAAAGTTCTTTCGACTAGTCAACGTTGTCACGGACCATTGCGATGTCTTGTCTACAAGAGGACTACGATAAATCTTGCCAGCTCTGAAGGTTATAAAGATATTCGCCAGAATTGCAGCCACAAAAAGGTAGGCAACAATTCTTCCTTTCTTTAGCATTGCTGATCCTTTCTAGCTACAAACAATACGCATAGATTGATGCTGCTAACGGCGGAGATGATCGGACCGCGCCAGCGGGTACGATCGATCTCCATGTTATTTCTTTCACAGTATTGTCACTTCACATAATGTCAATGATCACGGTATGACCACTTTAGTTTTCACGCTTTTCGTGGGCGAATTTGTTGTGCGGGGAGCGCGAGAGGGAGCGCGAGAGGGTCAGCCCTCAAAATAACAATTAGCGGAATCTTGGGATGACTGAGGCCTGGAACTGCGAGGGGCCGAAGCAATGAGACCCGAATGAAAGCGCGTATGCCCCCCTGCCGTCACCGAGGTGTATGCGCGCCCAACGATGGATAAGTGGCCGTGCCGAGGCGGATGCGCAAACAGCGGGGCCCGCGCCATGGCGACACGGGCCCCGAAATCACATGCGATAACGCATTTGCGTTTGCGGGCTGGTGCCCGCCGGGGAGGCTACTCGCCTCCGGCCAGATAGCGAACCTCGAACGAGGACAACGCCCTGTCGTACAGGCGGACCTCATCCAGCGTCCCGTTGAAGGGGTTTCCGCCGTTGGCCTCGCAGCAGCCGAACACAAGGGCTGCGTCCGTCGCGGGGCCGAACTCGAAGGGCAGATCGCCGCCCACGGCTTCGCCACCGATATACATGGCCACCGTGGTGCCATTGAAGCTAATGGCCACATGCTGCCATTCTCCTTGCGGAAGGAGAATCACGCCGTGATCCGGCCAGCTATCGTACTGGAAGAACCGGAAGTCATTGGTGGCCAACTCCATCTCGGCACACCACATCGTGTCCTGGTCCGTCCAGCCATCTCTCTTGCCGATCAGGCCCTGATAGAAATCAGTCGGTCCGTTCCACTTGGCCCACATGGAGAACGAAAGCTGCCCCGTCGCGGCCGACGGGTCCCAGGTGCCGAGGTCGACATACTGGGCTCCGGTCCCATCGAACTCCATCGCCATGCCGTAGCCGGCGGGACCTTCCACATAGGCCGGGCCGCCAACCGCGGTGCCGTCACGACCGTTGCCGGAACCATCCGTCGCGTCGTTCTCCAGGGCGTAGTACGCCAGGAGTCCCGCCGTGCCGGGATCGCTCATTCCGCGACGGCCGACGCGGATGTCGTCGATGAAGAGTCTTCCGGCGCCGTCAGGCTGCGGATTGTCGCGATCGCCGACCCCGATGTAGATCGTCTGGACCCTGGACAGGTTCACGCCGGTAAGGTCGCTCAGCGGGATCCTCCACTCGGTCCAGGCATTGGCGTTCACCGCCGCCGGATCCGGGTTGGTCACCACCGCGCTCTTGTTGCTGCTGTCCTGGACCACGACGTACAGATCGTCGGTGCCGTTGCCCGGCTGCGGGTCGTCGCCGATGGCCGCGACCCGCCACGGCCCTGTACCGCTCGAGGTGATCTCGGAGAATTCCGCCGTCGTCACCAGAGAGGAATCATGGCTGGTCAGGCACAGACCGATCACGGGATTGCCGGTCATTGAGATTTCGACCGGCGAGCCGTCGTCCGTCGTGACTTCCTGCCAGGTGGTTCCGTTGGCCGAGTAAAACGCCGTGAAGACATCGCCCTTGCGGGTCAGCTTGACGTACTGCGGGGTGGTCAAACCGGCCACACCACTCGTCTCGGGAGTCACGCCCATGAACAGGCGCCGCCCGAACTCGACCCCATTGACCGGCGTCATGACCATATACGCACACCGCGCGTCATCCATGAGCGATTCCCGGATCATCACGCCCGCCTTGGCGTAGGCGTTCGTGTTCACCAGGCTATCGACCCGGGCGACAATCGAGCCGTCGCCGTTGAGCGGTTTGTAGGCGAAGCGGAAGTCGTCCGCCGCGTCGTAGATGTCGTGGCCCGACCCGCTCATCGTGATGCTGCCATCAGCGTTCTCGACGAACGGCACGGGATAGCCTCGGTACCAGAGGATCAGGTCCTCAACGCCGTTGACCGTCCAGTTCTGCAGGGGGTCGAACGTCCGCTCGGCCTCGCTGTAGTACGGCGAATTGGCGTTGTTGTAATCCACGGGCATCGATTGGCGACCGCTGTGCACGATGACCGTCTCGGCGAAGGGCGCCTCCCAGTAGCCGACAACCGAGCCGGACCCGTTCGTCAGACCGTCGATCCAGGTCTGGAAGATGGTCGTGCCGGCATCGATATCGTCGTCGTAGCTCTCGAAATCCTCCACAACCATGTATTCGGTCGTGCCGAGGCTCCAGACGTCGCCTTCATAGACGCTGCCGTCGTCACTCACCTCGTTGACCTTCCAGTAATAGTTCAGCCCAAACTCGAGCCCACTTGGCTCGAAGCGCGCCGTCGTGACGTTCTCCACCGGCGCGGTTCCATCGACCACGGCGTTGCGATCGTCACTGAAATACACGTCGTGCGAAGCGGCCTCCCGGCCCGACCGCCAAGTCAGGGTCACATCCAGCGGCACGCCTCTACTGCCCGAAGCGGGATTGGGCTGGCTGGCTTTGACCGGAATATAGTAGAACCGCACCTCGCTGAGGCCAGCCTGCTGCACAATGCCCATCCAGTTGTTCGCGATCGTCAGCCGGACGAACTTCGCCCGCACGCCCGCCATGTCCACGGTCGTATTGGGTGCGTAGCCGACCTCGCCGGGGGCCTGGGCGAACTCCATGTCCGTTAGCGTAGTCCACTCGGCGCCGTCCAGCGAGTACTCGACCGTCACGTCCCTGGCCCCGAACCCGATGAAGGACTCCATGGACTGGTTCGAGTTCCACACCCACAGCTCGGAAAGCTTGTAGACATCGTCGAACTCATACTGGATCCAGGCGGGCAGCGTCTCAAGCGGAGAGCTGAGCCACATGGCCGTATCCAGCGTCGAGTGCTCGTCGCCGGTCAGGCCCGAGCCGTCCACGGTCTTGTCGGGCGTCATGCCCTTGGCCGTCGCGGAAGAGCTCGCCGTGGCCGTCACGTTCTCGATGGGATACGTGTACGGCTCGACCGTGAAGCTCCACACGGGGCCCGCGAAGACACTGGAGTCCGGCGGAGCGTTGACTTCATCCACGCGCCAATAGTACGTCTGTCCGAAATCGAGAAGTCCCTCCGGATCGAACGTGGTCGCCGCCTGGCCCGGACCGGCCAGCGTGCCCGCGGCGCCGGTATTGACATCCGCAAAGCTGGTGCCGAAGTACACATCGTGCGTCGCGGCAAACTCGCCGGGATCCCAGCTCAGCACCACGTCCTGAGGCACGTCCGTCGCGCCGCTTTCCGGGCTCGGATTCTCAGGCGCCACTCTGGGCCCGAACGTCGTCGGGACGTAGTCGCCTTCGTAGAACTTCACGGCATCGATCCAGAAGTCGCCCGGGGCAAACCCGAAGTGGAATGTGGGGCTGGCAGGACTCACATCCGCCGGAATGACACCGGTCGTGGTGTGGTATTCCACCCACTCTTCGGTGACCGTGACAACGATCTCATTGTAGTTCTCCCACGGATCGGCGGCCCTTTCCGGCTTCATGCGGACTTCTAACGTGCCGGATTTACACTTCATGAAACAGGAAAACGTGTACGTCTTGCCCGCTTCAAAGACATGGCTTCCGTCCGTCATGCCCATATCCCAGTTGTTCGCACCGGCCGCGTCAACCACAAGATGCAGACAATAGTTGCCCTCAATGATATCCTCCGGAATCGTCGCACCCACCAACTCGGTAACCACTTCACTGGTGACGGTGCCATAGGTGCCGAAGGGGGCAATGCCGCCGTCCTCAAAACCGCCATTTGGCAGGAGGTTTACCACTTCGTCCTGGGCGTAGATGGGACCGAGTCCCATGAATACCAGAGACAAAGCTGTCAACCACAACAGTCGAGTTCTCATGATCTTTGCTCCTTACCTTCAGTCGCCATGCGACCTAACCCAGTTGACTTTTGCTCGTAACCCAACAATCTCTCACAGACGACATTGAATCGCCGTACGTCACGTGCATTACTGAGGAAAAGCGAGATTGCCACCATCCTTGAGGGGATCACAACCACCGTGAGCCGCACGAGCAAGCACGCCCAAGGACGGCCCTGCCGTAGGCAAGATGAGTTTCCTGTGCATGATCGCCCTCCATCTCACTCAAGAATAGCGACACGCCGGGCACCGCGTTGGCCACGCGTCAACCCGCTTGCCGGCCCTGTGTTGTACGTGCCGCTGTCGATGGTCCATTGTGGCTTTTTTCGGCACAATGAACGCGGAAAATAAGAACGAATGCTCACGAAGAAGATCGAATCTGTCCGCCGCATCACCTCCAACCCTTGCCGGGAAAAAGAACACCCATCCAATACACGGGATCACCGTGCCCGGGCGACCCCTTTCCTACTTCGCCCTTCTTACCGTCTGCAACACGGCATTCTCGGACGCCCACCCATAGGCCTATAATATCGCACACCCGCCCCCGCTGTCAAGCGCAAATACCCCGAAATGGGCCCCGCCCGGGCAATGCAAACGGGGCCCGCACCGATTTGGCGCGGGCCCCGGGATCATCCAGAACCACAGTCTCATCGCTCCCGGCTGCATAGCCGCCCAACAAGCCCAGGCGACAGGGCGACCGGACTGCAGTCCGTCACCAATCCTTCCTGCTGACTCTACTCAGCGGCGACGTAGTCACCTTCGTAGAATTTGACGTCGTCCATCCAGAACTCCGTGGCGGCAAAACCGCAGTGGAAGGTGATACTGCCCGGACTCGTGTCCGCCGCAAAGACGGGCGTCGTTACGCTGTATTCCGCCCATTCATCCGTCATGGTGACGACCTGCTCACCATATCCAGACCACGGATCGGCCGCCAGTTCCGGCTTGAAATTGATGTCGAGCGTGCCGGAAGCGCACTTGAGCCAGGCGGAAAGTGTGTAGTACCGGCCTGCCTCGAAAGTATATCCACCCTGGTTCACGCCGCTGTCCCAGAAGTTGGCGCCGGCAGCCTCGACCGTAACGTGCAGACAGGAGCTGCCTTCAATCGCACCCTCGCTCACCACTTCGATGGTAGCACCCCAGGCACTCCAGGGATCGGGTACGCCGTCCTCGAAACCGCCGTTGGTCAGGAGGTTGGTGGCGTCGTACTGCACGGGCCGGCCGACGCGGATGTCGTCGATGAAGAGTCTCCCCGCGCCGTCCGGCTGCGGGTTGTCGCGATCGCCGACCCCGATGTAGATCTTCTCGACCCGGGTCAGGTTCACGCCGGCAAGATCGCTAAATGGGATCGTCCACTCGATCCAGTCGGTGGCGTTGACCGCCGCCGGATCGGGATGGGTCACCTTAGCGGTCTTGTTGCTGCTGTCCTGGATCACGACATACAGATCGTCGGTGTCGTTGCCGGACGCCACATCGCCCAGGTCCGCCACCTGCCACTGCCCGCTCACCGAGCCCGACGTAAGCACATCGGAGAACTCCGCCACACACGTGCCGGCCTTGCTGTTGTTGCTGGTCAGGGCCAGGCCGATGTAGACGGCGCCCGACATGGAGATCGTCTGCGGATTCGGCGACGCATCGGTGCCGGTGTTCTCTGTGTCGGGCTGCACGATCCAGTTCGTGCCGTCCGTCGAATAGTAGGCGGTGAACACGTTGCCCTTGCGTTCGACCTTGACCCAGAACGGGTACGTGGCCTCACCGGCGGCACTGTGGGCCGAGATGGCGCCGCCCCCCACACTCGGGCGGTTCTGGAAGGCCCTGATACCGCTGGGCGTCGGGAACATGAACGCGTAGGAAGATGCGGGATTCAGGCTCTCGCGAATCATCACACCGCCCTTCGCCCAATCGGATGTGTTGCTCACGCTGAGGACCTTGGCGGAAATCGCGCCGTCGGCGTTGAGCTGCTTGTACACGAAGCGGCCGTTGTCGGAGTTGCCCCAGATATCGCTGCTGTTGGCGCTGATCTGGTATTGCCCCGGCGCGGTCTCGACGAATGCCGCCGCGTTCCCTTGCACGTAGAGGGTCAAATCGCTGGCGCCGTCGACTGTCCAGTCCTGCACGGGATCGAACGTCCGCTCCGCCTCGCTGTAGAAGGGCGAATTGACGTTGTTGTAATCCATGGGCATCGACTGCCTGCCGCCATGAACGATCCTCGTCTCGGCGAAGGGCGCCTCCCAGTAACCGACAATCGCGCCGGTGTTGTTCGTCAGGCCGTCAAGCCACGTCTGCCAGATGGTCGTGCCGGCATCGATATCGTCCGTGTAGCTCTCGAAGTCGTCCACAACGAAGTACTCGATCGTGGTGAGGCTCCAGACGTCCCCTTCATACACGGTGCCGTCATCACTAATCTCATTGACCTTCCAGTAGTAGTTCAGCCCATACTCGAGCCCGGTCACCTCGAAGCGAGGCTGACTGACGGTCTCGACCGGCGCCGTCCCATTGGCCACGGCGTCCCGATCGTCGCTGAAATACACGTCGTGCGAAGCAGCCTCCCGTCCCGGCCGCCAGGTCAGGGCCGCATCCAGAGACACGCCTCTGTCACCGGAAGCGGGGCTCGGCTGCCGGGCCTTGAGAGGAATGTAGAAGAAGCGCACCTCGCTCAGACCGACCTGCTGCACCATGCTTTTCCAGTTGTTCGCGATCGTCAGTCGGACGAACTTCGCCTGCACGCCGGCCATATCGACCGTCGTATTGGGGGTGTAGCCGACGTTGCCGGGCGCCTGGGCGAACTCCACATCGCCCAGCGTGCTCCACTCGGCCCCGTCCAGTGAGTATTCGATCGTCACGTCTTTGGCCCCGAACCCGATGAAGGACTCAATGGATTGGTTCGAGTTCCACACCCACAGCTCAGAGAGCGTGTAGACGTCGTCGAACTCATACTGGATCCAGGCCGGCAGCGACGCGAACTGAGCGCTGAGCCACATGGCCGCTTCCGCCGTCGAGTGCTCGTCGCCGGTCAGGCCCGATCCGTCCACGGTCTTGTCGGGCGTCATGCCCTTGTCCGCACTGGAAGAGCTGGCCGTGGCCGTCACGTTCTGGAGCGCATACGTGTAAGGCTCGGTGGTGAAGCTCCACACGGCGCCGGTCAGAACGCTGGAGTCCGGCGGCGCATTGACTTCGTCCACCCGCCAATAGTACGTCGTGTCAAAGTCGAGAATCGCCTCCGGGTCGTGTGTCGTCGCCGTCTGGCCCGGGCCGACCAGCGCGCTGGCGGCGCCGCTATTGACGTCCTCCAAACTCGCGCCGAAGTAGACATCGTGTTTCACGGCAAATTCACCGGCCGACCAGCCAAGCACGACTTCGCGCGGCACGTCGGTCGCGCCGTTGGCCGGACTCGGGTCCTTGGCCGTTCCCTCAATGATCGTGCCGATCTGCACGTTGTCGATGTGAAGACTTCCCGTCGTACCGGCCGCCGCATCGCTGGCGATCTGCACGTTCCCGATACTGGTGAAGCTCGCATTCGGGAGAGTGACAACCACCTCGCCGTTGAGCGTGACGGTGAACTCTCCATCGACGAATTCCAGCACCACGGTGTTGTACTCCCCCGCCACGATATTCGAGCCCGTGATGTCGGTCCAGCCGGGCCAACTGCCATCCGGTGAATTGGCATGGATGAGCGGCCCGCCCCAACTGTAAATCTCGAGGAAGGCGCTGGTCTCCGCGTCGCCGACACGGATGTGGAAGTTGAGGTTTTCATTGGCCTTGAAGTCGCACTGGACCCTCGTCTCACCCACAACATCGCGCGAGATCCCCGACCGCACCCAGTCGGTGGCCTGCTCTCCGGTGATGAGAACCTCGTTGTCTACGATTTCGACCGTAATGGTCCCATCCGTTTGAATCGCCCAACCGTTGCCTACGGCGCCATTGGGCCGGTCGAAATCGTCGACGAAAGCCGCGCCCCAAGCGTTGGCAACCATGAGGATACAAACGAACACAGCGAAACTTTGGATCTTACCCATCGTATTCCTCCTTCCAAAAAGTAACTGGCTTGCACGTATCGACCCAGGTGCTCCGGGCGACTACCCGGAATCATCATACGTCACGTATCTCACGATAGCACCTCTCTTTTCTGTGCCTGCCCCCACTTGACCCAAGAGGAATTGTGCGGCGGTCACTCGTTGGCCATGCGCCAGCGCGCCCGCCGGCCTTCTGTCGTGTTTGCCGCTTTCGATGGTCCATTGTCGCTCTTTTCGGCACAATGGGCCCGGAATATGAGAATGAACACTCGCGGAGAAAATCTGATCTGTCTGTCGCAATCACCTCCAACCCTGACCAGGGCATGACCACCCGTCCAATTGACAGGATCGCCGGTCGAAACGACCCCTTTCGCATCTCGAGCTCTTGCCTTCTGAGCTGCGGTCTGATAGAGGACCTGCCTAACGCTCCATAATACCACCGAGCCCCCACACCGTCAAGCGCAAATGGTCCCAAATAGGCCGCCGGGTGCGGCCGGCATACGGTGGCGGATTCGAGTCTGCCTTGGGCGGTTGTCATTCCGACCGGAGGCCGAAGGCCGCAGTGGAGGAATCTGGCCGCGCAGGGCAGGCACGCCATGTTCGCGGCCAGATGTCTCGACTGCGCTTCGCTGCGCTCGACATGACAGGCGGTGGCCACGCATGCAGCTTCTTTTGACCGGCGCAGACCCTGCCACCGTATCCCGACCGCACCCACGCCGCCCCCGCGGGAGCCATACAAGCGGGGCCCACGCCGATTTGGCATGGGCCCCGAGATCGTACAGAACCACAGTCTCATCTCTCACGGTGGCGTAGCCGCCCAAACGACTCGGGCGGTACAGCAACCGACCTGCAGTTCGCCATCAATCCTTCTTGCCGGCCTCACTGAGCCGGAACGTAGTCACCTTCGTAGTAGCGAACGCCGTCGACCCAGAAGCCGCCCACGGCAGCGCCGATGTGGAACGTGAAGCTGGCCGGGCTGACGTTCTCCGTAAAGACGGGAGTGGTCACGCTGTATTCGGCCCACGTATCGGTGATGGTCACCATCTGCTCACCATAGGCCGTCCACGGGTCGGCCCCGAGTTCCGGCTTGAAATTGACGTCCAGCGTGCCCTGCTTGGCCTTGAGGAAGGCGGAAATCGTATACTTCTTGCCCGCCTCGAAGACCTCTCCGTCGGGCTGCAGACCAGCCTCCCAGAAATTGGCGACGCCCTCGGCCACGTCAACGTAGAGACAGAAGCTACCCTCAGCCGGAGCTTCAGGGACCGCGGCGCCAACCAGTTCCGTCACCACTTCCCCGGTCGCGTCACCATAGATGTTCCACGGTTCCAGGGCGCCGTCCTCAAACCCCCCGTTGGGGATCAAGTTTTCGCCCGCCCCGGGCCTGCTGCCATCCGCTGCGACGTAGTTGCCTTCGTAAAATCTCACGCCGTCCACCCAGAACTCACTCGGTGCGAACCCGCAGTGGAAGGTGATGCTTCCCGGACTCGTATCCGCGGCGAAGACCGGCGTGGTCACGCTGTACTCGGCCCACTCGTCGGTGATGGTCATGGTTTGCTCACCATAGCCGGTCCAGGGATCGGCCGCGAGCTCCGGTTTGAAGTTGATATCCAGCGTCCCGGAAGCACATTTGAACCAGGCCGAGAGTGTGTAATTCTTGCCTGCTTCATAAACGTATCCCGGCTGGGTCAGATGAACGTCCCAGAAATTGACGCCGGCCATGGGAACGACGACATGGAGGCAGGAGCTTCCCTCGATCGGATCGTCCGCCACCACCTCGGCCGTTGCACCGCCGCCGCTGTTATCGACCAGGTTCCACGGCGCCACAACGCCGGCCTCAAACCCGCCGTTGGTCAGGAGATTCCCGGCGATGATCGGCGGCGCCGCGGCCGGCCGGCCGACGCGGATGTCGTCGATGAAGAGTCTGCCGGCGCCGTCAGCCTGCGGGTTGTTGCGATCGCCGACGCCGATGTACATCTTCTGGACCTTCTTCAGATTCACGCCGGCCAGATCGCTCAGCGGGATATTCCACTCGGTCCATTCGTTGGCGTTCACCGCGGCCGGATCGGGGTTCGTCACGACGACGCTCTGGTTGCTGCTGTCCTGGATCACGA
>CBFDBY010000090.1:0-25789 GCA_965603165.1 uncultured Phycisphaerae bacterium
GGATTCTCAAAGACGTACGCTTCGTTGCACAGGCTCACGTGGCCGTCCTTGAACAGAGCGTTGACCGCGTGATTCCCCTGCCGGGTATGACTGATCTGGCCTATATGACGCACGAGGTCGGTCATATAAGGAACGTGCGTGTCCAGATTGTCCACGGACCGGGCGGACTCAAGCGGCGCACCAGTGGCGGGGTCCAGCTTGATACGGGGGTCGATGGGCAGATAGGTGTAGCCCATACGCACCCACTGATTGTGTCCCTGCCCGTCGTTGGCGTTGAAATGCTGGGGGAGGGAGCCCCAGGGCGCGGGGACGCAGTACGATTCGTACTTGTACAACGGTTCGATGTTGGAAGGGCAGTAGAAAACCTTCGGCTCGCCGATGAACTTGCCCTCATACAGCAGGGCCAGCTTCATCGCAAGCAACTCGCCGTTGTCGCCGATATAGCCGGGATCGCCCCGATACAGGGCGTAGGAATGGTTCAGGAGATAGGGCTGGCTCTTGGCCGTGTTGGAGTTATACGTCGGCATGCGACCGTCGTAGTCCGACGTGTACGCGAGCACGGCAATGCCGACCTGTTTGATCTGGCCGGAGCAGACGATCCGCTTGGCCGACTCCTTCGCCCGGCCCAGCACCGGCATCAGAATAGCCATCAACACCGCGATCACCGCGATCACTACAAGCAATTCGATCAGCGTAAAACCGGTCTTTTTGCTTCCCATGATACGACCCCTTACTCACCCGACAGGACTTCAGCGACGTACTGCTCAGAAACAGCCAACTCAATCCAGTCGGACCGTATTATAGCACAGCACATCAATACTGGAACAGCGCCGTCCTGTTGCCCGAAGCGAACCCTTGGTGCAACGAATGGCGGCCCCCAGAGCGATCCGTGGACCGCCATCCGAACAGGCTAATTCCATCTCACCGGCCGAACACCGCCGGAGGAGCGTCTTTACTGCTCCTCTGCGGGCGGGTACAGCCGGATATCATCGAAGAACACGGTGCCTATGCCGCCGAATGCATCGGCCCGGTCGAAACCGATACCGAACTCGGTGACCTCACTGAGATCGACGCCGAAGGCCGCAAGGTCGACCTTCCACTCTTTCCACGCGGCCTGTTGAAGGTCTGTGGCCGGACCATCATACGCCACCTTGACGCCATTGAGCTTCACGTACATCAGCTCGGGCGCATTGAACGCGCTGCCGTAGAACCACAGCGACAGCACACTCAGGTTGTCCATGCTCCAATCCGTGCCGATGGGCAGGTCGGCGGCGTTCACCGTAGCCTCCGAATACGGCGCCGAGTTGTTGTAATAAGCGATCGGCACCGACTGCTTGCCGCCATGAAAGGTGTCCTTCTCCATGGAATCGCCCGACGTATAGCCAATGACGGCCCCATTTGCGGACTGATCGGCGTAGCCATCGACCCATATGAAGTAGATCACGTGGCTGTCGTCTCCTTCAAAGATGTCGTTGTAGGACTCGAAGTCATCCACGACAACATAGTCGGCAATGGTGAACTGCCAGACGACGCCCCTCCACGGACTGGCCGCGTTGGCGTCGTTGACTTCATCGATTCGCCAGTAATAGGTCTGGCCCAACGCCAGTGGGCCGGGATCGTACGTATTCGTGTCCTGACCCTGGTTGACCAGTGTCCCCGGATTGTCGCGGCTGGCGTCGTTGACGTCGTTGAAGTCGGTGCCGAAGTAGACATCGTGCGCCGCGGCGTATACGCCCGACTGCCAGGAAAGAACCACGGGCCGACTCGCGGTCGCCCGGTTGCGCGGGGTCGGATCCCAGGCAAGCTCGGGGTCGAGCCCGCGGCCGATCACCGTCGTCTCATTCGGATCGAGTGTCCAAGTCACCTCCACGACGCCCAGGCCGTCGTAGGCAACAAGCCAGCCTCGTTCGATGTACTCGTTCACGATCTCTCGGTAATCCCCCGGCAACGTCAGCACGCCCTCGGTGATATCGATCAGGGGGGTTCCATAAATGCCGTCAGCGGGATTGCGGAGATTGCCGGCGTTAAACGTACCGCCATACAGATTCAGGCGGCCGACACCCGTGGTCGTCGAGGTGCTGCCCTGTGCCAACTTGATGTTGTCCTGCAGGTTGATCACGCCGCCGGTCATATGGACGGTGCCCGTCCCGTATTTGCCGACCTCCAGGTCGGTCGAGTTGCCCGTCAGGTTCAGGACGCCGCCTTCCATGTAGATCGTGCCGATTCCCGAGGCGTTCTTGCCCACCTCGATCTTGTCGTAGATGTTCAGCTCGCCACCCCGCATGATGAGGGCGCCGGTGCCGTTGATGCCGACCCACAGTCTGCCGCCGGTCGAGGTGCCGACACCGCCGCTCACGATGAAGACGCCGTTGCTGTCTCCACCCTCGCCGACGCGAAAATGGCCGCTGGTCGTCAACGTGCCGCCGGTCATGTCCAGATAGCAGGGCCCGGCGTTGCCGGCGCCGACGTAGAATGTTGTACATTCGGCATTCACCGTCGAGTCAATGACAGCATTGGCGTCCTCCAGGTAGAACCGCACCGTATCGCCCGCGCCCGGCACGCCGTCCGGCTCCCAGTTCTCCGCGACATTCCACAAGGGACCTTCCCCGCCGTTGTCCCACTCGATCGTCGCGGCCGATGCGCTGCCGGCAAACGCCAGCAAGAGAACAAATGAAATGAGATGAATTGCCTTCTTGCTCATGATACACCTTCTCCTCAGAACAGCCGGTTAACAATATCTACCGCAACCACGCATTCGGCGAAGCAACCGCCCTGGGCCACCGTCTGCGCGGCCACACAAACAACCCTGCAATCACGATGACCACATTTCATCCGACACGGTTTTCATGACCTCGGAGCGCCGGTGAGACACAGAAGTCTGGACTTGCGGTATTCACGCCCGTGGCACATGAGACACACCGACCCTACAACCACACACAGTCTCTTCGTCGTCTTTCACCTTTACCCAAGGCGGCACGGCCCTCCGAAACGACCAAGTATTGACGGGCACAACGGGCCGTGCGCCCGGAATCGGACCCTCCAATGTCCAAGAACAACTCAATTCACATTATACCCCCGGAGCGTGAAAAAACAATGCTTTTCTGGGACACTATTGGCCATCCGTGCGGATCGGCTTTGTCCTTCAGGCCCGCCGCCGCGTCGCAATTCCGTGACAAATAAGCCACAATCCGAATAAACCCGGTGCACAGCGGCGCCGTGGACCTGGACATCATCGCGGCGTATGGCCCGGAGTGGGCCGGGAAATGCCTCTTACGGACCCCGTGGGAGCCAAACGGGATTGTTCATTGGCGGACCAACGGGCCACAGGAAAGCCGTCCCTATCTACTCCTGATTGAGGATATAAGGTCGCGGCACGCATCGAAGCAAGGAGCGGAAGCGAGGGAACCATCGGTATTCCGGACACCAAGAGCGAAAGAGCCGGCGCCCGAAGGCCCCGCGACCGCCGAGCGTCGCTATCCGGGGCGGCCGTGCTGCAGGATTGTCAGGTTTGGGACCGCTTGCGCTTGCTCAGCAGGACGATGTCGCGCAGGGACTGCTCGTTGCGAGCCGCCATCCACTTGCGCTCGAAGTCAGGGTCCTGCACGATCTGTGCGATGGCGGAGAGAACGCGCAGATGGAAGTTTCGCTGCTCCCTGCTGCCGACAATGACGAAGACCGTGCGAATCTCGGGCGCCTTCTCGGAGAAGCGCACCCCGTCGCGACAGCGCGCCAGCAGGATGTCAAAAGCGTCAGGCTTCTCGACAACGACATGAGGCACGGCCAGCATCGGACTGAGCACCGTGCTGGTCTCGCGTTCCCTCGTCAACAGCAGTTGCAGGAGATCGTCTCTGTCGATGCCGACGTGCTGCGACAGCTTGTCGGCCACCTGCCCGAAGAACTCCTCCAGGTCCATCCCACGGTCCAGGTCGAGTACGATGCTCTTCTCCACGATCGTATCGAAGCGGTCGAGGGCGATCTCGTCCCTCTCGCGGACAATCGCCTTTAGCTCGCGCTCGAGGTTGCCGCCGACGAGTTCCTTGGCCATGATGCGGCTGACCAGATGCAGCAACGCCGACTCCTTCTGCGCCTTCCTGCGCCCGTAAAACCAGTAGACACAGAAACCCATGATGATCAGAGCCGCCGTGACGGCAAAGGCATGTTCGCCCATCTCCAGGACGATGAAGCCGAAGCCGATGATCGTGATCAACTGGACCCAGGGGTACAGCGGCGTGCGAAAGCTTGGGCGGTAGTTCTGCAGCCCGCTCTCCCGCAGCACGATCACGGATGAGCTGGCCAGGACGTATCCCAGCACGAAGACGGTCGAGGCCGCCTCGACGAGGACTTCCAGTTGCACGAACATGGCCGACAAGATCAGCGCGCCGGTGACCAGGATCGCGACGTAGGGCGTCCTGGCTCTTGCCGCCACCCGGCTGAATGGCTGCGGCAGAAGCTGGTCCTCGCTGAGGGCAAACAGATAGCGCGAGGCGGTCATGATGCCGGCGTTGGCCGTCGTCAGAAAGGCAAGCAGCGCCGCGATCGCAATGGCCAGCTTCCCGGCCGGACCGAGAAAGACCGCCGCCGCATCGGAGATCGGCGTCAGCGAGTGGTCCAGTTGCTCGGCCCCGAGAACCCCGCTGGTCACCATGATCATCAGCGTGTAAAGGATCGTCACCAGCGTTAGCGCCAGGACCATGCCCAACGGGACGAGGCGACCGGGCGTCTTGATCTCGCCGGCGATGCTGGCCACCTTCAGCAGGCCGCCGTACGAGACGAAGACAAAGCCCGTCGTGGCGAATACCGCACGCAGGCCGTGCGGGGCAAACGGCTCAAAGTGCCGCACGTTGACCCTTGGCAATCCCTCCCCGATGAAGAACAACATCAACACCAGAAGCCCCAGCACCAGCACTACCTGGAACCGCGCCGCCTCGCGTGCCCCCGCAAGGTTGAGCACAATGAACGCCAAGCCCATGCCGACCCCAATCACGAGGGGATGGACGGGGATGACGGGCGCCATCAGAACCGCCGCCCCGACGAGGGCAAAGGCGCCTTTGAGAGACAGGCTGAACCAGCTCAACAGCCCGGCCGCCGTGCCCATGGCGGGCCCCATGGCCCGGGAGATGTAGAAGTAGTCGGCGCCGGCCTTGGGCATGGCCGTGGTCAGCTCGATAATGCTCAGCAGCCCCCCCATCGCCAGCAGGCCGGCCAGGAAATAGGATACAACCACCGCCGGGCCCGCCCGCGCGTGCGCCAGCCCGGGAAGAATGAACAGACCCGAACTGATCATCGCCCCGGAGGCGATCGAGAAGACGTGAATCAGACCCAATTCCTTCGCCAGTTTCATCCGGTGCCCAACCCTGCAAGCGATCCATTCCAGCCAGTGTGAATAACGACAGTACGTGCAAAAGCATAGCGGAGTTTTCGCCTGCGGCCAACGACTTTATGCCCTCTGGGGTGCGGATAATGATCTTGACGATTCGCACGCCTGCTGGTACTCTGGCGGCTTTGGAAAAGGGCTCTGATTGTAGACGGTGGCCGATTTTCACGTAAGCACGTCCCCCGCGACCTGTCGGAATTGTGATGGGGTTGGGGTGCTTTGGCGAATAGAGAGAAGACAGAGAACATGACGGAACCAGAACAGATCAAAGATCGTTTCGAAGACATGCCGATTCTTGACGAGCTCAAGAATTCGTATCTGAACTATGCAATGAGCGTGATTGTGTCGCGCGCGCTGCCGGACGTCCGGGACGGGCTGAAGCCCTCCCAGCGACGCATTCTCGTCGCGATGAACGATTTGAACCTCGGGCCCCGAAGCGCGCACCGCAAGTGCGCGAAAATCGTCGGCGATACCGGCGGCAACTACCACCCGCACGGTGACCAGGCCACCTACGGCACGCTCGTTCGCCTCGGGCAGTCCTGGAACATGCGATACCCGCTGGTCGACCCGCAGGGCAACTTCGGCAGCATTGATGCGGACCCCCCGGCGGCGATGCGGTACACCGAGGCGAGGATGGCCGCGCCGGCCATGGAGATGCTGGCCGACATCAACTACGACACGGTCGATTTCATCCCGAACTACGACGAGACGCGGATGGAGCCGGTCGTGCTGCCCTCGCGGTTCCCGAACCTGCTGGTCAACGGCTCGACGGGGATCGCCGTCGGGATGGCGACGAATATTGCTCCGCACAACCTTCGTGAGGTCTGTGACGCTCTGCTGCTGGTCATTGACGATCCGCAGTGCGGCTTCAAGGATATCATGAAGGTCCTGCCCGGGCCGGACTTTCCGACGGGCGGCATCATCTGCGGGCGCAAGGGCATTGTCGATGCCTATACGAAAGGCCGAGGCCATCTGACGGTTCGCGGAAAGGTGGAGATCGAATCGAGCAAGCGGGGCAAGGACCAGATCGTCATCACGGAGATCCCGTACACGGTCGTCAAGACGACCATCGTCTCGAAGATCGCCGATTGCGTCCACAACAACACGCTGCCGGAAGTGGCGGACGTCCGGGACGAATCAGACCGGCACGGCCTGCGCGTTGTGGTGGAGGTCAAGAAAGACGCCGACGCGGAGATCGCCCTGAACAAGATCTACCGCTATACACCGCTGCAAACGACCTTTGCGATTGCCAACATCGCGTTGGTCAACAGCCGGCCCGAGACGCTGAATATCCGCGAGATGCTCGATCTCTTCATCGAGCATCGCAAAGAGGTGATCCGACGGCGCAGCCGGTTCCTCATGAAGCGCTGCCGCAACCGCGCACACATCCTCGAAGGCCTGATCCTCGCGATCAGCGACATCGACGAGATCATCGAGATCATCAAGCGGTCGCCGGATACGCCAACGGCCAAGCTGAACCTGATGAAAAAGCCCCTGCGCTTGGTCGAGGTCGCCACGCTCAAGAAGCTCCTGCCCGAAGAGTTCGTCAAATCAAGAAGCAAGGGCAAGCATTTCCTCACCGGCCCACAGGCCGATGCGATCCTGACGATGCAGTTGCAGCGTCTGACCGGCCTGGAGATGGAGAAACTGGCCAAGGAGTACGCGGACCTCGTCGAGCAAATCAAAGGATACGAGACCATCCTGGCCGACGAGAACGTGCTGCTCGACCTCATCCGGCAGGATATCAACGAGATCAAGGACAAGTACGGCGACAAGCGACGGACGCAGATCACCTCCGCGGTCGAGAGCATCGACGTCGAGGACCTGATCGCCGAGGAGAGCGTGATCGTCACGGTCAGTCACGCCGGCTACGTCAAGCGGATGCCCATCGACACCTACCGGCGCCAGGGTCGCGGCGGCCGAGGCGTGATCGGCTCCGACATCCGTGAAGGCGATTTCATCAAGCATCTGTTCGTCGCCTCGACGCATGATTACCTGCTGATCTTCACGAATCGCGGCCGGTGTTACTGGCTGCGCGTCTACGATGTCCCGAGCATGTCCAGGCAGAGCAAGGGACGGAGCATCGCCAACCTGCTGAACCTTGGGAGTCAGGAGATCGCCTCGATCATCGCCATCAGCAGCTTCGATGGCGAGCAGGGCCACGAACGGGAGTTGCTCATGGCCACGCAGAATGGTCTGGTCAAGAAAACCCGGCTCAATGCCTACAGCAATCCGCGCTCGACGGGTGTCATCGCAATCAACCTCGAGCCGAACGACGCTCTGATCGGCGTTGCTCTGACGACGGGCCATGACGATATCATCCTCGGCACACGCGACGGCATGACCATCCGGTTCCAGGAGAAGGAGGTCCGTTCGATGGGCCGGGCCTCGCGGGGCGTCCGCGGCGTCAAGCTGCGGCCGAACGATGAAGTCGTCGGCATGGTGATCCCGGAAGAGAAAGCGGCGCTGTTCACCGTCTGCGAGAACGGCTACGGCAAGCGGACAGGCGTCGAGAATTACCGCCCCCAGACGCGCGGCGGCCTGGGCCTGAAGAACATCAAGACCAGCGACCGCAACGGCAAGGTGGTCGCGCTGAAGTCCGTATTGCCCGGCGATGATCTCATGCTCATCACCGCCAACGGCATGGTCATCCGGACCGGTCTCGACGAGATCCGCTCGATCGGCCGCAACACACAGGGCGTCCGGCTGATCAAGCTCAAGACGGAAGACAAGCTCGTCGCCGCCGAAAAGATCGCGGCCGAAGACCTCGAGGATTCCCAGGCCGAGTCCGAGGCAAATACCAAGAAAGGGAAATAAGGCGGCAGGCGCCATAGGTCCCATCGGCCCTATAGGTCGAACGGCACATATGGGTGCCGCCAGCCTGCTTCACGGCAAATGACTGACCACATTTACGTCATTGCAGGCAAGGACGAATCGCTCGTCGGCGCCAGGTACCAGGAACTCCTGGATGAGCTGCTCGACCCGCAACAGCGCATGACGGCCCTCTTGGCTGTCGATGGGGACGAGGCCTCCATTTCCGATGTGCTCGACGAATTGCGGACCACGCCGTTTCTGGCGGATAAGCGCGTGGCGGCGGTAAGGAGCGCCGACGGTTTCATCTCGAAGCATCGTGCCATTCTCGAAAAGTATTTTGAGAAGCCCGCTTCGACAGGCATCCTCGTCATGACGGTTTCAAGCTGGGACGCCCGAACCAGACTGGCCAAGATGCTGCCCAAGGTCGGCACACTTATTGCGCTTACCCAACCCACGAGGTGGAAGCTGCCCGATCATCTAGTGCGATACACGGCCGATCGGCACAAGGTCAGGCTCAACCGGGATGCGGCCGAGATGCTCGTCGAGTTGGCCGGGGAAGGGGTGGCGCAGCTTTACAACGAGATTGAGAAACTGGTCCTGTTCGCTCGTGGCGAGAAGGTGATTCGGGCCGACCATGTGGAGTCGCTGATCGGCCACCATAGGATCTACGGCGCGTTCGAGGTCATCGATGCCATGGTGGCCGGCAATGCGGCGCAAGCGGTCGAACGCCTGCGGAACATGTTCGCAGAGGACAAGAGCGCCGAATACAGGGTGGTGGGCGCATTCGCCTTCCACGTGCGCCGGATGTTCCAGGCCAAGGCCCTGTTCGAAAAGCGCACCAATCCGGCCGACATCGCCAAGCGTCTGCGCATCGGGTACGGCAGGGACCGCTTCTTTGCACAACTCCAGCGGATGTCGCTCTCGCAAATCGGCGTGCTCCTGGAGGAGTTGGCCGCCATCGACTACGCCACGAAAACCGGCCAGGCCCGAGCCCCGGTCGCCATCGAGCAACTGGTCCTGAGGCTCGCCGGCGCCTCCGCACGAAACATCCCAGCCTCCCGATGAGCGCGGCCATCCTGTGGTCCTGCGCATCCTCTGTCTTCCGGGGCAGTCGGCTGCAAATCGCACAGCGAGTTCACCACAGCGTCTGGTCCTGGAGCTCGCGAATCCACGCGTCGGATTGGGACCTTCCGACGCCGAGGAAGGCGGAGTCTGGGTCGTGGCTCTCAAAGGCCCGCCGGGCGACGGCCTTGTTGGCGTTGGCATAGCAGTACACGCAGCCGTGAGGACAGGTGTCGTACGTTCCAATGTCGACGCTTTCGGTGCAGCCACAGCCCTGCCGCGTGGGTTTCTTGGCGTAGCTCAGCCCTTCCGGAAAGAACAACTGCTCGATCAGGGTTCCATCGATGCAATGTGCTTCTTGAATTCGATTGCCAACGAGGGAATCGCCGCAGCAGGAGTACATTCGGATTCCGCGCGCCTCGGCAAGCGAAGCAAGCCGATTGGCCAGCTCAATCCTGTAATCGTCGCCGCAATCGACGACGCGTATGCCTGTGGCTCGCTCCAGCTCCTGGAAGTTCCTTTTCACCTTACTGTACGGCATGACGAAGCTGAAGTAGCAGCGCTCGACGATTCCCTCCAGCTCCTCCGTCAGCTTCTCGAAGGCCCTGAGATAGAAGTCGGCATCGGAGACAGTCGAGAGCACAATCGGATCGAATCGCCAGTTAATATGATTCGGCGAGTACCGCTGGCTGAGATACTTCAGGGTCTTCAATGCGTCCTGTTTGTCGACGTCGCTCTCGAAGGCGGAGGGCACGCCCGTGAACGTGTAGTTGAAGTAAAAGCGGTAGCCGAGCCGGTCGAGCGTTTCCAGGTGGTCGACAAAGGGCGTGAAGTCCTTCGACCAGAAGACAAAGCAACTCACGTCCTCCGGCCTGAGGGACACGAGGTAGCGCTTGCCGCCGAAGGGATTGACCACCCCGGCGAACCCCGCGCGCACCCGCCGCATGAACCAGTCGCCATAAAACGCCGGGATATCCGTTCGCCGTGATGCCGAAACAATCCGCTTCATCGGAACCTTCCGAGCCGAGAGGATAGAGCTTTCGAGCATTGGCACCATGGTATTCCATGCGGATCTCGCAGGCAATACGCGCGTCTATCGCCGTGCTTGACGACGCCGGCGCCGGGCGGTACACTCGTGCCCAAGCCCGATGGATTGGCGACAACGTGAAAACGAAATCTGCATGGAAAGGACAAGTCATGACGAGACGGATCCCCCCACAAATCTCGCTGTACGTTCTGGTCGCTCTCCTCGCCCTCGCAACGGCGTCGTGTCAGTCCACGACAGGTACATTCGCCAAGACGGGCGACCTCACGACGGAGCCGTACTTGCTGGACACGGGGCTGGTCTCGCGATCGATCTGCTTTGAGAATCCGACCGGCGCTCCGGGCGAGGGGGGCAAGGCCGCAAGCAAGCTCGGCGTCGGGCGCAAGGGCGCCCCGGCCATTACGCTAAACGCCGGTCAGGAGGTCCAGCTCTGCAACATCAAGGGCCCCGGCACGATCCGCCACATCTGGATGACCACGTCGAATAACCCCATGAACCTGCGCAGCCTTGTCATTCGGGCCTGGTGGGAGGATCAGGCGCATCCCAGCGTCGAATGTCCCATCGGAGACTTCATGGGCTTTGCGCACGGCAAGGTGATGCCATACTTTTCCGCCGCTCATTCGTTGGGCCGCAACGCCGGCATGAACATCTGGCTGCCTATGCCGTTTACGGAGAGGGCGAAGATCACACTGACGAACGAAGGCAAGGAGAACGTCCCCCTGTTCTACCAGATCGACTATACGATCGAAGACAAGCATCCCTCCGACGTCGGGCGTCTCCACGTACTCTTCGCAAGAGAGAATCCCACTACGGAAAAACAGGATTTCGAATTGCTGCCCCCGCGGACCGGCAAGGGACGGTACATCGGCGCATTGATCGGCATTCGCAACATGCATCCGGGCCAGTGGTGGGGCGAAGGCGAGATCAAGATCTACATGGACGGGGACACCGCGTTTCCCACCATCGTCGGTACCGGCAGCGAGGATTACGTCGGGCTGTCCTACGGGATGCAGCAAACGCCGTACCTCTACAACGGCTGCAACCTCAATCAGAATGATTTCGTCTCGATGTATCGCTGGCACCTGCCCGACCCGATCTACTGGAAGAAAGAGGCCCGTATCACCATTCAGCAAATCGCCTGGAAAGGCGGCCTGGCGGAGGTGTCGGACGACTGGTCCACGGCCACCTTCTGGTACGAGCCCGTGCCGAGTGCCCCCCTGCCGGCCATGCCGGATGTGCAGGCCAGGACCACCGATATCTGGCAGGACCAGAAGTGACGCCGCGCACGGAACTCGGAGAGCATACCAAGCAAGGGAAAGGAACACACATGTCAAAGAGCACGCTGGTTACGATGTTGGCCCTCGGATCGCTGATACTGGCCGGCTGTCACGCGTCGGCCGAGAAGGAAGCTGCCGCCGGCGCCGCCGCACGCGAGGGATATGCAAAGCTGTTCAACGGCAAGGACCTGACCGGGTGGGAGACGAGCGGCGAGGCGCTCTGGGGGGTCGAGGATGGGCTGCTCGTCGGCACGCAGGGCCGCAACAACGCGCCGGGCGACTTGTTCACAGCCGCCGGCTACGGCGACTTCGAAGCGATCGTCACCTACCACGTCCAGTGGCCGTGCAACAGCGGGGTTTGGTTCCGATACCAGTCACCGGACAAGGCATATCAGGCCGACATCCTCGAATACAAGAACCCCGAAGCCTATTCGGGGACCCTGTATTGCCCGGGCAAGCTGTTCCTGGCCATCAATGCCGACAAGACCCTCGAGAACCACGAAGGCTGGAACACGATCAAGATCCGGGCGGAGCGAGATCATCTGCAGATCTGGCTCAATGATCGGCAGGTCGCAGACGTCTACGACACCACGACCGACTCCGGGAAGATCGGCTTCCAGGTCCATCCCGGCGACGAGTTCGCACAGATGAGAATCGTCGTGCGCGAGGTGCTGCTGAAAGAGCTGTGACACGAGTTCCTCGCCGTCGGCGCGAAAATGACTCTGGAGATTCGTAAGTCTGGAGAACATCAGCTACCCCTCGCCTGCGGCGACCGTTGCGTAGAAGATGACGAGAATGAGCCCGATAGCTCGCCGTACCCATGGCCGGCGCAACGGTCGCCACGCGCCGAGGAAGACCAGGTAGTACAGTGCGAGGCTGCCCAGAACCCGCAGGTCCTGCTCGTATCCATAGCCATAGAATCTGTACAGGAGCAGCCCAAGCACGGCCATGTGGGCGATGACGATCCCCCCGGCCAAAACCCATGCTCCCCGTAGAGAGGATAGCAAGGATCTCCCGTCGTTCGCGTATGTGGGCCATCGATCCGCGAGGCACCCTGCAGCAAGCAAAGCCAATGGTAGGACGCTGCATGAAATTCGGATACCCGAGGACAGGCCCGGAATCGCCAGGTATCGCAGGTGCGTCTCATTGATCAACACACAGACAAGATACAGAGCCGTGACGCTCTGGAGAATTCGCACAAGCTCACGTGGGGAAGGCAAGAGAATCAGAATTGATGCCGCGATCAAGACACCCGGCCGTTCGATCACAATCGGCAATCCCTTCATGAACGCGGCGGCGCAGGCTGCTGCTATCGCAAGAACCGGCAGACACGCGGTTGCAACGGCAACCAGAGAATCCGCTCTCGTACGTTCACAACGAGCCATGACAGTCTCATGCGTCATTTCGACCCTCTCGATAACGTCTTCACGGCGGCCCTGCCGTGCCTCATCAGCGCCGTCACGGCTTTGAACTCCTCGATTCGCAACAGGTGCGAGCATAGGGCAAATATCAGTCCCGCACTGACCGCGGGCAGTAGAAGGCCGACAAAAGCGGTGTGGATGAATGAGTCGGAACAATGGAGATTCACGAGCAGCTTCAACGTTGCCCACAGTCCGAACGTACAGAGAGCCAGCCGCACGGCAAAGCCTGCGATGTCTGACCCGAAGACACCCGCGAGCCGCCTGTTCAACAGGATGCCAAGCAGCACCACCTTGAGCGTCCGGGCAATCACAAACGCCCATGCAATGCCGAGGTACTGTAGAGGTCGCAGCAGGATCAGTGCGAGGGCGACATCCACGAGCGAACAGAGGATTCCTATCTTGATGGGCGTCTTCGTATCGGACATCGCAAAGAAACCGTGCACCAGCAGGGTCTCCAGAGACAAGACGGTCAAACCAATCGCATAGACCAGAAACGCCTCGGAGGTGCCCAACGTCGAATCGATCCCGAACTGCCCCCGCTGAAACAACAGGCCGATCAATGGCCTTCTCAGGGTCACCAGGATACACGCAGCCGGCACGCTCAGGTAAATCAGCAGTCGGCAGGCCCGTCCCATCAGGGCCGCGAAGCTCCGGTAGTCATTCGTGCAAGCAAGGTGTGAAAGGTGCGAATAGATCACGGTTGCGAGCGCAACGGGGCCTATGAGAAGCAAGGCGTCGATCAGCTTTTTGGAATAGCCGAGGAAGGACAGTTGTCCGGTCGGCAGAGTTGAGGCGAGAACGTTGTCGACAAGACCATTGATGTGCGAGAAGAGGACCCCGACCAGCAGAGGATGCATCAGTCGTCTCACCTGTCGAAACGCGGCATCGGCGCGCCCATCCGCGCGGACGGCCCAAATGAACCGTCGCTCCGGGACGAAGGAAAGCTGAACCAGAAGGCAAAGGGCGCCCCCCGCGCTCATCACGATGGCCAGCGCATAGATACCGGCCATCGGCAGCAACGCCAGAAGACCGAGGACGACAAGGAGCTTGAAGGCTGCTTCCGGCACGGCCGCTCTGATAAACTGCTTGTGCGCGTTGAGGACCGTGTACACCACCATGCTCAAGCCGAGGAACGGCATCGCCGGCGCGAGCACGCGCAGCAATCGGCAGGCCGTTTGCCACTTCATGCCGGTGAATCCTGGCACCAACGCACGGGTCAGCAGTGGTGCGAAGATGACAACGCCAATCGCGATCAGCACCAGCAGCCTCGCCGTCGACAGGAACACTCGCCTGAACAGAAGGCCCGGCTCATTGCCCTCGGAGGCCAGGCCGGCGACAAAGACCGGCAGAAGGGATGGGTTCACCAGCTCACGAACCAACCATACGATGGACAGCACAATGCCGGTGACCGCAAAGTATACATCGGCCGTATCGCCCGTGCCGAAGAATCGGGCAACCACAAACTTCTCGGCGAATCCGAAGACCTTCGCGAGAACCGCAATCGTCGAGAGGTTCAGCGCGACCCTCGCCAGCCGAAGCCGGTCACCAGAGGAGCTCGCCGCCACGTCCCTCTCTACGGCCGGTGCCGAACGCAATGCTCTTCTCCATGGTAGAGTCGTTCATAGATGTCACACAGACCCGATATCTGCTTTTCGATGCTGTGATGCTCGCGAAAGTAGCGGTGTGCGGCGTCTGTCAGATCACGCCGCTTCCGCTCGTCTGCGAGCAGATCATCAATCGCCGTCGCGATCTGCGCCGGGTCCGGTCCGACCAGAAGCCCGGTCCTGTTATGAGTCACCAGTTCCCTGTTGCCGACGACCGCCGTCGCTACAATCGCGCAGCGGGCGCGCATAGCTTCGAGGAGGCAATACGGCGCCGCTTCCGCATCCGAACACAGCGCCACGACGTCGGAGCGCGCGTAGATAGACGCCATATTGCGGATGTAGCCGAGCAGACGAACTCGCTGCTCCAGATGATTCGCCGCGACGAACCTGTGTGCGGTCTCCTTGAGTTCGCCGTCTCCGGCCAGGAGAAATCGGGCACATCGTGATCGGGATAGCTGGGCGGCGTGCAGAAACCTGAACACGCCCTTGTAATCGACCAACCGGCATACGGTTGTGACGGTCCGGAGAGAGCACGCGGGTGAGGGCGGATTCAAGTCCGGTCGCCTGTCCGCCCCCGGCGTCTCGATGGGGCCGCTCCCGTTCGGCAAGGCGTTCCTCACGACGCTGCACTTGCCGGGAGGAACAATATGATATCGTGCGGCGATCCGAGCCTCCGAAGGCGCCACGGCGACCAGGTGAGTGGTCAGCGGACCAAGGAGTCTCTCAGCTCCAAGGTAGGCGAGTCTCACAGGCGGGCGGCCGTTCCGCAGAAAGGCGAAGCAGTGCGGGCTATGCAGGCGGATGCGATTGCCGGCCATGACCGCCGCGACTCGACCTAAGGCACCGGCCTTGGAGCCGTGCGTATGGACGATATCGAATGGAGCATGCGACAGCACTCCGCAAATCGCGAGAAGCGAGCGCACATCCTTGAGTGGACGGATTCCCCGGAGCATCGGCATGATGCGCACCTCAACACCGCTTCGGCGCAGCTCGGCCACACGTGCGTCCACATCCGGAGAGGAACGGCCCAGCGAGACGATCAGTGTAACGTCAAATCCCCTCGCGACCAATCTCGGCAGAACGATGCACAAATGGGTGCAGAGCCCGCCGACGAACCCTTCACAGATGTGAGCGATCCTGATCATGCCGCAGTGCCCTGACTCATGAATAAGTCTGCCAATTGCCTGACGTTCCGGGTGATACCGAACCGTCGTGCCGCCGTTCGACGAGCCGCAACCGAAAAGGCCTCCCAGAGCTGCGGGCTGTCGAGAACCCTCTCGATCGCGGAGGCCATCTGGCTGATGTCGCCCGGGTCCACCAGAAGCCCGTTCCATCCATCGATGATGGCCTCGGCGATTCCCTCCAGACGCGTGGCCACAACCGGCGTCCCCGCGGCGAGCGCCTCCAGAATCACATTGGGAATCCCGTCTCGATCGCCGTCGGGGGCGACCACTGAAGGGACAATCAGCAAATCGGCCGTTCGAATGAGGTCCTTTGTCGCATCCGGATCCAGCCATCCGGGCAACTGCACGCGTTCGCCCAGCCCCCGTTGCCCTATCAACTGTTCTATCTGCTCCCGCTCCGGACCCGACCCGGCGATGATCAACTTGCCGTGGGGCCATCTGTCGGCGATCAACGCAAAGGCCCGCACAAGATCGCCATGGCCCTTCTTCGGAACGAGACGTCCGACGGATGCGAGTGTATACGCACTCGTACCTCCGTCGCGCGGGCGCCGGGGAGCGCGCGGGGCATCCACACCATGATGGCAGACAGAAAGCCTGGCGTGGTGCGTTGTGGGCAACCGGCTCTTGAGATGTTCCGCCGCCTGTCGCGTGCAAGCCACGAGGAACTTCGCACGCGCGACCTTCAACCGTACCGCACCGTGCTCTACGAATACATCCCTCGCATGCGCGGCGATGCTGAAGCCGGCGCCCGTGACCGCCGCCAACGCCAATCCGATACACGCCGGCCAGCTCAGGAAATACGCATGCACGTGCCGGATGGCTTCTCGATCCAGACGCCGGGCAAAGGCGCCAATCGTGTGAAGATTGCAGGCGACCGTCTTTGCCTCGCCAGGACACTCGAGGAGCAGAGCCCCTGCCAGAAGAAGCAGTCGGAGCATGCCGAAGGGGCGCCGGGCAATGAGATAGAGGATTCCTGTGAGTGCCCCGGGGGAACATGCACGGGGACGGTAGACAACGGCTGGTGGGGCACCATGGGCAGTTAGAGCCTTGTCCCCGGAGGCGGCGAATACCGTGATCGCGAATCCCTGCCGCTGCAACTCGGCAATCTCCCTGGCCGCGAAGATCTCACTGCGGCAGGGAAAGGTCGATAGAATGTACGCCAGTTTCACAGGCCGTTTCTCCGCGGGCTGACAACAAAAGGGATCGTCAGGATCAGGAGCCGGACATCGAGCCATAGACTCGCCTTGCGAAGGTAGTAGAGGTCGTATTTCAGATCCCTGTGGATCGGCACATTGTGATCCGCCATGACCTGCCACAGTCCCGTGAGACCGGGCTTCATCAGAAGCCGTGTTCTTTGGAAAGGGCTGTACGTCGCCACGACGCCGGGCAACTCCGGACGCGGCCCCACAAGACTCATCCGGCCGGCCAGCACGGTAAACAACTGAGGCAACTCGTCCAGATGGTGCCTGCGCAACGGGCCGCCCGTAGCGGTGACATGGGACGAGAGGTCGTGTCCCGCCGGAGGCACGTATGGATCGGCATCCGTTCGCAGCGTTCGCAGCTTGGGCATCCGGAACAACTCGCCGTTCTTCCCCACGCGGTCCTGAAGAAACAGGATCGGTCGCCCCTCTCTCACCAGGATCAGCAGACCCGCACATGCCATGACGACTATGGCCGGCAACAGCAGCAGCAGACTCACGACAATATCGAGGCATCGTTTGCTCCGGCTGTGGAGGTATTTTGAGGCCCTGCCGTACCCGGAATCACCCGTCACCGCCGCTCACCTCCTCATACACAGAAAGTGTCGCTCTGGCGCTACTCGCCCACGTGAACTTGCCGCTCTGCTGTAAACCCAGATTGACGTGTCTGTCTCTCAACTGAGGATCGATGATGGCTGCGATTACGGCCGCGGCGATTTGTTCCGAATCGTCCGGATCCACCAGAATCGCCGCGGCGGCCGCCGTTTCCGCCAAGGCTCCGCGCGACGACGAGACAACAGGCGTTCCGCAAGCCATCGCCTCGAGAGGAGGGAATCCAAAACCCTCGTGGAGAGATGGGAAGAGAAAGACATCCGCCATCTGGTAAATAGAGGGGAGGTCGCCCCGGTCTGCGTATCCAATCCAGACCACCCCTCCCGAGGCGACCCCGCGTTCCACGCCCTTGAGCTCACTTCGCGCCCTCCACGAGCGCTTGCCCGCAATGACGAGCTTGTGAGGCAGACCCCGCTCGTGGAGTTGATTTTGGACTCTCAACATAGTGGATACATTCTTCTTCGGCTCGATGTTGCCCACATAAAGTATGTACCGGTCGGGCAAAGAATAGCGTTCCCGCACCCGGCGCCGACGAAGCACACCTCCGTCGGTACAGAATACGTCATCAACGCCGGCGTACACGACGCGAATGTTTGACGGCGCCACGCTTGTCCGGCGACACAGGTCCCGAGCCGTCTGCTGCGAGACGGAGATAATGCGAGAGGCGACTTGTGCCGAACGTCTCAATGCGAGCTGAAAATACAACACGTTCGTGGGTTTGCACCATCCGGGCCGGTCGAGGGCAAGCGTGTCGTGAATGGTGACAACGTAGGGGACCGAAGTTCTGATCGCCGGACACACGTAGCTCGTGCAGTGCAGCACGTCGAGTCCGTGCCGCGCGCATAGGCGAGGCAACTCCGTGTGCTCCCACAAGATCCGGGCAATCCGCGTTCTACAATGCGTTGCGGGGATAACCGTCAGATTCGGTGCCGGCGGGATGCTCTGCTTCACAAGATCCGGCTGATTCACATACACCAGGTATTCATTCTTCGTATCGATGCCCAAGAGCCCTCTGAGCAAACCCAGCGCGTAATACTCCACACCCGAGGGATAGCCGTCGGCACTGTGAAAACTCAGACCGATTCTCATGAGCGTCTCATGTGGACAGAATGCTCTCATAGATCCCCTGCACGCGGGCTGCGGTTTGGCATGCCGTGAAATTGGACAGCGCATGGTGATACCCTGCCTCGGCGATCCTGTCGGCGAGTTCCCGGTCGCGGGCCACTCGGAGCATTGCCTCGACGAGGGCCCGGAGGTCTCCGGGCGGTGCGAGCAGACCGGTCCGATTCGCTTGAAGGATCTCCGCCGGACCGCCGCTCGCCACGGCGATCACCGGCACCCGGTGCGCCATCGCTTCAATGACGACCCGACCGAACGCCTCACGCTCAGCCGTATGCACCAGGCAGTCAATCGCCGGCCATACCTCCTCCATGTCCTCCCGCCAGCCCCAGAACTGAATCCTCTCGGCCGCAGAGGAACGTTCCGCAAATTGGTGCACCGCCTCCTTGTAGGTCCCATCCCGCTGGAAGAGGTCGTCTCCGACGATGGCAAACCGCGCCTGCGGCAGTTCGGGCGCGACTTGTGCCGCCGCCCGGAGGAAAGCAGCGTGATTCTTCCACGGCACGAACTGTCCGATGTGCGCGAAGGTGAAATTACGCCCCTTGCAGGCCGAGCGGAAAGCCTCCTTGGGACCGGGGGATGTGCAATCCAATCCGTTGTATACGACTTCGATCTTGTCCGGATGGACTCCCCTGGAGATCAGCGCACGCCTGACGGCGTGGCTTACGGCGACAATGCAATTGGAACAGCGGCCGAACAGGCGGGTCAGAATTCCGAAATCCGCCAAGTCGCGGGCGTGCAGTAGCAGTCGCCGCCTGGTGACGACGGCCGCCGCCAGCGAAGTAACGCCGGCATATAAGCTGTTTGCATGAACGAGGTTCGCCCCCGTTCTCCGGATCGCCCGCGTGAGCCTGCAGACCGTCGCCGCCTCGTAGGCGGCACGAGCCGCCCCGCGGCATGGCGAGCCATGCGAAACCCTCGGCGGTTCAGGGATGGCGTGATGATCAATCCCCAGAGACGCGACAGCGGCCGACAGCGGACTCGGCGCAGGACAGGCCACGCTGAGGGCAAAGCGCCCGCACAGGTGCTTCAGAAGCAGCAGCAGACTGGTCTCAGCGCCGCCGATTCCGCCCTCCGAGTTGACAAGGACAATGCGAGCCATGCAAGCCACCCGTGTTCAGTGTTCACGCAGCGAACCGGGGTTCCCAAAATGCGGCATCTTGCGTTTCGGGGCCCCCCGCCGGGGCATCCCTGTCTCCGAATCCCGGGGATTTTCGTCAAGAACGATCCCTGTTCTACGGCTGAAGCGGTCTACGAGCCCTCCGTGTTGATAATGGCTGGTGCGAAATCACGCGGCTGTGCCCATGGTAGGCGAATACCCCGTTTGAGCACATCCGACTGGGGTTCCCCAATGCATCATTACGCGTTGGGGACCCCTTGGCCTCCCGTCGGTGAACAGGTGCGTGCCTCCGCACGGAGAATTTTGTCCCGTCGATGTCAACACGAGGCTTCCTGTAAACGCTGAGCGTGCGGAGGCCAGAGGAGATTTTTGGGTGGCCGACGCTGTCTTGGGCTATGTTGAGCTACACATATCAGGCAAAGACTGATGGTGGCGTTCTGGTCTCCGGCGACATGCTCGCCGAGCGACGAGAGATGGTTGTCAACGCCCTGAAGCAGAAGGGCTACTTTCCAATCAGCGTCCGGCAGGCCGGTCGCCTCGCAACTCTGCTGCGCTCGAATGCGGGTCTCGGCGCGCGCGTCGGCATCCGCGAGAAGGCGATCTTCACGCGCCAATTGGCGACTCTGCTCCACGCCGGCATGCAACTCAGCATTGCGCTCAAGACGCTGTCCAAGCAGACGGAGAACAGATACCTGGCGTCGGTGATTCGCCAACTGGACGATGACATCGAACAATCCAGCTCGCTCTCGGAGGCCATGATGAGACATCCACGGGCATTCTCGCGGGTCTACGCGGCAATCATCGCCGCGGCGGAAGAATCCGGGACGCTGGCCGAGACGCTTTCGGTACTGTCCGGCCAACTGAAGACCCAGGCCTCTGTGAACGCGCGAATCAAGGCCGCGCTGATCTACCCGATCTTTCTCCTGCTGGTCAGCGCCGCCGTTGTGGGCGTGCTCACAACCTTCGTGATTCCGAAGTTCGTCGAGCTCTTCGTCAATGCCAATCAGGCATTGCCTCTGCCCACGCGGGTGCTGATGCTGACCACGGACTTCGTTCGAAATTCCTGGTGGGTGCTCGCCATCGCGACGGCGGGCCTCGCGGGCCTGATGGTTGTCGCTGCACGAGAGGAGCACATCCGTCTTGTGATTGACCGGCTGCTGCTGCAGGCTCCCGGCGTGGGAAAGCTCAACCGCAAGCTCCAGTTGGCGCGTTTCACCCGGACCCTTGGATCTCTGCTCCGCGGCGGCGTACGCATCGTGGCGGCCGTCAACACCACGCAGGGAACCACGAACAATCGCGCATTCCGGAGAGAGATCGCCAACGTCGAGCAGGCCATCCTCAAGGGGGCGACCCTGGCCCAAGCCATCACCGAGCAGCATTCCTTCAGTGAGGTCACGGCCAACATGGTTGCCGTCGGAGAGGATTCAGGCACGTTGCCCGAGATGCTGCTGGAAGTAGCGGATATGTACGACCAGGATTGTGAGGCCGCCATCAGTTCCATGACCAGCCTGTTGGGCCCGATTATGATCGTGCTGCTCGGCGGAGTGATCGGGTTCGTGGTGATGGCAATCCTCCTGCCCATTTTTGAGACGGGCACGATGGTACGATAGATCGAAAGGAGCAGACAGCGATGATCGAGTGCGACAGACGAAGACTTGGGAGCCGGGCATTCACGTTGATCGAATTGCTGCTGGTCATCACGATCATCAGCGTACTGGCGGCGGTGGTCATGCCTCGGTTCTTCGGCCGATCCCGCGAGGCGAGACTCGTGGCGGCCCGCCAGACGATTATCGGGACGTTCGGAGTCGCCATCGACCTGTTCGAGCAGGATACGGGGCGCTATCCGACCACGGAGGAAGGGCTGACGGCACTGATCCAGAATCCCCAGGTGAGCAACTGGCGCGGACCCTATCTCAAGAGCGTGGCGGTCCCACCCGATCCGTGGGGCAATCCTTACCGCTACAGCTACCCAAGCGAGTTAACGGCTTCCGAAACCCTGTACGATATTGTCTCCGCCGGACCCGACGGAACTCCTGGGAACAACGATGATGTCACAAACCACGACATCCCTCAGATGGATCAAGAGGCGCCCTACCGCTGATGCCTTCACGCTCACCGAGTTGATCATCGTCCTGGTCATCATTTCGGCCATGGTGGCAGTTGCAGTACCGCATGCCACCCGGAGCAATAATGGCCTGAAACTGGAGCAGGCGTGCGGGGATATGGTCGAGGCGGTGAAATATGCAATGAACTATACGATGGATACGAAGACGCGGTCTCGGCTGGTCATCGACTGCGCGAACGGCAGCTATGTCATCGAGGCCGCAACAGGCGTTCACAAGCAGGATTTCGAGCCGCTGCAAGACAGTCGGGCGATGTCCCGCCGCTTGGCGCCGGGAGTGCATATCGTTGATTTCGAAGGACTCACGGCGTCACAGAAGAACCGGTACTGTCTTGTTTTCGATCCGGCCCGGGCATGGCCCCATGCATCCCTTTCGCTGGCCACCCGGGATACCCTGGAAACCATCAGGATCGCAGGCAGAGGAGTCGGTATTGAGGATCAATCGGAATAACCGAAGGCAAAACACGGATGGGCCTCCGTATGGTCGGACCGGGCGTGCCTTCACCATGGTCGAGGTCATCGTGGCGCTGACGCTTCTGGGGATCACGATCCTCGCAGTCTTCGGCGCGCTGCGCACGTGCGCAGGGGCGACTCACCACGCACGAGTATTGACCCGGTCGGTGCTGCTGGCCGAGCGACTTCTAACGGAGACTTACCTGAACCACAACCGGGCCTTTGAAACCCGTCAAGGCACAGAGGGCCTCTATCAGTGGCGTGTTCGCGTCGTGCCAACGCCCGTCGAGAGCCTCGGTGCCGTCCACGTGCGCGTGAGATGGCCTGAGCAACAGAGGCAGCAGCAATACGACCTGTTTTCGCTGGTTCATATGCACTCGTTCAGCGAACAACGATAGGCGGGGGACCGTGGATGAGCAGTCGTGGTTTTACACTGGTGGAGATCCTGATCGTCATGCTCATCACGTCTGTACTGGTCCTCGGGATCCACGCCGCGTACCGGCAGGCACACGCCTTGTGGTCGCAGGCCGAGGATGATCGAGGGGCCTATTACATGGCACGTGTCTTGACAGAGGCTCTGCGTGAGGAGCTGTCCGGCTTGTATATGCCGCCGATGAACCTTGACGGTGAGGAGGCCGGCAGCGATCGCGCCTTTCGATTGACTGCGGGATCGGATGGGGCCAGGGAACTCTCTTTCCTTACGCTCACCCCCGCGTGGCGGAGCGACATCACATCCTCCCGACCGGCAAGGGTATCCTATCGCTTTGGGAAGGATCAAGACACGGGCCGTACGGTGCTGCGGCGAGTGGAAGTACTCTGTGCAGGTGAGAAACCGGTCGGACAGGAGGTCTCAGACGTGCTTGTCGAGAATCTGATGGAGTTTGGGGTCTGGGTCTTTCCCTCGAACGATGGGGTCTCTGTGGATTCGTGGCAGCAAGCCTATGAGTCCGACGACCAGCCTCCCACAGCGGCGAGGATCCTGCTGAAGTGGAATTCTCCAAATCGCCACGACCCGCGCGCAAGGCCGATAGAGTTCGTGAGTGTGGTGTTCATTCCCTGTGAAGGTCTGCTGATCCCCGCCGGCGTTTAGCCGTCGCGCAGGGCGGGCCCCACACAGCCGGCATCGGTCGCGAAAGGGCTGAATTCGTATCAACAAATCTTCGCTTGGGCCGCTGGACAAGTAATGAAGGGCAAAGTGTGCAGACCACAGATGAGTTCTCATGGAGATGACACAAGAATGCATCCGGAACGGTGAAGGGAATGCCGTTGCGGCAGAAATTCACCCGTGCGGTGCGCCCTCCCATAAGCTCGCGTTCGTACTGGCCATCGCCGCCATTGGACTCTCGGCGGTGCATTTCTGGCCCTTTGAGCAGAGCAAGACGTGGCAAATGGCGTGCCCCCCGAACCTGGCGGCAGCGGCCTGGATTGTACTTGCGGGGAGCTATGCCCTATGGCAGCGCGGCCTTGATGCGATTGTGGGCTCACTGCCCCACGTAAGCGTACTGGCCTTTCTCACCATCTGCCTGTTATCCGTGGCGTTCGCACACGACGCCGGACGAGCCTTCAGCCACACGGCGAAGTCAGGCCTGATGCTGGTCGGCGGATACGCACTGCTTCACACGGCGATGTCCGACCGGAGATCCGTCTCAATCCTCCTGGGCGCGGCAACGGTCGCGACGGTTCTCAGCGTGGGTGGCTGCCTGGCCGCGCGATACGGTTTCAGACGCGACAGCTTCTGTTTCTATGAGAGCGGGTATAAGTACGGCACCTATACAGGCATACTTTCCCCTCTATGCAGCATCTACCTCCTGCAGCATACAGGTTGGAGACGCGCCGTCGGGGCCGTGCTGCTGCTTGCAGCGACTGCTTCCTGTGCGACGGTCGGAGCGATCGCCGGGATTGCCGCAGGTGTGGCAGTATTCCTGCTCACTGCCCGAGGCGGGCGGGCGAGAGGTTTGGCGCTGGGCGCTCTGGCCCTTGGCAGCACGTCGGCCGTTGTATTCCCTCCGCCGGTGAGGGGCACGATTCGCGATGATGTGAGTCTCGTGGAGCGGAAGGCGGATGACTTGCGGCAGCGCTACATAGAATGGCAGGCGGAAATCAACCTGCTCGCGGAACGTGGCGCCGTGGGAACCGGTGCCGGATCCATCAACGATTATCGCAGCGAGTATTACTACCGGCTGCCCAAGCTCAATACGCTCGAGGCTTTTGACCAGAACGGATGGCTGGCCTGTGCGGCCGAGCTGGGCATTCCGGGCCTGGTCTGCTTCAGTTGGACGATCCTCGCCTACTTCCGAATGGCCCTTCGTTCGCTGGGTGACATGGCCGGCGCCTCCGGCGGTGGCGTACACACGTTTGCCTCGGCGGGTCTGGCCGGTCTGGCGGCTGCATGCACAACAAACGTCTTCTCTTCAGTACACTACAACGGCGTCTTGATCGCCTTCGCATTCGTGCTGGCATTGATCGCGAAAACACATGCGCTCCTTGAGGCATCATCCCATGCAAGTGACTAAGAGGATTCCTGCGATTCTATTCCTGTCGGCCTGTATATTGGTTTACGGCTACACAGCAATCGACACCACGGCGGGGCGGGCCTTCAGCGTCAATGTCGATCTGGGCAAACCGGAATCGATCGTATGGCCGTTCGAAATTGCGATCGTGGGAGAGATGGGCCAGGAGGGTCTGCGCATCGCACCGAATGTGGGCGCGGGCTGGAAAGGCCAGGCAGGCGGTGAGGCCACCTACCGCTTCTATGTGCCGGAAGATGGAAGGTATTACGTGTGGGCCAACGCCCTCTGGTTCGACAAATGCACCAACGCCGTCTTCGCGAAGGTGGATCAACACGAACGAGCCATCATCGGGAACGATCCGGTCTATCGGAAGTGGCATTGGGTCAGGGGGTTCAGCATCCCCTTGAACAAAGGCGCGCACCTGCTCCATATCTCCAACCATAGCGACAATATCTCTCTGCAGAACGTGCTCTTCATTAACTCCGCCACCGTTACGCCGGACGATTGCAGCGTCGTGTTTTCCGATGTCTTCTACGACGGGTTCGACGGATGTCACGTGGGCAATTTTGCGAGCTGGGAGGTCATCCGTGGAGACTGGGCCGTCAAGAAACCGACCGTGCAATATCGTTACGTTGAGAATGCCCTCATCGGCCGGTCGAAGGATTCGGCGGCGATCCTCTATCGTGCGGATGACTGGTCCGATTACTCATTCCGTGTGGCCGTCAAGACAGCACCCACCGAGGACGCTCGGGCGGCCGTAGGACTCCTGTTCGGCGTGCACGACCCGAATCACTTTCATCAACTGAAATGGAAACCGACGGAAGGACCGGACGACGTGGAGATGCAGCTCGTCCGACAGGAGGACGGAACAAC
>CBFDBY010000091.1:0-25530 GCA_965603165.1 uncultured Phycisphaerae bacterium
TAACATGGCGCTACCCGATGTTTTCCGGAGGGGAGAAAAATCTTATCTTGGGCCAATGCCGTCATCGGCAATTCTCCAGCGGCACTTAAGCCCAAGGCATTATATTCTTTTCGTCCTATAAGGGTTACGGGCGGTGGGCGAGAATGTTCGCAACCCAGAAGAGAAACTGCGTCGGCGCGCTACTTTTTCAATCCGTTTCGCTCTGGATTCTGGCGGCGAAACTTGGGAGCCCTGCTCACCGGGCCCGAAACCCCATGGTTCGAGTGGGATTTCGATTGGCAAATGGCTGGCATTGGCAATGCCGGCCAGTCGAGTTCACGGCGTGCCACTCGATCGCACCCTGAAGGGATTCTATCTTCCATCCGATGCCGCCAGACACCGCCGGGCGGCGTTAAGGTCGGTTCTTGACATCCCGGCATTTCGCTGGCATGGTAGAACTCCTCAGCAAAGGTTCAGATGAGGCGCATCTTGCTGTGCTTGAGCGGCCGGGCTGAGAACGGGCAGCGCAGTCGGACCATGCGCCGTGCTCGTAGCGGAGTTGACGGTTTGTCTGACAGGAGGTCGATCCCTTGGGAGAGTTGCAGGAGCAGATAATCGAGGAAGGGCTGTCCGAGAAGTGGGTCCGGGATGCGCTTATTGAGCACCTGGTGTATCACGACCGGCAGATGCGGGTCATCTGGGCCAACCAAGCGGCCTGCAATTCGGTCGGCCTGCCCCGCGAGAAACTGATTGGCAGGCATTGTTATGAGATCTGGGCGCACGCGAGCGAGCCCTGCCCCAACTGCCCGGTGATGGCTGCCATGGAGACCGGACGGCCACAGGAGTGCGAGAAAACGACTCCCGACGGCCGCACTTGGCTGATCCGGGGCTATCCGGCCACAGACAAGAACGGAACGATCGTCGGCGGCGTCGAGGTTACGCTCGATATCACCGAACGCAAGCGCGCACGGGAGGCCTATCACGCCCTCGTGGATCATTCCCTGCAAGGTCTCGTCATCGTCCAAGACATGAAAGTTACCTTCGCCAATCAGGCGATGGCTGCCATCAGCGGCTATACCGTCGCGGAAATAGAAGCGATGCCTCCCGACACACTGAGGGATTTCATCCATGTGGAGGATCGGGAGAAGGTATGGCAGTATCACCAGGCGCGTCTGCAAGGCAAATCTGTACCGGGCCGCCACGAATTCCGGATTGTTCGCAAAGACGGCTCGACGCGCTGGTTGGAGATCTACACCAGCCGCGTCGAGTATCAGGGGCGGCCGGCCGTACAGGCCGCCTGCGTTGATGTCACCGAGCGCCGCCAGGCCGAGTATCTGGGACAGGTCCAACACGACGTGGCCGTCAAACTCAGCAGTCTGTCGAATCTAAAGGAAGGACTTCGATACTGCCTCGAAGTTGCGCTGCAGGCCTCAGGCATGGACTGTGGAGGCATCTACATAGTGGATGACGTTTCCGGCGACGTGGATCTTGCGGTGCACGCGGGTTTGTCGGATCCATTTGTGGCCGGAGAGGCCCACTATCCCGCCGATTCGCAGAACGTCCGGCTCGTGATGCGAGGAGAGCCTGTCTACGGCACTTTGCAGGCGCTTCGTCTGCGCCAAGGACCGGCGCAGCGACACGAGGCGTTGCGCGGCATTGGCGTGATTCCGATCCGGCACAACGACCGCATCATCGCTTGCCTGAACGTGGGTTCCCACACGAGCGATGACGTGTCGCCGCGGGCGCGCGTAGTTCTGGAAACGATTGCGGCCCAGACGGGCAGCGCCATCAGCCGGCTGAAGGTTGAGGAATCGCTCAAACGAACGGAACGGGAGAAGGCTGTCGTTCTGGAGGCCATATCTGAGATCGTGACGTATCAGGATGTCTCCCATCGGATCCTTTGGGCCAACCGATCAGCCGCGGAAGCTCTTGGTGCGCCGGCCGACCAAACAGGGGGCCGCATCTGCTATGAGTTGTGGCATGGCAGAACAGAACCCTGCGACATCTGCCCCGTTGAGGAGGCCCTCCGTACGGGACAGGAACAAGAGGTGGAGGTCGACGGGGACAATGGCGAAACGTGGCTCCTGCGAGGCCAGCCGGTCAAGGACGAACGCGGTCGGGTCATCGGGGCGGGGGAGTTGGCGCTTGACATCACGGGGCGGAAGCGCGACGAAGAACAGTTGCGACGCCGACTGCAATTCGAGGAACTCGTCGCCGGCGTATCAAGAAACTTCGTGAATCTGCGCGCTGAGGAGATCGAGGCCGAGATTGACCAAACCTTGGCACGTGTAGGATGCTTCACGGGGGCGGATCGGAGTTATGTCTACATGCTCCAAGAGGGTGACGCGAGAGTGAGCAAGATGCATGGGTGGTGTGCGGACGGAGTCAATCCGGGGCACGGGTTGGGATGCGATATGGAGATCGATCGCTTCCCATGGGGCACCGACCAACTCTTGAACGCCGGACTGCTGAACATTCCGAGTGTGCGCGATCTTCCAGACGAGGCTTCCGAAGGGAAAGAGGTGCTCGAATCCATGGGTGCGAAGTCCGTCCTGAGCGTTCCGATCACAATCGCAGGGCAGCTCTTCGGCTTCTTGGGATTGTCCACCGTCCGCGAGGAGCGTTCGTGGTCGGAGGAGACCATATCCTTAGTGAAGACGGTCGCGGACATCCTCGCGAACGCCCTCGAACGGAAACGGTCGGCCGATGCACTGAAGGAACGACTCGTCTTCGAGACCCTTCTGTCGGACCTCTCGGCTACGTTCGTGAATCTCCCCGATGCTGAGATCGACAGCCAGATCGAGCACTGGCTCGGCCGGATCGGGGAACTGCTCGGGATCGACCGCAGCAGCGTTGTCCGGTTCTCCGACAACGGGGCTGACATTGCAATCACGCACGCCTGGGCGGCCCCCGGCCTGCCCCCAGCCTCGACATCCCGGATGAAGCAGTCATTTCGATGGTTTCTGGAAAGACTGCTGCAAGGAGAACTCGTGGTCTATGCACGCGTTGAGGACGCTCCGCAGGAGGCCGAGAGCGAGAAGCAGTACTGCCGGCAGGAGGGCATCCAATCCATCCTGGCCTTCCCGCTCGTCGTCGGCGGCGCGAGGATCGGAGGCATGGCGTTCTCTACCGTCCACAGACCGCGGGACTGGCCCGACGACCTCGTCCAGCGCTTGCGATTGGTAGGCGAGATCTTTGCCAACGCCCTGTTACGCAAACAGTCGCAGAAGGCGCTGCGCATCAGCGAGGGACAATTCCGAGGCATCTTCGAGAACGCGGTGCTTGGGCTGTATCGAACCACCCCCGACGGCCGTGTCCTTCTGGCCAATCCCTCTCTCGTGCGGATGCTCGGACATCGTTGTTTTGAAGAACTGGCCGAACGCAACGTCGAACGGCAAGGATATCAGCCCGGTTACGCCAGGACGGATTTCAAACAGCTCATCGAATCGCAGGGCCGGATCATGGGATTTGAGTCAGCCTGGACGAGACAGGACGGCACGTCCCTGTTCATCCGCGAGAATGCACGCGCCGTCCGCGACTCGGAGGGCAACATCCTGTATTATGAGGGCACGGTAGAGGACATTACCGAGCAGAAGCGGGCGGAGCGGGCCTTGATGGAAAGCGAAGTGCGGTTTCGGGAATTGGCCGAGCTTCTACCGCAAACGGTCTTCGAGATGGATACGCAAGGGAACTTCACTTTCGCGAACCGGGCCGCCCTGGAGATGTTCGGCTACACGGAGCAGGAGGTCCCCGGGACGAATATGCTGCAGATGTTCGTCCCCGCCGACCGCGAAAGGGCCAAGCGGAACGTAGCCAAGAAGCTTGTCGGCGAACCGTTCCCGGATCACGACTACATAGCGTTGAGGAAGGACGGCAGCGCGTTTCCCGTGCTCCTGTACAGCGCACCGATCGTTCGCAACGGCACGCCCATCGGACTTCGGGGGATTGTTGTCGACATCTCCGAGCGCAAACAAGCCGAGATGGCCCTCCGGGAGTCCGAGGAGAAGTTCCGAAATCTCGCGGAACATTCGCCAAACATGATCTTCATCAACAAAGCGGGCCGCGTGGTGTACGCCAACGCAAGATGTGAGCAGGTTATGGGGTACAGACGAGAAGAGTTCAGTGACCCAGCTTTCGACTTTCTGGGCCTGATATCACCCGAATGCCGAGAGGGCATCAGAGAGAGTTTCTCTGCTCATATGACAGGGCAAGAGGTTCCTCCCGTCGAGTATGCGCTGATCACAAAGGAGGGCCAGCGAATCGAGGCGATTCTAACGACTCGCCTGATCCAGTACGAGGGAGAGCAAGCCATTCTCGGAACCGTGACGGACATCACGGAGCGCAAGCGGGCGGAACTGGCGCTACGCGCCTCCGAGCGGAACTACCGCGAGATCTTCAATGCCGCGAACGAAGCGATCTTCATTCACCACCCAGTCACCGGGCAAATCCTCGATGTGAACCAGACGATGCTGCAGTTGTACGGATATTCCTACGAAGAAGCGCTTCAGCTCAACGTCGCGGACCTGAGTCTCGACGAATCCCCATACTCCGAGCGGGACGCCCTGACATGGATCCGCAAGGCCGACGAAGAGGGCTCTCAGCTATTCGAATGGCTCAGCCGAAACCGAAAGGGGGAGACCTTCTGGGAGGAAGTGAACCTGAAGAGCGCGGTGATCGGCGGCGAACGGCGTATTCTCGCCGTGGTCCGCGATATCACGGAACGCAAGAAGGCCGAGACGCAGGCCCAGCAGCATCTGGCCGAACTGACGCGTGCCTGGCACGCCAGGACGCTTGGCGAGATGGCCTCCGGCTTGGCCCATGAACTCAATCAGCCGTTGTGCGCCATCCTGAACTACTCGAACGCCTGTCTGCGGCTCTCGCGAAAAGAGCACTTTCCCATCGACACCTTGCGGAATTCGATCGATCAGATTGCCGTCCAGGCGGAGCGAGCCGCCGGTATTATCAAACGGATCTGCGGCCTGATCGCCAAGCGCGAGCCCCAACGCGCTGCGTTGGATCTTCAAAGCATCCTCAGGGACGCGATCCACATGCTGCACAGCGAGGCTTCCAAGCACGACGTTGCGATGATTGCGAACCTCACGCCCGATCTGCCGACGGCCAAAGGGGACAGCGTCGAGATCGAGCAGGTCGCGCTCAATCTCATGAGGAATGCGATCGAGGCCATGAGTGATACGGATATCCGCTCTCGCACACTGACGATATCGAGTGGTCTATTGAACGATCGCGAGGTGGAAGTGGCCGTGACGGATACCGGCCGCGGGGTTTCACCCGACCTGCTGGAGAAGATCTTTGAGTCCTTCTTCACCACCAAGGATCAGGGCCTGGGAATCGGGCTCTCTTTGAGCCGGCGAATCGTGGAGGCACACGGCGGCCGGCTGTGGGTCGAGTCCGGGGAGGGCCCGGGGGCGACGTTCCGATTTACACTTCCTGTTGAAGGAGCCACCCATGGAGATGGAAGATCCCATAGTCTTCGTCGTGGATGATGATGAGGCGATTTGTGAATCCCTGCGTCTGCTGATTGGCGATATCGGGCTGGAGGTCAGAACCTTCCACAGCGCCCAACAGTTCCTTTCAGACTATGACCCGTCGCAGCCGGGCTGCTTGGTCCTCGATGTTCGCATGTCCGGCATGAGCGGGCTCGAGCTGCAGGCGAAGCTGCGTGAACTGGACCTCGAGATCCCGACGATCATTATCACAGGCCATGGTGACGTACCCATGGCCGTGGAGGCCCTGAAAGCCGGCGCGCTGGATTTCATCGAAAAACCCTTCCGCGACCAGGTCCTGCTCGACAGCATCCAGAAGGCCGTTAACCTGGATGCACGCACCCGGCGATCGCGCAGGGAGCGACAGGACGTCCAATCACGAGTCCGGCTCCTCACGCGGAGAGAGAGCGAGATCATGAAACATCTGATCGCCGGCAAAGCGAACAAGACCATCGCGTACGAACTCGGCATCAGTCCGAAGACGGTCGATTTCCACCGCGCGAACATCCTGGCCAAGACCGGGGTCAACTCCGTCGTCGAGCTCGTCCGCCTGACGCAGAAGGCCGCCACAAGATAGCCGGACAGGCTGAATTGTCCGTCGAATCCAGATGCGATGGCCACAATCCCGGGTGGGATTCCTCTTGATCTGAGGGCATAATTGTGGTATAAGAAGAGTTGGTCGAGTCTGTAATACGGCGTTGGCATTGGAGGTTCTTTTCGAGTTCCCGGGGAGGTCCGCCCAAAACTGTGTTTGCCTGTTTCGAGGAGGCCCATCATGCGTAAAGAACGAACCGTTCTGATTTCTCTGCTTCTATCGATTGGTATCGCCGCCCCCATTCTCGGGCAACTGCCGGCCGGCTGGACAAGCCGCGATATCGGCGGCCCGGCGACGGCCGGGAACGCTCAATACGAAGAGACGACACAAACGTGGACCATCCAGGGCGACGGTACCGGCATTCGCGGCAACACCGACCAATTCCAGTTCGTGTACAAGACGCTGTCGGGCGACGGTGAGCTGGTCGCGCGGGTTGTCAGTCTGGACCCACCGTTAGCTGACTGGTCCATGGCGGGCGTGATGATTCGCGTGATGCTCGCGCCCCAATCGCCGTACGTGTTTATGGGAGTCAGTGCCAATACAGACACCAAGGACCACGGCATTACCCTTTGGGGCCGGACCCTGCCCGGCGCTGCCGCAGAAGATGAGAGCACCGGAGAAATAACCGCGCCCTATTGGGTCAAGATCGAGCGAACCGGAGATACGTTCATTGGCTATTTCTCGCCCGACGGTAAGGAGTGGACGGAGCACTACAGCGAGACGGCCCCAGGGGTCCCCGAGAACCTCTACATTGGATACGCTGTTACGTCGGAGGTCTCAGGCAAGCTGGTCACGGCGACCTTCGACCGTGGGCCGATGAAGGCCGCGGCCCCCGCGCCGGCTGATGGCGCCAAGAACGTGGCGACACCGTTGCTTCAGTGGACGCCGGGCGCTGCAGCCGCCATGCATGACGTGTATGTCGGGACCAGCCCGACGCTGGGTGCCGCCGAGCAGAGGATCCGGCTACCTTTGACTTCGACGTTGTATTATTATACGGGGGATTTCACGCCGGCAACCACGTATTACTGGCGGATCGACGAAGTGGGCCTCGACGGCGCCACGATTTATGCTGGAGACGTATGGTCTTTCACCTCCGCACCGGCCACCGCCTATGCACCGGAACCATGGAATGGTCTTGACGGCGTCGACGTCGAGACAGGCCTCGCATGGACGGCCGGCGTGGGCGCCAAGTCACATGACGTGTACCTCGGCACGGACAAAGCGGCCGTCGTTGCTGGGGATCCGAGCGCGTTCAAGGGCAACCAGATCGTGATGACCCACGATCCCGGAACCCTGGCCGAGAATACGACTTACTACTGGCGGATTGACGAGCATGATGCGGGCGGAGTGGTGCACGAAGGGCCCGTATGGAGCTTCACTACCGTCGGGCCCGGCGTCGGCGTTCAGGCCCGGTACTTCCAGGGCGTCGATCTGACGGGCGCCCCCGTGGTAGAGCGCGTCGAAGACTCGATCGACCATGGCTGGGGCAGCAACGAGATCGTCCCCGGCCTGAGCGACAGCGTCTCGGCGCAGTGGACGGCGGACCTCAAGGCCCCATTCAGCGAGACATACCAGTTGATTACCACCAGTGACGACGGGGTCCGACTGTGGCTCGACGGCCGGCTCATGATCGATAACTGGACAAACCATGGTAGTACGGACGATGTGGCAACTGTCGATCTGATTGCCGGCCAGATTTATCTCGTGCAGATGGACTGGTACGAGAGCGGCGGCAGCGCTGAAGCACGGCTGTCGTGGCAGAGTCCCTCGATCAGCAGGCAGATCATCCCGGCCGGCCCGCTGCAACTACCCCTGCGGGCCACGCGATCCTATCCGGCAAATACGGGCGTCAATGCGCCGCAGATGCCTTTGCTCACTTGGGTAGCCGGCGAGCAGGCCACCCATCATGATGTGTATTTCGGCGAGGACTCCGACGCCGTGACGGATGCCGACACCTCAACGGCCGGCATCTACCAGGGCCGCCAGGCGGCCGATGTGACCACGTTTGATCCCGGCCCATTGGAGTGGAGCAAGACCTATTACTGGCGCGTGGATGAGGTGAATGAGGCGGATGCGGACAGCCCCTGGAAGGGTGCGACCTGGAGCTTCAGCACGGCCGATTTCCTCGTGATCGACGATTTCGAGAGTTACACGGATGACATCGTCGCCGAGCAGACGATCTTCCAGACCTGGCTCGACGGCTTGACGAACAACACCGGCTCCTACGTCGGCTACCCTGAGGCGCCGTTCGCGGAACAGAAGATCGTCCACAGCGGCTATCAGTCCATGCCGATGGACTACAGCAACGCCGACTCGCCGTGGTATTCGGAGGCCGAGCGGACTTGGGACAGCCCACAGGACTGGACGGTCAACAGCGTTGACACGCTGGTCCTGCACGTCCGCGGCAGGGCGAGCAACGACCCGGCTCAACTGTACGTCGCGATCCGGGATAAGGCCAACCGCACCGGCGTTATCAAACACCCCGATGGCGAACCCGTGACCAGTGCGCAATGGGCCGAGTGGAGCATCGCACTGGCCGACGTCATCGCCACCGGCGTGGATGTGACCGCCGTCAAGACCCTGTATATCGGTATGGGTGACCGCGACAAACCCACGCCGGACGGCACGGGAACGATCTATATCGACGACATCCGGGTGATCGCCGCTGCCCCAGCAGCGATGTGATACTCTGCGGCCACCCGCACTGACCGTGCGACAAAGCCAGGTGTCGGCAGCCGGATAGACCGGGCACAGGTATCGATCGCGCCCGCATTCGCCCGATAATCGACCAGCGATCAGCCATCCAAGGTCAAACATAGTCGTCACCCCGGCGACAAGCGTGTGCCTCCTCACATGTGCGCCTCCAGATCGGGTGTCCAGCGGGCGGGCGCCTGCCCGATGCGCCGACCAACGAGTTCAGAACTGCCTCCGATACTCAAGAACCTAGGGAAATCCCGGGTCAGTATGCTCCGTTACCGGTCTAATCGCCGGTCTCCCTGAAATAAAGCCGCTTGCAGCCAGAAGAGTGCTTATTTACGGAAAAGGCTGAATGTCCGATGATGTATTACAGATGAGTGGTCAATGAAGCACGAGCAAGGAATCGAGCTATCATGGGATAGAAAGCTCTTCGTCAAGGTGCAAGGAGGCTGGTCGAGTGCACCACTATCTCTGTAGTGAGTTACCGGCCCTGTTCAGCGAGAGCTGTTCTGAGAAGCTGGTGCTTTCGACCCCTGTGGAATGATGCTGTTGTCCGGGTGGAGCGGTCTGAGGTCGCACGGATCTGGATGCAAAGCTTGGGCAGCAGTGTCATTCCCGTTGTGAGCCCGTCATTCGCCCGTGGGACCTACGGTTGTGGGACTATATCGAGGGTCGCCTCGCAGGCGGATCTGCTGGGCGACGTCAGGAGGCCCTCCGGATCCAGCGGAACCGGAAGGTATCACGAATCCGGTCGGTGAACCGAATTCCTATGCGCTGCGTGCTCGTCGCGTACTCGTGCCTCCCAAGATCGTCAGTCGTAACGCAAGATGATCGTCTGCCGAACCATCGCAAGAGGATGGCACCCGCGAAACCGAGGCGCAGCGCATTTTTGTTCGGTCGCTTTCGCGAGAATCTGCTCAGTTTCAAGTTCCGATATCGCATGGTCTCCGCCCGTCACCGCTGTACGACACGAGCCACGGCTGCCAGCAGTTCCTCGCCGGTCCTGCTGACGGTATCGCCGGCCTCAAAGAACTGATGCCTGTCGAGAATCTCCGGCTGATCCTGATAGTATCGCACGACGGCCCCGACCCCGCCTTCAGCCGCACCGGCGGTGCGATACTCGCCCTCCAGCATCCACGAGCTCATATCATCATCCCGCTCGGCCGGATAGATCACCGCCACGGCGTACTTATCCTGGGCATACTTCGCCAGATGCACCTTGGCCCGGCAGGGCGGAGCCGATCGCACGGCTAAGTCCACCAGCCGCTTGAAATCGCCCCGCGCTGTCGCCTCATCGTTTGAGTAGAACAACATGCCGGCTTCCAGTTGGAACTTCGCCGCCGGTACGCCCCGCAGTTCCATCCGGCCGTCGGGATACGCCCGGTGGATCTTGTAGACCCTGCCCCCTGTGTACCGTTCGCTGTCCAGCAGTTCGGCGACTTCATCGGCCGTAAATCCCACGCCCGCGTGGTCGCCGAAATCGAACACGTACAGCCCTTGATATCGATCAGCTTCTTTCAGTTTTGGCAGTTTCATGGCCCTTATTATACGCGCCCCCGTGCGGTTTGCACGCAATTTCTCGCTCGCCGTCAGGGACGAAATGCCTGGCGAAATGTTAATAGATGGATTATAATGACAGATCACGCTGGTTGGTAATGACCACCGCTGCTCTGGAGGAAAAAGATGGGTGCCAATCGCAGTTTTGTGACCTGTTTCCTGATTCTCATCGCTTCCGTTGGAGCCGGCCCGGCTCATGGCCAACAGGTGGTGATCAATGAGTTCATGGCATCTAACAGCGGGGCGGTCCTCTCGGACAGTGGCGAGGAGTGGGACTGGATCGAGCTGCACAACCCGTCGAGCCAAACGGTTTCGCTGGCCGGCCTGTACCTTTCAGACAAGCTTGACAATGTCACCAAGTGGCGGTTCCCCAATGACCGACCGGATCTTACTACGCTGTTGCCCGGCGGCTATGTCATCATCTGGGCCTCGGCATCGAACAGTGTGGCTGCGGAATTGCACGCCAATTTCAGCCTCGATGCCGATGGAGAAGCTGTGGTCTTGACGGCTGCGGATGGGGCAAGCGAGATAGACCGCATCCAGTTCAACACACAATATGCGGATATCTCGTATGGACGTCAACCTGGAACCAGCACTGCGTGGGGCTACATGCTCAGCCCCACCCCGGGCCAGGCCAATAGCGAAGCGTATCTGGGCATCGTGCGGCCCGTGCGGTTCAGTGTCGACCGTGGTTTCTATGATGGGCCTTTCTCTTTGGTTCTGAGCACCAGCACGCCAGGCGCCGAGATTTGGTATACGTTGAATGCCGATGTGCCGCACGCACGGGATGAACACACCGGGCAGTTGATAGGACGGCGTTACACCGGGCCGATCCAGATCAGCACGACCGCCTGTGTACGAGCCGTGGCGATCAAGTCCGGCTGGAAGAATTCCAGTATCGTCTCACATACCTATCTCTACCTGGACGATGTGATTCGTCAGCCGCGGCGGCCGGATGGATTCCCTTCCAGATGGGGTTGGCGCTCTGCAGACTATGAGATGGACGGTGATGTCGTGGACAACCCCGCCTACAGCGCCACGATCAAAGACGACCTTAAGTCCACGCCGTCGGTTTGCCTCGTGATCCCCAATGCGGATTTCTTTGAGGGAGACGGCATCTATGCCAATCCCACTCAATATGGTGACCAGTGGGAGCGGGCAACGTCCATGGAGTGGATCGATCCGAATACGGGCAACCACTTCGGCGTCAACGCAGGTCTGCGCATCCACGGCGGACCCTACAGCAGATCGCAGAATCCCAAGAACGCCCTGCGCGTGATCTTCAGACGCGAGTACGGTCCCGCGAAGCTGGACTATCCGCTATTTCCCGACACGGATGTACAAACCTTCAATGTCCTGGCTCTGCGCTCGATCTGGAACTACTCCTGGACCGGCCACAGTGGCATGAGCGGGGCCCGTCATGCCGACTATCTGCGTGATGTCTTTGCCCGGGACACCGTGCGTGACATGCAGCACCTGACGCCCCATGGCAGGCCTATCCAGGTATATATCAATGGGCTGTACTGGGGACTCTACATCATGACCGAACGGCCCGATGAGACGTTTGCGGCTGACCATCTGGGAGGGGACAAGGAAGACTACCAGGTGCTCGAGGCCCCGAGCGGCTATGGAGCCAGCACGGATATGCAGGTCAAGTCCGGCGGCGAGCAAGCCATTCAGGCGTGGAACGATCTGTTCATGCTGTCCGAGATGGATCTGACCTCTTACAACGCCTATAGGACCATGCAGGACTATATCGACGTCCCAGCCATGATTGACTATATGCTCATGATCTACTATGTGGGCAGTCGCGATGCGCCGGTCTTCCTGGGCGACTCTTACACGCCCCGTAATTTCTATGCAGCACGCAGGGGTGAATCCGGCTGTCCCTTTGTGGTCATTCCCTGGGATGTGGAATGGTCCCTGGAACAGCCGACCGTCAATCGCGTCCCGGTGATCGGTGTCTGGAATCCTCACACCTTGATGGACCGCCTTTCAGAGAATGAAGAGTTTCGATTGCTCCTGGCAGACCGCATATACCACCACTTCTTCCACGACGGCGTGCTGACCAAGGACAAGACCACGCAGCGGTATCTGGATCGTGCGGCAGAGATCTACGGCGCCATTGTGGGCGAATCGGCCCGCTGGGGCGACGCCACAGGCGGCTGGGGGCCGCCCTACACGCGGCAGCATTGGCAGGCCGAAGTAGATCGTTTGGTGAATGAGTACTTCGCCGTGCGCACGGATATCGTGCTCAACCAATTGAAGAATCACGGGTGGTATCCGCCTGTCGATCCACCGGCCTTTCGGGTTGACGGGCGGGACCAGCGCGGAGGGCATGTCCCGAACGGGGCCCTGTTGAATCTGGTCAATCCCAACGACGCTGGTACGGTGTATTACACCACGGATGGCACAGACCCTCGACGCAGGCCCCGCAGAGAATCGGGCATGGTTCTCACCCTGGTTTCAGACGAGGTATTGAAGCGAGTCCTCGTTCCCACGGAGGACATCGGGTCGCAGTGGCAGGGCGCGTTTGAGCCCTACGACGATGCGCATTGGACCCACGGAACGCCCACGGAAGACGATGGCGCCGGAGCGGTAGGCTTCTATCCGCCCGGTTCCGGCGAGAGGGGCGGCTACGGCCCAGTGATTACCTATAATGTGACCGACGAAATGCTTGGGCAAAACGGCTCATGCTACATCCGCATACCCTTCTATGCCCAGCCTGAGGATTTGCAGCTTCAATTCCTCTATCTGCGCGTTCGCTGCGACGATGGCTTTGTGGCCTATCTCAATGGGACGGAAATCGCGTCCCACGGCAGACCCGATTCGCTCCGCTGGAACAGCGTCAGTACTGTAGAGCGCAGCAGGATCGCGGATCACATCGTTTTCGACATCAGCGAACACATGGATCAGTTAAAGGTCGGCAAGAACATCCTGGCCGTACATGCCCTCAACTACCGCGCCACCGAAGATGATCCCTATTTCATCTTCTCGGGGCAATTGTTAGGCCTACAGGATTATGCCGAAGATCCTGACCCGACGCTTGCCCCTACGGCTCAGGTCCATACGAGGCCGATCCTGCTGACGCAAAGCCAACGTGTCAAATCGCGTGTCTTTGACGGCCAGTGGAGCGCCCTGAACGAGGCGGTGTATGCCGTAGGGCCTGTGGCTGAGAATCTGCGCATCACCGAGATGATGTACCATCCGCAGGACCCCGACGCTGAGTTCATAGAACTGACGAATATCGGCGACGAGACCATCAACATCAACTATGTCGCCTTCACCCGTGGCGTCCGCTTCACCTGCCCGAGTATGGACCTTCCGCCGCAGACCTCCGTCGTGGTGGTCAGGGATACGACAACCTTCGCCGGGCTTTATGGTGCGGATGTCCCCGTGGCCGGCCAATATGAAGGCAACCTCGACAATGGCGGCGAACGCCTGGTCCTCGAAGACGCCGTGGGTGCAGTGATCCACGATTTCCGGTACAACGATGCCTGGTACTCCGCCACCGACGGCGGCGGTCGTTCGCTGGAGATCGCGGATTCCCTCGCCGATCCCGGCACGTGGTCCAATGCCTCGGCCTGGCGTCCGAGTGCGGCAACAGGCGGAACGCCGGGGGAATGAGTAACCTGGAGTACGAAGCGGCAAATGGGCTGATCCAGAACCAACACGATCATGCGGCTTGTGACTCATACTGCGGCAATGGGAGCATTCGTCCAGCCACGACTTGCCTTCATCGGCATGGAACTGCACCAGCAACCTCGCAACCGACGCCTTGGATTTCCTCGCTGGACGCCGGACGGCCACCAAAAAACCGTTGACAGGCTCCCGCGGGAGCGTTAGAAGGGCATCGCAGGGGGCCAGCGGGCCCCGCTCATCATGGGTCGTTCGTGTGGTGACTACGCATGTATCCAGCGGTGCATTCAGGCATATACGCACTCAGGCATCACCCCTTCCATCCATCCACCCATTTACCCATTCGTTGTCGGGAGTCTCTATGAAAGTCGGATTCAATCTGCTGTTGTGGACGCCGTTTGTGGAGGAGAAGCACTTTGGGATATTGGGCAAACTGAAGGCGACCGGCTATGACGGCGTGGAAGTCCCGTTGTTCGGCGGGGACGTGCCCCACTACAAGAAGGTGGCTCAGGCTCTCAAGGACAACGGCCTCCAGTGCACGAGCTGCACGGTCATGCCGGACGAGGAGCATAACCCCATCAGCGCCGAGGCCAAGCACCGGCAGGGGGCCGTCGAGTATCTCAAATGGGTGATTGACTGCAACGCGGCGCTCGGGTCGGAGGTTCTGGCCGGGCCGTTCTATCAGCCGCTCGGAAAATTCAGCGGCAAGGGCCCAACGGCGGAAGAGAAGCAGCGGGCCGCCGAGGTCCATCGTCAGGTCGCCGACTACGCGAAGCAGGCAAACCTGCAACTCGCCGTCGAATGCCTGAACCGCTTCGAGTGCTACTTCCTCAATACCATGGACGACGCGGCCGCGTACACCAAGCAGGTGAACCACCCCAACTTCGGCGTGATGTACGATTCCTTCCATGCCAATATCGAGGAGAAGGACCCCGTCGGCTGCATCACGAGGAACCTGAGCGCGATTCGGCACGTGCATATCTCCGAGAACGATCGCGGCACACCGGGTAAGGGACATGTGCCGTTCGGCGAGATCTTCAAGGCGCTGCGGGCGGGCGGTTACGACCAATGGCTCACCATCGAGGCGTTCGGGACGAGCCTGCCGGAGTTGGCGGCGACGACCTGCGTGTGGCGCGAGCTGTCGGCCAGTCCGGAGGAATGCTACCAGTTTGGCTACAAGACCATCCGGGAGGGATGGGAAGCAGCCGCATAATGATGAGAGGCACTTGTGAAGTGGCAAATGTGAAGAATGTCATTGCGAGCGTAGCGAGGCCATCTCCCACCCATGGGATGAAGATGGCTTCATCGCTGCGCGCCTGGCAATGACATTCCCGAGATTTCAATCGTCAAGGAGGCTACAATGAGTTCAAATCCTCTCCCCAAGCTTCATAACGCCATGTGGCCCGGCCTGGTCGGCAAAGGCAATGAACCGGGCCAGGAGCCGCCGATCAGTCTGGAACGGATGCTCGAGTTGACCGCGGGCGCCGAGGTGAACGGTCAGAAGTTCGACGGGATCGACTACTTCCTGTTCCTGCCGCACACCGACCCCAACGCTACGGACGACGAGCTGAAGAAGATTGCCGACCTGATTCAAGGGTACGGCTTCAACGTCGGCTCGCTTGTTGCCCCGGTTTGGGGCGGCACGGTCGGTGATTCGGCGATGGGCGATGCAGCGGCCCGCGAGAAGTTTCTCGACGCCGTGCGGATGGCGTGCCGCATCGCCGGCGTGTTCAACAAGCATGGCGTGCGCAAATACGGCGTGATCCGGATCGATTCGGCAGAATTCGGCGTGGAAAAATGGAGAGAAGACCCGAAGGCGAACACCGCAAAGATCGCCGAGACCTTCCGCGAAGCGGCCAAAATCGCCGCCGATCACGGCGAACGCCTCGCCGCCGAGGGCGAGATCTGTTGGGCGGGACTACACAGTTGGAGGGCCATGCTCAATCTCCTGGAAGCCGTCGGAATGCCGGAGACCCTTGGGTTCCAGGCCGATATGGCCCACACGTACTTGTACCTGATGGGCTACAATTCGCCGGAAGACGCGCTGCTGCAACCCGGCTACTCGGAGGACGAGTTTTACGCCGCCTACGAGACGATGGTCGATAAGCTGCGGCCCTGGACGATCGACTTTCACGTCGCGCAGAACGACGGCGAAGTGCACGGCGCCGGCTCGCACGACAAGACGGGCAAACACTGCCCGGCCGGCGACCCGAACGGCAAGCTCGACATCGTCCGCTGTGCCGGCTATTGGCTCAAGGACGCCCCGGCGCGCGGTATTCAGCATATCTGCTGGGACGGCTGCATGTTCCCCAACGCGATGCTCGAAACGCAGGACACCTGGAATGAGATCCTCGACGTGATGCTCAAGGTCCGGGCCGCGCATGGGTGGACAGCGTAGGGTGTGCTGTGCACCCCCATTCCCGGCGCTGCGAAGATGGTGTGCATGGCACACCCTACAATAAGGAGTTACGGCAATGACCAAACCACTCAATGTTGGCATGATCGGCTATGGATTCATGGGTCGCACCCATTCCAATGCCTATCGCAAGGTAAGCAACTTCTTCGATGTGCCGTACGCGCCCGTCCTCAAGACCATCTGTGGATTGGAGGAAAAAGAGGCGAAGGCTTTCGCTGATCGGTGGGGCTACGAATCGCACACGACGGACTGGCGCAAGGTGATCGGCGACAAGACCATCGATGTGGTCGACATCTGTGTGCCGAACAACTTCCACGCGGAGATCGCCATTGCCGCTGCGCAGGCCGGTAAGATGATCATCTGCGAGAAGCCTCTGGCGCGAACCGGCGCGGAAGCCGAGCCGATGGTCCAGGCTGTGGAGAAGGCTGGCGTCGCTAATCTGGTTTCGTTCAACTACCGTCGCGTGCCGGCCGTCACGTTGGCCAAGCAGCTCATTGACGATGGCCGGCTGGGGCGTATCTTTCACTACCGGGCGAACTTCCTGCAGGACTGGACAATCTCGGCGAACGTGCCGCAGGGCGGCATGGCGACATGGCGGCTGGACGTCAAGGCGGCTGGCTCCGGCGTGACGGGCGACCTGCTCGCCCACTGCATCGACACGGCCATGTGGCAGAACGGGCCCATCACGTCCGTTTGCGCCATGACCGAGACCTTCGTGAAGCAGCGCATGCACGCGGAGACGGGCAAGGTCGAGCCGGTCGGCATCGACGACGCCTGCACCTTCTTCTGCCGCTTCAAGAACGGCTCGCTCGGCAACTTCGAGTCCACGCGCTACGCGCGCGGTCACAAGGCCCTGTACACCTTCGAGATCAACGGCGAGCACGCCTCCATCGGGTGGGACCTGCACGACCTGCACCGGCTGAGCTACTTCGACCATCGCGACGAGTCGATCGTCCGCGGTTGGCGGTCGGTCCACGTCACCGACGGCGACATGCCGTACATGGGCCACTGGTGGGTGCCGGGACTCCAGATCGGCTACGAGCACACCTTCGTCCACCAGGTAGCGGATTTTCTGGAGAGCCTGGCGAAGAACGAGCCGGCGTCACCAGGTTTCCGCGAGGCCCTGGCGACACAGTACGTCTGCGATGCCATCCTGGCCTCCGCGAAGAGCGGCAAATGGGAAAATGTGAAATCGTGACGTGATTGGCGATATGGGACCTATGGATCCCGTGGGGCTGTCTTTCTACGAAAGGGGCAAGGAGTTATGTCCGCAAAGGCAATTGCTGAAAAGGCCCTGGAGCAGGGCAAGGGGATTTTGCGTCTGGCGCCGAACTGGGTGCCGCGATCGTTCTGCGTGCCGGGCCGGCGCATCAAGCTGCATCCGGATGACTACTACGCGCTCGGGGCCGAGCGCGGCGGCCTTGACGAACGGTGGTTCGCCTCGACGACGCCGGCCGACAACGGACCGTTGACGTCGCCCAACGAGGGCCTGAGCTTCATTGTCGTCGAGGACGGCGGCCGGGCCGAACAGGTCCTCTTGCGCGAGGCCGTGGAAGAGCTCAAAGGCCAGGTCATCGGAGATCGTCTCTGGAACGGGCACAAGCGCTGGCCCATGTACTCGAAGTTCTTCGACAACCAGGGCGCTCTGCCGCATCACATCCACCATCGTGATGAGCACGCGGCACTGACGGGGCAACTCGGCAAGCCGGAGGCTTACTACTTCCCGCCGCAAGTGAACAACCACGGCGGCGATTATCCGTACACCTTCTTCGGTCTCAATCCGGGAACCACGAAGGAACAGGTCCGCCAGGCCCTGGCCGACTTCGAAAAAGGTGACAACAAGATTACCGCGATGTCGGCCGCCTATCGCCTACAGGTTGGAACGGGTTGGGACGTCCCTCCCGGCGTTCTGCACGCTCCGGGCAGCCTTTGCACGTACGAGCCGCAGAAGGCGTCGGATGTCTTCGCGATGTACGAGTCGATTCCGCACAACCAGGTCGTGCCCAAGGAGCTTCTCTGGAAGGACACGCCCAAGGACAAAGTCGGGAATGTGGATCATCTCCTGGCCGTGATCGACTGGGACCTCAACGTGGACCCGAATTTCGCGAAGAATCGCTTCATGCAGCCCAAGCCGGTGCGGCCGGTCAAGGAGATGCAGGCCGATGGCTACATCGAAAACTGGATCTGCTACAAGTCCACCGCCTTCAGCGCCAAGGAACTGACGGTGCTTCCGGGCAAGACCGTGACAATCACCGACAGTGGCGCCTACGGCTTCATCATGATGCAGGGGCACGGGACGATGGGCGTGTGGGACATCGAGACGCCGACGATGATTCGCTACGGCCAGCTTACCTATGACGAATTCTTCGTCACGGAGCAAGCCGCGAAAGAAGGCGTCACCATAAAGAACTTGTCGAAGACCGATCCAATCGTCATGCTCAAGCACTTCGGGCCCAACAATCCGGACCTGAAGATCGAATAGAGCCGCAGTTGACTTTCAAGATGACAAGCAGGTGCGCTCCTCGGGGCGCACCTTTTTCTTGCGCTCGGTCGATAGTCTGGCGCGAATGCGGAACCGCACACGGGCGGTGCACACCTCCGTGTCAAATGTTACACATCCAGAGTCTTCTGCAGAACGATGCCGGCGACGATCAGGACGAGGCCTACGAGCGTTGAGGGAAGGATGTGCTCGCCGACCACGAGCCGAATTACGATCAGCGAGAGGAATGGAACGAGGTAAATCAGGTTGACGACGTGGGCGGTTGTCTTGGCGCTCTTTAGTGCTTTCAACCAGCAGAGGAACGTGATCCCCATTTCAAACGCGCCGACGTAGACGCCTCCGAGCAAGCCCTTCCAGTGGGCCATCTGTGCGCGGCGGAACAGCAACACGGTGACGAGAATGTACCCGGAAGCAAAGAGGAAATTGACGGCCAGGCGAACCGCCGCATCGCGCCGGTCTCTTGTGTTATAAATCCAGAAGAGCGCCCAGATCAGCGTACTGCCGAGGGCCAACAGGACCCCGGGGCCGCTGCTGAAACGAAGATCGAGAATATCCGCCGGTCTGCTCGGATGGGTCGCGATGACCACCACGCCGCTGAAACTAAGGAGGATTGCGAGAATGCTGGCGAGCCGGATATGCTGGCCCAGCAAAGGAATCGAGAGCAGGACCAGCGTGAGCGGCCAGACGAAGTTGATCGGCTGGGCCTCCTGGGCAGGCAACAACGAATATGCCTTGAACAGGACCAGATAGTACAGAAAGGGGTTCAGCAGACCAAGTCCGGCCGACCAGAGGTAATCTCGTGTCGTGAGCGTCCGCAGCAGGCGCCATTTGCCGGATACAGCAAGGTAGAGAAAGAAGATGACCGTCGATGTCACGGAAGCACAGAACAGCAGGGGCAGCACGCCCACGTGACGCAGGGACAGATTGAAGGCCGAGGCGGATGTAGCCCAGAAGAGTACTGCGACCGCCGCGTAGGCATAGGCCATCCTGTGTTGTCTTTGCTCTGATCCCATGGGTCGGCATTATAAGAGAGGCCCGCTCCGAAGTCGCAGGAAAAGTGTGGGGGGGAGCAGGCGGTCGGAATCGGCTTGTGTCGGACCGACCGAAGGTTGTACAATGGCTCTCGAGCAGCAACGCAGGGCCCGACAGGTATTGGGGCCGCGCGCTGTTTCAGATGTCCCTGTGTGATTCTGAGGAGCCTTGCCGATGGATGCTCCGAGAGTGCGATGCAGTCTGAAGCGGGGCTTCACCTTGATTGAGCTGCTGGTGGTTATTGCGATCATCGCGCTGCTGATGGCGATCTTGATGCCGGCCTTGCAGCGGATCAAGGAACAGGCGAAGGCGGTCGCGTGCCAATCCAACCTGCGTCAGTGGACGCTGTATTTCTCGATGTACACGGATGACAACAACGGCTTCTTCCATCGGGGATGGAACGTCGGCAGTGAGACCGAAACAAGCTGGATGGCCGTACTGCGCCCGTACTATCTCCAGCAGAGGGAGGTCTGTTTCTGCCCGGCGGCTACCAAAGCGAGCCCGCGCAGTGGGCGGTTTTCGCACGTCGCCTGGGGTCCGAATTTCTACGAGGAGTACGGCAGCTACGGCATCAACCTGTATGTCAGCAATCCGCAGCCGGGCAAGGAGGCCGGTAAACCCGCGATCTACTATTGGAGGCGCCGCGACGTCACCGGGGCGGCGGAGATACCGCTCTTTCTCGACGATCGCTGGTGGGATACGCGCCCCCATCACATGGACCGGCCACCGGACTTTGAGGGACAGGTCGAGGACTGGACCACCAACGCGATGAAGATGCTCTGCGTGTTGAGGCATAGCGGATTCGTGAACGGCGCCTTTGCCGATTTCTCGACACGCAAAATCGGCCTGAAGGAGCTATGGACGCTCAAGTGGCACCAGGAGTTCGACACGCGCGGCATGTGGACGCGGGCCGGCGGCGTCCAGCCGGAAGATTGGCCCGAATGGATGCGGAGCTTCAAGGACTACTGACGACCGCTCGCCGGCGTGAGCACGCACGTGATCGCTATTCCAACAGGTCAGCAAGACTTTCTCGGGCGGCGCACGTGCAGTCGACAAGGCGACGCACGTTCGCGGAATCCGGGCTTCGCCATACCCATGCGAGCAGCCGGGTGAGGTCCTCTATATCCAGAATTCGCCAGTCCAGCCCTCGTAGCTCATGTGGCAGACTGTGTTCGTCCGCTTTGGATAGCAGCAGGGCGACGCCTGCCATCGCGCCCATCGCCATATTCGAGGGTTCGATTCCATGCTCCACTGCCAACGCCATGGTGCCGAAGATGCGGTCGTTGATTCCCAGCTTGCGAACGACATCGCGGCCGGCTCGGGCGACCGTATCCGCGAGGTATGGGTTGGTCATGCGTTCCAACAGGTCCTCGGCAAAACGCCGGTAGCCCGCCTCCGTGAATAAGTCATCGCCCAATGAGCCGTGCTTGCGAATCAAGGCGGCCCCGGATTCCTCGATGAAGGCCTCGTGTGCGACGCGCATCAAGGGCTCGTCGTCGCTCAGCTCGGTCATCTTCACATACCCCTTGAGTGTGCCGATGAAGCCCAGCAGGGCGTGGATGGCGTTGTGACCGTAGAGCTTGGCCTCCTCAAACGGCAGCAGATCATCCTTTTCGAGGAAGACCTCGATGCCCGGAACGAATCCGGCGATAGTCGTTCGGCTGACAAGGATGCGGTTGAACTTTTCCACGAGGAACGCGCGATCGATACCGGGGGCGATTCGGGCGAGACCTCGTTCGGCGATCTCGGCCGGATCGGTCACGACCTGGCTCATCTTGCCAATGACCGTATTGAGGAACTGAACTCGTGGCGGCAGGGGGGCGCTTCTTCTGTTCGCCACGGCTTGTCCAAGAAGCTCTGCGGCATGGTTGTTATTCTCGGCCGCGTAGACGATGGTTGCATCCGCCTTGTGCTGAGCCAGACCCTCCGCGATCAATGCCGCGATGCTGTCGGCCCCACCCGAGTCATAGAAGGCCACCGAAGGCAGGCAGGTCGTGACTTCCGTGGCTTCGGCCAGCGCGCCGCGAAGAGCCGTCGCTTGGTGCGAGTCCGCCGGGTTGAGCAGCTCGACATTGCTGACTTCGGCCACCTCGATCCCATGTTTACCAGCCACATTGACGCAATAGGTGCCGCCGTTGGCTTGCACCGCGCTGACAAGTTGCTGGTCGATCTCCGCGATAACGATCCGGCGGAAGTTGCCGCTCTGGAACGCCTCTTTGGCGAAGAGTCCGGCTTGAATCGGGCCGAATCCGAAACCGACAAGAGTATGCTCCGGCATCTTACTGACCTGCCGCCTTCAGGAACTGCTTGATCTCCTTGTCCTGGTTCAGCACGGTGATCTCCAGATCGTACGTGCGGCTTCTGCCCGGATCGAGGTGGATGAGCTTTCTCTGCTTGCGGGCCGCGGCCTGGCCGATGGGAGGATTCGTCCCCGGCTCCAGGCCTGTTACATACTCGCCCGGGCCCCAGTGCTGCCAGTTGGCCAGGCAGGGAAACTGCTTCTTCTTGTATCGCAGAGCGACCGCGAGGCCGAGCTTTGCGTTGTACAGGCCGACATTGCACATGCCATTACGGTCCGGCGTGACATCGATAAACCCGCAAGCTTCGCCCGTACCGCGATGGTGATCCACCGGTCCTTGGCACGTGCGGAAGTCGTGACTGCTGTTGAAGATGACGTTATCCATGTCCAGCCCGCGTGACGTGCATGTACCTCTGTACAGGATCTTCGTGCCCTGATCCACGAGGGGCCAGCCGAAATTGCAGTGATAGAGCAGCATATGCGGCGTTCGGGAATTGCCGACGTTCGTCACGACGTCGTGAATCCGGATACTGGGTCGGCCGAGGGTGCTGGAGATGGTCCGCCGCAGTTCCAGATTCGGACCAAAGACGCGCGATTGCTTCATCACGGCCGTGAGGCTCATCTCCGTCTTACCCGCGTTCAGGTTTGGCTGGACGACCGATTCGAGCTGCGCGGTGACGTTGCTGATCCGCCCGTGCAGTCCGCGCTCGCCGAACTCATCGGCTTCCGGCCCGCCGACATGCGTCAGTCCGCAGGTGGTCAGCAGTCCGCCCGGAAAGGTCCACAGCCATTCGAGCCCTTTGTTCGCGTCGGGGCGCCGGGCCGTGGCGCCGGCGTGACTGAGCCACGCGAGACTGTGCTGATTCTGGAAGGCCTCGACGATATCGAGCCCACGGTCGATCACCACCTTGTAGCGAAGGCCCGAGCCTGTATTGACCCAGGCGATCCGGGTCCCTCTACCGAGGCCGTCGTCGAGCACCGAGGTCTCGATGCCGCCGACCTGCATGTGATTGATGACCTTGTCCTGCCAATCGAGGTGCGTCTTGCTCTTTGCCATATCGATCGCGCTCCCATTCAGTTCAGAGCCTGCCGCAGGCTCTCAAAACTCTTGAAGCCGCCCTTGGTTCGAAGGATCTGCAGCATCTTCGCGTAGGCTCTGATATTTCCATATCGGTCATCGAGCGGGGCCTTGATGTAGAGCGAGGCGAAGAGATTGCCTGCCTGGACGGCCTGCTCGAAGTTGATTGTGCCTTTCCGGAAGCCATCGAGATTGAGTGCGATATACGTGATGAGCCCGGCCCGGAAAGAATCGCCCGCCCCGACCAGGTCGACGACCTCTCCGGCCATGAAACGCGAGGTCACCTTGGTCGGAGCGCCGGTCTGGCCGTCGGGGCCGATGTGCTTCTCGTACGCGCCGTCGCTGACCGTGACACCGAAGAGCTTCGTTCGGTCGTCGTCCATCCAGAACTTGTTCGTCAGGAGCTCGAGGAAATGCATGTTGTATGCGTGCTCGCTAAGGTCGGTCTTGGCAGGTTTGCGGCCCAGCGTATTCTCGATCAGTTTCGCCTCATCCGACGACGTGAAGAACAGATCCAGCTCCGGCAGCAGGGGTTCTAGAAGCCGATACTCCTTTACCGGCTTGCCCTCGGCAATGAGCTTCTGCGGATTGCCCGTCAGGGTGTGACTGTCGGCGATGGTCACCGCTCCCTTCCGGCGGCACCATCGGATGAACTCGGCTAAGTCGTCCCCGCCGTTGGCATCCCCGCGATCTGATAAGCCCGAGTACATGTAGTACACGATCTTGGGCTTGAGGCGCTCCACCGCCCTCTGGAAGACGGTGAAGTCGAAGTCATCATTGGCGTTCGGGAAGTAGGCGATTCCGCCACGGTCGTCGCCGGAGGTGCTGTGGATGAACGTGGTCCCGGTCGCCAGGGTCGGGTGCACGTGCGTGGCCGACATATCGATACCATTGGCGGTCATCACGTCATGGAAGTACCGGCCCTGAGCGTCCAGGCCGTCGTAACTGCCCTTGCCGAGATTGACGCCGACGGCAACCTTCAGGCCGGTCCGTGCGATGAGCGGGGCGGTATTACCGGGGCCGCCGGCCGTGGCGAACCCCTCATCAATCCACTGTTTGATCTGCTCCTGAGAATACGTCGGCATGTCCTTGGACTTGCATTTCGCCAACCCGCCCTTGCCGACGAGCCTGTCGGCGAAGTCGAAGTCCGGCCGGCGCAGGTCCACGACGGCCGTATTCAGGATCAGGACGTCCACGCCCATCGATTGTGCCTCCATAGAATGACTGCGGCTTCTCAATGCATTTCCGTCTCACACGTTCCGATGGCGGGGCGGTAGAGGTTGAACTGCACGTTCGGATGGTCCGCGAGCAGAGACATCGGCACCGCGCTGTCGGCGATTCGCCTGGCAATCATCAGCGTCGTCAGCCGCATCCCGAACGGGTTGTCGTGTGTGCCCGCCTGCCAGATCGAGACCTTCTCCGCCCTCCACGTTTCCGCCGGCCCGACCGAGATGGCCCGGGTTGGCACATCGGTGACCACGCCGCCGCCGCTGGTTCGCGCGTTCTGCATGACCGTCACCGGGTGCAGATCGACCACGCGCGTCGTGAGTCTTCGATATTCCTGGGGCGTGGGCGGCCGATCCTTGTATGGGCCTTCGCGGCGGACGGGATCGTTAAACGCCCAGTGCTTGATGTCGCCCTGGCCGCCCTGCATCACGATGCAGCGAACGCCGTCCCAGCTCCGGATGTACTCAGATGTATCGGCTCTGGGAAAATGGAGGTTGCTCTCGGGCATCTTCAGGTCCGGCCGGATGCGATCGAAGCACAGCTCCCGATCCGCCCGGGCGAACGAAAGCGGATGGGTCTGCGGGACTTCGCGACCGTTCATATACCACTCGTCCATTCCCCAGAAGTGCGCATCGCTCAGGTCGAGTTCCAATTCATTCACGAGGCGAGCGACGAGAGGAAGCTGCTCCGTCGGCCCAATCGGCCCGCAGATGCCGGCGAGGCTATCCGGCGTCGCCTGACGCCATGCCTGGATGTACTCCAGGGCCTCCGCGAGGTAGAAATCCTCCAACGTATCGTAGAACACCACCTGGAACCCGTCCCGGCTCAGGCCGGCCAGATCGTCCGCCGTCAGCCGGGCCGCATCGTTCAGAAGCTCATCATCGAGCGTTGTGTAATCCCACCACTCGGGCGCCAGGATGCTCACCTTTCGGGCCATGTGCCTGTCCTTACATGATATGAACCAACTCGCCGAGTTCTTTCTTCAGGATGTTGTCCTGTGGATACGC
>CBFDBY010000092.1:0-25447 GCA_965603165.1 uncultured Phycisphaerae bacterium
CACGCCGGGAACAACCTATTATTGGCGCGTGGATGAGGTCGCGGCCGACGGCGCCGTTACGGAAGGCGACGTCTGGAGCTTTACCACAATGCCGCTGGAGGCGCACCTCCCATCGCCGTACGATGGTGCGCTGTGGCGCAAGACGGACACGACGTTCAGTTGGACTGCGGGCCAGGGCGCCACCTCCCATAAGCTCTACGGCGGCACGGACGAGGCAGCCGTCGCTGCTGGTGACGACAGTGTCTTCCTGGGAGAACAGGCGGAAACCTCCGTTAACATCGGCGAGCTCGCGCCCGACACCCGGTATTACTGGCGAATCGACGAAGTAGGTCCCGGCGGCGTCGTGCCCGGTCCGGTCTGGACATTCACGACCATCGACCCCGAAGGCGGGGCCGTGGCTGAGTACTGGGCCAACATGAACCTGGCCGGCGCTCCGGATGTGGTGACGACGGTACCCGAGATCAACTTCGACTGGGGCGGCGACGCCGAGCCCGGCATCAACTCGCCCGACCCGTGCATCCCGGTGGATCGCTTCTCCTGCCGGTGGACGGCCCAACTGAATGTGCCTGTCTCGGGCACGTACAGGTTCTTTGAGGCCTCCGACGACGGCACCCGATTGTTCCTGAATGGCGATCAGATTGCCTGGGGCTGGTGGGATCGCGGCACCACGGAAGATGCCAGCGGCGAGATCGAGCTCGAGGCCGGTGGCACGTATCTGCTCGTGCTGGAGATGTATGAGAACGGCGGTGGCGCCACGGCATTCCTGAGATGGGAAGGCCCGGGCATTGCCAAGGAGATCATCCCGCAGGGCGCTCTGCAGATTCCGTCGATCGCCTACGCGTACAGCCCGGCCGACGGGGCCCAGAACGTCAGCGATGAGCCGGTTCTTAGTTGGGCGGCCGGCAAGGGCGCCGTCGAGCACAAGGTGTACTTCGGTGCCGACGAGGCGCTCGTAGCAGCCGGTGATGGCAGCGTGCTCGTAGCCGCCACGGCCGACGCCAGCTTTGCCCTTGGCGCCCTGCCTTGGGGAAAGACGTTCTACTGGAAGGTCGATGAAGTGGCTGAAGATGGCACGGTCAACGCGGGCCTCGTCGCGAGCTTCACGGTTACGGATCATGCGGTAATCGATGATTTCGAGGCTTACGAGATTCTGCCGATCGATCCGGTTGGCGCGCCGATTGCCCAGTTTGACTTTGAAGGCGATCTGACGGACAGCTCCGGCAACGGCCACGACGGCACGGCGTTCGGCGACGTTACCTTCGCGGACGATCCCGTCATGGGCCAGGTCCTGAGCCTGCCCGGTGGCGACAACCAGTTCGTCGAGGTCGGCGCAGTAGGCATCAGCGGCACCATGCCGAGTACGATTGCCTGCTGGGCCAAGGCCGACAACACGTCGATTCCGGACTGGACTCTGGTCTTTGGCTTCACGGGGAACCCCGACGGTGGCGGCGACTGCGGCAGCCACTTCAACATCGGCAGCCTCGGCGGGCCCGGCGGTGTCGGCGCCCACGCCTGGTGCTGGGAAGAGACGATCTTCTCGGATCAGCAAGCGCTAGATTGGCACCACTATGCCATGACGTACGATGGGACGACCATCCGGTACTATGGCGACGGTATCCTGATGGATACGGACGTCGGCAAGTCCAACGTCATGGATCTCTCGATTCGTGGCGACCGCGTCCATATCGGCAGCCGGGTCACCCAGTCCAGCTCGTTCCCCGGCGATGTCGATGACGCGCGTGTCTATGACTACATGCTCTCGGCTGCCGAGATCGCGGGCATTGCGGGCTTCGTTCCCTCATTGGTCCTTCCGGATGTCTGGTCGGATGAGGGCCCGGTGGCTTCTGTGCTCGAGTCGAACGTCACGCACGGCGGCAACGGGGCCATGCGGCTGGACTACGATACGTCGGTCGCACCCAAGGTCGGGTACGCCAGTCGCGACGTTCCCATGGCCAACTGGACCCGGGGCGGCGCCGATGGTGTGTCGCTGTGGTTCCGGGGAGATCCCGGTAACGCGGCGGTGCCTCTGTACGTTGCCGTGCAGGACACGGCCGGTCGCATCGGCGTCGTGACGCATCCGAAACCGGCGGCCGTGCAGGCAGACCAGTGGCAGAAGTGGACGATCTCACTCACCCACTTCAGCGCCGCGGGCGTCAACCTCAGTTCCATTGCGAGGGTCGGCGTCGGCGTCGGTGACGGCAGCACGGCAGGGGCCGGCTCGGTGGTCATTGACGACCTCCGCGTGGTTCGGACCAACTTGGTTGTTGTGAACCCCAGTTTCGAGCAGCCCGGCGACCCGGACAAGAACTTCATCGGTCCTCCGATGATCAGAGGCTTTGACAGGGTGCCCGGTTGGAGTACGGACGGACCGGTCGCTCACTCGGGTCTCATCATGGGCGCTCGTCCCACCAACGGGGCCTGGTCCGCGCATTTGATGGCCGGCGACGCCTCGGTCTGGCAGTTGACGGGCCACACCATCGAGGCCGGCCAGGTGCTCGAGTTGGACATCAACGCCTGGGTGATCCTGGGAGCGATTCGGGATGCGAGGAACAACCTGAAGATGTCGCTGTATTATCAGGACGGCGACAAGCGGGTGACGGCTGCCTCGTACGCTCGGCCTCTCCCGTATGACCCGTGGACGTACCGCGTGACGTTGGATGCGGCGAATGTCCCTGATGCGGTCGGTCACAAGGTCGGGATTGAATTCTCGAACGTCAGTGACAACGTCCTGAGTCTGGACAATGTCCATCTCAGGGTGCGATAGCCCGTATTATTAACGTGCTCGTTCCGAGAGGTTACGCTCTGCCGGCCTCGCGCCGGCAGAGCATAACCACGGGATGGGTGCAGATCAGCAGAAAGCAGAGAAGGCTGGATCTCCGCAACCTTCGCGGAGATCCGGCCTTCTTCATTTCGGATTTCCCAAGTAGTGCGTGACAAGTGAACGGCGTTTTGATGGTACAGGACCTCGGGAGCCCCCTCAAGCCAGTTTCAGCCGTTCTTTACGGCACAGCCCTATGGGTGAAGCACACAAGGTGACTGTGCGGCGTACAGGAGTGCCGATTATGAAGTTAGATGGCAAATCCTGGTTAGAATAAGGCTGTGGATTGTGGAGTTGCTGTGTTTCTTGTTTTGCCGGCCGCCAACTGGTATAATCATACGAACGGGTGAAGAATCAAAGGGCTTATCATTCTACGGGTATCGGCCACAGAAAGGAGGACCTCCAACATGAAGGCAAGACGTTTCCTGATTGGTGTCGTAGCGCTGTCCGTTCTGGGTATGGCAGCCGGTTCGAGTCGCGCCAGTATCGATCCCGAGACGATTGTAGGCATTTGGCTTTTTGACGAGGGGGGAGGGGACGTGGCTACGGACTCCTCCAAGAACGCCAATGACGGAACGCTGCTTCCGGCCGATAGTGGTCCCCAGTGGACGACCCAGAGCAAATTCGGTGGTGCTCTGGAATTCAGCGGCCAGAGCGTCTATATTGAGTTTCCCACCGGCGAGAGCATGAAGACCCCGCACTTCACGATCATGGCGTGGTTCAATACGAGGAAGCTCGACGGATACGGTCACATCTTTCAGACCGGCAGGGATTGGGACGACATGGCCGGATATGTAATCCGAGTTCATCAAGATGGGACGGTGCAAGCGGGTCTGGCGTTCGGGCCCGGGAATGTCACAGCATTTGTCACCGGTCCAACGATTGATGACGATACATGGTATCACATAGCGCTTAGCTATGATGGAACCACGGCGATCGTGTACCTGGATGGTGCCGCGGTAGCCACCGGCGCCGGACAAGGTGAGATCATGTACGACGATCAACCCGTTCGGATCGGAGTGCATTCCCAGGATACCGGTGCGGCTTTTGATGGTTTCCTCGACGACGTTGCCTTGTTCGATGTCGCTCTGGAGGCTGATGATATTCAATCGATTATGGACACGGGTCTTGCGGAAATTGTCGGGGGTCCGTCGACAGCGGTCAAGCCTGAACCCCCGAATGGGCAGACCGACGTGCCCAGAGATCTCGTGCTCAGTTGGACGCCGGGCGAGTTCGCGGCCACACACAACGTCTACTTCGACGACAATTTTGCCGATGTCAACAGTGGAGCGCCCGGCACCTTGATTGGGGACGGCATTGTGGAGACCAGCGTCGCGCGCGAGCACCTCGCATTCGGGACGACCTACTTTTGGCGGGTGGACGAAGTGAATGCCCCGCCGGACTCCACCGTCTTTCCCGGCCCCATCTGGAGCTTCACGGTCGAGCCGTACACGTATCCCATCCAGAGCGTCACGGCCACGGCCAGCTCCGCCGTCCCAGCCAAGGGCATGACGCCCGACAAGACCGTGGACGGATCGGGCATGACCGGCGACGAGCACTCGACGGATGAAGACGCCATGTGGCTCAGCGATCCGGCTGCGCCGCTGCCGGCCTGGATCCAGTATGAGTTCGACGATGTCTACAAGCTTTCCGAGCTGTGGGTGTGGAACTCGAACCAGGCGGTCGAAGGTTTCATCGGTTTCGGGGCCAGGGACGTGACGGTCGAGTACTCGCTGGACGGCGTCGAGTGGAATTCGCTGGGCGACGTGGAGTTCGCCCAGGCCCCCGGCGACGTCGGCTACACGCACAATACGGTGGTGGATCTGGCGGGCGTGCAGGCGAAGTTCGTCCGACTGACGATCGCGACCAACTGGAGGAACATCGTGCAGCAGGCCGGCCTCAGCGAGGTGAGGTTCTTCCATATTCCGGTCAAAGCCAGGCAGCCCGATCCCGCCTCGGGTGATATCGGAGTGCCTCTGGATGCGACCCTGACCTGGCGGGTGGGACGCGAAGCCAGCTCCCACGACGTCTACTTCAGCGACGACCGGCAGGCCGTCGTCGATGGGACGGCCCCGATGGAGACCGTCGGCGAGACTCGCTTCGGGCCGAGTGGGCTTGAATACGGGCAGGTCTACTACTGGAAGGTCAATGAGGTCAACGACGCCGACGGCGCCACCGTGGAAGGGGACATCTGGAGCTTCTCCACGATCGAATACAGGGTCGTCGACGACTTCGAGAGCTACACGGATGACATCGAGGCCGGCGCGACCATCTGGCAGACGTGGCTTGACGGCCTGACGAACAATACCGGCTCGGTTGTCGGCTACTGGGAGGCGCCGTTCGCCGAGACACGCATTGTCCACAGCGGCGGCCAGTCGATGCCCATGGACTACAACAACGTCAGTTCGCCTTTCCTCAGCGAAGCCGAGCGGACGTTCGATCCCGTGCAGGATTGGACCGCCAACGGCGCCACGGAACTGGTTCTCTGGTACCGAGGTTATCCGGTGGCGTTCATCGAGAACGCTGACGGCAGTATTGTCATGAACGGCTCGGGCCACGACATCTGGGACGCGGCGGACGACTTCCGCTTTGCCTATCAGCCGCTCAACGGCGACGGCTCCATTGTCGCCCGGGTGGACAGCATCGGGAACACGGACCCCTGGGCGAAGGCCGGGGTGATGATCCGGGAGTCGCTCAGCGATGACGCGCGGTGTGTGTACATGGTCGTGACGCCTGCCAGTGGCGTCTCGTTCCAGTGGCGTCGCTTCATCGGCGTGACTCCGGAGTCGGTAACTGAGGCCGGCATCGTTGCCCCGCAATACGTCAAGCTGACCCGCACGGGTGACGTGTTCACGGCCCAGTACTCAGCCGACGGCAGCGCCTGGCAGGACCTCACGGCGGCCGACGGCGCGCCGGTCTCGATCTCGATGGGCAGTAATCCGCTGATCGGTCTGTGTGTGACCAGCCACAATGCCTCGTTGGTAACGACGGCGGAATTCTCGGCGATCACCTCCAGCGGCACGGGGCCGTGGCAGGTGGCGGCCGTCGGCGACGATCCGCAGCCGGGCAACGACGCCGAGGATCTGTACGTCGTGATTCGGGACAGCGGGAATAGGATTGCGGTGGTGACCAACCCGGATCCGGCGGCCGTGAACGCCAGTGAATGGGCCGAATGGAAGATTCCGCTGAGCGAGTTTACGTCGGCCGGCGTGAAGATGACCGCGGTCAAAACGATAACGATCGGCGTCGGCAACAACGCCGCTCCGACAGCCGGCGGCGCCGGCACCCTGTACATCGATGATATCGGGTACGGACGCTCCCTCCCGTAGGGACGCGGAACTATATGTCGACATGATGGTTGCAGGTTTGGCCGCAACGCGTTGTGAAAGAAAGTGAGGGGATGTGTGCAGTTGCGCCCGGGAAGGAGCCGTAGGGTCACCCGGGGCAGCTACCTATCCCCTTGGCGTGGAGAATACTCACACCTTCACATCCGGGAGGACTCAACGACCCTCGATGGCGATGAGTTTGCGCGTGCAGCGCCTGGCGAGCAGCAGGGCGATGAGGCCGCCGAGGCCGAAGGAGCAGTCGATCAGTTGCCAGAAGAAGGGCACGTCGCGAATGGGGCCGAAGAACAGGGCCCACGGGATGACGAGGAAGCAGGCGATCATGCCGGCGTGGATGACCGGGAGATTGCGTGCGGGCCTGCGCAGGGGGGCCATGAAGATGACGGCGATCGCGAGATGGGCGAAGGCCAGCCAGTCCGTGCCGTAGAAGAGGAAGGGGTACTCGCGACCGGCGTTCCTCACGCCGTGATAGACGTCAGTGAGCCATGAGGCCAGCTCCGGCGACGCAGCCCCGATCCGCGAGCCGTCCCCGGCGATTCCTTCGAGGAACTTCACTACAGGCTCAATAAGGATGGCCGAGAGGCCCGAGAGCGCCAGGCCGATGATGAAGAGCAGCAACCAGAAGCGCGCCCGCCGGAGTAGTTTCTTTTTGTCGCTCATATGCCTGTTTCTCTCCTTCTGCTATTTGAAGAGGACGCCTTCGCGTCGGTCCACTATAGTATAGCGTCCATGTGTCCTGTTTACAACCGTCAACGGAGATAGGCAAGGCGTGACAAGTCGGCCGGCAGGGTCATTCACTGTATGCGGTCCCGCTTGCGGATGGCGTCCTGGAGTCGGTCGAGGGCCTCGGTGAGCGTGGCGCGGGGGCAGCCGAAATTCAAACGGACGAAGCCGTCGCCGTCGAACAGGCGGCCGTCGTAGAGCGCAACGCCGGACTGCTCGAAGAAATTCGCCGGGTCCGGAACGTTCAGCTTTCTTGCGTCGATCCACGCCAAATAGGTGGCCTGCACGTCGTCCATCGAGAGGCTCGGGACTTGCTCGTTGATGAATCGGTACACGAGGTTCTTGTTGTCGCGGAGGTAGTCGAGCAGGGCCAGTCGCCACGGCTCGCAATCGCGGAATGCGGCCAGGCAGCCGGCGAAACCCAACGCGTTCGTGCCGGGGACAATGCCTTCGCGCGCCTTCTTGAACTTCGTGCGAAGCTCCGGGTTCTCGATAATGGCAAAGGCGCAGTTCAGGCCCGGGATATTGAAGGTCTTGCTGGGCGCCATGAGCGTGACCGTGCGGGCGGTGACCGGGGGTCCGAGTGTCGCCGTGGGCACGTGCGGCCCGCCGTCGAGGATCAGATCGCAGTGGATCTCGTCGGAACAAATGATCACGTCGCGTGCGATGCAGATATCCGCGATCCGTTCGAGCTCGTCTCGCTCGTATCGTCGGCCGATCGGATTGTGCGGATTGCACAGCAGCAGGATCCTGGATCGCGGCGACAATTCGCGTTCGAATCTCTCGACGTCGAATGTGTACCGGTCTGCCTGCCGTTGCAGCGGGATGGTGCGCAGGTGCTTTCGCGACGCGGGCGGGGCCGCCAGGAAGGGCGGGTAAACGGGCGTGAACGTCACGACCTCGTCGCCGTCGGCTCCGTAGGCCCGGCACACGACGTTCAGCGCCGGCACGAGCCCGGGCAGCCACACGATCGACGACGGCTCGATTTTCCACGCGTACATCCGCTCCATCCGGGCGACGACGAGCTGCACGAGTTCCTTCGGCGGGACCGCGTAGCCAAAGACGCCGTGCTCGACTCGCGCGTGCAGCGCCTCCAGGATGGGCTCCGGGCTCGGGAAATCCATATCCGCCACCCACATGGGAATCACGTCCCGGTCCCCGTACCTCGCCCACTTCAGGCTGTCGGTCCTTCGCCGGTCGATCACCCTGTCGAAATCAAAAACCACGCAGCGGCACCTCGTTCTCATACTGAATTCCTGTCGCGGTCGACGTACGGTCGTCAGACGCAGGATCGCATCATACCAATTCCTCACGTGGCCGCCACCGGCAAACCAGCCATGATGTGCCTGTGCAGGAGTTTGGGGATCCGGGTCTTGCCCTGCCGATGGCCCCGGGCGGCGCCTATAAAGAGATCGATGTCAAGTTATACCGTCCCTGCTTGCTCAGATTCTTTTCGGACACTTGCATCGAGAGCAATTCTTCCGCCGACGCACCGATTCGCTCCGCAGGCAAGCGTAAGCCGGATTTTCTCGAATGTCGACATCAACGCGGGTCCGGCCGCTTGGCCCGGCGGATAGCGGTTTGTATGCTTTCACGGGGGACTCGCAGAAGCCGTTGTCTCCCTTTTCATCATGGGGGAATACGCCATGGATTCAGGATACAGGATCTCGTGTATCGGGCTCTCACTGACGGTAATCCTGCTGTTGGCGTCGTGCCATTCCGTGGGGGTCCATCGGGTGCACCATCGAGGTCCGGGGATTGGTCACGGCCCGCCGGCGCACGCCCCGGCTCACGGCTACCGGCGCAAGCACGTGTATGGATACGATCTGGTCTATGACTCTTCCTGCGGCTTCTATGTCGTCACGGGCCTGAGCCACCACTATTACCACGACGGTCATTTCTATCGCCTGCACGGCGACGTCTGGCAGGTCAGCCTGCGTGGCGCCGCCTGGCGGCCTCTGGGGTACGATACGTTGCCTTCGCCTTTGAGAGTCAAATTCAAACCCGCCGCTGCGAGCCGCAACCTCAACGCCGTCATCAAAACCCCCGGCCCCGTCAGGCCGGTCATCAAGGCACCGGCACCGATTCCTCCGATCCTCAGGCCCTCCGGCCCCGCAAACGTCAAGGTCAAGGCCAAAGCCAAAGGGCGCGGCAAGGGCAGGAAATAGCCCGCGGACGCCGTCGATGTGCGGACCACTTTCACTCTGGAGCAGGCAAAAGGTCGCGTAGGCACCGTCCACCATCTCGCTCAGTCTCTGATGGGAAATACAAAGGGCTGCGCGACGATGCCGCGCAGCCCAAAACGTCGATCGTATAGAGCGCTTGTCAGAGCGTTCTGCGTCGGCGAAGCCAACCGACGAGTCCGGCCCCGAACGCACTGAGCACAACGGCTCCGGGCGCGGGGATCGTCGGGCCCGTGGACAGCGGCTCCACATCCAGGAGAGCGTAATCGAACACGACATACGGCTCCCGGGGGGCTACGATATCGAGCGTGACCTGGCCGTCTAACATATCCGACCAGGATACGAGTGCATAGGCTCGCCAGATGTAGCCATCCACGCCGCCGGCACTGTTGCCCAGCAGCGGCACCGTGTCCCCTTCAAGGACGGCGCTCATCGGGCTGACGTCGTAGTCGCCGTAGACGAGGTTCACGAAATGATCCACACCGTAATCGGCATCGCCCGGCAGGGGCACGGCGAAGCTGAAGACGAAGATGGCGTCGTCGGCCAGGCCCGGTGCAGCGCTGTAGTTCCTGGATAATGCGACATCGGTCCACTTGGCATAGGGGTCGCTTGCCTCGGCCCCGGAGCGATTGTCCCAGTCATCGCCACTGCCCGTAGCTACCGTGCCGTTCTGGTTGATGTCGGGTAGGACGTCTCCCGAATCCAGCAGGCCCGTGCTGTTCCTTTCCGCCGGCTTCTTGTCGGCGCCCAGCAGCCCGGCGCCGGCGCCAAAGCCGAAGCCGTCGGCGTCGCCAATGTAGCTGGTGACGGCGTTCGCCTCCACCGCCACGAGCAACAACAAGCTCACCAGGATGATATAAATCCGTTTCATCCAAGACTCCTTTCTCCTCTCGATCCGCTGCGGTCACAAGATGTGTCCCCGCTCGCGACTGGTCGGTCGGCACCTCCCTTCCGAGGCTGAGCGGGAGGGCACGCAGGCGTTCCGAACGCACTGCATACCCCTGCGGCGGCGCGGTCAATCCATGCGCCAAGTCCAGCCGCAAATCGAGACAATCCTATGCGACCTCAGTGACACGTCAATTGTGGAAACTACGTAATTTTTGCAGGAGCCGGGCGCATTTTTCGGCGAGAAATGGGTGGTTCAATCGCTGGTGTCGAGGACGCTCATGAAGGCTTCCTGGGGGATTTGAACGTTGCCCACGCTCTTCATGCGTCTCTTGCCTTCCTTCTGGCGCTTGAGGACTTTCATCTTGCGGGTGACATCGCCGCCGTAAAGCTTGGCCGTGACGTCCTTGCGGTAGGCCTTGATCGTCTCGCGGGCGATGATCTTGCCGCCGATGGCGACCTGGAGCGGGACCTCGAACTGGTGACGCGGGATCGATCTCTTGAGCTTGATGATGAGCTTGCGGCCGCGAAGCTCGGCGCTGCTGCGGTGAACGATCAGCGACAGCGCCTCGACCGGCACGCCGTTGACGAGGATGTCGATCTTGACCAGCTCGCCCGCCTCGAAGCCGGTGAATTCGTAGTCCATCGTGGCGTACCCGTGGCTGATGCCCTTGATCAGGTCGTAGAAGTCGTAGACGATCTCGGCCAACGGGGCCTTGTACTCGAGCATCACGCGCGTGGGGCTGAGGTAGTCGCTCTTGAGGAGCTTGCAGCGACGGGCGTCGGCCAACTTCATGATCCCGCCGATTGTGTCGGAGGTGGTGATGAGTTCCAGCTTGACGAAGGGCTCGCGGATCTCCTCGACGTGACTGCGGTCGGGCAGCTCGCTGGGCGAGTCGATGCGTTTGACCGTGCCGTCGCGCAGGAGGACCTCGTAGCTGACGGTGGGGGCGGTCTGGACGACGTCGATATCGTTTTCTCGTTCGAGTCGTTCCTGGATGATCTCCATGTGCAGCAGGCCGAGGAAGCCGCAGCGAAAGCCGAAGCCCAGGGCCGGCGAGTTCTGCGGGACAAACGAGAAGCTGGCGTCATTCAGGGCAAGCCGGTCGAACGCATCGCGCAGCCGCAGGTAGTCGGTATTGTTGCCCGGGTAGAAGTCGGAGAAGACCATCTGCATGGGCGGGTGGTAGCCCTTGAGCGCATCCGGCGCCGGCCGGGCGTCATCGGTGATCGTATCGCCGACCCAGACGTCGCTGAGGCTGCGAATGTTCGCGATGACATAGCCGACCTCGCCGCAGCCAAGCGTATCGCAGGGACGCATGTCCGGTCGGAATTTGCCGAGTTCCGTGATTTGATACGTGCGGCCCTCGCCCATGAGCCGGATCTTCTGGCGAAGCTTCAGCGACCCGGAGAAGACGCGGATGTAGCAGATGACGCCGCGATACTCGTCGTAATGGCTGTCGAAGATCAGGGCCCGCGTCGGCTCGTCGCGCCGGTCGGCCGGCGGCGGCAGCAGCTCGCAGATCGCTTCGAGCAGCTCCTCCACGCCCAGACCGCTTTTGGCGCTGATCCGAAAGCATTCGTTCTTGCGGATTCCCAGGACGTGCTCGATTTCCTCGGCGACCCGGTCCGGCTCGGCTGCCGACAGGTCCACCTTATTGATCACGGCCAGAATCTCCGCCTCGGACTCCGTGGCCAGGTACGCGTTCGCCACGGTCTGCGCCTGGACGCCCTGGCTGGCGTCTACGACGAGCAGGGCCCCCTCGCACGCCGTCAAGGCGCGGCTAACCTCGTAGTGGAAGTCCACGTGGCCCGGCGTGTCGATCAGGTTGAGCATGTAGGTCTGACCGTCGTACTCGTACTCCATGGTCACGCCGGAGGCCTTGATCGTAATGCCGCGCTCGCGCTCGATATCCATGTCGTCGAGGATCTGGGCCTTGGCCTGGCGCGCGGTGATCGTGCCGGTCAACTCGAGCATGCGGTCCGCCAGCGTGCTCTTGCCGTGGTCGATGTGAGCGACGATCGAAAAATTCCGAATGTGTCGTATATCTGTCAATGCAGTCAGTCCAAAGAGGAAAAATCACAGAGGATCGCGTCGGCAATCGGCAGGGCTTGCCACGTCAGCCGGATCGTCCGGCTCGTGACGTCGAGATGCCCCAGCTCCCTGTGCCGCCGGATCGGTTCGGCGAAGGTCTCCATCGCATCGTGTCCTGTTCGTTGCCGGAATGCGGCCAGGTCGATCCCGCCGCGCATTCGCAGGTTGAGCACCGCCGTTTCACAGATCGCGTCGTCTGCACTCGCCGTCTGGACGCTGCCCGGCGGCTCCAACCCATCCTCGACGGCGGCGACGTACCGCTCTATATCCGGATCGTGCTCACGCCGGCGGCCGCGCCAGTACGACGCCGCACCCGGGCCGATGCCAACGAACGGGCGGTTCTGCCAGTAGCCGAGATTGTGCCGGCACTCGAATCGGCGCCGGGCGAAATTGGAAATCTCGTATTGCTCCAAGCCGGCACGTTCCAGCCGCTCGACGGCCCACTCGTACATGGTCCGGTCCAACTCTTCGTCGACGGCCTCCAGCCGTCCGGCCCGGCGCCACCGGTCGAATACGGTCCCCGGCTCGAAACTCAGGCTATACGCCGAGATGTGCCGGATGTTCAGCGCGATCGCCGCCTCGATACTGTACCGCCAGTCTTCGAGCGTCGAGCCCGGGATCGCGAAGATCAGGTCCAGTCCAAGGTTGTCGAAGCCCGCCTGCCTCGCCATCGCCACGCTGTGGCCGATCTCTTCCACGCTGTGCCAGCGTCCTAATCGCTCCAGTTCCGCCGCATGGAACGACTGCGCTCCGAGCGACAGCCGATCCACGCCGGCCTCCCGCAGCCCCTCCAGCAGCTCCGGCTCCACCTGCCCCGGATTGCACTCGACGGTGAATTCCTCGATCCGACCGAACCGCTCGCGGACCCGCCGGACAAGTCCGATCAACTGCTCCGCTGGCAGGGCGGTCGGGCTGCCCCCACCGACATAGGCCGTGCGGAACGCGGCCCCCTCATGGCGGTCCAGCTCTGTCAGCAGGGCCCGCACCAGCCGCCCGGTATCCCGGCCGGCTGCCGGCACGGAGTAGAACCCGCAATACCGGCACTTGCTCCGGCAGAACGGCACATGGACGTACAGACCCGCCGCATCGCACTCCGTCTTGTGCGCTCTGCGTGCTGAATCGCATGTCCTGTCTTCTTGCAGTCCGGCGGCAAGTTCTGCCATGACATCATTCCCAGGGATCGACCGTGCCACTTCCAATGGCGCCAAAACCGACTATTGTAGCGAATCCCCCAGTCTTGACAAGCCCCTCGGCGACCAACCGTCTGAAGCCTTGAACGACACGAGGCGAATTCAGACGACGCATGTGGGGCGCTGCGGTCGTGGACGTGCTTGCCCTGTGTGGCCCCAAACAACCTTGTCGATCCGCCGGCGTGGGTCCGGGGGCGGTACTTTCTTGCCGGTGTCAGCATACCTGTTGCCACGCTGCCTACGGCCTCAGTTCGTGCCGAGGGGGACGCGTCTTCCGTGCGGGATCTGCCGGCCGGGTCCATGAAGCTGCAGGGGCGCGTGGTGCGAACCAAGGTTATGTCTTGCTGTCGTGCCCCGGTGGAAGTCCCAGCAGCTTCCAGGTCTCGTTTCGGATCCGATCGGCCGCCCGACCGGGACAGGAGTTCATCTGCACCGCCAGTCGTTCGAGCCTATCGAATGGATAGTCGTCGCGCGCTTTCAGCAAAGCCTCCCGCAGATTCAAGCCGTCTTCTTGGACCCTTGGCGAGATCTCCGCCAGTTGCTGGATGATCGTGTCCCGTGCGGCGGCCTCCAGAGGGATCGGAATGTAGGCCATCGCACGCCCCAACAGTGCACCATGGATAGCCAGAGATGTGTGGTCGGCCAGAATGATATCACATGCGACCATGTATGGCACCCAGTCTTCACACGGCTCTCGCACTGCGAATCCGTACTTCTTCTGTTCTCGCAGGTATTCGCCCCACACGCGCCCGCCGGCGTCCGTCTGGCGGTAGTCAGCCGGATGTGCGCTGAGAATGAAGCGGAACTCATCCTTCAGCTCTCGGGCCCTCTCCAGGATCACGTCGCCCATGCGGGAGAACAGGCTGTGCGGTCCCCAGGTGCTTGTGACAAACACGACAATGTCGTTCGGCTGGAAGCCAAGCCGTTTGCGGTGCTCGTCGCGTCGGCCCAGTTCGGCCAGCATTCTGTCGTCGCCTGGACTGCCGACAACAGCGACCACGCCTCGAAACGCCGCGTCTATGCTCTCCGCGAGTTCTCTTGCCGCTTCGCTTGGGACAAACACACGCGTATAACGGATATGGCCGTCACTCGTATACGCCTTGTCTCCAAAGGCGTACGGCTTGCCGCGCCAGGATTTGCCCGGAAAGCCGTGGGACAGGCGAATCGTGGGGCATCGCGCCTTGTCGATGAGGGGGGCGTTCGTGTGATCCGCCACCACGATCAGGTCCCAGCGGACGATGTGTGCCCAGAAGGAGCGTATCTCTGGCAGAGGAAGCTTGGCGCGGATCCGCTCGAACTGCCCCGGGTTCTCCTGCACGGCAGGCATCAAGAGCCGGAAGCGCAACCGCGGCTCCGCCTTCAGAATGGTCCAAGCCTCGGCCAGATAATCCGCCGTGAGCTCGCTGCTGCAGACCAGCAATACGGATCGTTCCGCCCTCCTGCGGATAGGCAAGGAGAACAACGGCTTCAGGAGACCGGTCAAGACGGATCGCACGACGGATCTCGCGGTCGTCATTGCGATTGCTTCGGCGCTGCGACGTTCTCGATCCGGCCGGCATATCTTGATCTTCGTGCCGCCCATGTGACGTCCGCCGGGGTCTGCCGCCGGCCGCTCACCGGCGCGCGGCTCTTGAGGATTGCCTCCGCGATGATCAGGTCCAAGGGCACGGTGATCTTGAAATTCTCCGGTATGCCCGGGACGAATCGTACCTGGCATCCATAGTGCAGCATCAACTCGCAATCGCTGGCGGGGATGTAGCCTTCTCGAGCAGCTTTCTCATGGCAGTCTCGGAAGATCTGTGTGCGAAAGCTCTGCGGCGTGTTGATAAGCTTCAGCCCTCTGCGGGGAACGATGTTCGCTCCAAAATCCTCTCCTTCACAGAGGTTATGCTCCAGGGGTGTGACCGTCGTGACGCAGTCATAGTCTTCGGTAACCACCTGATTCACAAGCCGCTCCGTCACCAGGGGCATGACCGCGTTGTGGGTAATGACCCGCTCGGTTCGCACTTGTGCCAGGCCATGGCGCACCGACGCCGAACGCACCTCGCCACCTTCGACCAGGACCCAATTGGAGATCCCGTATTCAGACAGAACTTCTCTCATCTGGCCCATCTGGTCGTGCGCGCAGACGACGTACTTTGTCCCGATGTAGGGGAGGCGTTCAAAGACCTCGATGCCATGTATGATCACCGGTTTGTCGGCGAGTGTCATGAATTGCTTCGGAACGAGGCTGCCCACTCTCGTGCCCTGACCCGCTGAAAGCACAACAAGATCCAAAATCTCCATATTTCAGCCCTCTATCCTTGTGGCCCTTCACCATCCCTGCAGCGAGTCCCGGGAGCACCGGTTCTGCCGAACGTACTTCACCGAGATCATACGGAGGCGCACCCGGAAAGGCAAGCCCCTGATGCCCGAAATCCTGCGAAGGCGCCGTCAGCCCGCCCACCGCGGGTGCGTCATTGGGGCGAGGTCAGACATGATATCCGGGGATATCCGGGGGGATATCCGGGGACACAATACTCATTTCTCCTGTTGTGTGGCCTTGCGGCCTGGCTTGGCGGGCCGCACGATTCGGTGCAACGTTCGCTCGATACGATCCGGAAACGCGTTCTCACCGAGGGGCCGTCCCGTTCGCGCGTGACGGCGCAATAACTCGGCTTCTTCCACCGCCATCGCCTCTGCCAGGAACGGCCGCCAATCCTTCACCCGCTCCCGCAGGGGCCCGACGCGAACCACAACTCTCGCTAATCTTGCCATGGCATGAATCTACCGGCCTTGCCCCCGGACGTCAACAACACCCAGGGAGTCAGTCGTATGTCCACGCCATTCCGCCCGGACGTCCCGGAATCCGATGTCCCAGGAATCCGCAATGAGTATCGTGTCCCCGGAATTCCCCCTACGCCTCAAGCAAGCCCTAATTTCTATTTTGAGGGCTGACCCTCTACTTGCTGACCCTCTACTTGCCCTGTTTTTCGCTACAGGATAGGGCCCATCCCCATTTGCGGGAAGCGGCCGATGTAAGGGGTAGTGGCGGGCGCGATCGTGATAAAGGGGCCGTATCGACATCGAACCGTCAGTTCGTGGACATAACGTGGTTCGTGTGGTTCACGGCGTGGGTTTGCGGTCCCAATGAATCGAAAAGGAGATTGAAGTCTTGCCGGTGGTTCGGGTACGATGCCATGTGGCAACGTGCCGGCGCGACGTGTGTGAAGACAAATGGAAGGTCCGGTTGATGCGATGAACGCTGCTGCCATGCGAGTGCATCGCGAGGATGGATGCTCTTCAGTACGGAGATCAAAAGGATGAAGAAGATCGGTAAACTTTTCCTTCAGGGCCTGATCGCGATCTTGCCCATCGCGCTGACGTTGTACCTGATCTACTGGCTGGCCGCGACGGCCGAGTCGGTGCTCGGCCAGGCCATCCGGTTCGTTATCCGCGATTACTACCGGCCTGGCATGGGCGTTCTCGCGGGGTTCTTCCTCGTCCTGAGCATTGGCATTCTGCTGAGGATTTGGATCTTTCGCAAGCTGCTCGCGCTGGGTGAGGCCCTGTTGCAGAAGGTTCCCGGCGTCAAGTCCATCTACGGATCGATTCGCGACCTGGTGGGCTTTTTCGACGCTTCGAAGAAGAAGGATTTCGACAAGACGGTCATGGTCTCCTTCCTCGACGACGACACGCGGCTCATGGGTCTGGTGACTCGCGAGGCCTTTGACGACCTTCCCAAAGGTATCGGGGACAAGGAGACGGTCGCCGTCTATCTGCCCATGAGCTACCAACTGGGTGGCTTCACGGTCATGGTTCCGAGGAGCCGGATCCGGGCAGTCGATTTACCGGTGGATCAGGCCATGAAATTCGTCCTCACCGCCGGCGTTTCGGCCGAGAACAAGGATGATTGAACAGCCCATTGAATCACGGAACGGACCATGTCATTCCCGCGCAGGCGGGAATCCAGTACCTTCCTGGGTGTTCCTGGACCCTCGCCTGCGCGGGGGTGACATCGTCGGTTGCATTTGAGCATTCGATGGTTAATAAGAACCGTTTATGGAGGCCGGCTTTGCTCGCTTGCCGTGGAATGAAATGAAACGAATGTCTCTGGCGTTTTTGATTTGTACGAGCGTTATGCTGAACGGCGTTGCCACGGGCGGACAGGTGCGCGGCAGAGCGGAGGTTGTGATCTATGGCGGCACGAGTGCGGCGGTGACGGCGGCGGCGCAGGCCCGCCGCATGGGTAGGTCCGTGATCGTGGTCTGCCCTGAGAAGCATCTGGGCGGCATGAGCAGCGGCGGCCTCGGCTTCACCGACATAGGCGATAAGTCGGTCATCGGCGGCCTGGCCCGCGAATTCTACCATCGCGTCTGGCAGTGCTATCAGCAGCCCGAGGCCTGGCGCTGGCAGAGGCAGGAAGAGTTCGGCAATCGGGGGCAGGGGGCGCCGGCCATCGACCAGGATAAGCGGACCATGTGGGTCTTCGAGCCGCACGTGGCGGAACAGGTCTTTGAGGATCTCATCGCCGAGTACGAGATCCCGGTCTATCGTGACGAATGGCTCGACCGTGAGAACGGCGTGAAGAAAGACGGCGCGCGCATCGTCTCGATTGCGATGCTGAGCGGAAAGAAGTTCGCGGGTCGCATCTTCATCGACGCAACCTATGAAGGTGATCTGATGGCGGCGGCCGGCGTCAGTTACCACGTGGGACGCGAGTCGGCTGCGCAGTACGGCGAGCAGTGGAACGGCGTCCAGAAAGGCGCGCGGCATCACGGCCACTATTTCAAGAAACCGGTCGATCCGTATGTTGTGCCGGGCGATCCGGCGAGCGGTTTGCTGGCGCGGATCAGCGCGGAGCCGCCGGGTGAGGATGGACAGGCGGACCATCGCGTTCAGGCGTACTGCTTTCGGATGTGCCTGACGCAGGTTCAGGAGAATCGCGTGCCGTTTCCGATGCCGGCGGGGTACGATCCAAAGCAGTATGAGCTGCTGCTGCGCGTGCTCGCTACCGGTTGGCGCGAGGTCTTTCAGAAATTCGACGCCATCCCGAACAAGAAGACCGATACGAACAATCACGGGCCTTTCAGTACCGACAATATCGGGAGGAACTACGATTATCCCGAGGCGTCGTACGATCGCCGGCGCGAGATCGTTGAGGAGCACACGGTTTATCAGAAAGGTCTGATGTATTTTCTGGCGAACGATCCGCGTGTGCCGGAGGACGTGCGGGGGCCGATGAGCGGGTGGGGGCTGGCGAAGGATGAGTTCGCGGGCAACGGGCATTGGCCGCACCAGCTCTATATTCGTGAGGCCCGGCGGATGGTGGGCCGGTACGTGATGACCGAGCAGGATTGCCTGGTCCGGCGGGAGACGCCGCAGTCGGTCGGGATGGGCTCCTATACGATGGATTCCCACAACGTCCAGAGATACGTTACGGAAGACGGCTTGGTGCAGAATGAGGGCGACGTGGGCGTCAGGCCGCCCAGGCCCTATAAAATCGCCCTTGGTGCGATGCTGCCGACACAGGATGAGTGCACAAACCTGATTGTGCCGGTGTGTGTTTCGTCGTCGCATATTGCCTACGGGTCGATCCGAATGGAGCCGGTCTTTATGATCCTCGGTCAGAGTGCGGCCACCGCCGGGGCGCTGGCGATTGAGGCCGGCTGCCCCGTGCAGCAAGTGGATTACACAGAATTGCGGGCGGAGTTGCTTGCGGGCGGGCAGGTCCTGGACCGGTGAACCGAATGTGCGGCCTTGGGTCGGATCGGGCCGGTCCCGGCGGTGCAATTATTGCCAAGAAAGCTTGCAGCCGGGCCCTGAAAATGGTATAATAACCACGCATTAATATAGGCACGGGGGTTCAGCCTCATCCCGCGTTGGGGAGACGAACCGAATGGGATCACGTGCTCGTTCGTCTGATGAGGCTGGCTCAAAAGCTATGCGGGGAGGGTCATTAAGCGACAGTCTTGTCAAAGCGATCACGCGCAACCGAGGAGGTGGTTACGCAATCCGGTTGGGGGATGGAGCCCAATTCCATTGACTGAGCGAGTCTTGGGTTCTCAGTTTCCGGTTAGAGGGGCCTTCCTTCCGACGACTCAAGACTCCAAGAAAAAGCCAGAGGCTTGTTTCCGACAGCTACGGACGGCAGGTGCGTTCGCTACGCGTGCGCTGTGTGCGCGCAGCGGGGACGGATGCAGAAGAACACGAGGGGAACGGAGTAAGGAGAACTGACCATGAGACGGTCGACGATCTACAACCTGTTGTTGGTGGTTGTCTGTGTGAATGTCTGTGTGGGCGTTTGCGCCGCGGCGGGTGATCTGCGGGCGTGGGGCTCGGACGATGACGGCCAGGTGAGCCGGCTGCCGGCAGGCAAAGACTACGTGGCCATTGCCGCCGGCGACGCGCATGCACTGGCGCTGAAGTCCGACGGTACGGTCGTGGCCTGGGGGCAGAACGACGAGGGCGAATGCGACGTGCCGCCCGGGACCTACAAGGCGATTGGGGCGGGCGCGGATTTCAGTCTGGCGATTCGCGGCGACGGCTCGATTGCCGCCTGGGGCAACGATCTGCGCGGGCAGGTCTCCGACGCGCCGGCCGGAAACGATTTCATCGCCGTTGACGGCGGCGAGTTCTTCGCCGTGGCGCTGAGAGCCGATGGCGCCGTCGTTTGCTGGGGCAGTGACCGATGGGGCCAGGTGACCGGTGCGCCGACGAAAGGCGGCTTCAACGCGATTGCCGCCGGCGACGACCACGCGCTGGCGCTGCACGCCGACGGCTCGATTGTTGTCTGGGGATACTGGGGAGCCGCGGAAGGCGCTCCGATGGGCGGCACGTTCACAGCGATTGCCGGCGGCGGGCGCTACTGCCTGGCCGTTAGAGACAATGGCGCCGTCGTCTGGTGGGGCAGTGACGTATACGGGTACGGCCTCGCACAGGTCCCCGCGGGCAAAGACTACATGGATGTCGCGGCCGGCTACCTGCATTGTCTGGCTCTGAAGAATGACGGCTCGGTCGTCGGATGGGGCGCGGGGCGCGATACCTCGGGCCATCCGCATTGGGGACAGGCGATTCCACCGGCCGGAAATGACTACGCGGTCATTACCGGCGGGCTCTACTTCAGTCTTGCGATCACTGCGGCCTCGCCCGATGTCAACGTGCCCGTTGTCGCCGACGATTTCGACGACAACGCGCAGGGAGAGATCTGGCAGTATTACGGGGACAATCTGACCGATTGCTGGCTGGAGGAGGTCAACGGGCGGCTCGAACTGCGGTCCACTGCGAAGGCGATGGGAGTCCCGGCCTTTTACCTCGGCGACGACTGGCGAATCGACCCCACGGCGGATTTCTCCTTCAAGGTGAATTTCCACTACGCTTTGATCAACGACGCGGTCGCATGGGTGTCGGTCGGATTGACCCCCGAGACCGACAATCTCGACGTGCAACACGTGCAGTTTGGCGCCGGGTGCAACCGACTCTATCCCTACGTGTGGTATGAGGCGTTCGATGACGGGCGCGAGCAGATTGACTTTGCCGACAGACGCGCGGAAGACGGCATGCTCTATGTATCGTACGACGCGGCGCTCGATGAATTGTATCTGAGCGGCATCGGCTACGGCAGCAAGAACGCCTGGGCCATGGTCCCGGGGCTGCTGCAGACGTCGTGGGGCGGGCAGCCTCTCCATCTGTTTCTCGGCGGCGGAGCCGATATGGTGGAGGTCAACTCCGGCGACGCCCACCTCGATGACTTCGTTCTGGAAACGGGCAACCTGGTGAGATCGGCCTTGAGCGAGGTGCATCGCTTCTGGTCGCCCACGACCGGCCGGCACTTCTACACGATCGACGAGCGCGAGAGGAACAAGCTCATCGACGAGTACTCGTATTCCTGGACGCACGAAGGCCCCGTGTATCGGGCGGCGACCACGCCATACATCGAGGGTATGGCACCTGTCTATCGCTTCTGGTCCGAGAAGGGGGGCAGCCACTTCTACACGATCAGCGAGAGCGAGAAGGACAAGCTCGTCAACGACTTCCCGGATGCCTGGACGTTCGAGGGGATCGTGTTCTACGCCTATCCCGAGGGTCAGCAGCCGCTGGAGACCAAGCCCGTCTATCGGCTTTGGAAGGAAAAGGACAACACACACTTCTACACGATCAGCGAAACGGAGAAGGACAAGCTCATCAAGGAGTTTCCGGAGGTCTACACCTTCGAGGGCGTTGCGTTCTACGCGTACGAGTTGTAGCCCATCAGTGGTGATCTCCGTGACTCAATCGTTCGGTCGAGGCGCCAGGGCGGCCATGGCCTTCCAGGCTTGGGTCGGGCTGTCTACCTCCTGCCCATCGATGCGAATGCTGGAGGGAATGCAGATTCGCTCGGCGTCGGTCGCTTCGGGGAGATTCACATTCGGGTCCTGGGGCCGCAGACAAGTGAGGTAGACGTACGTATCCCGTGTCAGGTCCCCGGCGTCTTCGTGCGCCCAGTGCAAGATGATCTGATCGCCCTCCTCGATGATATCGAGCAGCGGCTCGTCCGACGTTTCCATCAGCGTGTCACGCGCCTTCTTTAGCCACTGTCCGAACGAGAGACCCAGCGGTACGATCCGTCCGTCGATCCGCTTGGCCAGGAGCCACTTGTCGAAGTAGTCCATCTCGTCGCGCCCCTGGGCGGCTTGCAGCGAGACTCGCTCCAGTCCGTACTGCGTCTTGACCAGGACCTTGTCGTTCTGGAAAACGGCGCAGATGTGTGAATCGTCCGGGTTCATCCAGACGCGGATCTGGTTCACGGCGCCATCGAAGTAAGAGCTGCTGACCTGACGTCCCGGCGTCCCGAGAATCCCGGCGACCTGCGTGTGGGACATGCCCTTTTGGATTCTGTCGTACATCTCGCGCGTGAAGCCGGGGCTTTCGAGGGTATCGGCGCCGGGGGCCGGACCGATCGCCCGTCCCAACGGCGTCGGTCGAATGAACGTGTACTCGATCTTGCGGTCTGTGACGGTGACCTTCAGATCGTTGCGCCGGCCGTTTACGAAGACGACGAATCCCTCGTAGGTATCACCCGTTTGGCGCGTCAGCGTCACGGATCGACAGCAATTGTACATACGCTCGTTGAAATACGCGACGAGTTCTCTCTCCAGTTCGGGTTTGTCAATGGCCTGCACGGCGGGCGGGCGAGTGCCGAAGCAGCCCATTAGCAACAGAACACAGACGAGATTGCGCTTTGCCATGGGACCATACCTCACAGTTGTTTGGGAGCCGGATATCATCTTGTTTCTCTTACGCCCTATTATAACACGAATGGGGCCGGTCTTGTCTTGGAGTTGTCATTGCGTTAGAGTACGTCCAGGTTCCTGAGGTAAGGCAAACGATGGCAGCCCGTGAAGGAGATCGGAAAATGGAGCAGGGCATTTCGCGACGCGGTTTGTTGAAGCAGTCTCTCGGCCTGTATGGCGGATTGGCGATGGCCGGTTTTGCGTCGAGCAGGGGTATCGCGGCGAATCCGCCGTCCAGACTGCGGCTTGGCGGACCGGTTTTTGAGAAGGTCCAGGGCCCCGAGGGCTGGATCGCGGCCCTGCGCAAGCTCGGGTACTCTGCTGCCTATTGTCCGGTCGGGGCCGATGCCTCCGATGACGACGTCCAGGCCTATGAAGACGCCGCCCGCGAGGCGGACATCATCATCGCGGAAGTGGGGGCCTGGAGCAATCCGATCAGCCCGGACGAGGCGACGCGAAAGGCCGCTCTGGAGAAGTGCCGCCGGCAGTTGGCGCTGGCGGATCGCATCGGGGCCCGCTGCTGTGTCAACATCGCCGGCTCGCGCAGCGAGAAGTGGGATGGTCCGGACGCCGCCAACTTTACGAAAGAGGCCTTCGACATGATCGTCGAGACGACGCGCTCGATCATCGACGCGGTCAAGCCGACGCGGACGTATTTCACGCTCGAAACGATGCCGTGGGCGTATCCCGATTCGGCGGATTCATATCTGCAACTGTTCCGGGCGATCGACCGCAAGCAATTCGCGGTGCACCTCGACCCGGTCAACCTCGTGTGCAGCCCGCAGCGGTACTACGGCAACGCGGCGCTGATCCGCGAGTGCTTCGAGAAACTCGGCCCGCACATCAAGAGCTGCCACGCCAAGGATATTCTCCTGGAGCCGCAACTGACGACGCATCTCAACGAGGTCCGCCCCGGCTTGGGCGGCCTGGACTACGCCGTGTTCCTGAAAGAGCTGAGCCGCTTCCCCGGCGTGCCCTTGATGCTGGAGCATCTGCCGAACGCAGAGGAGTACGACAAGGCCGCCGCGTACATCCGCAGTGTCGCCAGAGGACTGCGGATCTACAATTCATGACTTGCGATTTACGACTAAGGGTCGTGCGGGTCTGTTGAAGTGCCCCGGTGGACGGCTCGTTTGCCGTAGCGGTCGCGGATTTTGTCCATGGCCTGATCCAATCGCTTGAGCCTCTCGCGGTCGGGGTTCGCGAACAGGGATTGCTGGCCGGCGTGCTCGGGCTCCAGGCCGGAGGCGCCGAAGCCCAGCAGACGCAACGCGCCGGCCGAGCGGCTCTGCCACCGGCGGAAGACACGCTCGGCGGTCTCCCATAGCGGCTTCGTCAGGTGGGTCGGCTCGCTCAACGTCTCGCTGCGCGTCACCGTTCGGAAGTCGCCGTAGCGCAGCTTCAAGGTGATGGTCTTTGCCTTGAGCTGCCGGCGGCGAAGCCGCTGGGCGACTTCTTCGACTTGTTGGAGGAGAACGCTCAGTAGGACGGTCTCGTCGCTGATATCCGCAGCGAACGTCTGTTCGCTCGAAAGGCTTTTGCACTGTCGGTCCGGCTCGACCTGGCGATCATCCTCGCCGCGAGCCAGGCGCAGAAGCTCCCCGGCGGTATTACCCACAATGTCCTTGAGTTCCCCCGGCGTGCGGCGTCGAAGCTCGCCGATGGTTCGGATGCCGCGATCGCGCAGGGCCTTCTCCGTAACCTTGCCGACGCCCCAGATTCTGCCGACCCCAAGCGGATCGAGGACCTGCTGCTTGTTCTGCTCGGTGACGGCGACGAAACCGTCGGGCTTTTTCAGGTCGGAGGCCAGCTTGGCCAGGAATTTGTTCGGCGCGATTCCGACGGAAGCCGTCAGATGGGTCTGCCCTTTGATTTCCTTCTTGATGGCCCGGCCGATCTGCTCGGCGGTCCCGAACAGGTTGGTGCTGTCGGTCACGTCGAGAAAGGCTTCGTCGAGCGAGATGGGCTCGACGAGGGGCGTGTACCGCTCGAAAATGGCGTGGATCGCGTGCGAGACCTCCGCGTAGCGCTCCATGCGGACGGGCAGCAGCACGGCGTGCGGGCACAATCGCAGCGCCTGGGCCGTGGGCATGGCGCTGTGGACGCCGAACTTGCGGGCCTCGTACGAGGCGGCGCTGACCACGCCTCGGCTCTTCGGATCGCCGCCGACAATCACGGCCTTGCCCCGCAGCTCCGGATGATCGAGCTGCTCCACGGAGGCGTAAAACGCGTCCATATCCACGTGAATGATCTGGCGTGCCTGCGGCATTGAATTTACGACCTGCGATTTTCCAGCTACAATGAGACCGGCCTTTGGGCCGATACGTAGTGTGTACGCGCAGGATATCGTAAACCGGAAATGGCCAACAGTAAACTCGAAACGATTCGCGAGCAGGTCCGGGAGTTCCCGACGGGGCCGGGGCTGTACTTCATGAAGGGCCCCGATGATGTCGTCCTCTACATCGGCAAGGCGAAGAGCCTGCGCTCGCGGGTGGCCAGCTACTTTCAGCCGAGCAGCAACCTGGAGGCCTCGCGGGGGCCGCACATCGCGGAGATGGTCAACCGGGTCGATCACGTGGATTTCCTCGAAACCGAGAGCGAGGTCGATGCGATGCTCAAGGAGGCCCGGCTGATCAAGGACATTCGCCCGCCGTACAACATGGATCTGACCGACGACAAGACCTTCCCATACCTGGAGATCACGACGCGCGAGGACTTCCCCGGCGTCTACATCACTCGCAAGCCGCGACAGAAGGGGACCGTCCTATTTGGTCCGTTCCCCAACGTCCGGGACCTGCGGGCGGTCCTCGTGGAGATGCAGAAGATCTTCCGCTTTCGGACGTGCAGCCTGGAGATCGGGGCCGACAATCCCAAGCGGCGGTTCTTCCGGCCCTGCCTGCTGCACAGCATCAAGCAATGCACGGCTCCCTGCGGGGCTCGAATCGAGAAGGATGCGTA
>CBFDBY010000093.1:0-25347 GCA_965603165.1 uncultured Phycisphaerae bacterium
GACCCAGAAGCACCCCGAAATACCCCGCGATCACCACCCAATCCAGCGGCGCCAAGGCCGACTCAGCCAAGATATGCATAGATCTGCCCCTTCAGAAACCACCCATCGGACTATCTTCGGTTCCGGCTCTCAAGACCACCTCCCTGCGCCGGCAGATGCCTATTTCGTCGAGAAGCGGTACACCGTGGTCGTTTCGTACTTCTCGCCGGGCCGCAGGATCGTGGAGGGGAAATTCCCCTGGTTCGGCGAGTCCGGGTAGTGCTGCGTCTCCAGGCAGAAAGCCCAGCGATGCTGGTAGACCGTGCCGTCCTTGCCCGTGATCGTGCCATCGAGAAAATTGCCCGAGTAGAACTGAATCCCGGGCTCAATGGTCCAGACCTCCATCACCCGCCCGGTCGTCGGCTCGTAGAGTTTGGCCGCCAGTGTCATCTGCTTGCCGTCCTTGTTAAGCGCCCAGTTGTGATCGTACCCGCCGCCGAATCCAAGCTGCTCGTCTTCCTTGTCGATGCGGGCACCGATGGCCGTCGCCTTCGTGAAGTCCATCGGTGTCCCTCTGACCGGGCGCAGCTCACCCGTGGGGATGAGCCCCTCATCCACGGGCGTGAACTTATCGGCATTGAGCATCAGTACGTGGCCCAGGATGTCGCGCTCACCGCCGGTCAGGTTGAAGTACCCGTGGTGCGTCAAATTGACCGGCGTGGCCTTGTCCGTCGTGGCCTCATAGTCGATCCGCAGTTCATCGTCGTTCGTGAGCAGATACGTAACCGTGGACTTGAGGTTGCCCGGATACCCCTCTTCCCCATCCTTGCTCAAATAGCTGAGCTTCACGCCGACCGCATCGGGCTTCCACACCGGTTCATCATCCCAGACGACTTTATCGAAGCCCTTGATCCCGCCGTGGAGGTGGTTTTCGCCGTTATTGATCGCCAGTTTGTCGTACAGGACGCCGTCGAGTGTGAACCTGCCTTTGCCGATCCGATTGCCGTAACGACCGACAATCGCTCCGAAGTAGGGGCTGTTGTCGAGATAGCCCTGCAAGTGGTCGTATCCGAGGACGATATCGCCGAGCTTGCCCTCTCTATCCGGCACCTCCAGCGCGATCACGGCCGCCCCATAGGTCATGACCTTGGCCGTGAGCCCGTTGGCGTTAACGAGCGTGTACAGCCGCACATCCTGCCCCTCCGGCGTCTTGCCGAACGACTCTACATTGATATCCATGGGTCTCTTTGCCTCCTTGGCTCCCATCCAACGCTCCGTACTATCGCATGAGCAAAGCATCATCACGGCGCATGCCACAGTCGCCGTGTAACCAGAAAACTGCAAGCCACGTCTCATCATGATCCACCTGCCTTTCTTTGGAGAAAAAAGGGCCGTTTGGCGTTTCCTTCTAACCAAAACCCGGATCGTTTTCCAGCAAAATTCGCCCTCGCTCCCCAACAAAACTACTGCCCCCGAACGAACGATTACCTCGGGCCGCGTGAGTGATTGTCGAAAGGTCGCAGCAAGCCGGGAAAGGGGCCCATAATGAGTGTCGGGGCTCGAAGACCAGCGGTATACAGTGCGGCCGGATTCGTCTCGATTGGTAGCGCGCCCCGAAGACTCATTCTGTCTTTCGGGCAAAGGGTCTGCCCGGGACAACCGATATAGAAATAGACGGACTGTATCATGCCCACGGGAGCGGGCCGTGCCTTGAGACGACGGATCGCCGAGAAATACGACTCGGAAAGAGAGGTGGACGATGAAACTGCCCCACATTGTTGTCGCGGTCATTCTGGCCGTCGCCGCTATATACTTCATAGCCCAAAAGAGCAGGGCCTCGGGGATCACACAGACGGGAGACGACCTGTCGATTGCGATAGGCAACCACAGGCTGCAAGCGACCATCGCGGGTCCCGAATTCACGGATTCGTTCCTGGTTATCGGCGGGATGCAGGGCTGCGACCTGTATTTTACCACGTTGCTCTCGGTCATCCCGCTGGATACGGCCGAGGCGCTGGCCGAAAGATACGGGAACTTTCGCCTCTGTGCCTCTCCGGGAGCGGCGGCGGGCAAGAAGAGTATCGAGCCGATGGTTCTCTACGCCGCGAGCGGCAGCGTGAAGCGAAAGCTCAAGAGCATCAACAGGCGGGCCCTAGCCGGCAAGGACCCGGTCATCGAAATGACCTTTTCACTGCTGGACATCACGGACCACAAGATCGAACAGGGCGGCTACGAGATGCAGGTCCCGCCGCACGATATCGGTCCGTCATTCCTGGTCAAAGAGGTCCGCGTTATCCGGGAAGGCCTGAACCTCTGAGGAACACGATTGCCCCTAGGCCGGTAGATGTGTCGTTAAGAGTGCTCCGCGAGAAACCAGCTATCTCGCAAGATGCGACTCAAGGGTAGGCGAGCGTCTGGCTCGGATCAGATGAGAGACAGCGCTTCTCCCGCAGGCAAGACGGCGACACTCTCTATTTCCACGAGTCGAGCGAGCAGTCCATCCAGGAATGTCGAACTCACAGGCCCCCAGCCTTCGTCGTCCAGGCCGTGGGTATTGTAAATGAGCCATCCGGAGGGCATTGACAGCAGCCTCTCAACCTGGCGGTTCAAGTGGTCATCGATATTCGCGGGGCCGAACGACGTGCAGGTGAGCCTGATCTGCCCGGCGTGGGGCAGAGGATTGATCGCGCCGCCGCCGGTCCTGAAAGCCTTCACGCGGGTAGACAGCCATGCTTCCAGCTCCGGCGTAGAGGCGTTGTACGGGAAGTTGAATATCGCTTCCGTAGGATCGAAGCCGTCTAATTCCTCCGAGAAGACATCGAAACAACGTCGGACAAGGTCTTGCGCCTCCGAGAGGGGCATTTGGCTCAGATTGGCATGTCTATAGCTATGAGGCATGATCTCATGACCTCTGGCCTGCAACTCATTCCACAAGCCAAAGTCGCCCGCCGGCGATTGATGGTACTCATTCGGAAGGTCAAAGGCCTTCAGATGAGCGGTGGCAATCACATTGATGCACGCCGAGAGGTTGTACCTCTCATAGATCTCCGCCGTCTTCAGGCTCGACTTCCTGAAGCCATCATCGAAACTCAACGTCACAATATGCTTCTTCGCATCCTCAAACCGAGTCCTACGCCCTCGCTCTTCTTCCGTAGAACTACAGGCCGTCAATCCCAACGGCAACAAGGCCGATGTCGCCCCAATACCAATGGCCTGCAAGACCTGCCGACGGGTTTGATGGTCGTTCATATGATGCGTCATCCTTAAGTACCTCCATGGCCTTCACGAGCTATACACTATTCGTTTCTTGTCCAATTGTCACCCTTCACATGGAAACTCCGGGCCAATTTAACCGAAAGGCATCCATCCTGAGTTCGGCGTCCGCAAAGCCCACCGATCCCGGCCGCTGACGCTTCACCGTTTGCACAGTACCATGGTGCCAGCGTGAAAATGCTTGGAGAAAGCGAAACCACGCGGAGGCTTGTAGGCTTCTGCCATCTGCCTGCCTCGGCCTCTTATCCCTTCTCAGCGAGGATCTGGGCGAATTGCTCCGACTCCTCCCGGCGACCGACACACATTCGCTTCGCTGCCATCAGTAGCTCCCGCATGTCACGACAGATTTGCCATGAGTCTGTATCAGTTGCCGTCGAACGGCATCAGTCCGGCACGACAACATCGTATCGGGGTTCGTATCCGCGATGCCAGTACTGCTGCCACAACTCCTCCAACTCTATGACGCCGACGTGCGTATCGACGTAACTCAGGTTGATGGTACGACGGTGTCGGGCGATACAATATCTGTGCATACTGGCGACCTCGCCGCCATCGCCGTCGAATGAGTTGGACGGGGGCGGATCGGTACTCATGGGCCACGCGTCGACCCACATCCCATCACCAAACAAAGGAACCTCCGGCCGAGCATCGGAGAATCTCTGGTAATAACGGTCGTAAGCCGGATCGCTCACAGCCACTTGATAATACCCGGTCGGCTGAAGCCATGAATTGATCGTGTAGCTCCCTTCGGCATAGCTTTCACCCACGCCACCCCACCAGAAGGCCCAGGACCGAATGGCGGTGCCCCGCTGCAAGGATTCGCCATCGGCCCGTTCTCTCACCGACGGACAAATGATGACTTGCATGACACCTTCGAAGGCGGCTTGCGGATCGGTCTCGTATTGCTTGTCCCCGAGAAACGGTGCGATCAAATGGAACCAATAGGGCTTGCCGGGACCGCCCACTCCCATGACTTTGCCGTCATAGTTCTCTGTGTAGCATACCATTGCCAGCGTCTGCTGTCTGAGCTGAGAGGAGCATACAACTCTCTTGGTTTGTTCCCGCACCCTGCTCAAAGCGGGTATCAGAATGGCCAGCAGCAAAGCAATGATGGCAATGACAACCAATAGCTCAATCAGGGTAAAAGCATAGCGCCTGTTCATCGCTCAGTACTCCTTGGATCCCGCGTTTGCCGTGTACCTTTGTAGTCGGTCCTCCTGTACGCGACGGCAGCGGCTTGCACAGCGGGCCGCAAAGGCCACCTGCGCCCAGTGCGGTAGCCTGCCTATCTGGTCTGCGGACAGCCGTTCGAGTTTTCTTTCCTTCTTTGCCATCCTTCGCTCCTCACAAAAGCGGATTCATTCTACCACGCGATCTGCGGATTCACAAGCAAGAAGCCCCACGAGCCGTCCGCCGCAGACGGCAGGCGAGGGATCGCAAGAGGAACAAGGCGGCCGGCACCGGATGAGACTATAAAGGCAGGCTTGGCCTGTCTTCACATCTTGTGTCATTTGAGATTCGGGTTTGTTTCGGATTTCGTGCTTCGAGTTTCCCGCGGCGGAAAGGGAAATGACGCTCGCGGGGGTGGGGCTAAGGCTCGGTGATTTCGAAGGGGATGGCGGGCAGGACGCCCAGGGATACGCGACGCTTGTTCCCTTGCGGCTTGCCGTCCGGGCGTGTGCGGGCCCTCATCGTGAAGGCGTTGACGATCAGGTTTCCCTTCGCGCCGGGTTTCATTTCGGCGTCGCTTCGCAGGACGAGTTCCAGGCCCCGGCGATTCGGGGCGGCGCTGCGGATGGCGATTCCCTCGGGCGGCTCGCTGATGTCGAACTGGACCTCGTTCGCGAATAGGCCCCTGCGTCCGGCGATTCGGACGCGAGCCGTGCCGTGGGACGGGATGCGGATGGGAGTGTCGTCGAGGATTCTCACCGGGGCCATGCGCCGCTGCGGCCCTGTCACGACGACCGTGAAATCGCCGGCGGGAACGAGATGGCGGTAGAAGAAGGCCTGCATGAGATCGTCGGCCGGTACGGCCGAACGGGTGACCTGGCGTCCGTCAATTGTGGCGTGGCCTTCCATGCGCAGACTCACCGGCTCCTCCGTCGGTCTCGGCGGGACGGTGAGTGTAAGCTGCGCCTGGTCCTGCCCGGCCGGCAGCCAGCCGCTCAATTCGAATCCATCCGGGGCGTCCTTCAACGCCATTGCGATATCGCCGGCAAATCCGTCCTTGCGGATCGCGTATACCGTGACGGGAAGGGTCATGCCGGTCCGGGCGCTGATGCTGGAGGGCACGATGCGCAGCTCGAAATCGGGCCGGGGCGGGCTGAGGCGAAGGCGATAGGCATAGGCCGGACCGCCCTTGTGCTGGGCGTCGCCCATGTGGAGGCAGTAGGTGCCGTCCGCAGGAAGCGTGGCGAGGAGCCAGGAATCCGCATGATGCGTGGTCAGCCCGGCGGACTTGTCCTCGTGATCGTCATTGAACGCCAGTTGCCGCCCCGCGGGGTCGATCAGCTTGAGCACGGAGTCCACGGGCGAATTCAATCGGCGCGCATGAACTTCCGCGACGACCTCGTCACCCGCGCGGCCTTCGAAACAGAACGCGTCCCAGTCACCCGGCGGATCGATCCGGCCATTCACAATGAGTGGAAGCGTGACCGATTGGGCATCCTCTGGCTCGTTGTTGGGCTCCCGTTCCACGCGCTCCGGCAACGTGTCCACGGCAAACGGCACGCGATTAGAGACGCGTGTCCCCTCGCGCACGGAAAGGGGATGGATTCCGGGCTCGCGGATGTCGGGTTTGAGCTTAGCCGCCGGCAGGTTCCAGCCCTCAATCTCGACGGTTGTTCTCGTGCCGGCCGGACCGCCCAGCGGGAAGATACTCGTCACGAACGGCAACTCGCCCAGGGAGAGACGATACACGAAATCCTCGCGCCCGCGGTAGATGGCGTCTCGAATCTCGATCACGTATTCGCCGTCTTCGGGGACCTCGTAGTGCAGGACTGGGTCGGGGTGGTACCGGTAGTCGTCGGCGTAGGCGATTTCCTCTCCCTCTGCGTCGTAGAGCGTCAGCGTGGCCTGAAACCAACCCGGGACGGCGTCGGCCAGATACGGGATCAATTCCCGCGCGTGGGCTGCCGCCACCAACTTCTGTCCGCGACGGGCCTGAAAGCGAAATCGATCGACGTCACCGGGCAGGATCTGGCCGTTGACGACAGCCGGCAGCGTGACGTTCATGGCCGCTCCGGCTGCGCTGTTCTTCGGTTCCTCCTCGGAAACCTCCGACAATTGACCGACGCAGAACACGAGCGGGTTCGACAAGGCGGCCGGCGTTTCCAATCGCAGCTCTCGCTCTCCGGGCTCGACGCCGTCAGCCACCGTGACCTCGACGGCGACGGTCTCGGCGATCGCGGGATTGGCGTCTCTGTTGAACTTGGCGAGCTTGGCCCTGAGTTCCGCGATCTCTTTCGCAGCCTCGGGATCCCCCTTCTTCTTTTGTAGTTCCCGCAGTTTCTGTCTCAACTCGTTGGCCTGTTTTTGCGTGAGAGGCTTGGTGTGTTTGACGACCGCGACTTCGACACCGTCACCGGAGACATGCACGTTGCGCACGCCGTCCAGATACTGCCCGCCGATGGTGACCTGAAACGTAGTGCTCGGCGCGCCACCGGCCGGATAGACATAGCCAATGTGCGGTTGCCTCTGCGCCATCGCCGCGGGCGCGTGTGCGAGGCACAGCGCAAGGCACACAATCATAAACCGTTGGGATGGACTCATCACGCGCTCCAGTGCCTACATGATCTCTTTCAGACGCCCACCCGTCTCCGCAGCCTCCGTGGCCGATGGCAGTACGCGAACCGTCAGGCCCTGAGGATGGGGCAAGGTTGCTTCGGTGTCGATGCCGAGCAATTCGTACATGCTGCCGATCAGGTCAACCGGATACACGGGACGCTCCTTCACTTCTTCGCCTTTTTCGTCGGAGGCTCCGACGACGCGGCCGCCTTTGAATCCGCCGCCGGCCACGACGGTGGAGAAGACCTTGCCGTGGTGGTTGCGTCCCCCGTTCCAGGGCGCATCCCACAGGATCTTGGGCGTCCGGCCGAACTCGCCGCCCCACCAGACGATGGTGCTGTCGAGCAATCCGCGGTCCGACAAGTCCTGCAGCAGGGTCGCCATGCCGCGATCCATCTCCGGGAGTTTGCGACGCATGGTTTGAAAGTGTTGTTTGTGTGTATCCCAGCCTTTGTAGTTGATGGTGACGTACGGCACGCCGCGCTCGACGAGTCGCCGCGCCATCAGGCAGGATTGCCCGAACGTATTGCGGCCGTATTGCCCCCTCAGCTCGTCCGTCTCCTGCGACAGATCGAACACCTTGGCCCCCTCGCCCAGGATCAGATCGTACGCTTGCTTTTCGCACTGCTCCGAAGCCGCCAACTGCGGGTCATCCTTCATCGCGTGTTTCAGCGTGTTCAGTTTCTGGAGGAAATCGCGACGGTTCTGCTGTCGCTTGCGGGAGATGCCCTGCGCGACGACGCCCTCCACGACGAACGGGGTCTTGGCTGGGTCGCCGCCGGTGGCAAAGGGCTTGCAGCGCGACCCCAGGAAGCCGGCCTCGGAGAATCGTCCCTGCAGAGTGGTCAGCACGATGTAGGGAGGAATCAGGCCGGTGTATCCGGCGTCGTAGCCCTTGAACAGCGAGACGACCGCGCCGACGCACGGGTAGACTTGCCCGTCGCCCGGCATGCGCCCGGTCTGGACCCTGTAGGAGGCCGTCTCGTGGGCGTTCACGCCGTGCGTCATGCTGCGGATGATGGAGTATTTGTCCGCCTGCTTGGCCAGCAGCGGAAGCAGCTCGCCGATGACGATCCCGTCCACATTCGTGGGGATCGGCTGATTCAGGGGGCCGCAATAGTCATTGCCGGCGTCCGGCTTTGGGTCGAACGTGTCGAGGTGAGCCGGGCCGCCCCACATCCAGATCTGGATGACCGCCTTGGCCCTGGCCGGCCGCGCCTCGGCTCGCACGGGACTGCATAGGCGAGGGGCCAGCAGACACCCGGCGGCGCCGCAGAGACTGCGGTGCATGATGTCGCGTCGCGAGATCTTTGTATCGAGGTTCACGGTCAGCCTTTCTCTTCTTGCGGATCAATGCCGGTAAAGAAACTCCGCGCTATTGACCAAGGCCCAGGCAAGGTCCACGGCTGCTTCCCGACCTTTCGCGCCGGATTGGGCATACGCCGAGACGATCTGTAATTCGTCGGCCGTCGGGAAACGGGAGAGAATCGTCAGGTAGAGCCCGTTGACGGTCGCTCGCGGATTGCCTTTCCTGTATCGCATCAGGGCTTGGAGCTTGCGACTGCGCTCGATCTTGCGCTGGACGTGGCTCGAATTCAACAAGTGCAGCCGCCGCGCCGCCGTGGGGCGATTGTTGCGCTCCGACTCCAAGCCAGTGTCACGAGCCGGGCGACCGAACATCTCCAGGAAAGAACTCGTGATGCTACCATCCGCCAGAGCGATCGAACGTTGGTCTTCCGGGATGAAGGTGAACGGTTCCGGAATGGCGCTCGAATACTTCTCGGTCGTCCCGGTGATCTGGTTGAGGGCGTCAATCAGCACTTCCGCCTCCAGCCGACGGAGCGGATAGTACGCGAAACGGCTCGCGGCCTCCGGATGTTCGCTTTGCGGGATGCTGGAGAGCTGGTAGGTATTCGAGTTCAGGATCAGCCGGTAGATACGCTTCAAGTCGTAGCGTGCTGCGATCAACTCCCGCTCCAGGTACGCCAACAGGTCGGGATTGCTGGGCGGATTGTCGGGCCGGATATCGTCCGGCTCGTGAATGACGCCGCGCCCGAGCAGCCACGACCAGATGCGGTTCACGATGTTGCGCGCGAACCAGGGATTCTCCGGGGCAATCAGCCAATCGGCGAAAACCTCGCGCGGGTCCCGGTCCGGAGTGAGCCTTGCGGGCGTCCCATCCGGGAAGACCGCCCGAATCGGACTCTCGCCGGCCTTGTTCGGATCGAAGAAGACGATCTCCTCCTTCCACTCGCGCGTGGACTTGTAGCCGAGTTGTGCGAAAAACGCCGCCATGCCGGACAATCGTTCTTTCGGCCAGTTCTGCGCCCGCTCGCCCATGAAGGTCAGCGCCACGGCCTGCGCGAGGACCGGCGGCTCCGTGCCCTGGACGGCGCGGTAGAAGTTGACCTGGGGCACGCGGAAATTGCTGCCGCTGGCCGTGAGCATCTCGCGAACGAACCGGTCATAGGGCACGTTGTCGCGGATGCTGGTCCGAATCCAACGATGATACGCCTGCACCGCGTTGGGCCATAGATTGATGGGGAACTCCGACTTGACCCGCAGCAGGTCGCTCCATTTCATCGCCCAGTAGTCGGCGAACTCCTCGCGCTCCAGCAAACGGTCCACCAAGATGCTTCGCTTGTTCGGGTCGCGGTCCGACAGGAAGGTCCTCGCTTCCTGGGCCGTGGGCAGGGTGCCGATCACGTCCAGATAGGCCCGGCGGACAAATACGGCATCGGAGCAAAGATGCGCGGGCTGAATGCCCAACTGTTCCCACCGGGCATGGACCAATTCGTCGATCCGCCCACGAGGTCTCGGGACAGCCCCCTTCTCGAACGGGCCCGCCACGCCCCTGGGCGCCGCGAAGGCCGCAGCCGTCAGGAAGAGAACTGCCCAAATGAACGACTTCTTCATCATACCTCACACCATCGGAAACCCGGCAGAACCTGCCGACACGACAGGCCCTGCTTGTTCAGACGTTTCGGAGGGTTTCCGGATTGCATGGAACCCCCAGAAGGCCATCACTCGACATTATATCATAGACCGATCCTCGTGAGGTTGCCGGTCTGCTATACATCACAGGTCTTGACGGCCTGGACGAGCGACTCCAGCGGGTCGCGCACGGGGCTGTACTCATGAGCGACGTAGCCCTCGTAGCCGGCGTCGACGATCGCGCGCATGACGGCGGGATAGTAGATCTCCTGGTTCTCGTCGAGCTCGTGCCGGCCGGGAACACCGGCGGTATGAAAGTGGCCGATGTGCTGAATGTTCTTGCGAATCGTGGCGATCAGGTCGCCCTCCATGATTTGCATGTGGTAGATGTCGTACAGCAGCTTGAAACGAGGCGAATTTACACGTCGGCACAACTCGAAGCCCCATTCGGATTTGTCGCACATGTAACCGGGGTGGTTCACCTTGCTGTTGAGCAGCTCCATGCAGATGGTCACGCCGTGGTCTTCGGCGATCTTGACCGCCTCCTTGAGGATGGTGTGGCAGTTGCCCATGCCCTCCTCGTCGCTGATTCCCTTCCGGTCGCCGGCCATGCAGATCACGTTCGGCCATTTGTATTCCGCCGCGGCCGGGATATTCGTCTTGAAATCCTCAAGGAACTTGGAGTGCATCGACTTGTTGTTGAGTCCGTTCTTGATCGATCCGGCGCCCGGCACCATCGTCGCGACGAGGCCGTGCTTCTTCAGGGTGGGCCAGTCACGTCTCCCGACCAGGTCGCGGCCGACAAGCCCCATCTCAACCAGCAGCTTGGCCGTTTGCTCCCGGTCCAACCCGGCCTTGCGCAGACACCCGCCGCAGATGGACTGCTTGATACGCCCGTTCTTCACGACCCTGCCGGTCTGGCCCCGCACGGCCTGTGGAAGCGCCGCCGTACCGATTGCCGCCGCTGCGGCCCCAAGCACGTGGCGGCGCGTGAGAGAACGTTCGCTCGACGAGCGATTGGCATCCAGATAGCTCGGAGTGTAGCTCATCGTATGGCCCTTTCCAGAGTTTGGATTTTCCAAGGCTACATGACACTGGCCTTGATATGATACCGCCCGAGTGAGCCACATTCAACCAGAGAAAGGCCCCATGTTATCGCAGCCTCGTCGGAACGGTTGGGACGAGGCTACGGATGTACGTTCCCGGACACGTGTGCGGCGTCGGTTGCGATATCCGGCGCCGTTCCCAGCAGGTTATTCACGACCATATTGCCCCTGCCCCCGGTAATCCGCAGGGAAGACGACGCGGCGTCGACGCGGTCGTCGCGGATCAGGCAGTCCGATACGCGGGTCTTCTCCACATTCTTGAGCCACAGGCCGATGTTATCACAATCGAGGATCGTGCAATTGGTGATGTTCATCCGCCTGCAACTGTCAATCAGCAGACCCGCCGAGTCGCGCCACACGTTGGTAACGTGCAGTCCGGAGAGAGTGCAGTCCTCGCTATTGCGGATGACCAGGCTGTTGGTGGCCTCAAGGCTGTTGCCATAATTGTATCGAGGGTTTCGATCGAAGTTGTTGGGGCCGATGATGATATTCGAACAGTCCTCGATGAGCAGATTGTGCGTGAAGCCCATCCAGAAGGTATTGCCGGTGAGCGTCACGCCCCGGCAGTCCTTCAGATGAACGTTCACCTTGACGTCGCTCAGGACATTGCCGGTGATTGTCACATTGCCCTCGCGGACAACATCGAGTTCCCGGCTGGGTCGGCTTCGGCCAATGATGCGGATATTCGCCGAGTCCGGCGAGACGTTGTTGTGCTGAATCGTGCATCCGGTAATGGCCACCTCACCGGTGCCGTAGTTGCTGCCCGTGCAGTCGATCAGGACGTTGGCGGTCGGCGCCGTCCGGGGGCTCATGTTGCTTTCAACATCACAGCCGGTGATGTGAATGTTGCGGACGTTGCCGGCGCGGGATACGATGCCGCCGCGGTCGTTGTAACTGATATGGCAACCGGTGATATTCGACTGGTGCAAGTTGACGTCGTCATAGAAGATGCCGACGCCGCGGTTCTCGTAGAAGTGACAATCAGAAACGATCACGTTGCGATTGTTCCCCACCAAATGGATGGCGTGTAGCACATTGCGGACATGAAGCCTAGTGAGAGTCAACTGCATGGTCCCGTCGGCCTCGATGCCGACGGCGTCGGGATGGTCGCCTTCAATGGCCACGCCGTCCACAAGCGGCATACGCTGCCGTTCCCAGACGACCGCCGAGAAGCCCTCCGGATCGGCGGACTTGCGGTGTGTGCCGAAAAACCGCAAGGCGGGCCCGGGGCCGGCCATGAGGATCTTCGCCACGCCCCCGCCCTCGATGGATGTGTAGCCAACCCGGTCGAGGTCGATCCGGATCGGTTTTGAAATGCGGTATACGCCTTTCGGCAGCCGGACCACGCCGCCATTCGAATCGACCGCCTTCTGAATCGCCCGCGTGTCGTCGGCCTCGCCGTCCCCGACGGCGCCGAACCGGCGCACATCGTGATCGGGTACGCCAGACACAATACCGCGCGTTCGGGAACCCTCGGCCGCCTGCACGCAAGGAAGGCTGGTACACACCATCGAAAGCATCAGAGCAATTCCCGGCCATCCGACATTCATGACGCATCTCCCCAGCTATAGCACGTCTGTTCGACTGTTGGCCCCGCCACGCCGGCGGAAACCATCCTCATGACGACAGCATCCTCAACGGATGCCTACGGTTCTGGACCGGCAATCGGACCGGTGCTTTCAGCCGGTGCGATTCGTACGCAGCCAGGATCATCTCCAGTGCCGCACGCCCGTCGTAGATGCTGCCTCTGGGCCGGCTGCCGGTCTCAATGGCCCGGATCAGGTCGAGTGCGATCAGGCGATTGCCGTAAGCGTGGCGAGGATCACTCAGCGGCTCCGGCCGATCGATCCCATCGCTGGATATCCGTTTCCACCGAGCCTTGCTGCGTCCAGGCTGCCACGATGGGTCCTCGACATACCAGACCTCCGGCACGGCCCCCATGGTCGTCGTGAGGATTCCCTTGCTGCCGTAGACCTGCAAGCCGTATCGGCCGGCCACGCCGTGTCGGGCCGGGTGGGTGGAGAAGTAGCCCATCGTCGTGCCGCCGAACCGATACATGGCATGGATCTCGTCCCCGGCAAGAGGCCCTATCCCTTCCGCGCCGTCGCGGATGTCGCTGCTCGTGACGGGCCGTCCATCGTCTCTCACTTGTGCGAAGCACCACTGCGGATCGCCCGCGAAGAAACGCATCAAGTCCATGACGTGCGTGCCGAGCACCATGAGATCTTCGCCGCCGCTGCGGCGATCCTCCTTGCCCCGGCCGCGCAACTCAAGGACGTCCCCGAGCAATCCGTCGGCGATTGCTTCCTTCGCGTGGGCTAGGGCCGGGCTATAACGAGTCTGATGAGCGATGGCCGCCTTCAGGTCGCGCTCTTCCAGGGCGGCAATCATCTCGTCCGCCCGTTCGAGGTCCTGACACATCGGCTTCTCCAGGAAAACATGGCAGCCATACTGCGCACAGGCCAGCATCATGTCGCGATGGCAGTCCAGCCAGCGAGGGGCCACGCTCACGATCTGAGGTCGTTCCCTGTCGAGCATCTCGCGATAATCCGCGTACGTCCTCGGCGCCTTGACTCGCCGGGCGGCTGCCGCCCGGCCTTCCGGGTCCGGGTCCGCCACGGCCACCACTTCAGCCTGCTCGATCTCGTTCCACACCACGTCCAGCCCGTGACCGTAGTTGCCCTTGCCCGTTCTACCGATGATCGCGACCCGGTACTTGGTGCCCTTGACGTCATTATCGCGGGGCCCGGCTGCAGCCATGGCGGTCACGCCGAGCGCTGCACCCGCAAGAAAATCCCGTCGTTTCATGAGTTCGCTCCTGTCCTGGAATCGGTCAATCACGGCAATCCTAACAGACCCAAATCGGCCCTATGTGGCGAGACTTCGACGCCATCGGGAAATACCCAACGGTAGGCGCAACGGCGTGACGCTGTCAAGTCTCTTCATGGAACGTGCGAACGGCGCACGGCGATACCATGCGGTGAAAGGTGACAATGGCGGATGGTCGATAAAGCCACACAGGCCCGTGAGCCCACCGCCTTTTCTCCTTCACACTTGACGGCACACTCCCGGGGAGGTCATAATCGTGAAGGTTATCCCCATGAGCAGGAGAGAATGATTGGCAAGAGAGCAGCCTGGCGTCGCACGCCGCGGCTTTCTATAATCGGGTGCGGCACTTGAGAGTGACAAGTCGTTTATCTCGTCCGGGAGCTCTGTATGTGGAAGGGCATGAGCAAATTGCTCCGCAGGCGGCATCAGGACGATGATCCGCTGATTGAGTTTGAAGATGGACTGCTGCTCATCGTCGACCCCGAGCAACTTACGCACAATCTGCGCGGCAAGCTCAAACAGTTCATGGCCGTCGAGCACGCCGTCGTGTACTTGGCGAACGGCGGCGCCAAGAGAACCTTCACTGGTTTCAGTCCGGTGGAATCCGCCGCAGGAGACTTGGGCGATCTCCCCGATATTCCGGCGGACAGCCGGACGGCAAACTGGTTTCGCGTCAACCGGGAAATCCTGCTGTTTGACGAGCGCAATCCGGTAACGCAGTACCTTGGGGAAGAGTTGCAGGCCTTCCTGGATCACGGGATACGGCTGGCTTTCCCTCTGATCTCGATGGACCGCCTCATCGGCCTGGTGTTTCTGCGTCTCGAGGAGGGGCCGGTGACCCGGGGGCAGCTCGGGAATCTGCGGGTCCTCAGCAAACAGGCGGGACTGGCGTTCGAAAACGCCCTGCTGTTCAAGGAACGTCTGCGCCAGAACGAGCGGATGTACCGGGCCGAGCAACTGGCCACCATGGGACAGTTCGCCGCGGGCATCGCCCATGAGCTGCGCAATCCGCTGGCGGCCATTCGCAGCACCATGCAGTTCCTGGCCGACGAGTTCGAGGACGACTCCGAACGGCGGAAACTCGGGAAGACCATTCTTGATGAAGTGGATCGGCTCAATGGGATTGTGGGCAACCTCCTGTCGCTGGCCCGGCCGGGAGAGAGCCGGCCGGTGGCGGTCGAGCTGACCCAGGAAATCGAGAAGTGCGTCGCTTTCATCGGCGCGCGAGCCCGAAGCCAGAACGTTCAGCTCGAGGTGGCTTGCGCCGAGGAGTTGCCGAAGCTGTTCGTTGACCCGGGCGAGTTGCGACAGGTGCTGCTCAACATCCTGATGAACGGTCTGCAGGCCATGCCCGACGGCGGCATCCTTCGCATCCAGGCGCGGTGCCTGGATCAGGCCGTGCGATCCGGAGGCTCGGCCAAAGATAGAGTTCTCATCGACGTTTCCGATCAGGGCCCGGGTGTCCCGGAGGCACTGCGTGAGAAAGTGTTTGACCCGTTCTTCACGACCAAGGCCGGGGGTACCGGGCTCGGGCTGCCGATCTGCCGCAGTATCGTGAGACGATATGATGGAGAGATCTGGATTGAGGGCGCCGAAGCAGGCGGAACGAGCGTGAAGGTCCTTCTCCTGTCGGAATAAGCCGACAGCAAGAGGTACACACTATGAGGAAGTCGAAAGTCCTTGTCGTCGACGACGAAGCTGGGATTCGGTCCATTCTCTCGGCGTTGCTGACGAAACACGGATATGCGGTCGAGGTGAGCCCCTCGGGGGAATCGTGCCTGGAGGTGTATCCGGAATTCCTGCCGGAGGTGGTGTTGATGGACCTGAGGATGCCGGGCATCGATGGACTGACGGTCCTGGAAGAGCTGGGCAGGCGATTCGGGGCGGACTGCAAGACCATCATCATGACCGCGCATGGCCAGGTCCGCTCGGCCGTGGACGCGATGAAGAAAGGGGCGTTCGACTACATCGAAAAGCCCTTCGACAACGACGAGCTGCTCGCGCTGCTCGCGCGGGCCGTCGAGCTCGTGACGCTCAGACGACGGGTCAGAGAACTGGAGAGCCAGCTCGAGCAAGCATACGCGTTTGACAGCATCATCGGCACCTCAGACCGAATGAAGTCGACGTTCGCGCTGATGCGCAAATTCGCCGCGACGGACGGGACCGTGCTGGTGTCTGGGGAGAGCGGGACGGGCAAGGAACTTATCGTACGGGCCATTCACCAAGCCGGCCGGCGCAAGGCAGGGCCGTTCGTCGTCGTCAACTGCGGGGCTATTCCCGCCAGCCTGATCGAGAGCGAGTTCTTCGGCCATGAGGCGGGATCCTTCACCGGCGCCACGAAGCTCAGGAGAGGCAAATTCGAGGAAGCCGATGGGGGCACGCTGTTTCTCGACGAGGTCGGAGAGCTGACGCTCGAAGCGCAGGTCAAGCTGTTGCGCGTGATCGAAGAGGGGATTTTCTGCCGGATCGGTGGCAATGAGCCCATCAAAGTGGACGTCCGCGTCATCGCGGCGACGAACCGGGACCTGGCGGCCTCGATGGCCGAAGGCAAGTTCCGCGAGGACCTGTTCTGGCGGCTGCACGTTCTGAGCTTGACGGTCTGTCCGCTGCGAGAGCGGAAGGAAGACATCCCGCTGCTTGTGGACCATTTCGTGGACAAGTACACGGGGTCGCTCGGAATCGACCATCCCGTCATTCCGGCGCAAACCATGGAACTGTTGACACGTTACGAGTGGCCCGGCAACGTGCGGGAGTTGCAGAACTGCATCTACAGTGCCATGACGATCTCCGCGAATGCGACTCTCGCCCCGGAGACTCTGCCGGAGCGGATCCACAAAGGTACGGCCAGACCGCTCGGGGAGCCGACTTCGCCCAAATCCTCCGCACTGGGAGAACACATCGCGGAAGCCATCGAAAAAGCGGAGAGAGAGGCGATTCACGAGGCGCTCCAAAGAACAACCGGCAACCGCGAGAAGGCCGCAGAGTCACTCGGCATCGGCCGCACCACCCTGTACCGCAAACTCAAACAGTACGGCATCGAGTAGGACCGTCCGCTTCATCCGCGCCGGAGATCATCAGAGCGGCTCTTGCTCCGTCATATCCGGTCTCAACGGCGAGTGCTCGGGCGGCGCGTCGAGAGACGGCCCGTTCGCTTTGCCGTCGTAGTCTCTGATGTGCGAAAAGTACGTGGATTTGCTCTTTTCGTACAAGAGCTTTCCGTTGACGAAGGTCAACTCGACGAACGTGTTGTAGTGGAAGGGATGCCCGTCCAGCACGATTACGTCGGCATCCTTGCCCTCCTGGAGACTCCCGACGCGGTTGTCGATGCCGAGGATCTCCGCTGCGGTGATGGTGATGGCCTCCAGAGCGGTTTGCTCATCGAGGCCACCGCTGACGGCAAAGGCCGCCTCCATAGGCAGGGTCATCAGGTCACGCCCGGCGACGCCCCACAGCGCGAAGTACGGCGTTGCGGGGATGATGGCGAACTTTACCCCGGCCTTCTTCAGTATGGCGGCATTCTCCACGTTCGAGCCGGAAGGGTGCGAAATCCATTCGTTCGGCCGCTGCTTCGCACGCGGTGTAACGATCACCGCCACGTCTCTTGCCGCAATCTCCTCGGCTACGGTCCAGGCTTCGAGCGTATCCTCGAGAATGAGCCGGAACGGAAATTCATCCACAAGCTCCAGCGCCTTGAGAATCTCGCTGGCGGTCATCGCTGTCAGCCGCAGGGGCGTCTCAGATCGCAGCAGACGCAGGTACGGGTCGATGCCGGAGGGCTTCTTGGGAGCTTCGGCTTTCTCGTTCTTGGCCTTGGCCTTCTCATGGTCGGCGAGCCGGCGCAGATAGTCCTTTGCCTGGCGCATCTTCAGAATGAAATCGGTCCTCTGCATCCACCGGCCGCTCCCAATGTTCGCATTCTCCGCCACGGGCTCGGCCACAAGCATACTATCGAGATCGCCGTACGTAGGTTTGATCACGGCATTCGTTCCGCCGATCGGATCGCGGCCGGAGGGACCACGCCCTTGCAGAAAGATCGAAGTGACACCGGAGGCCAAAGCCAGTGAGATGCTGTAGTTGAACGGATCGAGCGAGTCGCCGACCTTATCCGGGGCAAAGCCGGCCGCCGGCATGTACAGCGTTGACGCCGCCACGAGGCCCGGCATCACCACCTTACCGCCGGCATCGATGACTTTCGCATCCTTGGGCACGTCAAGATTCTGGCCGAGCTTCCATATCTTCCCATCCCTAATGAGAATGGTTCCGTTCCGGATGATTCCGCTTGTGATCGTGTAGAGATCGCCGCCCTTGATGGCGGTGATTTCCTCCTTCGCGGACGACGTCTGAACAGCGCCTGCGCTCAACGCGATCACCACCAGAAACGTGGACCACCTACAGATGCTCAACCTCATATGACGAATCATGCGAATTGCCTCGCTACGGTCTTCCATCCTCATTGGGTTTTCCCCCAGGGATTCTCGTATACGATTTTGCCCTCGATCATGATCTTGTGGATGACGGTCATCATATCGAGCACGTCGCCGTCGAGGATCAGCAGATTGGCGTCCTTGCCCTTCTCAAGACTTCCCACGCGATAATCGACACCGAGGGCCTCGGCCGGATGGAGGGTCATGGCTTTCCGGGCCGCCTTCGGGCTCAGACCATACTTGACCAATTCCGCCATCTGCCGCCGGAAGTCCTCGTGATCCTCAATGCCCGCCGATGCGGGCATGCAGGCGATCTTGACGCCGGCCTCGCTGAGCATATCCGGCACGTTCAGGCGATTGCGGGTGAATTCCTCGAACTCGATCGAGGCGGCAAGGACGACCGGATGCTTGCGTTCTGCAAGACGGTCGGCGATACGGTAGTTCTCATACCCGGCAACGAGCACCGGTTTCATCTTGTCGTAACCCTTGATCAACTCGAACAGATGCACCGTATCGGCCGCCCGCGCGCAGGACAGAAACGTCGGGATCTCACCCTGCACAGCTTCGATCAGGGGCGCAACTGCGGGGTCTTCGGAGGCCTTCTTGCCTTTCGCCGATTCGAGGGCCCTTTTGACGAGTCCCTTCATCTTGTCACTCGCCCGGAAATCGATCCAGAGAATCCCCGTTTCGACGACGAGCATCTCTTTGCGCGACGAGCCGACCGGTTTGATGACGGCGCCCCGCCCGGTAATGCCCTGGCCCCTTGGAACGAGACCAAGCGTGGTAAAACCGGCCTGGAGGGCCCTCGCATACTCATGCTGATGGGGGTACAACTCATCCGCAACGCGATAGTTGGGATGCGACACGGCGTTGCCCCGTTGCGGGCCGGACAGACCGATGACGGATACGGGACTAACCAAGCCCGGAAAGATGGTCTTGTCACTTGCATCGATGACCCGGGCGGTCCTCGGGATCTCCACGTCAGTCCCGATTTCCATGATCTTTGTGCCACGAATCAGAATCACGCCGTTTTCGACAACGCCGTTGGCGACCGTGTCGATATGGTCAGCCTTGATCGCGATGATCGGCTCCGCTGCCCCTGCGCCGGATGACACGTCTGGACGCGCGTAGGCACGTGCTTCCGCTCGGATGAGACACACGCCTGCAAGCGCAAACGCGACAGCCGGGAACACGCGAGAAACGATGGATCTTCTGGTATCGGTCATGACTGCGATTCCTTCTGATCTGCTGTCGAAGTCTTCTCTCGAACGACCACGCCGGCGCCTTCTCGCCGGTAGACGATTCTGCCGTCGATCAGAACCATATCCACGGGGCAGGTGACATCGAGCAGCGTACCCTTCTTGATAACGATGTCGGCATCCTTCCCGACTTCGAGCGAACCGACGCGATCGTCGACGCCAAGAGCCCTGGCGGTATTGATGGTGATAGCCTTCATCGCCGTCAAATCGTCGAGACCCAGACGCGCCGACATGGCGGCCTGGAAGAAGAGTTCCTCCTGCGGGGCAATCCAGTGCGACCAGCCGACCGCGTCGGTGTTGATCGACAGATTCCTTACGCCCCGACTGTAGTACTCGGGACCCATCCCGTGAATTCGCCCGTCGTATTCGGCGCCCCAGGAGAAATCAAGCAGGCGAGGACCGATATTGACGTAGACATTCTCCCGCCTGCCCGCCTCGTGGCCTACGGCGTATCCGCCGCCGGCCGTATGCGTGGCGGTCGTCTTCAACTGGTACTCGTCGTGGAGCATGCGAATCGTCTGCATCACGCCCCAGCCCTCATACGTGTGCACAAACGTGGGAATCTTGCCGTCGAAGGCCTTCCGCATATTCTCCAGCTCCGGCTGATAAGGCGGCTTCTCGGCGGTCCGGCCCTCCTCATAGGCCCGCCAGGCATCGGCATATTCCCTCGCCTGCTCCAGGATGTATCGCATCATCCAGGACATCCCCATCCGGGTCAGGCCCAGGTCGCCGCCGCGTCGCTCGGGGTTGTAGGCCTGAGTCATCTTCATCGCGCCCGGCGCCCGGACGATCCTCTCTTCGCGCGATGAGCCCCTCGTCTTCATGATGACGGTGAACCCGGAGAGGTTGGTGCCGCTGCCCGGCATGGTGTGGACCGTGGTGACGCCCCCGGTGACGGCCTTCTCTACGCCGATGTCTTCCGGATCGATGCAGTCCGAGACAGACAGCTCGGGATTCAGCGGCGTGACCATGTCGTTCAGATCGCCCCCCTCGGCGCCGATGTGGGTATGGGCCTCGACGATGCCGGGCATGACCCAGCGATCGGAGGCATCGATCAGGCCGTAGCCGGCCGGCACATCGATATCCCGCGCTGCGCCGATCGCCTGGATCTTGCCCTCGCCGATCAGGATAATACCATGGTTGATGACCTCAACCGCCTCACTATCCTTGGCGACGGACCTCATCGTAACGATCTTGCCGGCCTGAATCGCATAGGTGGGCAACGCGCGCTGCCCACCCCATGCGGCCTGGCTCATCGCCAGGGCCACCAATCCCATCGCTATCGTAAGTTCGATGCGTTTCATAACGGATCAGGTCATTCCTCAGAGAGCCTCGCCGGGCTCCTGCTCTGCAATCAGGTTCACTCCGCTGCGCTGATAGGCCACCTTGCCGTCGATGAGAACCAAGTCCACCGGCGTGGTGACATCCAGCAAGCTGCCTTTCTTGACAACGATGTCGGCGTCTTTGCCAACCTCCAGTGAACCCACGCGATCGTCTATGCCCAGGGCTCTGGCGGAGTTGATCGTGATCGCCTTCATAGCGAACATATCGTCGAGTCCGAACCGTGCGCACATCGCTGCCTGGTACGACAGCTCTTCCTGCGGCAAGACCGGCGCGTCGGTATTGATCGACAAGTTCTCGACACCTCTTTTTCGGTATTCAATTCCCATCCCGCGGGCGTGTGCGTCGAACTCGCCGGCGCGCAGCATCGACACCAGCCGCGGGCCGATATTGATATGGACGGCGTCTCGCTTCGCCGCCTCGTCGCCCACGAGGTGACCTCCCCACGGCGTGTGACTCGGGATCACGGCGAGGTGGTTCTCATCGTGGAAGACGCGGATGGCTTGCATAACGCCCCACGCCCGACAGGTATGGACAAGAGTGGGGATGTGACCTTCAAAAGCCATTCGCATCCGCTCCCATTCGGGCCGGTATGGCGGTCTCTTCGTGACCCTGCCCTGCTCGTAGGCCTGCCAGGCTTCCGTATACGTCTTGGCCTTCCGCAGGATGTAGCGGAGCATCCACGACATCCCCATACGCGTCAGGCCAAGGTCACCACCGCGGCGCTCCGGGTTGAACGCGTTGGAGATCTTCATGGCGCCGATTCTCTTCAAGATCATCTGCTCGCCGGACGAGCCATGCAGTTTGATGACGACGGTGAAACCGGCCAAATTCGTCCCGCTACCGGGCATGGTGTGAACGGTGGTCACGCCTCCGGCGACGGCTTGTTCTATGTTGAAGTCTTCCGGGTCGACGCCGTGTCCGATCCATAGTTCCGGATTCAGCGGAACGACCATGTCGTTCCAGCCGCCCTCGGTGCCGATGTGTGAATGGGCCTCGACGATGCCGGGCATGACCCATCGCTCGGAGGCATCGATCGTACGATAGCCTTCCGGCACATCGATGTCCCTGGCGCGGCCGATGGCTTCGATCTTGCCGTCGCGGATCAAGATGACGCCGTGATTGATGACCTGGACACTGGCGCGGTCCCCGCCCGTCGCGGCCATCGTGATGATTTTGCCAGCCTTGACGGCGCACCTGGAAAATGCACGCTGCCCGCCGCTCGCAACTGGGCCCGCCAGCAAGCTCAATAGGATCACTGCAATGGTTCGTTTCACAAAGCTCAACGTTCTGCACCGTCAGTTCATGTTCTTGCTCAAAGAAGATCGTCGGGGCCACGTTTCTCGACCAGATGGCTCCCTTTCCGTTCGTACGCCACTCTGCCATTGACCAGGACGACGTCCACCGGTGTGGTGACATCCAGCAAAGTCCCTCGCTTGATCACGATGTCGGCGTCCTTGCCTGCTTCCAGCGAACCGACCCGGTCGTCGATCCCGAGCGCCCGGGCCGAGTTGATCGTGATGGCCTGCATCGCCACGATTTCGTCCAGACCAAGCCTTGCCGACATTGCAGCCTGGAAGGCGAGGTCCTCCTGCGAGAGCCCACCCCACCCGACCGCGTCCGTGTTGATGGACAAGTTCCGGACGCCGCCTTGATGGTATCGCGCGCCCATGCCGTAGAACCGGTTCTCTCGTGCGCTATGCCGTTGGATACCTTCCGGCATGTAGAAGTCAAAAAGACGCGGGCCAATGTTGATGTAGACATTCTCTCGCGTCGCGACTCTGTCGGCGATGAGATGGCCGCTGTAGGCCGTATGCGTCGGAATGGTCTTGAGGCCGTACTCGTCGCACAGAATCCGCGAGGTCTGCATGACGCCCCAGGCGTCGTACGTATGCACGATCGTGGGGATCGCCCCCTCGAAAACCTTCCGCATGTTCTCCAACTCGGGCTTGCGTTTGGGCATCTCTGCGCTGTCGCCCTGCTCCCAGGCTGCCCATGCGTCAGCATATTCCTTGGCCTGCCGGAGAATGTACCTCATCATCCAGGACATGCCCATGCGAGTCAGACCCAGGTCCCCGCCGCGACGCTCGGGATTGTATGCCTGGGTCATCTTCATGGCGCCGGGCTCTCGAACGATCATCTCTTCGGGGGCCGAACCGTCCGTCTTGATGATGACGGTGAACCCGCCCAGGTTCGTGCCGCTGCCGGGCATCGTATGAATGGTTGTCACGCCGCCCGTAAGGGCCTTCTCCAGGGCGATATGCTCCGGGTCCACGCAATGGCCAAGCCGCAGTTCCGGATTGAGCGGCACGACCATGTCGTTGAACCCGCCCTCAACGCCGACATGCGTATGAGCCTCGACGATGCCGGGCATGACCCATCGATCCCGGGCATCGATCGTACGATAGCCTTCCGGCACATCGATATCCTCGGCGCGACCGATGGCTTCGATTTTGCCTTCGCTTATCAGGATAACGCCGTGGTTGATGACCTGGACATCGGCCCGGTCCTCGCCGCAGGACGCCATGGTGAGGATCTTGCCCGCTCGGACGGCGTACTTCGGCGACGCGTCGCCCGCGCGTGCACCTCTCTGCGCCACGCACAGAATCAAGATGACCGACAGAATCTTCATCGTGTCCTGTCTATACAACAGGCGACGCTCCCGGCGCGTTCGCCCGTTCACTTCGTGGAATCGAAGACCACTTTCCCGTTGACAATCACCTTCTCGACTCGCGTGGCCAGTTCAAGCGGCTCGCCGGAGAGGATGACCATGTCGGCATCCTTACCCACATCCAGGCTTCCGATCCGGTCGTCGACGTTAAGCATCTGGGCCGGATAGATCGTAATCGCCCGAAACGCCTTGCCCCTGTCCATGCCGTACCGCACGGCATACGCGGCGTTCACAGGCAGATACTGCGTTCCTGAAGTCGCGCTCGCCTGGAACGCCACGCGCAATCCGCTCTGGGTCAGGAGGGCCGCATTGTTGATCGGCTTGCCCTTCTCATACTGTAGAACCTCCGGGCCAATGGCCACATCCGCACGGTGGTCCTTGAGTTCCTCCACGACCCGGAAGCTGTCCTCGCCACCGAGAATGATAACGTCGAGGTTGTATTCGTCGTTGAACACCTCCAGCGCGTTTCGGATTTCATCGGCCCGGCTCGCGTGCACGATTGCGGGCATCTTCCGCTCGAAGAGGGCTCGAAGCGGCTCGAGATTAACGTCGCGGCGCGGTCGCTCGGGCTCCTTAAGCTCCTCCTCCTTCTCCGCGCTGGCCTTGCGATGCTCGTACTCACGATGCTCCCGCTCGTACTTGTCCCATCTCTCGGCATACTCCTTCGCGCGCTTCAGCAGGCCGCGGGCCTCCCAGATACGGCCCAGCCGCGAATTATCGCCGAGCATCGAGAACTTCACGGCGGCGTGTTCCTTGACAATCATCTGCTCAATGCCGTCGCCGGCCGTCTTGACCAGCGCGGCCGTGCCGCTGACAAGCCCGCTCGTGGCCGGGGCCACCAAGACCGAAGTGACCCCGCAGCGCACGGCTTGATGAAACGCCTCATCGGTTGGCGCGACGGCGTAGGCGATGCTGACCGCGTTCAACCTGCCCGAGCTCGGCCCGGTCGTGGCGGGACTGCGATCCAGCACGACCGGCTCGCTTTCCCAGTGCAGGCCGAGATGGGAATGAATGTCGATCATGCCGGGGACCACAAAGCTGCTGCTCGCATCAACCACGGTCGTTCCCTCGGGCACTTCTTTGGGCGGCCCGATGTAGATGATCTTCGAGTCCCGGACGAGGATCAGGCCGTTATCGATCTGTCCTTGACTGGCCGTGAGGATCTTCCCGGCCCGTACGGCGAGCGTGGGACGCTCCGACGATGGTTCCGGATCTTCAGGCTGCCGCGCGTACACCGTCCGTCCTTCGACGATGGTTCTATCCACCGCTGAATCGATGCGAAACGGCCGGCTCGTCAGAATCACAAGGTCCGCGTCCTTGCCCTGCTCGATGCTGCCGACCCGATCCGCAACGCCCAGAATCTCTGCGGGAACAATCGTGATGGCTTTGAGGGCCTGTTCGCTCGACAGGCCGTGCGTGACGGCATAGCCGGCGACGAACTGCAGGTCGGCAACCGCCTCATCCGTCGGCGCGGAGATCGCGAACTTGACGCCGGCCTCGGCCAGGACCGCGGGATTCGTCGGATCGATTCGCCCCAGCATGATGTCACGCGTATAGTCCCTGGGATCGAGCCGCCCGGGCTGCACGACGCCACTGAGAACGACGGACGCATCGCTGTCTTTGATCCAGTCAACGGCCTTGTAGGCTTCCGTCGCGCCTTCGATGGTCAGATCCAGGTCGAATTCCTTCGCCAACGACAGCGCGTTGCGAATGTCCTGGACCGTATGGCAGTTGACACGAACGGG
>CBFDBY010000094.1:0-25169 GCA_965603165.1 uncultured Phycisphaerae bacterium
GAAAAGTGCGAGCTTCTCAATGTCCCTGGCGGCCTTCTGACGACCTACAAGCTTAAGTCGCGAATGGCACGAACGTCTGCCATACCGACCTCGTTTCAGCCACTCAGTCCATGTGATACCGTATTGTTGGGTGATGTCAACCCCTTTGATCTGTTTTTGAGGATTATCATGCACGGCAGCCGGCCGTAGACACGTCAATATGTCACACGCCACGGCGGAGTGACCCGACAGTTGCATGGTCTGGACATGGCACGAATGAGCCGGGAAATGCGGTTTCGGGCTGCGGGCCGACAAGTTCAGCCTGGGCAGCCTGAAGCTCTCGTTCTCGTCACGGAGAACCTCCGCAACCTGCTGGCCGACCAGAACTACGTGCAGAAGTACTCGTCTGTGCCCACGGAACGGCAGGCAAAGCGGTCCGTCTGGATCGCCTTGCTGATGATTCGAGCCAAAAGCGCACTGGACGTGTGGTGGCAGATCTCCGGCATCTTCGGCGGCGGCATCCTGGGGCTCTTCCTGTTGGCGCTCTTGCGGGTCCGCCTGCGACTCTGGCAGGGCCTGCTCTCGATCGCGGTCAGCGTCGCCGTGATCAGTTGGGGCACCTTCGCGCGGAATCTCCCCGCGCGCTGGGAATGGGCCCAGTGCACATTCGACCTGATCATCACCGGCACCGTCGGCACCGCGGCGCTGATGGTGGTTGCTCTCGTCTTGGGTTTGCTGGGTGGTTCGAGCAGATCTATCGAGTCGAACGCATGACGGTTGTTTGATACACCTACCGGGCGCAGATGCGGAGCGGCTTCGTTCTAGGGCAGAGAATTACGAGTCGGCGTCGGGTATGGGTGAGCGAATAGTCCGGTATGAAAGCACGCGGCCTGATGACTCATCTAGCCTTGACCACCACGAGGGTGATATCATCACTTCGGGGTGTCGGGCCAACGAACTCCAGCACGCGACTGGTGACCGTCGCACAGAGCTCCCCAGCGGCTTGGCCAGCCCCGCTGCGTATGATGTCAACCAGACGATCCTTTCCGAACAGATGCCCCTCGGCATTACCCGCTTCCCAGATACCATCGGTTCCGACGACAAGAATATCTCCCGATCCAAACAATAGAGGGCCTGCTTGTTCGAACGGGGCATCTTCAATCATGCCCATCAACATTCCTGTGTTCCCAAGCTCTTCAATCCGCCTGCTCGCTGCGCGGTACAATATGGCCGGGTCGTGTCCACCTGAGGCCCATATCAGTGACCGCGTCTTTGGATGAAGAAGTCCATAGAATAAAGTGAGAAACTTGTCGTCCTCCGTATCGTGCACGATCTGCCTGTTCAGTTCCCTAAAGAGACCGACAAGGTCTGGGCCGTAATGCCGTGCTTCGGCCCTCAGCGTGCTGCGGATAGACGCCATGAGCAGCGCCGCCCCAATTCCGTGGCCAGTTACATCCCCAACCGCAATTCCCAGCGTGCCATCATCGTATTTGGGCAGTTCGATGAAATCGTAGTAGTCCCCCCCGGTTTCGTCGCAATAGACACACGTTCCGGCTATGTCCAGGCCGCCTAGCTCAGGTGCGCTCTTGGGCATGAGGTTTTGCTGTATCACTCTCGCCAGTTCGAGTGACCTCTTGACCCTCTCTCGTTCTTTGAGCTTTGGCCCTGTCTCATTGAAGACTCGGCCAAGCTCTTCGAGTTCATCGCGCGTGGCAATATGTACGAGGGCATCGTAATCCCCGCCTGCGAGTTTCAGACCGGCGTCGGTCAACTCGCGGATTGGCTCCGTGAATGTTCTTGCACGGCGTGCGGCCAGAATCAGCACCACTCCGGCGACGACGAACAGGGCAAGCCCTGTGATCTCCAGCCAGAACGTGCTTTCTTTCAACAGGAATTCTTCCGTAGTTCGAGCCAAGGCGGTGACCCGTTCATAAGGGATGACGACCAGGATTGCGACCTGGCCCGCAGCGAGAGGCCGGTAGGCCCAAAGGGCATCCTGGCCATCGTATTCCATCCGTCGAACTCCAGGTGTGCCGGCCCGGAGGTCGCTGAGGAGGGCCTCAAACTGTCCGGAGTCTCTGGATTCGAGCATCTCCAGGGCGATCTTATGCTGCCAGTGTGTATCGCTGTTGGCATAGCTGTCATGCATCAGAACGGACAGCTTGTCTGCGGCGTCAGTCGCGGGGTGGGACGGCGATACGAGCATTTTCTCGGCCCCTTCGGCCCAGCGTTCCGGCAGTTGGATGTTCCCAAGTATCCCTTCAATGGTTCGGTCCATTGCCGTGACACCGGCGAAACTGCCGTCCGGATACTGGACCGGTTTCGAGATTGTCATGATGGTCTGAGCCGTCGCTGCGTCGACGCCGGGACCCTCTCTGACGATCGCACCAGCAGCCTTTGCCTTCAGGTACCAAGGCCGCTGTCGAGGGTCATATTCTGAGCGGTCCACGCCGTTGCCACCTCCGGGATAGACTGTATGCAGGCCGTTTTCCAAGCTCGTGTACAGCCATAGCGTCCCAGAAGGGGCCAGATGGTAGATATCGCGGTAGGTGGCCGTCATCGTGTGGAGCCTGCACATGTCGTCAGCAACCGCAAGTAGGTCTATGTCCTTGGGAAGAGAGAGTCGCTGCCTGCGATAATCAACCTCGGGAGAACTCTCATCTGTTCCATGGGAAACCTGTACATTGGCCCGTTTTGGATCTTTCGAAAACTCCAGGTCGGGGCTTAACCCAAACTCGGCGTCTGTACACGGCTGGAAAGCTTCCTGCGCGAGCCGTATCTCGACCTCACGAGCCTGACGGTGAATTAACGAATCGACGAGTTGCCTCTCCCTCGAAAAGACCTCCGCGTGGTTGTATAGAAGCTGCTCCAGAGCTCGGCGGGCACTCGAATCGAGGGCCTCTGCCGTTCTCGCTCCAAGTCGTTGCCGAGCCAGTCGAATCGATAGTTGATGCATGGCTGTCACGGCAAGCAGCGGGGTCAGAGCTGCCGTCAGAATCAAAATTAGCAGTCGATTGCGTATCCGCATTTTTGTCCAGTTGCGGCCACCAGAACGTCAAGCCGAGAAGAGCCGCCAAGCCCACCCGGCAAGAGTCACGACGTGCGACTCGCATGTCTCACCGACCATCGTCATTCAGCATTCTGTGCTGCATTCCTGACCGAGACTCGGATACGTCTCAGACTCGGTCTCCCCTCTGAGAGATACAACAACAGCGCTACCGGGTTCACGCTCCTTGATCTGCACAGCAAGTTTCATCTGGTCATCCTGCAGAGAGTCGGCGCCGATGGCTGGCTCCGTCGCACGAAACGGCTGTTTTGGTTTTCGCCCCCAGATTGGGCGACCCTGATGTTAGACGCAGGCTGTCTGAGTGTCAAGTCGTGCGATCGTATCCGTATACCTGTGTTATCAGAAAGTCGCGTCAGAGATTCTCAACACGGCAGCCCCTTGCGTTCGCCCCTGTTTGACCAATTGCAGGGCCTCGTTTGCCTGCTCCAGTGCGAATGGCTGGACGTGGGGGCGGATTGGGACCTCGGCGGCCAGCGGCAGGAACTCGCGGGCATCCTGCCGGGTAACGTTGGCGACCGTCTTGATTTCCTTCTCGCGCCAGAGGTGCGTGGGATAGTCCAAGTGCGTCAGGGCTTGCTGGTCTCGATTCTCCTTGCGAATCGCGTTGATCACCAGGCGTCCGCCCGGCTGGAGGACGCGCAGGGCCTCGACGATCGGCGTCCACGCCGGGGTCGAATCGATCGCGGCGTGCAGTCGTTCCGGTGGGTCGTCACCCGTGGCGCCGACCCAATCGGCGCCGAGCGTTCTGGCCAGTTCCTGGTGCTCTTTCTGGCCGGGCCGCGTGAAGACGGCGATCTTTGAATCGGGGAACTTGTGCCGGGCGACCTGAATGAGGATATGAGCCGAGGCGCCGAAGCCGAAGAAGCCGAGCACCTGGCTGTTCTTGTGGTTCGTCAGTCTCAGGGCCCGGTAGCCGATCACGCCGGCGCACAGGAGGGGCGCCGCCTGAACGTCCGTGAACGGCTCGGGGATGGGATAGGCGGATTCTTCCGGCGCGACCATGTATTCGGCATAACCCCCGTCGGCGTCGCAGCCGGTCCCTCGGAACCGTGCACAGAGGTTCTCGTTGCCGGCCCGGCAGAACGGGCACGTCCCGCAGGCGGAGAATATCCAGGCGACGCCGACACGGTCCCCCGGCCTGAACCGGGACGCGCCCGGCCCGAGGGCTTCGACCCGTCCGACAACCTGATGGCCCGGGATGACAGGCAGTCGTGTTTCAAGCCGGCCGGCAATTTCATCGAGTTCCGTATGGCAGACGCCACAGGCCGTGATCCGGATACGGACCTGTCCTTCCTGCGGCTCAGGAGCCGGGACCTCCCTCAACTCCAAGGCGGTGGTCTCTACGGGACCCGTTCGGGAAAGCACCATCGCTTTCATAGGTATGTTCCTTTGTGCCAATGAGAGTGCTGGGGCTCGAACCCAGGACCTACGCATTAAAAGTGCGTTGCTCTACCGACTGAGCTACACTCCCGGCTGGCGGTCAGCCTGCCTGAAATATAGCAGGCGCGTGCTTGCCCTGTCAAACACTTTCGACATCCGGACGACGGGATGAGGCGAAGCGCAGCAGGCGGGATGCCGTCAACGACATTGGAGTTATTTGACGCGATAGCCGATATGTTCTTCGTTGAGTGCCATTTGGCTGTCTGGAATATGGGACGTGAACGATGTCCGCCGACCCCGATATGCGGGGGCGTGAGGGGATCGCATGAACGTATGGGTAGGATGCCGACACATGGTTGACCAATACTTTGGGACGATGCCCGCGTCCGCTGGTTGACGGTGCCGCCGGCAGGGCGTACAATTCGTCGGGTTCCCTGGAAATCGGAGATCGCTATGAATCTGAGAGGGGTCGTACTTGCGGGTGGAACGGGCTCACGCCTGCGGCCGCTGACAAAGGTGACGAACAAGCACCTGCTGCCGGTGGGTCCGAAGCCCATGATTTACTACCCGATCGAGAAGCTCACGGGCATCGGGATCGAGGAGATCCTGATCGTCACCGGTGTGGAGCATATGGGCAACGTCGTGGGCTCACTGGGTTCGGGCCGGGAGTTCGGCTGCCGGTTCACCTACAAAGTCCAGGACGAAGCCGGCGGGATCGCCCAGGCGCTGGGGCTGGCGGAGAACTTCGCGTGCGGCCAGCCGTTGGCCGTGATCCTTGGCGATAACATCTTTCAGGCTTCTCTCAAGCCTCATGCGGAACGCTTCCTTGCTCAGGGGGGTGGGGCGCGATTGTTGCTCAAGCAGGTGTCCGATCCGAAGCGGTTCGGCGTGGCGGAGATCCGGGATGGGAAGGTCCTCGGCATCGAGGAGAAACCCGGGCGGCCCAAGTCGGACTATGCCATTACCGGCATCTATTTTTATGATGGCTCGGTGTTCGAGATCATCCGGATGTTGAAGCCGTCCGGCAGGGGGGAGTTGGAGATCACCGATGTGAACAATGCCTACATTCGCAAGAGTCAGTTGGCCTACGATCTCCTGGACGGCTGGTGGACGGACGCCGGGACGTTCGAATCGCTCGTGAAGGCCAACGAATTAGTGATCAAGGAGCCGCCCGAATGAACAAGCAGGTCCTGCCTTTGAAGGTGGTTTTCGCCGATGAAGGATTGATCGTCCGCAGCTCAGGCGGTCTCATCGAAGGTTTTGGAGTGCGTCGCGCCAAAGTCATCCCCGACGAGCGGGGCAGGCTCGGCGAAATCTTGCGCGCCGATGACCCTTGGTTCGAGAAGTTCGGTCAGGTGTATTTCACCACGACGTACCCGGGTGTGGTGAAAGCGTGGCACTATCACCGGAAACAGTTCGACCATTTCTACGTGGTGCGAGGCACCATCAAGGTGGGACTGTACGATGTACGGGAGGGCTCTCCGACCCACGGCACCGTGCACGAGCTCTATCTTGGGGAGCATTGCCCGGGCCTCGTGCGGATCCCGCCGGGGGTGCAGCACGGCTGGATGTGCGTGAGCGAGGTCGAGGCGATCATCGTGAATGTCGTCTCCGAGGCTTTCGATTACGCGAATCCGGATGAGCTTCGCACTCATCCTCATGACAACAAGATTCCCTATGATTGGACGCGCCGGGATGGGTAAAGAGACAGTGGCCGTACTTGGAGGCGGGGGTATGTTAGGCACGGAGCTGGCGACCGCCTGCACGCGGAAGGGCATGGATGTCCACGTGTACGATTTGCCCGCATTCGACGTTACGAACGCCGAACAGGTTCGGAAGGTGGTGGAGCATGCCGATGCGCTTGTCAACTGTGCCGCATACACAAATGTGGATGGGGCAGAGAGCCATGTCGAGCTCGCACGCCGCGTGAACGGCGAGGCCGTGGGTCGCCTGGGCGAGCTGGCCCGCCGGCAGGGCAAGTGGGTCCTGCATTTCAGTACCGATTTCGTCTTCGACGGCACGCTGGACAGGCCGTACGTTGAGACCGATGTGCCCAATCCGATCAATCAATACGGCAAGAGCAAACTCGTCGGCGAGCGGCTCCTGCGCGAGAGCGGCTGTTCTCACTGCACCGTTCGCCTGGAATGGATGTACGGTCCGCACGGCAGCAACTTCGTGACGAAGCTGCTGGAGCGCGCGAAGACCAGCGAAACGCTTCGGGTGGTGGACGACCAGGTCGGCTCGCCCACGGCGACAACCGAGGTGGCCAGGGCGGCCTGTGACCTGCTGGAGAAAAGGGCGGAGGGCTTGTGCCATTTTGCCAGTGTGGGGTACGTCAGTCGTTACGATGTGGCTGCGTTCATTCTCGAGCGCCTGGGGCTGCGCGTTGAATTGCAGCCATGTCGGACGAGTGATTATGCGGCGCCGGCAGCCCGGCCGCTGAGCAGCCGCTTCGATTGTCGCAGGATTCAATCGTTGCTGAGTGAGCCCATCGCGCCCTGGCAGGGGCCGCTGGAGCGTTTCTTGAGGCAGTTATGAAGAGCATTCTGGTCACAGGTGGTGCCGGTTTCATAGGAAGCAATTTTCTCAGAATGGTGCTCTCCGAGCATCCCGACTGCTTTGTGGTCAATCTCGATAAGCTGACGTACGCCGGCAACCTCGAGAATCTTGCCGACGTGCAGAACCACGATCGATACCGGTTCGTGCACGGCGACATCTGCGACGGTCCGCTCGTCGAGCGACTCATCGATGAGCATCAGATCAGCGCCATCATCAATTTCGCCGCCGAGACCCACGTTGACCGTTCCATTACGGGGCCGAAAATCTTCATTGAAACGAACGTGACGGGCACGCTGACACTCCTCGAAGCGGCCCGGGACAAAGAGGTCGAGCGTTTCGTTCAGGTCTCGACGGATGAGGTTTACGGGGCCCTCGGCCGGGAGGGTATATTCACCGAGCAGACTCCGCTGAGCCCGAATTCTCCCTATTCGGCGAGCAAGGCCGCCGCGGACCATCTCGTCAGGGCGTTCGGCCACACGTGGGGGCTCAAGTACAATATCACCCGGTGCTCCAACAACTATGGGCCCTATCAGTTTCCAGAGAAGCTCATCCCTCTGATGATTCATAACGCCCTGAACGACAAGGAGCTGCCGGTTTACGGCGATGGCCTGCAGGTGCGGGACTGGCTGTACGTGTACGATCACTGCACGGCCGTGTGGAAGGTGCTGGAGCAGGCGCCGCCGGGGGAGATCTACAATGTCGGCGGCTGCAACGAGAAGACGAATCTGGAGGTGGTCAGCATCATCCTCTCGCGGCTCGGCAAGCCGAAGAGCCTGATCCGGCACGTCAAGGACCGGCCCGGGCACGATCGCCGCTACGCCATCGACGCGGCCAAGATCATGAGCGAGTTGGGCTGGAAACCCTCCGTCACCTTCGAGCAGGGGATCGCCCGGACCACGGATTGGTACCTGGACAATCCGCAATGGCTGGCCAACGTCGTCTCGGGCCAGTACCAGCAGTACTACGAGAGAATGTACGGCGGCCGGTAAAGGACTTCCGGCAGGGTCCTGATGTCATCTCTGGGGCTTTGGTGCGGTTGGAGCAGAGGCGCGAATCCATCAGCACGCAATGGACAGTTGCGCTGTGCGGGCAATCCACAGGAAGCAACGATTCTGGAACTGGCGCGGGAGACGCGTCACTGGCGGCTCCGCGTTCCTCGGGAAGGAGGACTTCTCAAGGCCACCCCCTCCTTCGATTTGCTCTTGAACAGGGAGCCGCCGGCGATTTTGTTTTCCTTGACTGTGATGTGGGCAGGCCATAGGATGGCCTTGGTGCGATCATGTTGAGTTGGGCGAAATGTACTGGAAACCATCAGTCGGCGTTGTCTAATGTCAGGGCAGGGCAAAATCAGGATAGCTTCGCTTGCGAAGGCGTACGGAGGCAAGATCACGTCCATCGACGACCTGGTCGTTTCGCTGGATCGGGATCGTTTCGAGGTCATCTTCATTTTTCTGAGAAATCCGGGCGAGGCGCCTACATGGATGCAGCAGGCAGGCTACGGGGCATTCCACCTATCCAGGAAAAGCGATATCCGGTTTTTTAGCTTCACTTCGCTCTATAAGCTGGCGAGGATCTTGAGATCCCACAATGTAGACGTGCTTCACTGCCACAATCACAAGGCCAACCTTTATGGCGCGCTGGCGGGCGCGCTTGCCGGGACACCAGTGATTATCGCTCAATTGCACGGCTTGGGTCGCGCGCGCAACGTGTGGCGCAGACTGGCGAACCTGGTTGTCTTCCGGCGGGCCAACACAATTCTGTCCATTGCGCGAGCGGTCCAACAAGACATTCTGGCAACCAACTGGCTGGTCCCCGCAGAGAAGCTATCCATCCTCGAGGATTCCGTGGACTATGATCGCTTTGCTCATTGTAAGGTTCCGAGAGAGGAGAGCAGACGACTGCTCGGCGTGCCGTCTGATGCGGTCGTCTTCGCCACCGTTGGGCGGCTGGCGCCCACCAAGGGGCTGCCCTATCTTATAGAAGCCTTCTGCACAGTGCGGGAGCAACTCCCGCATGCCCATCTTGTGCTCCTGGGCGATGGGCATACTCGGAGCGAACTCGAGCGACAGGCCGCCGCGACGCCTCATGGCAAGGCCATACACTTCCTCGGGCACCGAGATCATATCGAGCGGTTCTTCAACGGGATGGACGTGTTTGTTATGGCGTCGTTGGCGGAAGGGGTGGGGCGAGCCCTGCTTGAGGCGATGGCGGCAGGGGTCCCCGTCGTATCCACGCGCGTTGGCGGAATCCCGGAGGTGGTCAACGACTCGAGCGTGGGTTTCCTGGTTCCTCCGCGAGATGCCATCGCCTTGGCTCAGATGATGATCCACGTTGCCGGCATGTCCGACCAGCAACGGGCGGCCATCGCAGCGGCAGGTCAGGAGAGAATCCTGCGATTCTATTGCCATGATGTGATTCGCGAGAAACTCCGACAGCTTTATGAAGACGAGTACGAGAACAGCCGCGCTTACACGCGTCCTGTGTCAGAGAAGGATGCCATGACATGCGAGATGTCGTCGAGAACAGACCGCTGATTGCGCTCATGATCGTCGGCTACAATCAGGAGCAGTGACAAATGCCAAGAGTCAGTGTGATTGTACCTACCTATAACCTGGGCCATATGCTGAGAGATACGATTGTCAGCGTTTTGCAGCAAACTGAGCACGACCTGGAAGTCATCGTCGTTGATGACGGCTCTACAGACAATACAGGCGAAGTCGTCAAGAGCATGGGAGATAGCCGAGTCAGGTACTTTTACAAGGACAACGGCGGCATTTCCAACGCCCGCAATTACGGCTTGTTAAAGGCGACAGGGGAGTACGTTGCGTTTTTGGACCACGACGACCTGTGGCCGCCCAATTATTTGGAAGTCACGGTGCGAAACTTGGAGCAGCACAAGGAATTCGGCCTCGTCTACAGCCCCATTTCGGTTGTCCGCCGAGACGGAAGCAAGGTGCACTCCTATAAGAGGCCGGAGGGTAAGAGCGGAAGGATAACGCCGGACGTTTTCAAGAAGGGATTTATTTGGCCGTCTGCAGGAGTCATACGCAGGTCGATCCTGAAGGACTTCTATTTCGACGAGTCCCTCAAAAGAGGCGGTGAGGATGGGGACTTCTTCTTGAGATTGTCCGCGCGGTGCCCGTTCCTGTTCGTGCCGGACGTTCAGGCCATTCGGAGAGAACATGACCGCAACTACTCGTGGGAACTGGGTGTTCTTCCCGCAAGGATCCTGGTTCTCGAAAGGTTCTATTTCAGACTGGGTGGAGAGAAACTGATCCCTCGAGGAATAGCGCGGCGGAAGCTTAGTCATGCCTGCCGCGCTGTGGCCGAGGGAAAAAGGAGACAAAAGGCACGGGCCGCAGCGCTGAAGCTGTACGGACGCGCAATATCGTACTGGCCGTACGATTTGCGGTTGTATCTGGGTGCTGGAAGAGCGCTGCTTCTGAGAAAGGATGCCGACACGGAACCTGACTGGCGGATGCCCGATCCGTTGCCGGCTATTTGAGAATGACAAGCATTGAGCAGATTGGGTGTAGAGGAAGGACTATGAAGTCTCGCTGGTTTCACAGGCGCGGCCGTATCGATGAACCCGTGAAACTGCACGTGGGGTGCGGCAATGTGCGCTTCGAAGGGTGGATCAACGTCGACATGACTGGAAAGCAGGTGGACGTCAGACGCGACCTGAGAAAGGGCTTGCCCTACAGAGATGGCTCCGCCGCCCTCATCTACAGCGAGCACTTCATTGAGCATCTCACCTGCGAGGAGGGCCTGACGGTCCTGCGCGAGTTCCATCGACTGCTGAAATCGGGCGGCATCGTGCGAATCGCCACGCCGGACCTCGACTACCTGATTGGCAAGTACGTGTCCGACGACTGGCGGGCACAATACTGGATTCAGAACCTTCGCAGCGAGATACAGACCCGTGCGGAGATGCTGAACATCTGCTTCCACGAGTGGGGACATAAGTATCTGTACAATGCGGAGGAACTGGATCGCAGGCTCAGAGAAGTCGGGTTCGGCAGGATATCGCGACAAGCGTGGAACGAGAGCCAACACCCGGACCTGATGAATCGCGAAACCCGCGAGGATTCCAAACTGATCCTCGAGGCCGTCAAATGACATAGGAGCAATTCGCCATGGGCAGCTATGATATTCCTGGGGTCACGACCTTCGAATACACGAAGATTATCGGATTGGAGAACATCGAGTTCGGCAGAGACGTTCTCATCGACGATTTCGTCCTCCTCTATGCCAAGAAGAAGATGAGAATCGGCAACCACGTGCATATCGCCTGCTTCACCTCCATCACGGGTGGTGAGGAACTCGAGATGGGCGACTTCAGCACCGTTTCGCAGGGGTGCAGGGTCCTGACCGCCACGGATGATTTCAAGGGCTGGGGCTTCGGCAATTCCACCGTCCCGGAACGATGGAGGAACACGACACGACTTCCCATTCACATCGGCCGGTTCTGCATCGTGGGAGCCAACAGCGTCGTTCTGCCTGGGGTTACGATCGGAGAGGGAACGACGGTCGGGGCCGGCTCGGTTGTCACGCGGGATCTGGATCCCTGGGGTGTCTACATTGGGAATCGAAGGATCGCGGAGCGAAACAAGAAAGGGGTCTTAGCGACATATGAAAAGTACTGCAATGAAGAGCGCATACCGGATGCCTCTCGGGCCGTTTGAAGAGCCGGTTCATGTTACGCGGCCACTCCTGCCCGATTTGCGCCTGGTCGCGGAGCAGCTTCAGGATGTCTGGCAATCCTGTTGGCTCACAAATGATGGACCCAAACATCAGCTTCTCGAAGAGACGCTCAAAGCGAAGCTCATGGTTCCGCACCTGTCGCTCTTCAACAATGGCACGATTGCCCTTATGGTTGCGTGCCGCAGTCTTCGTCTGTCCGGCGAGGTGATCACTACACCCTTCACGTTTCCCGCTACGTCTCATGTCCTGACCTGGAACAACACAGAACCGGTCTTCTGTGACATAGACCCGGTTACCATGAACATCGCCCCGGAGAAGATTGAGTCCCTTATCACCCCTCGAACCACGGGCATCCTGCCGGTGCATGTGTTCGGAACGCCCTGCGATGTGGGGCGGATTCAACAGATTGCCGACCGTTATGGGTTGAAGGTGATCTACGATGCTGCTCATGCCTTCGCCATAGAGGTGGATGGGACTGGCATCGGCAACTTCGGCGACATCTCCATGATGAGTTTTCACGCCACCAAGGTCTTTCACACCGCGGAAGGGGGGGCATTGCTCTTTCGGGACGATCGCCTGAAGGAGCGAATCAGATTCCTGAGAAACTTCGGCATCAAGAATGAGGAAGAGGTTGTGATGCCCGGAATCAACGGCAAGATGAGTGAGATTCAGGCGGTGATCGGGCTTGGAGTCCTGGAGTGTCTGACGCAGGATATTGCGCGCCGCAAACAGCTTGTGGATGTCTACCGATCATGCTTGGCGGACGTGGAGGGTATTACGCTGCCCCAGGAACAGAAGGGCGTGAAGAGTAATTACCAGTATTTCGTCATTCGAGTGAACCGCAGCGATTTCGGGCGTTCGCGCGACGAGATTCACGAACAATTCAAGGAATACAACGTCTTTACCCGCAAGTACTTCTACCCTTTGTGCAGTGACTACCCCTGTTATCACCACATTCCCTCGGCGTCGCCGGCAACCCTGCCGGTTGCCCAGAAGGTGGCAAACGAGGTGTTGTGTCTTCCGATCTATGGTAAGCTCGCTGGGGAAGATGTTGAGAGGATCTGCACCATTCTGAAGACCTTCAGAAAGAGGGGGGCCGGATAGATGGCCCAGGTGAGCGTTATAATCGCATCCTACAATCATGGGAAGTTCGTTGGCGAGGCGATCGAGAGCGTTCTGAGCCAGGACTACCAAGACTTCGAGATCGTAATGACCGACGACGGCTCGACGGATGAGAGTGTCGCAGAGATCGGCAAATTCCAAGATCCGAGAATCAAGTTCTTTTCCTTTTCAGCGAACCGCGGTGCGTGTACGGCTTTGCGCAACTGTCTGGAGAACGCCGATGGGCGCTACATTGCGGTTCTCAATTCCGATGACGTCTTTCTGCCCGGCAAACTGACAAAGCAAGTGCAGTTCCTGGACACTCATCCGGACGTGGGCGCCGTCTTCGGGCATGCGACAATGGTTGATGCCGAAGGCAACGATCTCGCGGGCCGCACGACACGGACCTATATGACGGTCTTTGACCAGCCGAATAGACCTCGCTTCGAATGGCTGAATCACTTCTTTTTCAATGGCAATTGCCTGTGCCATCCGACCGTGCTGATCCGCCGGGAATGTTACGAGACGGTCGGATTTCTTGATGAAAGACTCGCACAGTTGCCCGACCTGGACTTCTGGATCCGGTTGTGCATGCGGTACGAGATTCACATCCTGCAGGAACCGCTGATACGCTTTCGTCTCCACAGTCCCGAAGCCAACGCCAGCGGAAAAACCCCGACGAAGATGAAGCGCGCGAGATGGGAGTACCGCCATATCCTCGACCACTATCTCACGATTGACAGCCCTCGCACGCTGTTGGCGATCTTTCCGCAAGCCGCAAAGTATGGTGAAGGTCTCGACCTCCAACTGATCCCGTTTGTTTTGGCCATGGTTGCACTGGAGTCAGAGCAGGCGTCTCCGATCTGGCAAGCCTTTGCAGTTGAAACGCTCTTTACCATGCTTGCCGACGAGGGGATCGCGAAGAAACTGGCTGCCACGTACGGATTTACGTATCGTGATTTTATTGAGTTGACCGGTCGATTCGACCTCTCGGGCGTCGGCGAGATCGCGGAACTGCGGGAGAGAATCAAGCATCCGTTTCGGTCGTTGAGCAGACGGCTGATTGGCTCGCTGAAGAAATGAAATGAGATTGTTGATCATTACGAACAATCCGGAACGAGCGAGCTTTCGCCAGCGCGTGGGGGTCCACCTCGACATGCTGGCCAGTCACGGCATTGAGACGGAGGTGGCCGTGTTGCCCAAGGGATTTCTTGCCCGGCATCGCGTGTTCCGGCGTTCGACGGCGTTCGACGCCGTTCTCCTGCACAAGAAGAGATTGAACCCTCGCGACGCGTTCTTTCTGCGCCGCTACGCTCGCCGCATTGGGTACGACTTCGATGATGCCGTCATGTACGCCCCGCGAGCACCGGACCGAGACAGCCGCAGTCATCTCCTGCCGTTTCGCCGCACGGTCCGCCTGGCAGACCTGGTCATCGCCGGCAACGCGTATCTGGGTGAGCACGCCCGCGTTTACAATCCCAACGTCCGGGTGCTCCCCACCGGGCTGGACACTGAGGTCTACAACTCGCAGACTCGCCCGACGCCCGACGGGAAAGTCCGGCTTGTCTGGATTGGGGCGAGGGCGACCTTGCCATACCTCCAGCAGATCGGCCCCTCGATCGAGCAGGTGGGCGGCCGCTTCCGGAACGTCGTGCTGAGGATTATCTGCGACACGTTTCTCGAGATGCATCATCTTCCGGTGGAACGGCGGCCGTGGTCCATGCACGGACAGATCGCCGACCTCGTGTCCGGCGATATTGGGCTATCGCCCCTTCCGGACGATCGGTTCACGCGAGGCAAATGCGCGTTCAAGATCCTCCAGTATGCCGCGGCGGGTCTGCCCATTGTGGCTTCGCCGGTCGGCGTCAATGCGCAGTATGTGCAGGATGGAATCACGGGTTTCCACGCGATGACTCGCTCCGATTGGGTCGAGAAGATGATCCTGCTGATTCAGGACGAACAGCTCAGAACGAAGATGGGGCAGGCGGCAAAAGCCTGGGTGGCTGACTTTGACTCCAAGAGAGTGGGCGAGCGGCTTGTCAGGATTCTCAAGGAGGACATGACCAGCGCCGATGCATAGATGGGACGCCGGAACGAGCCGGGGCGGCGGCTCATGCCCGGGAAGAATAGGCGGGACCCGTCACATACCACGCGGCAGGTCTACTCCTCATCCGCAAAGAAATGAGAGGGGACATCCTTGAGCCTGCGCTCGACAATCTCCTCGACAAGGATATCCGGCTGCTCCTGTTCAACGAGTGACTCAAGCAGTTGCGCCTCGAGGGCAGCCAGAACGAACATGCTGCGGGCGAAGTGCTCGCCCAGGTACTCGCACAGACCGCCGCGGACACCAAACGAGTCATGGAACATCAGGAGTCGATGTCGTGCCCGTGGGTTCTCCGTGGCGACCATGTGTTCGGGTGAGATGTGTTGGCTCCCTGCGTATTGTCCGGCGAGGGGCAACTCCACGCGTCCGGCCATCCGCGGCGTCTTGGCGACCCAGACCTCTGCCTCTTCCGCCAGTGTCTCGCCTAGGCCCAGCATCATGCTGAGATCGGCCTCCTGATTGCCTGTGGTGAGTTCAAAACGGTCGCTCGACAGGGGCCCGACATCCGCGAACCACTCGCCTGCCTGCCTGCATATCTCCTGGTAGGCGATGAATGCCCCCCGGTCCGTCCAGTGAGAATCTCTGGGGTGGTATATGAGCCCGGTTGCTTTGGCCTGTCGCAAGGCGGGACGCAGGTCGATGGCATTCACGGTCGAACGATCCCGCAGGTAGTCGAGAAGTTGATCCATTCGCGACCGGCCCCGGCCCTTTTGGATGTGGTCGGGCAGCATCTCCGGATAAACGGTGGTTTTGTTCGGCGCGATCACGAGCAGGTACCGAATCCCTCGCTCGCCAAGCCAGCGCTGGCGTTGCTCCAATACATCCTTCCAGGCATCGAGTTCGGCCGTCGACATGGGGTTCTGACCGAGAAAATCAGGGAGAATGCCGGACTTGGTCAGGAACAGCCAGCCCTCTTTTCCGAACAGGATTTTACCAAAGGAGCTGCCCTTACAAAGCTTATACCGAATCCAGTTGTGTCCCTGAATCAGGCCGTTGCGGAACCCGAAGTGGTCCTGGAAGAACGCTTCGAACTTCTCCGGGATTGCGCTGGCCGGGTCACGGCCGAGCCGCGGGCATTTCGCCGGCGCCCGTTTCTCGCCCAGGTTGTGCCCGAGGTCCCAGCCCAGAGCGCCGCCCACCAGCGGTAGGCAGATCAGAACCGAAAACACCAGTGCCAGTATAACATCTGTGTGATTTCTCATGAATGGCTTCCTGGTCATCGTTCGCTCAGAATCTGAAGTAGATGAATGGATTGTGAGTTCCGGCGGAAAGAAACATTGCACAGAGTACGAGAAGCGCACACAGATACAACAGGCGGCAGGTGGACATCGCCAAGCCGGCGATGCTGTGCGCCGCACCCCTCAAGCGGGCCGATGTCTCGCTCAAAGCCTCGGCCAAGGCAGGCAGAACCGGCATCGAAAACACGATGCCGGCGATCAGCGCGATTCTCACCTCTCGCGTTAAATACCATTCGAGCTCGCGCGCTGCGCCGGCATCGGCAGCGATGCCGAGCATGGCGGCAAAAAACCCTCCCGCGTGGATGAGACCGGGCGAGGCGAAAATCACCCACCCGCACAGGATCGTCAGCAGAGTGTAGGCCTGCCGGACCAGAGGATGGCGACGGGCCAGGAATCCCTCCAGCCACACTCGTTCCAGGACCAGGAAGAAGCCGTGGTACAGACCCCAAACCACGAACGTCCAACTGGCCCCATGCCACAATCCGCATAGCGTGAATACGATGGTCAGGTTCAGATACGTGCGCGCCGGCGATCTGCGGTTCCCTCCCAGCGGGATATAGAGGTAATCCCGAAACCATACCGATAGCGAAATGTGCCAGCGCTGCCAGAACTCACGCATCGAACGGGAGATATACGGATAATTGAAATTTTCCGGGAAAGAAAAGCCCAACATGCGTCCCAAACCGATCGCCATATCGGAGTACCCGGAGAAGTCGAAGTAGATTTGAATGGCAAAGCACACAGCCCCGAACCAGGCGACGCTGGGGCTGAGGCTGCTCGTCGGCAGGGCGAATATCTCCTCGGCCGCCACCGATATGGTGTTGGCGATGAGCAGTTTTTTTGCCAGTCCGATCACGAAGCGGTCGACGCCCGACGCGAACAGGCCCCACGTGACGGTACGGGAGCGTAGTTGTCCGGCGATGTCGCGATAACGGACGATCGGCCCTGCCACCAACTGCGGAAACATGGTGACATAGCAGGCAAAATCGATCAGGCTGCGCGTCGCACGGACCTGTCCGCGATAGACGTCGATGGTGTAGCTCATGGATTGGAACGTGTAGAAGCTGATCCCCAGCGGCAGGGTGATCCGAACGGCGTCGTGCCAGACAAGACCGGACAGACCCAGTGCGGTCATCAGATTGTTGAAGCTCTCCACGCCAAAGTTGAAATACTTGAAGATCCCGAGAACGGTCAGATTGGCGCCAATAGAGGCCACCAGGCCGGCCTTCTGATGCCATTGGCGCGGCTCTCCGGGCGTCAGTTGCCGGATGTCGCCGGATCGGTAGGCGCCGGAGATCACCAAGCCGCACACGTAGTTGACCAGCGTTGACACAATGATGACCAACGTGAGGGACCTTTCGCCCCAGAAGTAGAAGACGAGGCTTGAGCCCAGCAGGAACAGATTGCTGACTCGCCACCAGAAACGGCGTCGCGAGCCGAGCAGGGCCGGTGCCACAATCGCAAAGTAGCCGACGATGACTATCGGCAGAAAGAAGAACACGAAGATAATCGAGCTAAAGACCATCGTTCACAACCACCGTTCGATTCGAATTCCACGCGCCCGAGCCCTGCGGCTGACGGTTCACCTCGCCAACCACGGCAGGGGACTCGGATACAATTTGGGGGAACATTATAGCCTGTCTTCAGATGCTTGGACAACAGCCTTTTGACCGTCGAATGACTGGTGAAGAGCATCGTCCCTGTTGATTCGCACACCGTTTCAGGGGGCCCTCTCAAACCGCCCCTTCCCGGAGGGGGCGTTGACTCGGCAGCGCCGGATGCTACAATGGCTCCGATGACGCCGTGTCATGCGCCGCGCGGGCGTGTTTTCGTGGAGTGCCGATGCAGCCTTCGATCAGAGTCGATATCGAGAGAATCATCCGTGAAGGGGGGCGTGTCGCCCTCGAGCTGGGTTGCGGCGCCAAGCGCGTCAAGGGGCGGATCACGATCGACAAGCGAGATCTGCCGGGGGTCGATATCATCGCGGACCTGGAGGATGGTTTGCCGTTCCTGCCCGACCGGTCGGTGGATGCGATTCACTGTCGCAGTGTGCTCGAGCACATCGGGAATTTCGAGAACCTGATCGGCGAGATCGTGCGCGTGCTGAAAGACGATGGGACGGCCCACATTTTCGTCCCGCACTTCTCGAATCCGTACTACTACTCCGACTACACCCACAAGAGACTGTTCGGTCTGTACAGCTTCTACTACTTCGTCGATGCCAGCCGTCAGCCGAGCCGGAAGGTTCCAAGCTTCTACACGGACATCCGGGTCGAAGTCGTCTCTCTGAAATTGAAGTTCCGATCGCCGTTCTTGATCGTCCGCGCCGCAAGAAAGCTCTTCGGAGCCATCGTGAATCTGCACCCGTTCCTTCAGGAGTTCTATGAGGGGAACTTTTGTTACGTGGTGCCCTGCGATGGTATTGAGGTCATCCTCAGACCGGCGCGGCCATGACCGCCTGTCGGCTGTCGACAGGACTCAAACGACCCACCCCTTTCTCAGGAACCGACGGCGCGTGATGGCCATGATCTGATCGGCCCACCGTCTGCGACGCAGGCACACGGAGGGATTCCTAAGCATGTAGGCGTGGAAGAAGCGAAGTCGGTCGGTTCTGGAGAGGCCCTGCGGGAGCATATTGATCTGGACCAGGTTCTTCCTCCGCAGGCGACGGCAGAGGTACAGCGGCTTACGCGTGCGTTCGTTGTCGAGCAGGAAGGATTCCCATTGGGTGTCTGTCCTGCGGGCCAGGATGTTGCCCGGCCTCAGGTCTCCATGCACGATGTCATTCTGGTGCATGCGCCCTATAGTGTCGCCGAGCTGTCGTAATAACCGTCGTTTCTCGCGCCCGGAGCAACTTTCAGGTGCCTCTGGCTTTTCGATCAGGATGTCACAGATAGGTCGGGCGTTTGCGATCTCGGCGGTGGCCAGAAAGCTTCTGTCTTTTAACACGCCGGTCCTGGTTCTTCCCATCATGACGACTTCCGCGACGTTGAACCCGTGCCGCTCCAGCATCTCTGATGCCCTCATGGCCCGTACGGCGCGCGCGGGTCGGAAGAGGTGCTTCAATCCATCAAGTGCCGATCGGGGCAAGTACTCCTTCAGGAAGAGGGTGCTTTCGATTCGCTCGAAGGTCGCACGGAATCGACATACCCGTGAGCTCGTTGCTGACGGAACGGATTCCAACTGAAAGTGCCGGGCAAGCGCCTCCTGCCCGCGCAATAGATCCTTCTCTAGTTCTTCATTGCGCCAACCGGGGCAGACCCACAGCGTGCCTGTATCCTGTTGCAGTTTCACCAATGATGGCTCGCAGCGTGACGGTTCACGCGATTGGGTAGCAGAGGGAGTCTCTGCGTCGGGCCTTAGCAGTGTTGTGATCCCGCGGAGGAACCTGACGATGTCCCTGCCGCGTCGCTGCCGCTGAAGCCATGGGAGCCGGTGGATTTCCATGCCGTCCAGGTCTGTGAGAACGATCCTGCTTCCATCGCACAGGATGTTGGTGTGTTTCATGTCGCCGTGATTGACACCATGGAGCCCTAACCGGTCGATGAGCCTGAGAGTCTGGTGGATCATGCGACGCTTCCGGCCCTCTGGCACGCGCGGATCGCGGAGCACGCTGTCGAGCATCGGGCTGTCCACGTATTCAGTGACCAGAAAGGACTGCCATAGCAGTGGGCCGCGATGCTCGTCGATATAGGCCAACGGCCGAGGGGTGGCGACATCGAAAGCCAGAAGGCGGCGACCGTTCGTCCAGGCACGACGAGCGCGCGATCGTTTGAACGTATAGCGGAGTGAATGAAACAGGCTCACGTGCTTGTACCACTTCACCACGACATCGCGGCCTTGCCACGCAGTCCGACATACATCGATGTTATCGCCCGACTTGATCATTCTCCCTCGGCGCAGGCACGTCTGCACCTCGTCCGTAGGGTTGGCGATGTTGGCATCAGGGGCAATGTCCCCATCCATCTTCACCGTATACCGCTTAGCGAAGACGGCCGAGAGGAGACGTCGAAGAATCGAGCGTTGCTGTCTCCCCGCCACCTCCCGCCCCACGAAACTGTCGGTATCATCTTTGGCCATAAGCTTGTCACAGGGGCCTGCTTGCGCCCGGATGCGCTACCGGCCGAGGATGCAGATTCCCAGTTCGTCGGCAAGGGCGATGGTCTCGGGCTTGTCAATGACGATCGTTATTCCCGCTTCAATGACGAGGCACCGTCCCCCATTGGCGGCCAGGTCCCTGATGGTCTCCGGCCCGACGCAGGGGACGTCGAATCGCATGTCCTGCTTTGGCTTGGAGGTTTTGATGAGCGTCCAGCCCCCGGCTTTGCAGTATTGGCCGGCCCGCTGAATCATTTGTGCCGTGCCCTCGATGGCCTCCACGGCGATGACCTCCCGCTCTTTGACGGCGATGGCCTGACCGATATCGAGATCGCCGAGCGTCTTGGCCAGCGGCCAGCCGAACTCAATATCATGCTCGACCTGCGTCCCCGGCCGGTGTCTCGTCATCACGCCAGTCTCAGCAAGGTGCTCTTGGCAATACATGGTCGTGTTCTCCAGATCGATGCCGCCGCTGGCCAGCTCATCGGCCACCGCCGACAGCAGCGTATCCGTCAGCTTGTCCTTGCCGCGCAGCCGCCAATAGTATATCCGAAAGGCGCGCCAGTCAGGCAGGTAGCGGACAATGCGCCACGGCGTGAACATGTGCGATTTCGTCACCTGTCCGACCATGACCGTCCGCCTGACATGATGCCTCCTGAGTTTCCGTATCCAACTGCCCGGGCGAGCGACGGCAACACGATAAAACACATCTACTTCATTCGCCAGCTCCTCCTGGACGTAGCCCGCCAGGCCGGCACAGATGACGCGCAATCCCAGTCTCCGGGCCCCGGCGGCGACCATGAAGGGGAGCCGCCCGCCTCCGGCGATCAGGCCGACGGCTTTCGTATCCGTTTGGGCAGACGTGCTTCGGCCGCCGTTCACTCTGCATCCTGTGCATCGGCCGGACCGTCCGACCGGGCGTCCAGGGCGGCCGCAATCCGGTCCAGCCGGCTTTGCAGGGTACGAATGTCCTGGCGCATCTTCGGCAGGTAGGGCAGGATTGTATACGCCCGCCTCGCCTGGCTTGCATCGATGGCGGGCGCCCCGGCTACGGTCTCTCCGTCCGGAATACTGTTGATGACACCCGCCTGCGCCCCGATGGTGACATTGTTTCCAATACTGATGTGGCCGACGACGCCGACCTGACCACCAATGATGCAATGGTGTCCGATCGTGGTTGATCCGGCGATGCCGACCTGCGCCACGATGAGGCAGTGGGGGCCCACCCGGGAGCCATGTCCGATGGTCACGAGGTCTCCGAGTTTGCTGCCCCGGCCCACGATGGTGTTGCTGAGCGTTCCCCGCTCGATGCTGCACGAACTCCCGATCTCCACGTCATCCTCCACAATCACGATGCCGATCTGCGGGATCTTGTGGTGTACGCCGTCGTGGCTGGCGTAGCCGAAACCGTCGACTCCGATCGTGGCATTGGCATTGATGATGACCCGGTTTCCTATGGTGCATTTCTCATAGATGGCGACGTTCGGGTGGATGATCGTATCGGTGCCGATCTCCACGCTCTCGCCGATATACGCGCACGGATAGATGACCGATCCGCTGCCGATCCGGGCACCATCGGCCACGGTCGCGAAGTCGTGGATGTGACAATCCGGGGCGATCGTCGCGCTGGCGGCGACGGAGGCTCGCTCACTGACGCCGTCTTTGCGGTGTTTGCGGTGGCCGTACAGCAGCACCAGAGCCTGCATGAAGGCAAAGTAGGGGTCATCGGCGACCAGAAGAGGAATGCCGGCGTCGGCGGTTTCCTGCCCGACAATGATCGCGCTGGCCTTTGTGCCGTTCAACTGCTTCTCGTACTTGCGGTTGACCAGAAAACTAATGTCGCCCTGGCGGGCCTGCGCGAGAGTCGCCGCCGATCGGATCACGATGCCCGCATCTCCGCAGATGCGGCCGCCCACCTGTTTGGCTATGTCACCCAGTGTCCATTCGTGCATGGAGCCGCTCATTCTGTCGATTCGTTCCTAACTGCCGTCGCTGCCGGCGCGTTCCATTGCCCACATGTATCCAAAAGGGGTATTTTAGCTCTACCGGCCAAATAGTCAACCCGGCACAGAAAAACGTGTGGAACCGGCGGGAACCGGTCAGAAAAGCAGAGCGTCAAGCACTGCCTTCTGAAGCGTGGAGGACGGTCTTTGCGCAAAATCATTCCCGGCGTCGTGCACTACGGTTACGACCGGGCCGAGCGGTCTGAAGACGGCCGGGTCCGTCGCGCCGAACAGGGCCACCGTTCGCAGCCCCATCGCGCCGGCCAAGTGGGTCACACCGCTATCGTTGCCCACGAACGCGTCGGCACAACTCAGCAGTCCAACGACCTGAGCAAGCGACAAATGCGCCATACACTTCGCCACACCGTGGATGCGCACCTTCTCGGGGGGCCGAAACCTCTCGACCTCGGCGGGGCCGAGCAGCAGTACGACTTCGGTCTCGTCGGAACACAACGTCTGGGCGATTGTCAGGAAGTTGTCGAGGTGCCAGCATTTCTGGCGGCCTCCACTGCCGGGGTGCACAACGACCAGTCTCTTTGACAGATCGATACCCGCTTGTTCCAGCAGATCGACGCCGCAATCGCGGTCCGCGTCGGTGACCCTGATCAAAATACCCTTGGTATCGATTTTGGCCTGCTCCGCCGACAGGCCGCTGTGATGAGCGAACTGCTCCATGAAGAATTCAGCAACGTGCTGCGGTTGCCCCATCGGTGGCTTCAAGGACAGGGTGATGATTTCCGCGCTGTGACTACAATTCGTGGTGAAGATCAGATTCTGTTCGAAGTCACCGTCCGGCTCGCCCAGAAAGCTGATGATCCAGGAGTAGTCGATGAACGTGTGGATGAGTGGATCGTTGTCGGCCAGATCGAACCGCGCCGGCTCGATGAACAGCCGATGCAACTCCGCCGAATCAATGGAGCGAATGCCGTCGACGCAGCTTCGTTCCGGCAGGATGCCGACGTACTCGGCGTGACCGATGATATCGACGCCGCCCAGATCGAGCGCCTGTTTGATGAGCTTCGCCAAAGGAAGCGTCAGCAGGCAATCCCCGAGGGCGCCGGGCTGCAGAATCACGGCGCGTTGTGTTTCTTTGGCCAACTGGGCACCTTTCGCTTCGAGCAAACTCAAGATGTCGTCATTCACCTGCATAGTGGGTATTATACTCTTCTGTTTCTCCCGACTCAACCGCAATCACGGGTGTCGGAGGCAGCAATTCGAGGCCTTGCCCGGCCGGTACCGCACAGTTCGCATTAGTGAGGGCCGGGTGCGACGTCCTTGTAGACGGCGTCGGCTCCTCCCATGCGGAATTCATCATGGTACACAAGGCGTTTGCTCACGGCGTCGCTGCTCTTCTTGGGATCGCTCCAGCCCTTGTACAGGCCCATTTTGAAGAAGGGGCCATGGGCATCGTTGAAGGCGTTAGGGCCGGTCTGATCGATGACTTTTTGGCCGTTCTTCCAGACCTCCACGACGCCGTCCTGGCCAAAGGACCAGCGGACGTGCACGACCCAGTCCGTCCAGACGCCCGTTTCGTAGGGGCCGAGGTCGTACTGGCGGATGCCGCCGTACTGCCGCTGTCCCGTCTGGAACGTATTTCTCTTGGCATCCCAGCGGTTCACCCAGCCCCACCGGCCGCCGTTCGTGGACAGGGCGATCACCGGATTGCGCCACTTTTCCCCGATTTCGAAGTCCGGCACGCCGTGCCATTGGGCCACGATCTCCCAGATCTCGTCAGGAACGTAGTCTTCGGGGAGGAAGATGCTGAACCCATACCAGTACTCCCCGCCCAGCTCCGCACGGGGCCCGCTGACCTCCGTGCGGTTCGGGTAGCGATCCTCGTGCCTGTTCAAGGAGCTTCTCATTGCATGGGTTCCCGCGCGAGCGGGCTTTTCTACGACGGTGGGTGAATTTCCCGAGGCGCGCCAGCCTTTCAACTCCTGGTCCTCGAAGTCGCTGATGAATAGAAGTGCCTTGCGATTCCTTGCCAGCCTTCGGATTCGCAGTGCGATGTCGTCTGTGTACGCGGGGACCTGCAGCGTGCGTGGACCGCCGTCGTGCTTGATGGGCAGGGCGTTCTCGACCCGGCCGGTTTTCGTGTTCACCCACTCCGCTCCATATTGACCGGCGGGCAGATTGAGCGAGAGCTTTCTGAGATTGCTTCCGTTTACGTAGACGGCGTAGGCCTGGCCCGGTTCGCACAGGACGCGGACCGTAACATCCTTCGGCAGAGCGCTCTTGACCACGGAGTTGTCCGGCCTCATCCGGAGGAAGTCAAAATCATGGATGAATTCCTTGAGGATCTGCAACTGCTTTCGCAACTCCGGCCCACCTCCGCCCGGTGCGTTGATCGGCGCGTCTCCCGCCTCGTGTCCGATGGTGAAGGAGTAGTCGAGGTTGCTGAAAACGGCGCCACCGGCGATGATGAAATCCCACGCTTCCAGCCGGTACGGCCTGACTCGCTCATCGCCGGCGAATCCTGTCTCATCATCGCCGATCGCTCTGTTGAGGTGGTAATTCTCGCCGACCGCGATTGGCGGTTTGGCGTAGTGGAAGTTAAGAATGGAAACGTGTGGATTCAGGTCCTCGACCCTCTTCGACTTGTTGGCGATGTTCTGGGCGATCAGGTGTTTGTTCTTGAATCCCGCCTCGGCCCTGACGATCGTCTGGGCGATGTGGCCCTGCCACTGCTCGGTTACGCCCCCGAAGTACGGCTCGTTGCAGATCTCGTAGTAGAGGTTGTCGAAATCCTTCAAAGCCTCGACGGTGCGGCGCACCATCGCCTCCTGAACGGCCAGCAGGTCCTTGTGCTTGAGCGTGTAGACTTCGGTGCGCGGCACATCACCGACGCCGTTGACGTTGTTGCGGGAATTCATTGGGCTCAGTTCCCACATGGCATCCTCGTAAAAGGGGCAGAAGAGCACCAGCTCGACCACAAC
>CBFDBY010000095.1:0-24988 GCA_965603165.1 uncultured Phycisphaerae bacterium
CGTGGTTCCGCACGTATCGCAAGGTCCGCGCAAGGTCGGCGCCCGGCAGGTCCGCAAACGTCACCCAGTATGCTTCCGTCAGGCACGGGACTCGCAATGGATCGCGGGTCGCCATCTCCAGAGTGAATTGGATCCCGGGACGGGCCTTCCGCACGATCTCAACCACGGCAGGAAGATCGAGCAGCCCCTCGCCCAGCGGCACGTCGGCCAGGAGAAAACCCTCGTCGTATTCGCACAGGGCCATGTCCTTGAGGTGCGCCGAGCGCGCCCAGGGGGCCCACGTACGGACCACCTCCATCGGGTCCTCCAGAAGCGCGATGCTGTTGCCCGTGTCCAGGCACACGCCAACATATTCGCTGTCGAGCCGCTGGAGCATGCCCAGCATCTCAGGCGCACGAAAATCTTTGTGGTTCTCGATCGCTAAATGGATGCGGTGGCGGGCCACGACGGGCTCGGCCAACTGCATGGACTTCCACGATCGTTCGGCGAACTGACGAAACTGCTCGAGGGTGTCGAACTGCTCGTAACGCCGGCCGCCGATCGCAACACGGACGACGCTCGCCCCCGCGCGTTGGACCGTACGCACCTGGGCTTCGAAACGCTCCACGTCGCCCGCATCGCGGGGCAGCGAAACCGACCCCTCGATGAAAAGGCCGTGCTTCTCCGCGAAGCTGCGGAGCTTTCCGCAATACTTCTCGTCCCGGCTGCCAAGGCCGCACTGCATCCCGCCGGCCCCGATGTCCCGGCAACGCTGCAGAAAAGATAGCGGCTCATTCACAGAGGGTGGAGCGTCGCCGGAGCGTTCGGCCCTCGCGCGGATATTGTAGGAGAAATCCGCGATGCCCAGACGCGTCCCGGCCGGCCCTCGCGAGGCAGCACGGCTCATTGAAAACAGCCCCGGCGACAGGAGACTACCGGCCGTGGCAAGAAGCAACTCTCTTCGGTTCATCGTTCGCTCGTCCAAAGAAGTTTCGGTTCAACCAACCATCATGTGAGGCGGCGTGATCACAAGCTCCGGCACAACCGCGCGAGGCGGGAGTTTGGCTACGGCAACCACACACGCCGCGATGTCTTCCGGCTGCAACATCTGGGCCCGTTTCTCGGGCGGAGGCGGCAACGGACGCTTGTCCACAATCGGCGTATTCGTCTCTCCCGGATAGATATTCGTCACCTTGATTCCGTTCGCCGCCTCTTCAAGGTTCACAAATGTCCCGAGCGCGCCCGTGGCGAACTTGGAGACGCAGTACGGCATGCCGGCCAGGGGCATCACGCGCAAGCCCGCGAGCGACACGACATTCACGATCAACCCGGCACGTCTTTCGCGCATGATCGGCAGAGCCGCATGGATGCAATTGAACGTCCCGGTCGTGTTGACGGCCATGACGCGATCGAAGTCCGCCGGATCGACGTTCGCCATCATCCGATTGCCCACGTTGATCCCGGCACTGTTGACGAGAATGTCCAGCGAACCGAGCTCTTTGACGAGCCATTCAAAAAGCTCAGCCACTTGCGTGCGGTCGGTGACGTCGCAGACACGACCGGGCATCTTCCCGTCGCCCACGGCTTTCTGCAGGGCCTCTTCGCCGCAGTCCGCCACGGCCACACGGCAGCCCTCGGCCGCCAGGGCCCTGGCGATGCCGAGGCCGATTCCGCCCGCTCCACCCACGACCAACGCGATCCTCCCTTTCAGGTCCATTGACTTCATGTTCTCCCCATCTCGTTCGCGCACAGAGGCGAGCGACACACTTCGCCCTTACGACTTCCTGACCTGCACTTGCGCCAGCTTCTCATAGAACTGGACGATGCCGCCGTGGTCGTCACCGCCTTTGCCGTCCACTTTGAGGGCTTGCATCGCCTCCATGACCACGCCCGACAAAGGCACCGGCACGCCGACGGCGTGAGCCGTGTCCAGGGCGTTCGCGAGGTCCTTGATGTGCAGCTCGATTCGGAATCCCGGCTTGAAGTTGCCGGCCAAGACGAGCGGCATCTTCGCGTTCAGCACGGTGCTGCCGGCCAAGCCGCCCCTGATGGCCTCGAAGACCCGCTCCGGGTCCACGCCCGCCTTCGTGGCCAGGACCATCGCCTCGGACATGGCGGCGATATTCAGCGCAACGATGATCTGATTCGCCAGTTTGGTCGTGTTGCCGCTGCTGATCTCGCCGACCCGTGTGACGGAGCCGCCCATCACGGCCAGGATGCCCTTGACCTGCTCGAAGGTGTCCTTAGGTCCGCCGACCATGATCGCGAGCGTCCCTTCAATGGCCTTGGGCTCGCCGCCGCTGACGGGTGCATCGAGCATGGCGACGCCCTTCTTCCTCGCCGCGGCCGCAACCTCCTGGCTGGCCAACGGGGCGATGGAGCTCATGTCGACGAGAATCATGCCCGCCCGGGCCCCTTCGAGGACGCCGCCGGGGCCGAGGACGGCCTCTTTCACCTCCGGCGAGTTGGGCAGCATCGTAATGACGACATCGCTCTTCGCGGCGACCTCCTTATTCGACGAGCCCGCCTGCGCGCCGGCCTTCACCACGTCGGCCACCTTCTCCGCGACAATGTCGTAGACGGTGAGCGGATAGCCCGCCTTGATGAGGTTCTTCGCCATGGGCGCGCCCATGATGCCCAATCCGATAAAGCCAATCCTCGTCTTCATTTTTCTCCGATCCTTCTCCAGAGTTTCATTCTGTGGCAGCGGATGCCGCCGCGAGGCCTCTCGCCCGCCCGGCGCCCCATCACAACAACTGCCGTTCCATGCCGAACGCCTGTGTATTCGCCAGTATTGATGATTGAATAGCCCATTGAACCACGGAACTGACCGTGTCATTCCCGCGTAGGCGGGAATCCAGTACCTTCCGCGACTTTCCTGGACCCCCGCCTGCGCGGGGGTGACATCATCGGGCGCATCTGACCATTCAATCGGCAATAGAATAAGCCAATCGCCGCGCCGGCACAAGACTGGAAACCACGTTTCCGCCGGATGCCCCATCACCGACAGACTGCTGAGCCGACGCGCGCAGACTCCGACAATTATCAATCATCAATAATCGATCATCAATTCAGAGTTCCGTCGTCCAGCGTATCGAGGCCCATGATCACATCGTGCATGAACACGCGTCGGCCGCTGGGCGTATCGTGGGCAGCGTACGTCTGCCCGCGCTCGGGATCGAAGTACGCATACCACCGATACTGCGACAGCCACTCATAATCCTCGTCATCCACCTTCGCGTTCTGCCCGTTCCCCAACGGTATCTCTTTCATAGTGCTCTTACCTCCGCTCTTGTTTCCGGTGTCCTTACAAGCGCAACAAAACAACATTGGTATCGCCAGAATTCCTACGCCGACCAGAGCCAATCTTGGGTGCCACGTGGGATCTCCCATCCATCCTATGACCGGGATCACGTCTATACACACCATTCAGGTTTGATCCGCCAGTCGACGTCTGCGGGGAAACAACCCTCAGTGTTCGCGACAAGATAAGTACGAGGATCACACCCGCTCATCGCCATTGTTCTCACTCCAGACCACTTCGGCAATTCGTCAGAGGATTTGAGCGAGCATGATAATCGCATTATTAATTCTTTTGATATCCTCTTAGCATCCGACAGCCTGCTGCGAACAAGTTCCACATCGTCCTTATTCAGAAGGGTAAGATTGCCGTGAGCTATCTTGTTTCTAATCTGGTATAGAGAGGGCGGTCTCTCTCCTTCATCATTCCCAACAAGGTCCTTAATGTATCGACTATCTTGGCCAAACACCAATTGTAACACTTGTTCAGTTCTGACGCGCGCTCCCTGGATGCACTCGGCATATGCACTTGTTACAAAACGAAGCTTGTCCTTATGGTAAAGGTGGTTGTATTTCTGTTCTATGCAACCTAAGCTTCTCTGCTTAGCCTCAGCCTTTGTGCTCTTCTGAAAGCCCAGCCCAAAGCTTGCCTTGCCACTGTAAACAGAAGTGGCTATCATTTCTATCGCTCGGTAGTAACACAAGAATCCAGCGAATGCATCTCTCGCAGCTACCCCTCGATTATACCAATCTACTGCGGAATTCAGAATCAAACCGTCTCTGTTTCGCGGATACTTCTCCAGCATGGAGTTTAAGACGTCAAGATCTGACTCCTCTATTTTGGAAGAACTGGTGTGTGAACGATTGACAATGTTGTATTTCACTCTCCATCGAAGCGTTCCATTATACGCAAACGCTATCATGTTCAAGGTCACACCTATTGCTGATATGGCCGTCTCAATTTCGTCCGGATCAAACGATTCCAGATAGTACGTTCCATCATATATGAAGAAGTTTTGAGCTATTGCCGAATTCGGACATTTCCATAAATGAAGCGCTTTGCCAAAAGTAGTATCTTCCCAAGGCAACTCTATATCTGCTTTAACAACAAACTCTATGACTTGATGCGCGGTGCACATTATGTAGAAAAGAACTCCGCGCACCACTTCATCGTTCGAAAGCGAAATGGCCTTCTGCTGCAAACGATCAGTCACATCGCTTTTTCTTTCCGGATAGACTAACGGCTTCCATTCACCTAATTTGTTGTATCTTCCGGGCAAACCAATTTCGTATAACTTCCTGTCACCTACTCTCCATTCTTCCGTCAACGCGTCCAAGTCTCCTACGAAGGCGACTAGTTCTGACTCCCGATCGAAGCGTATGTTTAGCGGTTCCGTAGAATCTGCCAACCTGATGAAATGAGCTGAGGATCCATTCGAAAAGTGTAGATGGAATCCGTAAAGGCCTTCAACCTCATTAACCATCAACTCGAGCACCTCAAATCGTGGCAGCTTGCAGAAGCGGGGCCTATCCTTAAACTTGAGCCGCTCGCTCTTGTATACATCGATTAAGTCTTGCAGAAAAAGTCTCGCGCCGAGTTGCTGTTCTGTAGATTTGGAAGCTTCTTCGTCTGTGAGGCTAGCCAAGCAAGCCTGGTCGAGCAAATTCGCTATCCCTGGATTGTCCTTTTCGGTGGCATGATTGTGAACTTCTTTCAACATCTGCCCAACGGACGGCTTGATGATGTTTGGAAAAGAGCCCTTGTACAGTGAGAAAAAGAAACAGTGCCTATATGCTGTCCCGGCACTGCAGTTCAGCAAATTGCCCATGATGGTTAGCGATTCTTCTATGCCATTGAATAAACACGATTGAACTGCTGGTTCTTCCGACGGGAGCGCCAAATCCTGGTCACTTAGAGCCGATTCCAGTTCAATGAGAGCATCTTTGGAGCGAGTAATTCCCGTTACACGAAGCAACGTGAATATATAATCCAAGCCACCGTTCTTCTCGGCCTCCCCAAAAAGCGTCTTCAATACATCCTGGAAATCAGAGGGCACCTCGCTTGTTGTTGCCTTCATTTAGGTCCTTTCGTATCTCGCATGGGCATTTCCCAATAGATGCGCTAAAACGGGCTCGTTCGGCATCAGTCAAGTTCAGAGTATCACACCCCAGCCTGTTTGTCAGGTATTTTCCGAGGGGAACGGAAATGGCGGTACCCCCTGATAGCGGGTGATCGCGCGGCGTGTTTGGTGGCGGCTGGCCTTGATGGCGGCGGGAGATGTCTCTTTCGGTGCGACGGGGGTTCTGGTACAATTCGGGGTGCCGATTGGGGAATCATGCGCTCGGTCGGCGTGGGACGGGCAGGGACAGACAGATTGGGCTGAGTCGGATCACTATGGGATTACCGGTAGTCGCAATTGTGGGTCGGCCGAACGTGGGCAAGAGCAGTCTGCTCAATGCGCTGGCCGGGGAGATGATCAGCATCGTCGAGCCGACCGCCGGCGTGACGCGGGACCGCGTCAGCACGTTCATCGGCCGCAACGACCGGTACTTCGAGCTCGTCGATACCGGCGGCTACGGCATCGTCGATTCCGACGAGCTCAGCGACCATATCGAGAGGCAAATCCTCCAGGCGGTCGAGTCGGCCGACCTCGTGCTGTTCGTCGTCGACATCCGCGACGGCGTGACCCCTCTCGACAAGAAAATCGCACAGATGCTCCGCCGGCGGGCGGACCTCGACGTGATCGGCGTGGCGAACAAGGCCGACAGCGCCAAGCTGTTCCCGTTGGCCGGAGAGCTCTCGCGGCTCGGACTCGGCGAATTCCTCTGCGTCTCCGCCAAGAACAATCTCAACAAGGCCGATCTGCTCGATCGGGTCTTCGAGCGAATTGAAGACCTGGAGCAGAGCGGCGCGCCGCCCGAGCCGGTGATGAAGATCGCGATCGTCGGCAAGCGCAACGTGGGCAAGAGCAGCATGGTCAACGCCATCGCCGGAAGCGAGCGGGTGATCGTCAGCGAGGTGCCCGGCACGACGCGCGACGCGGTCGACGTGCGGATCGAAAAAGACGGCAAGACCATGATCGTCATCGACACGGCCGGCGTCCGCAAGAAGGCCAAGATGACCGACAGCATCGAGTTCTACAGCAACGTTCGTGCGACGCGTTCGATCAGCCGGGCCGACGTGGTCTGGTTCATGATCGATGCGACCGTCCCGATCTCCCAGGTCGATAAGAGGCTCGCCCGTCTGATCGCCCAGGAGTACAAGAGCTGTATCCTGGTCGTCAACAAGTGGGATCTGGCCAAGGACGTGGCCGCCACGGGCGATTATGAGGAGTACCTGACGGCCATGCTGCCCGTTCTCAAGCACGTCCCGATTTCCTTCGCCACGGCGACGGCGGGCAAGAACGTCCAGAGCACCGTGGACCTGTCCGCCGAGCTGTTCAAACAGGCGAATACGTGGATCACGACGGGCAGGCTCAACAAGGCCTGCGAGATCATCAAGACGGAGCGAACCGGCGCCCGCAGGAAGACGGCCGTCTGGCCGAAGGTCTATTACGCCACGCAGATCGCGGCCAACCCCGTCACGATTCTCATGTTCGTGAACAACCCGAAGCTGTTTGACGAGAGCTACCTTCGGTACATCGTGAACCGGCTCCAGGCGCTGCTTCCCGTTTCCGAGGTGCCGATCCGGCTGTTTGCACGCTCCCATAAGAGCGAGAAGAAACCGGGCCGCAAACCATCCCCCAAAAGACGCTGAATCGATGCGATGCTGCGTGGGTGTGCCGGGCGCTACAGCCCGGAGATCTCTGTGTTTGCCTCAGGGATCGGTTCCAGCGTGAAGCGGGCGATGGGGGCAGGCTGATCCGCCCGGATTTCGTCCCTGCGCACGTACTCCTCCGGAAAGCTGAACACGACCTCTCTGCGGATGGGCTCGGTGGCCTGTCGGTCCCGATCGTCGATGTACAGCAGGATCTGGTAGGGACCCTCCCGGTACGCCTGGCGTGCGAAAGGCGTGGCCTTGATCAGCACCCTGGCCAGCTCCGTGGGGTCGTTCTGCAGAACGACTCGGTACTTGCCCTGCAGGTTGGGACTGAAGCAGAAGCCGAGTGTGGCGGGAACACTGTCGGCGGCGAGTACATTCTGCGCGGCCGTCAGTGTGACTTTCACTTTCGTGGAGACGTCCCGCCGTTGGCCCGGGACGAGCTCGATGTACGGGGTTTTCTCGACCGGCGCATTCTTTGCCTGGTTCTGCTCCTCGGGCGTCAGCCGGATCGTTGCCTTCAGCGATTCATCCTTGGGCACGTGGGCCTCTACCGTAGACGGTTCGAGCGCCCCCACCTCAAGAGATGGATCGATTCCGACACACTGAACGGCCACGGAGGTCTTGACAAGCTCCCGAACCTGGACAGTCAGCGTGCGCGGCTCGCAGTCCTCGACGGTCAGACCGAGCTGGCGAATCTCGTCGCTGCGCTTGAGGAAATCCAGCACGTCCAGAGTGTGCTCCCCGGCTTCCTCCAGTCTTGCCTGTTCCGGCACCAGGAAAAGGTCCAGGGCGAGCATGCCCTTGTTCTTCCTGCGTTCCACCTCCGTGATCCGTGAGGCCGGGCCCTTCAGGACGACCGTATCGAGTACCACCGACGTCCGCAGGTTCGGTGCGGTATCCTCCACAACGAAACTGACCCACAGCGCCGGATCGCTCGGCTTGGCCACCTCGACGACGACATTGGTCAGATTCAGCCGCTCATCCTGCGCGAGATCGGCGTAGACCCAGATCAGGGCCGTCAGGAAGATCACAATCGATACCTTGCCCAGTTTTGTTCGTTTGAACATGGTTCGTTATCCTGTGCGGCGTTTGAGCAGTCGCCCCATGAAGGGGAGGTGCTCGCCGGCCCCGGTGACGGCCAGGTGCGACCGAACCTGGGATTGCGTGACATTCCGGGTCAACTCGCCGTTTCGTGCCACGGAGACGGCGCCCGTCTCCTCGCTCACCACCAGGCATAAGGCGTCGGACCCGGTGGTGATACCGACGGCCGCCCGGTGGCGCGAGCCCAGCTCCACGCCCGGGATGCTGCCGGCCTCGGCCAGCGGTAATTGCACCCGGGCGGCGATGATCCTGTCGCCCCGTATGACGACGGCCATGTCGTGCAGGGTCGTGCCCGGATAGAAGATCGTCTTCAGAAGGTCGGACGTAACGCGGGCGTCGATGCGCTCGCCCGTCTCGATAAATTCCCCTAACGCCACCTGCCGCTCAATGACGATGATCGCGCCGATGCGGGCGGCCGAGAGCTCGGTCACGGTCGTGACCAGTTCCTCTACCGTCCGCGAGAGTTGATGGGCCGAACCCGTCCATATCCTCGGCTGTCCGATCTGCATGAGGACACGCCGGATCTCCGGCTGGAATCCCGCGACCGCCACGATGAGAACCGCGATCAGGAATCCCTTATACAGGTACTGGAGTCGATCGAAAGGGAGCCGCTCAACGAGGAGGTTAAGGATCAGGACCCCCGCTACGAGAATGAAGATGACACCCCGGAACAGCCTCTCGCCGCGCGTGCCCTCGAGGAAATCCACCACCCACCAGACGACCAAGCCAATCAGAAGCAGTTCGACCAAGACAACCGACCATTCGTAGTGCGCGACGCGGTTGAAATAGTCTACAAATGTCTCCACCTGTGTAGACCCCTTCCGTGGGTCCAGCGTCGCCGGACGTGCCCTCCGGCTACGGGATTCTCGTATCAGTCAGCGTGCTGGGCTGGTCCAGCAAGAGCGCTCTCTCAATATCGGAACGCAGCATCTCATGGTTGAGACGGATGGTTCGCGTACGCCTTCGGTTCACTTCGGCCGCAGTCTCGCCCGGATGGCCCCAACAACCACTGAGCAGCAGCGCCAACATACACACAGCAACAGCCAATGCAAAAAGACGCAAGGAAGAACCCTTGCGGTGCTTTTTCCTATTTTCTGGAGCCGTCATGCTTTTCATCATTTCCCCTTTTCTAAAACATACCGGAACCGCTGCGCTGCTTTCGCATCCGTCCGGGCGTAATCTGGTCGTGCCCTCGTTCGGTAGAACGGCGCAAAGCTTGCTCTAACACCGACTTAATTATAATGGCACGTTCGGCCGGTGTCAAGCGCGATCCGGAATTTGGCCCGCCAAGCCTCAAAAATAGCGTTTCATCCCACGGGACCACTGGTTACAATCCCCCTGCATGGCGTGCGGACCCACCCCGGCAGCGCGCTTGGCAGAAGGCAGTTTTGGGCTATCCAGGAGCAGGCCATGAATTCCAACTCTGGCAGAAACACCCATACGGGCCGGGAACGCGTCCTCCTCGCCCTTTCGCACCAGCCGGCGGACCGCATTCCCGTCGATTTAGGCGGCACAGCGTGCTCCGGCGCGCACGTCAGCATCATCGCCAAGCTACGCCGGGCCCTAGGCCTGGCGGCCCCAGGCGAGCGGGTCAAGGTCACCGAGCCATACCAGGTCCTTGCCGAAGTCGCCGCCGACCTGCGGCAGGCGCTCGGAATCGATGTCGTCCATCTGGCGAATCCGCGAAACATGTTCGGTTTCGAGAACGCGGGCTGGAAGCCCTGGCGAACCTTTGACGGCACGGATGTCCTTGTCCCGGCTAAGTTTAACACCGATCCGGAGCCCAACGGCGATATCCTGATGTACCCCGAAGGGGATAAGTCGGCAAGACCTTCCGGCCGCATGCCCAAGGGTGGATTCTACTTCGATTCGATCATCCGCCAGCCGCCCATCGACGAGGCGAAGCTGGATCCGGCCGATAATCTCGAAGAATTCCAGCCTATCAGCGAGGAGGACCTGCGCTACTACGAGCAGCGGGCCGAAGACTTGTACAACAACACCGATCTGGCCATCGCCGCCGGTTTTCCGGGGACCGCGTTCGGCGATATCGCCCTCGTCCCGGGGCCCTGGATGAAGGACCCCAAAGGCATCCGCGATATCGAGGAATGGTACATCAGCACGGTGACCCGTCGGCGGTACATCGAGGAGGTCTTCGCCCGCCAGGCCGAGATCGCCATCGCGAACCTCAAGCGAATCCACCAGGCCGTGGGCGACAAGGTCCACGTCGTGTTCATGGACGGGACCGACTTAGCCTCCCAGAACAGCCTGTTCTGCTCGCCGGACACCTACCGCGAGTTGTACCTGCCCCACGCCAAGAAGGTCAACGACTGGGTCCACGCCCACACGAAATGGAAGACCCTGAAGCACTGTTGCGGCGGGGGCGAGCCGCTGATCGACGGCTTCATCGACGCCGGCTACGACGTCCTCAACCCCGTCCAGACCTCCGCCCGCGGCATGGACCCGCAGCACCTCGTCGATACCTTCGGCGACCGCATCGTCTTCTGGGGCGGCGGCGTCGACACCCAGCAGACCCTCCCCTTCGGCACCCCCGACGAGGTCCGCGCCCAGGTCGCCGAACGCGTGAAGATCTTCGGCCGCAAGAACGGCTACATCTTCAACCCCATCCACAACATCCAGTGCAACACCCCCACGGAAAACGTCCTGGCCATGTTCGAGGCCCTCGGCCGAAAACGCTAAGCAGGCCCGGAGAAGTCTTCTGACAAGCCGGCCAATTCCGGCCACATCTTACTTTCTACGGCCCCGAATTTGTATGGCGCCCCCTGGGATTTAGGCGCTCTGTAGCGTTGGCTTAATCTCCATTTTTTCTGGACTCTCGATGGCCCTGGCGATACAATCTCTTCGATCGTCGGTTGTCAGTTTTGCAGTTCGTCATGGGGGTCTTGGCAGAGAAGGTGAAGATACCTAAGAGCAAAGCGGCGCTCATGCGTCCGCTTAACGAGCGTCATGCGTTCTTGCTGATCGAGAAAGACAACGCCTGGATCACGAGCTGTAGTCGTGAGCTCGCGGAGACCTTCTGCTCGCTGGTCACGCGGGGTGAGCCTGTCACCGCCGTGAAGACCGGCAGGGTCATCGTCTGGGGGATCTACGCCGGAGAGCCTGAGGAGACCGGCAAGATCATCCTCGATCGCAAACCAGACGGCCGCTTCAAGCTCGTACCGATGGACGTCACGCCGGATAGGCTGCTGAAGCGCGTGGCAGACTTCGTCGGACGCCCCGGCAGCGTAACCTCCGAAGAAAGGCAACACGGACTCGTTTTCCGGGGCGAGCTCCGCAATCCAGGCGAGCCCATCAAGACAGAGGCGACGGCGCAGGAGCCGCAGCCCGAGGCAGCGCCCGCCGCCGAACCTTCGGAAGGTGAATGCGAGAAGATCACCGGGGCCGATGCCGTCGCCGCCATCAAGCAGAAAGTCGCCGTAGAGCTCATCGACCGTGGCGTCAAGGTCCGCATCCGAGGCAAGCGGGAGGACTGCGAGACGACCGCGAAGCGCATTATCAAGGGCAGGCCGACGATGGCTTCGCAACAGGGCGGGAAGTACATGATCGAAGGCAACCTCACCAAGTCTTTTCTCATGAAGGGAACCAACCAGCAGGGCCCCGATGCCAATGGCGTGTATACCAGGGAGAACGGCTCGGAGCGCACCTTCACCGCCTTCGGAGAGAACCTCAAAGCGGTCCAGGCCACCTGCCTCGCCGGTTGCACGCGAGACACGATGTTCACGATCGTCGTCAACGACCGCTCGACCGGTCAGTTCGTGATCAGCTCAGGCACGCGACGCTCCGTCTGATTCCCTTCCTGATAGTCTACTCACATGGGAGCGGCTCCCGCCGTCCTTAAAGCTCAATGTAAGGTCAGGCCCCAAAAGTCGCCATGTTCCAGGCCCTCGGCTGCAGGCTGTGGCGCCCGTACGCGCGTCGTGGTCACTCCGCAGGAAGAAGTCAAACGAAACTATCAGCCGGCAGGGCGAGCATCACGCACCGTTATGAGTTGTGAATCGCCCTTTACGGAGCGAGCGAATTCTTGTATGATGTGTGGGTGAGCCGAGTGGGATGGTTGACGGCTGTTGGTCCGTCGTTCGCGCACCTCAAGAATGATGGTAAAGGTTAGGAATCGGGGCAAATGGCAACGGTCAAAGAAGAGGCCAGGAAACTCCTGGAGAGGCTCCCGGATGAGGCGTCCTGGGATGACCTGATGTACGAGATCTACGTCCAAAAGAAGATCGATATGGGTTTGAAAGCCGCCGAGGGGGGCAAACTCATCCCGCACGAAGAAGTCAAGCGAAGGCTCATGGGCAAATGAAAATCCTCTGGACGGAACCGAGTCTCGACGATCACGGCTATCGGGACCTTTCAAGGATGTCCCCAGAACCTTGGGAAGCGTGATCGGCCTGTAGCGTGGATTCTGCGGCCCCCTGCGGTTGAATCCTTCCCGAGCCGCTCCCCGCCGCCTGTCCGGAGAACGCGTCTACGCTCCCGCGCCCAACGCGGCGTCCCGCCGTGACTACTTCTCACTTATCACCTATCACTTTTCCCTTGTCTGCTTCCCCCGCCCCCGCCATAATACTCCCAGGAAGATGCTGCGGACCAACCTGCGACGGACGATGTGAGGCCCGAGGCGGGTCGTATGGACATGGAGAGGCCGAAATGAGTGGGTGGAGGTCAGGCCCGCCCACCGCTCTTTTTCGGCCATCCGAAGATTCTCGTCATCCTCCATACCGTTGACTGTGGAATGGCAATGCGGTATATGAATGGGAATTGGGCCGACCAAGCTGTGTGAGATAGGAGCGCCCTATCTGTTGGGTTGAGCGAATTAAAGGGCCAGCATGCAGTTCAAGAATCAAAAGCATGAACGGATCTTTCGGCAACTCATTCGTGGGCTCCGGGGTCTCGGGTACAGGGGCAATTTGATACAGGAAGGGTATCGTTTCCCGGATCTATTTCTACCCAATGCTCCAGTGCGACTCTTGCCGGCTGCCGCATTCGGCCGAGAACCCCCATCATATGACACTGCTTGTATAGCGATTTTGATTCCCAATCACAAAGGTGGAGTTGAGTTGGTATCGGAATCCCGAGCCCTTGGCGCACCGGTTGCGTTAGAGGTTGGCCACGACCGCATCATCCAGTGGAGGGTAAGCGCGGATGTTGATCGAATTGCTAGGTGGGATGAGTTTCATCCGGACAGCCTCCCGAAAAAGTTTAAAGAGAAAGAAAACGAGTGGTCACCTGATACAATCGTTCGCGGGAAGAACGTCTTCGCGAAGCTAGCCCCTCGTCAATTGGACTTCATTGATCTTGGGTTGATCCCTGCACTTGAGAAGCAGGTGAGAGGCAAGTTAGATCGCCTTTTGCATGAGGTCGTTAGCTTGGGAGCGTCCGTGCATAAGAACAGCACGGGCCGGGAACCAGATATGCAGCGGCTTTTTCGACTGGTCTTCCGCTTTGTCGCTGCTAAACTGCTGTCAGACCGACGAGTTCCTCGTTTTCGCTCGATTGACAGCAATTCCGATCCAGAGACAGTTCTGACGCGCGTCTCTCGGTATTATAGCCAGACCGAGCCAATCATTGAGGATGCACAAACAAGAGCAGTTGTCGCCGGAGCGATCTGGGGTGGAGTCAACTTCCAGAATTTATCTGTTGAGGCGCTCGCGGACATATATGAGGATACCCTCGTTGATGAGCAACTTCGGCGTAAATTGGGAACACACAGTACCCCTGCCAGTATTGCGCGATACGTGGTCAGCCGGCTAATCGATGAAGGCAACGCCTCCGAGACTCTGCAAATTACCGAGCCGTGTGCGGGCCATGCGATATTCTTGGTGGCCGCGCTGGAACGTCTTCGTGATCTCCTGCCAAATCAATTGAACTCCCAAGAGCGCCACCGGCTTTTTGTTCGGGCGCTGCACGGCTTTGAGCGCGATCCGTTCGCGCTGGAAATAGCAAAGCTCTGTCTAATGCTTGCCGATTTTCCATTTCCGGATGGCTGGGACCTTGTTTCGGCAGACGTATTCGCTTCGCCAAGGTTTGAATCAGCCCTGAGGCGAAGTGACGTTGTTCTATGCAATCCGCCTTTCGAGGACTTCTCAGGGGACGAGAGGCGACTCTACCCAAATATCCGATCTGTGCAAAAACCCGCAGAACTGCTCCACCGCGTCCTTGACCGAGTGAAGCCGTCTGGCACTTTGGGGTTTGTGCTCCCTCGCCAGTTCATTGATGGTCGCGCATACCGGGATGTTCGCCGACGGATAGCAAATAGATATGAGTCAATCGAGATTGTTGCCCTCCCGGACCGTGTGTTTCGCATCTCTAAGCTTCAGACGGCGTTGCTTGTCGCCAAGGAGCCTTGTACGCGACATCTACAAGTGAACCTGTCTTTTGCTGATGTGTCCGATGCAGATAGGAGACGTTTTCTTCTTGACTATGAGGTGTCAAGGAGGGACGTCCAAAGAAAGAGCACGGTTGATTTCGCCGAAAGTGCGAAAATACCCATCCTTGGCGATCTCTGGTCACGGCTATACGACTTCCGGAGGCTGGGAGAAGTAGTTAAGATGCACCGCGGCATCGAGTGGCAGCCTCCCTTTGAAGAGGGCAAATACATATCTCTGGAACCAAGAAACGGTTTTGCGAGAGGCCTGCGAGAAATCAGTGACGAGTACTACTCATTTCAGACCCCATCCACCGTGTATCTCTCAACGCGTGCGGAAGATCAACGTGGCAACGCCTTTGATCTGCCATGGGACAAGCCCAAGGTCATCGCGAATGCGGTGCGAGTCTCTCGCGGACGTTGGCGCCTTGCGACGTTTCCTGATGCGGAAGGACTCATGGCTTCCCAGTCCTTCTATGGCATTTGGCCTTCATCCCCGTGGACTATCCAAAGTCTATCAGCGGTGCTCAACGGACCAATCGCCAATGCATTCATAGCTACCCATGAAGGGCAACAACATAACCGAAAGCGAATTCTCGCGCAGATTCCCCTTCCATCTTTGACAGAGACGCAACATGTCGCGTTGGCCCGTCTGGTTGAGGAATACCGAGAGGTCGCGGCCGCATCCGATGACATTTTCACGGCCCCTCGCACGGGAGCTTCACGCGAGGATTTGCTGCGCAGAACATGTCTTCAGATCGATGTAATACTCGCAAAAGGCTACAATCTCCCTCCCCGCGTCGAGCGAAATCTTCTGGATTTCTTTCGAGGGCATCAAAGGCGTGTTCCATTCCCCTTCACGGAGTACTTCCCGGCAGAGTTCAAACCGACAATTCCGCTGTGGATGTATATTTCAGACGACTTCCAGCGGTGCCGCGCTGACTGCGTGACAAAGCGAGTACCACAGATCACAGATCCTGCACTTGTGGATGCCCTTACGGAGGTTGAGTAGGTGGAAGGCTATCTATTGGACAACAATGTCATCTCGATTCTGATGCGTCCAATGGATCCTCGTTATACACAAGTCAAGGGGAGATTTGATGCGTTGGGAGCATCGCCAATCTATCTGCCTGTAATTGCGATGGCCGAAATTGAGTATGGCATGGCCAAGGCCGACAATCCTGACGAACAACAGCGGGATGCGGTGCGCCAATTCTTTGCTCAATACCCGTTTCATTTAGGTATCGACGATCACACAATTGAGCCTTATTCACTGATGCGAGCACAGTTGTGGAGGGACCATGGTACCAAGAAGCAGCGAGGACACAAAGAAAAGCTCCCGGAGGAGATAGTGCACCGGGAAAGTGGCAAGCTCCTTGGCATCGACGAACGCGATCTGTTGATCGCCAGTGTCGCGATCCAATACAACCTCACCCTCGCCACGTGCGATCAAAACCTGGGCATGAAAGTCATTAACGAAACGGGAGCCAAACTCGAACAAGCGGGACACCCTATTCGCCTTCGAATCAGCTATTGGGGACAGTAGGGAAGAACGAGGCAATCTTGTGGCCTCCTTCCTGAACTACGCCGGGTGGCAAAACGCTCGTGATGGTCTACGGCCTCTTCGGGTTCTGCATCCTTCCTGCGGGAGCGGGAGCTGGGGGGCACACCTACACATTTCACATTCCTATATGGCGTTCTTGATGAAGACGCAGATTCCAGTTCCGGTGGCCAGGGCATTTGGCTTCCGGCTGGAGGCGGGCCAGCGACAAGTGACAGGTGATAAGGGATAAGCAAGAGTCCGGCCGGGGCCGGAAGTGTGAAGGTTGAACTTCCAACTCAGAGTCCGACCGGTTATCCGCGTCCATCCGTGTCCATCTGCGGTTGATTGTCCCTTGCGTGTCAGGCTCTTTTCCTGGCCTTCGCTCCTTTCTGACCCTTCACGCCCTGCTTGGCGTCTTTCTTGAGACTTGCCTGAAACCGGGCATGGACCTCGCGACGCCTTTCGGGCGGCCACTCCTCGGGGAAGTTCAGCCGGGCGGACTCGCCGAACACCTCGACCGCCTTGCGATCGCGCGCCCGGGCCGCCTCGATCTCGTCCTTGAAACGACCGAGGCAGAACCGTTCACCGTGGCAGCCGACCCGCGCATACCAGTCGTCGCAGTACCTCAACCGCCCGACGCCGATGAACCGGGAGGTCGCGCCCTGCGCTTGCTCCGGTTCCGCGCGTTCTCAGCATGCGTGCAATTCCGCAGGTTGGCCCGGGTGTTGTCCAACTTGTTACGGTTCTTGTGGTCGACGATCATGCCCGGAGGCGGCTGCATGATCTGGCGATGCATGAGGATCAGCTTTCCCTTCTCGCGCCGGCCGGCGCACCCGTTGTACAGGCACCAGGTCCACCGGCTGAGCCATTCGAAATCCGCCGCATCCACATAGGCGTAGAAGCCCTCGCCCAGCGGGATGGTCTTGACCGTCTCGCCCGTGGGCGTGGGCGGCCGGGGGCGGAAGTTCCGGCAGACCCGTCCGATAGGGCACTCCCTCATCCGGCCGACGAAGTCCGGCTGATTCCCACACGTCGGCCGGGCTGGAAAGCCCGACCATAAGGTCCGTACCCACAGACCCAGATCCCAGTGGGCGTACACGCAGTTGTGACAGCTCTCCGCTTTCGCCATCGCTTCTACCTTCAGTCGAGGTGGCAAGTTTGAAGCCCGGCGAATCCACGCTCGCCCCCGCGCCCTGACACTTCAGACTTCACCCTTGAGACTCGCCCCAGACCCATACCGGCCTGAGTCTCTTTCATCGTAGACGACATATGGTCATTTGTCCATGCCAAAGTTCAGAATTCTGCAAATTCTTCTGCATCGGGTGTCGGGGCCAGACCCCGAATTGAGCCTTAGCGCAAGGAAGCCGGGGCCTCACACTCTTAGGCGGCGGTCTTGCTGGGGACGCGGATTGAGGCCCCGGTGGCCAGGGTGATGAGCATTTCGAGACAGAGGGGAGGCGGCCGAGGTGATGGAACGGTGCAATCGTGGAACGTTGGAATCCAACTGCATCGATCTGTCACGCAATGACGTCCGTGCCGGAGATTTGTGTCGAGGAAGCGTTGCGCGGCTCGGTTCTGAGGCACTAACTATATGGAAAGAGTGCTCTCCGGGGTCGGCTGCAGCCGAAGAGACCAAGACCTCTTGTCCGGGGGCCGAGACGACGAGTGCGGCCCACAGCGCCGGGAGGATACGCGGTCACGGGCCAATCGACCTCGGTCCTTCCCGTGCAGGGCTTCACCATGCGGCCCGCAGAACCATCATTCTAATGTCGACAAATGAAGTCCAATCATAACCGGATCGGCCTGCGCCCGTCGCGAGGACGATCGCGAAGATGAGGGGTGACTTCAATGGGTCTGCCACCGTTTGAATCGTTTTCCGATGTCGTGCGATATATCGCCGCCAACTGGCCCGACTATGTGCCGGAATTCCGGACCTTCCTGATCGTGGTCCTCGTGGCGTCACTGGCGGACATGGGCTCGACGATCTGCGTCATGCAAATGTCCGGCCCGGAATCCGAGCTCCACCCGGTGATTCGCTGCATGTCCGAGCAATTGGGCCCCGTGCTGGGTCCCGTGTGCGGCAAGGCGTGGCAATTCCTCGGGCTGGTCGTGCTGACGCTTCTGCTGCGCCCCCGGGCACGATTCATCTTCGTCCCCGCTGCCATTTCCTACACGGCAGCCGCTTGCTACAACCTCTGGTCCAGTGGACTGCTCTTTCCGTAACCCGGGGTGACTCGCCAGCAGGTAGCATTCCAGTCTTCCATCATTCCAATCCCTTCCGGCCGCACGCAGATGCGTGCAAATCCAATGGCATGTCATGCCCGAACGTGGTAGGATGCCACGCGTGGTGTGAGCCGGATTGGGTGGATTTAGGAGCAGGCCATGAGAACTGTACTCGCAGTCTTTGCCGTTGGGATGTCGGTGTCGATGGTTTGTGGCGTGTCCGTAAGGGCCGGCGAGATCGGTCCCCGGCGGGTGATCAATCTGAACGGGACGTGGCAGGTGGCCGAGGGGACGGTGGATTCGATTCCGGAGCGGTTCGACCATACGATCCCCGTGCCCGGCCTGATCGATATGGCGAAGCCAGCTTTTGCGGAAGTGGGCAAGAAGAGCGACAGGCGACAGGCGTTCTGGTACCGGCGGAGCTTCACTGTGGCCGGCGGGATTCCCCAGGTCGCGATCCTCAAAATTCACAAGGCCAAGTATGGCACGAAGGTCTGGCTGAACGGCCGGGTTGTCGGCGAGCATCTGCCCAGCTTCACGCCCGCTCTGCTGGACGTGAAGCCGCACCTCAAAGACTCCGGGCGGGAGAATGAGCTGATCGTCCGTGTCGGCGCCGACCGCGAGTCGCGGCCCACCGATGTCCCCAGCGGCTGGGACTTCGAGAAGTACCTCTACATCCCGGGCATCTACGATTCGGTCGAGCTGATTCTCGCGGGCGAGCCTTTCATCCAGAACATCCAGACGGTTCCCGATATCGAGGCGAAACAAGTCCGCGTCATCGCGGAGATTCGGTCTGCCGCCCCCTCGCTGTCTCAGGTAATCTGCGAGGTCTCGGAGGCGCGCAGCGGAAGGATCGCCGGAAAGGTGGAGCAGTCGGATGTTGCTGTCGGCGGCGAGGACGTGACGAGACTGGACATGGTGATCCCTCTTGAATCCTGTCGTCTCTGGAGCCCGGACGACCCGTTCCTCTACCGGATCAAGCTGAGCACCGGCGGCGACGCGACCGAAACGCGCTTCGGGATGCGGTCGTTCCGGTTCGACCGGGAGACGGGCCGGGCGATTCTCAACGGCAAGCCGTACTTCATGCGCGGCACGAACGTCTGCGTGTACCGGTTCTTCGAGGATGCCGAGCGAGGCGACAAGCCCTGGCGTGCGGAGTGGGTCCGGCGGCTGCATCGACAGTTCAAGAGCATGCACTGGGACGCGATACGCTACTGCATCGGGTTCCCGCCGGAGATCTGGTACGACATCGCCGACGAGGAGGGCTTTCTGATCCAGGACGAGTTCCCGATCTGGCTGCTCGGCGAGGCCCCGGAGGACCCGAAGGCCGAGAAGATCGTCCCGGAATACGTCGAGTGGATGCGCGAGCGGTGCAATCATCCGTGCGTGGTCATCTGGGACGCCCAGAATGAGAGCGTCACGCTGGAGACAGGCAAAGCTCTGCAGGCCGTTCGGCACCTGGACCTGTCCAACCGCCCGTGGGAGAACGGCTGGGCTGAGACCCAGAACCTGTCCGACTTCGTCGAGGCGCACCCGTACCTCTTCAGCACGCTGTTCAATTCATCGTGGGGTCGCAAGGACTTCACCGGGCTCAAGGACATGGTGAACATCTCGGGCGTTCCTCGCCTGCGCGAGGCCCAACGCAAGCTCGGCGTGCCCATCGTGATCAACGAATACGCCTGGCTCTGGCTCAATCGCGACGGCACGCCCACCTGCCTGACCGCACCCGTCTACGAAAAGCTGCTGGGGCCGAATTCGACGACGGAGCAGCGCCGCGTGCTCTACGCGAAGTACTTAGCCGCGTTGACCGAATTCTGGCGCGCCCATCGCGAATGCGCAGGCGTGCTGCACTTCTGCGGGCTGGGTTACTCGCGCGCCGGTGACAAGCCCCGGCCCGAAGGCGGCGCCACCAGCGACCACTTCATCGATCTCGAAGAGCTGATCTACGAACCGAATTTCGAGAAGTACGTCCGCGACGCCTTTTCGCCCGTGGGCCTCATGCTCGACTACTGGGGCCAGGACCTGCCGGCGGGCAAGGGGCGAGAGATCAGGATCTATGTCATCAATGACCGATATCAGGCTTGCCAGGCCGCCGTGCGCTTGCGGCTGTTCAAGGACGATGCTATGGTCACCTCGCCGCAACAGTCGTGCACGGTCGGTGCGCTGGGCCGCGAGATCGTGTCGTTCACTCTCCCGGTCCCGTCCGAACCGGGCGCGTACACGCTCGTGGCCGAGCTGACCGTCGACGGCGGCAAGTCCGTGCACAGCGTACGCGACGCCACGGTCGTCGCTGCAACAAAGTGATTGGATCCTGGAGGTTTGCGATGGATGCTCCCACTCGAACTCGCCGCGCTTTTCTGAGAGACGCCGGCCTATGCGCGTCCGGCCTCGTCCTGTCCGGGTGCGTCGACCGAATGCCGGCGCCGATCCGCCCCGTGAGGCCGACCCTGCCGCCGCCGAGGCCGAACATCCTCTGGATCACCTGCGAGGACATCAGCCCCTTGTTGGGCTGTTACGGCGATCCCTTCGCGATCACGCCCCACCTGAACCGGCTCGCAGGCGGCGCGGTCCTCTACACGAACGCATACGTCACGGCCCCGGTCTGCTCTCCCGTCCGCTCGTGTCTGATCACCGGCGTCTACGCCACCTCGCTCGGCACGCAGCACCTGCGGTCGGAAGTCCCGCCGCCGAAGGAGATCCTGCCGTTCCCGAAGCTGCTGCGGGCGGCGGGCTACTATTGCTCCAACAACTACAAAGAGGACTACAACTTCAAGGACCCCACGATCTGGGACGACTCGAGCCCGACCGCCCACTGGCGCAACCGCGGTGCGGCCCAGCCGTTCTTCAGCGTCTTCAATCTCATGGCCACGCACCAGGGCCAGATCAACGGCTCCGACGAGGCGTTCTTCGAGAAGTACCGCTCGAAGCTCAAGCCCGAAGAGCGCCACGACCCGAAGATGCTCTCGCTGCCGCCGTGCTATCCCGACACGCCGATGGTGCGCAATATCTGGGCCCGCTACTACGACCTGATCACGTACATGGACAAGCAGGTCGGCGAGATCCTCGAACAGCTCGAGGACGACGGATTGGCCGAGAGCACAATCGTGTTCTTCTTCTCCGACCACGGGATGGGCCTGCCGCGATTCAAGAGGACGCTCTACGATTCGGGCCTGCACGTCCCGTTGATGGTGCGTCTGCCCGCGCGCTACCAGCGCCTGTCGGCAGTCGCGCCGGGCGGGCGGACGGACCAGCTCGTCAGCTCCATCGATCTGACGCCGACGGTCCTGCGTCTGGCCGAGGTGCCCGTCCCGACCTACATGCAGGGCCGGCCGTTACTCGGCCTCGATCCCGCCCCGCAGCGAGAGCACGTCTTCGGCGCCTCCAGTCGGGTCGATGAGGCCTACGAGATGTCACGCTGCGTGCGGGACAAGCGATACAAGTACATCCGCAACTTCATGCCGCACCTGCCGTACGTGCAGCCGAGCGACTATCCCGACCAGGCCGAGATCATGCAGGAGCTGCGCCGCGTCGCCGCCGAGGGCAAGCTCGCGGGAATCGAGAAACTGTTCTGGCAACCGACCAAGCCGATCGAAGAGTTGTACGACACGCAAACCGACCCGCACGAAGTGAAGAACCTCGCCGGCTCCGCAGCCCATCAGCAGACGCTGGAGGACCTGCGTAAGCGACTGTTCGAGTGGATACGCGAGACGCACGATACGGGCCTGCTGCCGGAGGCCCAGATGCACATCCGCGCCGCCGGCACCACGCCGTATGACATGGCGCGCGATCCTGCGAACTATCGGCTGCCCAATATCTTAGCCGCGGCCGAGCTGGTGGGCATGGGGCCTCGCATGCTCCCGGCCCTGCAGGACGGCCTCACGGACAGCGACAGCGCCGTGCGGTACTGGGCGGCCGTCGGTCTCGACGCACTCGGCGCCGAAGCCGCCCCGGCGATGGAGGCCCTGCAAAAGGCGCTGAACGATCCAAGCCCGAACGTTCGATTGACCGCAGCCGCTGTGCTGTGCCGACTTGGCGCGTGCGGCGACGCCCTGCCCGTGCTCACCGCCGGCCTGCAGGACCCGCGCGGGCCCGTCGTGCTGTACGCCGCCCGCATGTTGCAGGGGATCGGCGACAAAGCCGCACCCGCCGTCCGCCAGATGGAGCTGGCCCGCGAGCAATGCAAGAACATCGACGGCAGCTACAAGAACGACAACTACGCCATGTTCGTCGACTGGGCGCTGAAAGGCGCGACACGAAACTGCCAACAGTAGTCGCAGAGGACCCCTCGCCAATGGATCACAGCCCCGAACTTGCAAGCCGGCAAACCGGCAGCATGACCTACGTCTTTCTCGTCACCCTCGTCGCCGCCCTGGGCGGCCTGCTCTTCGGCTACGACACCGGCGTCATCAACGGCGCGATCGGCCCGTTGAAGGCCCACTTCGATCTGACCCCGCGCTCGCAAGGCTGGGCGACGGGCTGCGCCCTGCTCGGCTGTGCGCTCGGGGCCGCCGGCGCCGGCGCGCTCAGCGACCGCTTCGGGCGCAAGAAGGTCCTGATCCTCTCGGCCGTTTTCTTCCTCGCCTCCGCCATCGGGACCGCGGTGCCGCGAACGATAGCCGCGTTCATCCTCTTCCGCATGCTCGGCGGCATCGGCGTGGGCGCCGCATCGCTCTCCTCGCCGATGTACATCGCGGAGATCAGTCCGGCCCGCATCCGTGGCCGCATGGTCTCCATCAATCAGTTCGCCATCGTGACCGGCTTTCTCGTCGTCTACTTCGTCAACTATTTCATCGCCCTCCAGGGCAACGACGCTTGGAACCAGCAGGTCGGCTGGCGGTGGATGTTCGGGTCGGAATCGCTGCCGGCCCTGATGCTGCTCGTATTGCTGTTCTTCGTGCCCGAGAGCCCGCGCTGGCTCACGAAGCAGGGCCGCGAAGACGAAGCCGTCGGAATCCTCGCCCGTGTCAACGGCGCGACGTACGCCCAGACGGAGCTTGCCGAGATCAAGGACGCCGTGGCACACGAGAGTGGCTCGCTGAAGCAGCTTCTAATGCCGGGGATGAAGATCGTTCTTGTCATCGGCATCGTCCTGGCCGTGTTGCAGCAGGTGACCGGGATCAATGTTTTCCTCTATTTCGGGACCGAGATCTTCAAGAAGATGGGCTCGGGCACGAGCGCCGCTCTGCTGCAAACCGTGATCGTCGGCGCGGTGAACCTGACGTTCACGATCATCGCCATCTGGACGGTCGATAAGCTGGGGCGCAAGCCGCTGATGATGATCGGCTCGACCGGCATGGGCGTCTGCCTGCTGGCGATGGGCTTAGCGGCCTACGTGCAGTCGACGGGCCTCTGGATCCTACTGTTCATCCTCGGCTATATCGCCTGTTTCGCCCTGTCCGTCGGGCCGGTGACCTGGGTGATCCTCTCGGAGATCTTCCCCACGCGGATTCGCGGCCGGGCCATGGCCATCGCCACCATCTGCCTGTGGATCGCCAACTACGTCGTCTCCCAGACGTTCCCGATGATGGACGAGAACCCCTGGTTGCTCGACACGTTCCATCGCGCGTTTCCGTTCTGGCTCTACGGCCTGTTCTGCGCGATCCTGCTGGGCTTCGTCTGGCTCTTCGTCCCCGAGACCAAAGGAAAGACCCTCGAGCAGATCGAACGCCACTGGCTCCAGTAGCCCATCCGCCGCAGCCATCCCGGCACCCCGCCCTACTCAGGCGGACTGACATACCAAGTGCAACACGGCAACCTGCTCGGTCTGTATCAGTAGCCCGGCGTGGGGGGGGCGGCCCGCCAGTTGTTGGGATCGTTACCGTAACTGGTGAGGCTCAGGCGGTGCAGGGAATCCCCGTTGCCGTTCGCGGTGGGGCTCCAATAGAGAGTCCAGTCGTCTTCCAGCACGGCGTGCCCCACGTTGTAGGTCACCGAATCGGCAAGGACCAGCCGTCCGTCCGGCACGTTGGGCGCGTAGAGGAAGACCTCGCCGCCCTCCCGCGAGAGCAAGCTCTGCCAGGGGCCCATAATCTCTACATCCGCCGGGATATCGGGATACGCCTGAAGCAACGCGTCGGGATCCCGGGCAAGAAGGAGGCGACCGCCGGGGGCCAATACCACCTGGTTCTCCGATGGGATCTGATAGAATACATCCCCGCTCAGTCTCCACAAGAGCCGGACGCCGGGATCGGGCAGCGCGACCGGGGCATCGCTGGCGTTGGCGATTTCGACGTATTGTCCCGGCGTGTTTCCATCCGGCGGCGCGTACATGATCTCCGCAATCACGACCGGGCTCATGGCGATAGACGCATTGGCGCCACCGGGAGTCGGCTCGACGCTCGGCACCAGCTCGACCAATCCCACGCTGTTGACGTGGCGGACCACTGTCGTATCGGTCAGGACGCCCCGCAACTGGTGAACCTGCCCGTAGCCGGTGCGGATGCCCTGGATCGTAGCGTAAAAGTGAATCCAGTCCCCGCGAGCCTCGAAGCCGAAAGGAAGATGGCTGCGCTGGTATACGACCAGGTACCCTTGAGGCTCAATGCGGGTGCCCGGGCCGAAGGCAAAGACGTTCTGCTGCTGGTCTTCGATTTGCCAGCCTGTAATGTCGATAACCTTGTCGCTGGTGTTGTGCAACTCGACCCAGTCGCGTGTGCCGGGAGAATGAGCCAGGACCTCACTGACGAGGACGGGCTCCGGC
>CBFDBY010000096.1:0-24581 GCA_965603165.1 uncultured Phycisphaerae bacterium
GGCTTCTGAAGGTAGATGTGTTTGCCGTGTTTGAGGCAGGCCATCGCGACCACGTAGTGGGTGTGGTCGGGCGTCGCGACGATCACCGCGTCGATGTTCTTGTCCTCCTTGTCCAGCATGACACGGAAGTCTTTGTACTTTCTGGCGTTAGGGAATCTGTCGAACACCTTGGCGGCGTACTCGTCATCGACATCACACAGGGCGACGAAATTCTCGGTGCTGCATTGCTTGATGTTGTAGTCTCCCATGCCGCCGACACCGATGGCCGCAAGGTTGAGCTTCTCGCTGGGCGGCTGATTACCGGGCCCACCGAGCACATGACGACCAACGATGGTGAAGGCCGCAGCCGCCCCCGCGGCGCCGCGCAGAACATCCCGCCGCGAGATTCTCGTGTTCTGCTTGTTCATAACGCGATCCCCCTTGTCTTCACACCAGATGCCGGGTGCCATGCTTACGCGTGCGTAAGCATGTTCGAGCCATCCATCAGAGCATGTCCGCGCGAGCGAAGGCATGCCACCGGTCAATCATCAGTCATCCTTCATCAATCACAGGGTCCAGCCCTCGCGATATTCCTTGTGCAGGTATTGATTCGCCTCGGGTATGTTCGTGAATTTGAAGGCTTCGCCATCCCAGAGCAGCTTGGTGCCGAAGAACTTGTTTTCCTTCAGCACCGGACGCAGGGCGATGTTGCCCATCAAGACCACCTGGGCCAACAGACCGGCATGATCCGGGAAGTTCGAGCCGGCGGGTTTGCCGCCTTTGCAGGCATTGATCCACTCTTGATGATGACCCGGGGACCGCTCCAGTGTCTTGGGCGCCCGGCCGTATTCCTTCTGCCGCGCCTCCGGGATCAGGCGGCCGTCGAGGATCTTGCCCTTATCACCGATGTACAGGGCGCCGTTTGTACCCAACCGACGGCCATCCTCCAACTCCGCCGGTCGAGGAGGTCTCATCCCGCCGTCATACCAGTGGAGCCTCACCGGCGCCAGGTCTCCCCGAGCGGGGAACTCATAGGTCACGCGCGACGCCACGGGGTACGTCTCATTGTTGACCATCGTGCAGCATGCTTCGACGCTGGTTGGATACCCCAGCTTGAGCGCCCGGAAGACCGGATCGATGGAATGACAGCCGATGTCGCCCAGCGCGCCCGTGCCAAAATCCCACCAGCCGCGCCACACGAAGGGCAGATAGGCCGGGTGGTACGGACGATCCGGGGCGGGACCGAGCCAGGCATCCCAATTCAGCGTATCCGGCACTGGCGGCGTGCCCTCCGGCCGGTCCACACCCTGCGGCCAGTACCATTTGTTGGTCCCATTGAGCGGCCGATCCGTCCAAATGTGCACCTCGCGAACCTGGCCGATGGCGCCGTCCCAGATCGTCTCACACAAGATGCGGACTCCCTCCCCCGCCTGGCCCTGGTTACCCATCTGCGTGGCCACCTTGTGCTCGCGTGCCGCTGCCGCCAGCGCCCGGGCCTCATACACCGTATGCGTCAGGGGCTTTTCGCAATAGACGTGCTTGCCGCGCTTGATCGCCGCCATGGAAGCAACCGCATGACAGTGATCGGCCGTCGCGACCATCACGGCGTCGATGTTCTTGTCCTCCTTGTCCAGCATCTCCCGGAAATCACGGTACTTCTTGGCGCCGGAGTACCGCCGGAACGTTCCCGCGGCGTGCCGCCAGTCCACATCGCACAGCGCGACGATGTTCTCACTTTCCAGCGCGCGCAGGTCGCCGGACCCGCGGCCGCCCACGCCGATGCCGGCGATATTGAGCTTCTCGCTCGGGGGCGTCTGGCCCGACCCGCCCAGCACATGCCGGGGAACCACGGTAAACGCCGCCACGCCGGCGGCCGCACTCACGAAATCACGTCGAGAGATCTTTTTCTGTTCCACAAGAGTACTCCTCTAACCAGTTATTGCGCCAGAAACCTGTTCGTTACAGCTAATTCCTTGCGTTGGGAGACACCATGCCATTCCCGCGAAGCACAGGCGAGCATCAGACAATCATCAATAATCAATCATCCCTCATCAATTCAAATGGCCCAGCCCTCGCGATACTCGTCGCGGATATACCGGTTGGCTTCGGGGAGATTCGTCACGGCCATCTTCGGCCCGTCGTAATGGAGCTTCAAGCCCTTCTCATAGAGCTGCTTTTCCATCTTGAGGGCGACGTTACCGAGCAGGACCACCTCGGTCAAGGGTCCCGCCCAGTCGAAGTTCGACCTGGCCGGCGGGCCGCCCTTGCAGGCGTCGATCCACTCGCGATGGTGGCCGGGCGAGCGCTCGATCTTCTCCGGCGGTTTGCCGTATTCCTTCATCCGCGCCTCCGGGATCAGCCGGTAGCCCAACATCTTGCCTTTGTCGCCGACGAAGAGGTTGTCGTCCACTTCGCCGAACTTGCGGCCCTCCTCCAACTCCGCCGGTCGCGGCGGCATCATACCCCCGTCGTACCACGTCAAGGTCAGAGCCGGCATCCCCTCGCGCTCGGGGAACTCGAAGCGAACGATCGACGACTTCGGCGCGGTTTCCTCTTTCACGGCGGCTGGCTCATCCATGTTGCTGGAGCAGGCCTCGACCGCTGTGGGGTAGCCCAGCTTCAGCGCTCGAAAGACCGGATCGAGCTGGTGGCAGCCGATATCGCCCAACACGCCGGTGCCGAAATCCCACCAGCTTCGCCAATGGAAAGGCAGATATGCGGGATGATAGGGACGATGTTTCGCCGGACCGAGCCAGAGGTCCCAGTTCAACGTGGGAGGCACCGGCGGCGTGTCTTTCGGCCGCTGGATCCCGCGCGGCGAGATGGGCCGGTTGCACCAGGCATGGACCTCGCGGACCGTCCCGATCGCGCCGTCCCAAATGAGTTCCGAGACAAGCCGATTGCCCTCCGAAGCCTGTCCCTGGTTGCCGAGTTGCGTGGCGACACCCGCTTCGCGCGCCGCTTCGGCGAGCTGACGAGCCTCCCAGATGCAATGGGTCAAGGGCTTCTCGCAGTAGACGTGCTTGCGGCGTTTGATGGCGGCCATCGCAATCACGGCGTGCAGATGATCCGGCGTCGCAATCACGACCGCATCGATGTCCTTCTGCTCGTCGAGCATCGTGCGGAAGTCGTGCCACTTCCTCGCGTTCGGGTACTTCTTGAAGACTCGGGCGGCACAGGCCTCGTCCACATCGCACAGCGCGACGATATTCTCGCTGCCGCACTCATCGAGATCGCCCTCACCGCGGCCGCCGATGCCGATGCCCGCGATATTGAGCTTCTCGCTCGGCGGCACATGCCTCGCACCACCCAGAACGTGACGGGGAACGATCGTGAATGCAGCCACACCCGCCGCATTGCCCAGAAACTGACGCCTGTTCATCTGTCTCCTTCCCGCCACACAAGCCTTTTGACGTGTGCGACAATGCCATTCGTGAAGTGGGGTCTGCTCTTGCCGGAGGCAGACCCTACGGTCAATTCAACGATGCATCAGGACACAAGGTCGAAACCGGCACGGTAAAACTTGGTGACGTAGTTGTCCGCCTCGGGACAATTCGGCGAGCGCATCTTCTCGGAATCCCATTCGACGCGCTTCTGCAGCCGCACGGCCAAGTTGCCGACGAGCAACGCCTCGGTGAACGGCCCGGCGTACCAGAAACCGCTCTTGGCGTCCTCCGGCCGGCCCGCCTTGCAGGCCCGGATCCATTCCTCGTGATGACCGGGCGATCGCGGCAGGGTCTTCGGCGGCTTACCGTATTCTTTTCTCTTCGCCTCGGGAATAATCCTGGGCGTGCCCGCATGACTGCCGCCGAGCAGCGAACCGTTCTCACCTACAAACAGGATCCCGTTGTCGCCGAGCCGCAAGCCTTCGTCCAGGTCCTTAGGTCTGGGCGGCAGCTTGGCGCCGTCGTACCAGGTCATCTTGACTGCAGGCCGGCTGCCCTTGGCCGCGAAGTAGTAATGGATGATGTTCCATTTTGGGAACGTGTCGTCGTTGACCTCGCTGGTCTCAGCCTCGACGGCGATTGGAGCATCGAGGTCCAGGGCGAAGAAGGCTGGGTCCGCATTGTGCACGGCCATGTCGCCCAGCGCGCCGCAGCCAAAGTCCCACCACCCGCGCCACTTGAATGGCATATAAGCCGAATGATAGGGTCGCCATTTGGCGGGGCCGAGCCAGAGGTCCCAATCGATGTGCTCCGGGACCGGCTCACTGCCCTTCGGCGCCGTTACGCCCTGCGGCCACCACGCCCGGTCGGGCGTGCCGGCGCGGTCGCTCCAGACGTGCACCTCCTTGACCTTGCCGATGGCTCCGTCGTGGAGGTACTCCCAGTAGAGCCGCAGTCCATCGCCGGCGTGCCCCTGGTTGCCCATCTGCGTGACGACGCCGGTCTCTTTCGCGACCTCGGTCATCCGCCGAGCTTCGAAGATCGTGTGCGCCATGGGCTTCTCGCAATAGACGTGCTTGCCCATCTTCATCGCCATGATCGCGGCCGGCGCGTGGCAGTGATCCGGCGTGGCGATCATCACGGCGTCGATGTTCTTATGCTCCTTCTCGATCATCCGGCGGAAGTCTTTGTACTTCTTCGCATTGGGGAACTTCTTGAAAGTCCCCGCCGCTCGCTCCTCGTCCACGTCGCACAGGGCCACTATGTTCTCGCTGCTCAGCGCGTTCATGTCGCCTGCGCCCTGGCCGCCGACGCCGATGCCGGCGATGTTGAGTTTCTCATTGGCAGAGCTTCGCCCCGTAGCGCCCAGCACGTGTTTCGGCACAAAATGAAACGCGGCAACCGCGGCGACCACCCCCGCAAACTCACGACGCGACAGACCTGCACTATGCCGGGTCTTCTTTGAATCGCCTGATTCTCTCATGAGGCCCAACCTCTCGTGAACGTTCATGAACAATCAGTTCCCGGAGCCGCCGCATGTGACGGCCCGGGAACTGGTCGAATACCTCGTGTTATGTCCTCTACTTAGACCTTCATTTCCAGTGGTCCCCAACCATCGCGGGGCTCGCGCCAGGCCAGGTCGTTAATCTTCGGGTCGCTGGTGATCACACCCGCTTCGTTCAACTCGAGCTTCTTTCCTGCGCGGGCGCAGAGGTTGCCGAGTTGGATGTTGGCGGCCATGGGGCCGGAGTAGCTGAAGTTGGACTGACTGAACTCCCGCGGCTTCTCGCCCCGACAGGCCATGAAGAACTCTTTGTGATGTCCGGGAGAGCGTTCGAGCAGTTGTTCCGGGCGCCCGAACTCTTTGCGCCTCGCCTCCGGGATCAGCAGGGGGGTCTCCCAGTAATCGCCAATCACTAACATTTTGCCCTTGGTGCCGATGATCAGATTCCCGGTTCTCGGCAACTTGCGTCCATCGACCTCGAGTTCCTCCGGCGTATCCGGCATGAGCGGTTGGCCGATTCCATCGTTGCCCTCGTACCAGAAGGTCTTGAACCCGGGCCGGTCGTTCTTGGCGCGGTACGTGCTCTTGACGATCATGCCGGCCGGCCACATATCCGTGACGGGCCCGGTCATGATGAACGGCTCGGCCGTGGCGGCGTAGCCCGGATCCATGATCGAGTAGATGCCGTCGGTGGTGTGGCAAGCCATATCGCCCAGGGCGCCGGAGCCGAAATCGACGAAGCCACGCCATTTGAACGAATGGTAGACGTCCTTCTTGTAAGGACGCATCGGGGCCGCACCGATCCAGGCGTCCCAGTCCAGGGTGTCCGGGACCGGATCCGATCCTTTCGGACGGTCGCCGCCCTGAGGCCAGACGGGGCGATTCGTCCAGGTGTGGAACTCCTTGATCTCGCCGACCGCGCCGGCCTTGATGTATTCGTACGCACGCCGCCATCCCTGCCCGGCATGGCCCTGGTTGCCCTGCTGGGTCACGACTTTGGGATTCTTGGCGTAGGCGGCCGCCAGCAGTTGCGCCTCGCGAACCGACCATGTCAGCGGCTTCTCGGTGTAGCAGTGAATGCCCATGGAAACGGCGGTCATCGACGGAGCGAAATGGGTGTGGTCCGGCGTCGCCACGAAGACGACGTCAAGATCCTTGCCGTGCTTCTCGAAGACCTTCCGCCAGTCCGTGTACCCGGCCGCCTTATCCCAGCCTTCCTTTCCAAGGACGCCGCCCCATCGAGTCTTGTCGACCTCGGCAAACGCGACACATTGGCAGCCTTCCCCATGAGCGGCGCCGGTGTGGGCATCGGCTCGTCCGCCCACGGCGATGAATCCCACCTGGAGTTTCTCGTTGAGTCCCTGACCCCGGATAAGGCTCGGGAAGCCAATCGTGCATGCGGCTCCGGCGGCCACGGTGCCTTTGATGAACTGACGACGTGTGATGTTTGACATGAGCTTAGCTCCTTTACTTCCGGTGAATGAAAAAGTGTCTTCTTAAAGAGACCAGCCCTCGCGATACTTCGGGCGGACGAAACTGTTGGCCGTCTCGTCGTTGGTCATGCGCATGTTCTCCCCGTCCCATTCCAGGACCTTGTCCGGATTCAGAACGGCCAGGTTGCCCATGACGACAGTCTCGGTGAACGGCCCGGAGTAGTCGAAATTGGAGCTGGCGGCCGGCCCGCCCTTGCACGCGTTGAGCCAGTCCTTCTCGTGACCGCCCTGACCCTCCTCGATCCGGCGAATGGTCTTTGCCGGTCTCTTGTAGGCTCGCATCTTGGTCTCAGGGAAAATGCGAGGATTCTCACTGTACGTTCCGCACATGAGCTTGCCTTTGTCCCCGACGAAGATCGTGCCGCTTTCCGGGATATTCCGTCCGCGTTCGAGATCGTCGGGCCGCTGGGGCAAGATGCCGCCATCGTACCAGTGCAGCTTCACCGGCGCCATGCCCTCACGGGCGGGGAACTGATAGTGCACCACCTCGGCCGAAGGGTACGTCTCCTTGTTGTCAAACCGCGTCCACATCTGCTTGACCTCCCAGGAGTGGCTGGCTTGGACGCTCACGGGGTACTTCAGCTTCAGCGCCCAGAACGCCGCGTCCATCACGTGGCATCCCATGTCACCCAACGCGCCGGCGCCGAAGTCGATCCACGCACGCCAGTTGAACGGCAGGTACGCCGGATGGTACGGCCGCATCGGCGAGGGGCCCACCCAGAGGTCCCAGTCCAGGGTCTCCGGCACCGGAGGCGTATCCTCGGGCCGGTCGATTCCCTGCGGCCACACCGGGCGATTCGTCCAGCAGTGCACTTCGCGAACGTCGCCGATCGCTCCGTCCTGGATCCATTCGCAGACCAGCCTGACCTCCTCGCTGGAATGGCCCTGGTTGCCCATCTGGGTCTGCACCTTGTACTTGCGGGCGGCCTCCGTCAGCATGCGGGCCTCCCACACGGTGCGTGTCAGCGGTTTCTGGACATACACGTGCTTGCCCCGTCGCATGGCGTCCATGGCGATCACGGCGTGCAGGTGGTCCGGCGTGGCGACCACCACGGCATCGATGTCCTTCTGCTCATCGAGCATCTTGCGGAAGTCCGTCCACATGCGGGCCTTCGGATACTTCTTGAAAACACCGGCCGAGTATTTCGAGTCCACATCGCACAGGGCTACGATGTTGGCGCCCGCCTCGGCGCACTTGGCGATGTTGTTCTGGCCCATGCCGCCGACGCCGACGCCGGCGACGTTCAACTTCTCACTCGGGGGCGTATTGCCCGCGCCGCCCAGGACGCGCCGGGGCACAACGGTGAAGGCCGCGACCGCAGCGGCGGCGCCCACGAAATCACGACGGGAAAGCTTCTCGCCCTGTCTTCGCGTCTTCAGTTTCTTTTCCATGTTCTTTGGTCCTCAAACAGAATCGTTGGTTCGTCCTGCCCTTTCGTCTGCGGCGTTCGCCGCCGTATAAGCACCGATTATTGCTCCATGAGCCAGATGTTGCGGAACTGCACGAGATTGCCGTGGTCCTGCAGATAGATTCCGCCCGGCTCAAGAACGTTGCCATCCAAGGCCCCGCCCGTAGGTCCCGGAATTCTCAGTTGCTCGTGGATGGTCACACCATTGTGGACCACCGTGGCCACCGCCTTCTCCCCGGAGCGCGGGGCCCGGAACGTGACGTCGTAGGTCTGCCACTGCCCGGGCGGATAGCACATGTTCACCATCGGGACGCCGACCTGGTAAATGCCGCCGCACTCGTTGTCCTTGGGCTCCAGCCCGTAGCTGTCGAGCACCTGGACCTCGTAACGATTTTGCAGGTAGACGCCGCTGTTGCCGCGACCCTGTCCGCGGGCGTTCGGCATAAACGGCGTGCGAAACTCGATATGGAGCTTGAAGTCCCTGAATTGGTCTTTCGTCACAATGGAACCCGTGCCGGCCTTGACCTCCATCGCGCCGTCCACGATCCGCCACTTGACCTGCTTATCATCCGGCTGGTGAGCGTTGACCCATTTCCACGCGACCTTTGCGCCGGAAGGGGCTTCCGGTGGAAACGCAACGTCGAAGAGCGACTCAGGTCCCTTGCCACCGGCCTGGAACGGCCCGGCCACCTGCCATTGCGTCAGAAAGCCGCTGTTCTGGCGGAGATAGTCATGGGAGCCTTCGTCTGATTTGAACTCGGGGGAGATCTCGTTGATGTTCCGCAAGGGCTCGCCGTCTCGCGTCGTGAAGCGGGCGATCGCCCCCCAGTCCCCTCCCCCGTTCGTGACTTTGAGCAAGAGTTCATTCGCACCCTCCCGGAGCGTGACATTGACCTTGTCCTGGTCCGGACTGACGCCGCGAAGGGCGTTGGCTGCGTGGACCGGTTTGCCGTTGAGCCAGACCTTGACGCCGTCGTCGCTTCCGAGTCGCAGCGTTGCCGGCTGCTCCTTCGGCGACCAGACCTTCGCCTGTAGGTAGGCCACTGCATTTTGCGTGCTGCCGAGGGCCTCAGCGATATTGATTGCGCCCTTGGGGCCGCCGAGGCCGACCCATTTGTCAAAATTCGTGCCGTCGAAGAGCGCGACTGCACCGGCAGGGGGCTTGGCGCCCAAGGTCGGAGAACGCCGGAGGGTCTTGGTCAATGAGGCTATGCCGTTCACTCGCTCGCCGCCGAGCGTCTCGCCCTGAAAGCGACCGGCGAACTTGTCCCTCCGCAGTGTCATCTCGATTGTGCCGTTGATCGGGGTCGTCTCGGGACGCAGGCGGCCCGAGAACTTCACGTCATCGCCCTGCAATTGCCCCTCGAGAACGGCGTATGGCTCTGCTGTCGTCCCGAAGCCCTCGAGCAACAACGCCCGGTACTGGCCGCCGCCGAGTGCAATCACCTGCCCTGCGAGCGGGCCGGAATCGTACCCATCCGTCAACTCCCAAAGGCCCTCCCAATCCCCCATGAACGGATCCAACTCAGCCGCCGGAATGCCGGAGGCAAGCAACAACACAACGACGCAACATGCCATCGAAATCAGCTTCTCAGGGCCGTCAGAAACAGAGCAAACGCTTTTCATGACCATTTCTCCGATGCTGCCTATCCGGACGTTCCTCACTGCGGCTCGGCTTTGAGACCGTCGAGCTTGCCGCCGTCGGGGGCGCGAAGCCGTACACATAACGCCCACTGGCCGCCGCCCTGGGTCAGTTTGACCAGCAGCGGGTTCCAGCCTTCTTTGAGCGTCACTTCGACCTTATCCTGTCCTGGTTCGGCCGGGCGCGTGGCGTTGTTGGCGTGGACGAGCTCGCCGTTCAGCCAGACCTTCACACCGTCGTCGCTGCCGAGCTCGAGTTGCGCCTTCTGCTCCTTCGGCGACCCGATGCGCGTCCACAGATAGGCGACGCGATTGTTGCCGGCGAGGGCCGCGTCCTTCTCCAGCTCAATCAGCCAGGGCCTGTCATCGTTCGTTCCGGCCGCCACGATCCGCCAGGCAGGCTCTTTGCCTTCGATCTCCGGGCCGAACGGCACGTCGAAGAGCGTCGCGCCGTCGGCATCTTCTTTGGCGTATGGGCCGCTCACCTTCCAGGCCGTGATGTAATCATCGAAACGTTGAAGCTGCCCGATGACCTGCTGCGCCTGTTCACGGATCGTGTCGTTCTTGGTGCTTTGGAGCACCTTCTGAAGCACTTCCTCCGTACGCTGCGCGTAGCTGCCGTAGATGCTTTGCGCGATCCGAACGGCTGCGGATTCCGCTTCAAGGTGGAGCGCCAAATCGTCAAGATATTCCGCGGCCATATTCAAGGCCGCCAGTGATTTCGTGCTCGCCAGACCGGAAAGCACGCGTTTTTTCTCTGGAGCATCGCCCGCCAGATCCATCGCCTTCTTGTACAGATTGATCGTCTCCTCGGCCGGCCGCTCGCTCTCCAAACCAAGCAGCCGCACGAAACCTCGAAGAGCGAGAATCTTGTGCACGCGATTCTCGGAGGTCTGCGCCACCTTCAGCAGGTCCGGCACCGGCTCGGCCGTCGGCCAATCCGACAGGGCCCGGATCGCCGCGTCCTTGATCTCCTTCTCCCGGTTGCTCAGAGCGGTTCGCAGGGTCGGCAGGGCGCTGCTGTCGCCGATTCGACCGAGCACGCGAAGCAGGGACGCTCGATTCGGGACATCCTTGACGTTCGGCAGCACCGCCAATACGGCGGCCGCCTGGCGGTTCGGGTCCTCAATCTTGTGCGCGACGGCGGCAATCATCTTCTCGGCCTCGTTGCGGTCGGAGTCACTCTTGACTTCCAGCAGCAGATTGACCAGCGCCGGCAGATCGCCAGGTTTTGCGACGACCTTCAGGACCTTGAGCGATTCGACCCGGACCTTGCGATCTTCGTCCTTCACGGTCTTGAGCAGCGTCTCGACCGCCCCGGCAACGTTCCGCTCGCCGATCGCACGAATCAACTCGACTTTCACGCCCGGTGACGCCGAAGGGACACTCTGCAGGATCGCCTGATCGACCTCTTGTCCGCGCAGCCGGTACAGGCTTTCCTGGGCCGCCTTCTGCTCGGCGCCGCGGGTCTTGGCCGTCCGCTCGGCCAGCAGCGGCACGCTCGATGCGTCGCCCAACTGCCCGATGGCCTTCAGCGCCGCGATGCGGACGGATTCATCCTGCGACTGACTGGCCGCAACCACCGCCGGCAGGGCCGTGGCGTCGCCGCGATCCGCCAGCGCCGAAAGCAACTGGACCTGGGCGGTCACCGGCAGCTTCGGCAACTCCTGTGCCAGCGCCTTGGTGACCTCCTCGCCCGGGATGTCGCGCACGATGGTGATCGCGCCCGTTTGCATCTCGGGATCGTCGCTCTTGAGCGCGTCAATCACCATGCTGATGATCTCCTGGTTGGCCTCATCCGCCACGGCGGCTGAGCCCAACCACGCGATCCCAATCGCGACGAACAGCAGCAAACAAAGTCTCTTCGACTGCCGAACCGTATCCACAATGCGAACTCCTACTTCAGACCTACTAAGCGCGCAGGGCTATGCGCCGCCCTCACGGGCCGTCCCCGCACACCGGCATCTTCCACAATCAGTTGCTACGGCCGGCGGCGCTGACCATCCCCTTCAGTGCGGCGGTCCGAACCAACTGCGGCACGCCGGCCTTGTTCAGATCCCGGTAGATCTTCAGCGCCCCGACCTTGTTGCCCTCAGCGGCCATCTTCTCCGCGATCTTCAGGTAGGCATCATAGACCAGCATCTTCTGATTCTCGGGGGCGCTGCCTTTGGCCTTGTCCAACGCCTTGAGAGCGTCGGGCCCGCCGATCTTGCCCAGCGCGCTGATGGCGGCGCCGGCCAGCAGCTTATCCGAGTTGCCTGCGAGCTTGCCGATCTCGCCAACGGCCGCCTTGCAGCCGCGCTCGCCCAGACTGTTGACGATCCCGATCTTCGCCTTGCCCTCGGCCTTGGGCAGGGCCTTCAGCAGCGCCTCATCGGCCGCCCCATCCGGAATCCGCTCCAGCGCGTAGCGGGCCATGTCCGAGTACTCCTGGTTCGTCAGCATGCCGGCGAGCACAGGCACGGACGCCTTCGTCCCGATGATGCTCAGCTCGCGGCAGGCGTACTGCTTGCCGGCGTACTTCGCATCCGATTTCAGAACGCCGATCAGCGCCGCCTCGAACTTCTTCAACTCAGCCGACTTGCCGTAGGCCTTGCGGATCTCGTCGCTCAGCTCCGTCAGCGGCTGGCGGCTCTGGCCGAAATCATACGTCTTGATCTTCTCCAACTGTTGCTCCATGTCTTGGCCCTTTACTGATGCGTTTGCCTTCGTCGGTACATCGAAATCACCCATGGCGAATTGAATGCCACGCAGATAATGCTCGAGGATCATCGGGGTCATAAAAATCGCGTCGTTGTGGCCCAGCGAGCAGTAGAACATGCGCCCCTTGCCCCAGTCCTTGACCCAGGTAATGCCTACGTCCTCATCCCCTTCGCGGAAGTCCTTGACGTTCCGCGTCGCCGGATCGCTCACATCGAGGCTCATCAGGACGAACTGCTTGTCACGCGAGTACAGCGGCCCATCCGTGCGGTAGATCTCATCGCTGATCTTGAAGCCCTTGCCTTTGAACGGGACCATCAGCGGATGGTCGGGCTCGTCGATCTTGAAGGCCCAGGTCCCGCCGGCCGTCCAGGGATGGCCTGTGAACTTGTTGCCCATCATTTCCATGCCCTCAGGCCACTTATAGAAGTTGTCGGCGGCCGCATGGATGCCGACCAGGCCCTTGCCGCTCTTGACGAAGTCCATCAGCGCCTTGCACCGCTCCGGCGTCTCCTGCGGATCGAACTTCAGGTTCGTCGTGTTGTTCAGGCAGACCACGTCGAACTGCTTGAGCGTATCGGCCGTGAAGACCGAGTAATCGTCGGTGACCGCCGTCACCTCGAAAGCGCCTGTCTTCTCGCCCATGATCTCAAGCGCCGCGTTCGCCACCGGGATCACGCCGTGGTAGAAACCCTCACAGCGCCAGAATACGAGCATCTTGCGCGGCTTTCCCGGTTTGACCACCGCCTTCGTCGGCATGGCCTCTTTGATCTTGGCAACCTCTTCCTCCTTCAACTGACGCAACTGCTCGGGCGACTGCGCCCACAGCGGCGCGGCCACCATCGAGGCACAGAAGCCGACAAGCAATGTCGCGGCGATTGTTTTCGACCTGATCATATTGGCTCCTTTCATCCTGCCCAAACCGGGTGCCATGTCCACGCTTGCGTGGACATGCTGAATCGACCAGCCAAACATGCTTACGCAAGCGTAAGCATGGCACCCACTCTTATGTACTACTGTCTTCCACGTTGCACTCTTATCACAGATGCCACGGGCTGCGCATCGGTCGCGACAGCAGACGCGTGGCTTCGGGATCGTTGACGAATTGTTCCTTGTCGGGGTCCCACCGGAGCTTTCGCTCCAGCAGCATGGCGATCTCGCCGAGCAGCCCGACACTGATCGAACGATGTGCGATCTCGATCGGAGTGATCGTCTTGCGGCGGGATTTCACGCAATCGAGGAAGTTTTGATGATGGTCCCGGCTCTCATACAGGCGGTCCTCATTAGGACCAATGGTCTCATTCCACAGCTCCGACGGGTTCGTCGCCTGCCGGCCACGGTCCACGTGGACCCAGCCCTTCTCGCCATACCAAACGGTGCCCATGCCCTTCGGCTGTTGACGATCGTTCGCGACGACCATCTCGATACCGTTGGCGTACTTGCAGGTGAACTTGTACTCGATCGGGACGTTGTAGATGCCGTCCTTCGGATAGACGCCTTTGCCTTCGATCTCCACCGGGCCGGTCTCATCAAGCCCCAGACCCCAGTGCGCGATGTCGATATGATGGCCCGCCCAGTCCGTCAACTGGCCGCCCGAATAATCCATGATCCAGCGCCAGTCCCAGTGCGACACGCCGCGGAACGGGACCCAGGGGGCCGGCCCCAGCCAGAAATCCCAGTCGAGATTCGCCGGCGCCGGCTGCACCGGCTTGACGTCGCTGCCGCCGCCGGTCGGCAGGCCCACCTCCACGCGGGTCACCTTCCCAATCCGCCCGTTGCGAACCAGCTCGGCGCCGTGATGGAAGTTGCCGACGGAACGCTGCCAGCTCCCCGTCTGCCAGATCCGTCCGTATCGGTTCACCGTATCCCGCATCACCTGGCCCTCGTGGATCGTGCGGGCCAGGGGCTTTTCGCCGTACATGTCTTTGCCGGCCCGCGCCGCCGTGACCACGGGAATCGAGTGCCAGTGGTCCGGCATGGCCAGGGACAACGCATCGATATCGTCCCGCGCGATCAACTCGCGGAAATCAACATAGGTCTTGCAGTCCGAATTCCCGTACTTGTCATCGACGATCTTCTTGGCGCTGTCGCGATGGCCCTTATCCACATCGCAAACCGCGACGACATGGGCCATCTTCTTGCCCAGGAAGCCTCTCATGTTCCCCGTGCCCTGGCTTCCGACACCGATGCAGCCCAGAATGATTCGCTCGCTCGGCGCCACCGCGCCGTCCGCTCCCAGCGCCGTCGAGCGGATGATGTACGGGAAACCCACGATCCCCGCCGACACGCCCGCTGCATTCCTCAGGAACTGACGACGTGATTGATTTGTCTTGGTCATGGTTTGTTCTCCTCACTCGATCCTACAGGTGCCAGGGGCCGCGATACGGTCGCGACAGAAGGCGGTTGGCTTCGTCGTCGCCGAGGAAGACCTCACGCTTCGGGTCCCACTTCAGGGGCCGCTGCAGCCTGTAAGCGATATTGCCGAGATGGCACACAATCACCGAGCTGGCGCCGATCTCGATATCGCAAATCGGCCTGGTGCGCTTTCGGATGGCGTCCAGCCAGTCCGTGTAATGGTTCCTGCTCTCGTACAGGCGCACCTTGTCGGCCCCGATGACTTGATCCTTGAGACTCTCCGGCCAGGTCTTCAGATAGCCGCGATTGACCTCGACCTTGCCCTCGGTGCCTTCGAAAAGGATGCCATTGGCCTTGTCTCGGGTCATTGGGATCCCATTGGCATACTTGTAGGTGAGCACCGGGTAGTCCTTGCCGTCGGGCGGGCAGATCTCGACAGGGCCGGTGCCATCCATCCCGAGGCCCCACTGGGCGATATCGAAATGATGGGCGCCCCAGTCGGTCATGCCGCCGCCGCCATAGTAGCTGTGATAGCGCCAATGCGGGAAGCCGTCCCAACTGAGGTGCGGCGAGAGCTCCGAGTTGTACGGGCGCCACATGGCGGGTCCCACCCACCTATCCCAATCGAGATAGTCCGGCACGGGTTGCGCTTCGAGCGGTTTGTCGTCCGGCGGACCGCCAACACCGACGGTGACGTGCTTGATCTCGCCGATGTAGCCGTTCCGCACCAGCTCACAGGCATGGCGGAACTCGCGTGAGGACCGCTGCATGCTGCCCGTCTGGAAGACGCGGTTGTACTTCCGGACGGTATTGACCATCGCCCGAGCCTCTTCGACCGTCTGGGTCAGCGGCTTCTCGCAATAGACGTCCTTTCCGGCCCGGCATGACTCGATCGTCGTGATGGCGTGCCAATGGTCCGGCGTCGAGATCACGACCGCGTCAATATCCGCGCGGGCCAGCACGTCCCGGAAATCATCATAGGTGTCGCAACCCTTATAGGACCCATCGCCCTTCTCGGCGTAATGCTTCTCCACGATACCCTTGCCGCGTTCGAGCTTGAGCTTGTCCACGTCGCACGCCGCGACCACCTGCGTGCCGGGCGAGTTCAGGAACGACCGCATCAGGTGCTGGCTCTGTTTGCCGCAGGCGATAAAACCGATCGTGATTCGTTCGCTCGGCGCCTCGGCACCGAGCACGGAAGACGGCACAATATAGGGGAAAGCGGTGACGGCGGCCGTACCCGCAGCCGTTCGGAGGAAGTCACGCCGGTTCATGCTCTTCTGTGTCATTCAGTTACCCTCTCACGCTGTTTCTATAGATGCCAGGGACTTCGGGACGCCCGGCCGAGCATCTGCGTGGCGGTCGGATCGCCGATAATCTCTTCGGTTTCAGGATTGAAGCGAATCTTCCGGCCCAACCACATGGCGATGCGTCCCAGGTGCCCCGGCGTCGCGGAGCGGTGGGCCGTCTCACACGGCGTGATCGTCTCCTTGCGGCTCTTGATGCAGTCCAGGAAGTCCTGCCAATGCCCGGGCGACTCGTACAGATGAATGTCGTTCGGGCCGAGTTTCCCTTCCAGCAGGGCCTTCGGCTCGGCGTCGGAGCCGCCCCGGTCGACCCAGACCCAGCCCTTATCGCCGATCCACTTGGTGCCGCCTCGAATATCGCCGTGCCCGCCGGCGATAACCATGGTAACTCCATCGGGATACTTCGCAGTGAGGCGATACTTCGTGGGACTGTCGTAAAGTCCGTCGGCCGGGTATTCGCCGGAACCTTCGATCTCCAAAGGACCTGTTCGGTCGAAGCCGAGGCCCCAGTGGGCGATGTCCACATGGTGGCCGACCCAATCCATGAGCTGCCCGCCGCCATAATCCAGGACCCAGCGCCAGTTCTTGTGCAGCAAGGCCCGACGGTACGGCGTGTACGGGGCGGGGCCGATCCATCTCTCGAAATCGAGTCCCTCCGGCGGCGGAACAATCTGCTCCTGACCCTTGGTCCCCGCGAAATCGGCGTGTCCCGAAGGCAGGCCGACCTCGACGGTGTGCACCTTGCCGATCCGGCCGTTTCGCACCAACTCGCAGGCTTTGCGGAAATGCGCCTGCGACCGCTGCCAGCTACCCGTTTGCCAAATGCGTCCGTAGCGTTTCACGGCCTCGCACATCGCCCGGCCCTCCCGCAGATCGTGCGAGAGCGGCTTTTCGCCGAAGATGTCCTTGCCGGAGCGGGCCGCCGCGATGGCCGGGATGGCGTGCCAGTGGTCGGGCAGGCCCAACGATACGGCGTCGATATCGTCGCGAGCAATCAGTTCACGGTAGTCGCCGTAGGCCGCACAGTCCTTGCTGCCGTACCGCTTGTTGACCCGGTTCACGGCCCCCTGAAGGTGCCCTCTGTCCACGTCACAGATCGCAATGATCCGGCAGTCTTTCAGCCCGAGAAACTGCCCCATGTTGGAGCCGCCCTGCCAGCCGACGCCGATACAGCCCATCGTGATGCGCTCGCTGGGCGCAACGTTGCCGTCTTTGCCCAGAGCTGAAGAGTTGATGATGTATGGAAACCCAACGACCCCCACTGCGGTGCCGGCCGCCCCAGTCAGGAACTGACGCCGGCTAACATTGTGCCTGCTCCTCATGCCTGCCGCTTTCTTCGATATCCGGTGAGGCCCGGACGCTCTCTCAACGTCCAGGCCTCACGTTTACTTGTCTTACTTCTTCTCAAACGCCGAGTCGAAAGCGATTTGAGACGGCTTAAAATCGGCCTTCTTGATCGCCTGACAGGCCTCGGCCGCCCCGTGCTCACGGTCCATTCGGCCGTCTTCCCACTCGATCGAGAGCGGGCCCTGATAGCCGACGTCGTTGAGCGCCACGATGATTTCCTCAAAATTGATATCGCCGTGGCCGATGGAGCGGAAATCCCAGTACCGGCGCGGGTCGCCGAAGTCGATATGGCCGCCGAATACGCCAACCGTGCCGTCCCCGTGACCCCACCAAACGTCCTTCATGTGGGCGTGGAACAGACGATCCTTGAACGTGCGGATGAACTTCACATAATCGACGCCCTGATAGCCAAGGTGGCTCGGGTCGTAATTGAAACCGAAGCACTCATGGCCCTTGACGGCGTCGATAGCCCGCTGGGCCGAGGCGATATCGAACGCGATTTCCGTCGGGTGAACTTCCAGGCCGAACTTGATGCCTTCCTTTTTGAACGCGTCGAGAATCGGGGTGAAGCGCTTGGCGAAATCGTCGTATCCGGCCTTGATCATGTCCGGTGAGGCTGGCGGGAACGAGTACAGCAGGTGCCAGATCGAACTGCCCGTGAAGCCGTTGACCACGCCGACGCCCAGCTTCTTGGCGGCTTTGGCGGCGTCGATCATCGCCTGGGCGCAACGCTCCTTGACGCCCTCCGGCTTGCCGTCGCCCCACAGCTCCGGCCCGATGATCGCCTTGTGACGAGCATCGATGTTGTCGCAGATGCACTGGCCCACCAGGTGGTTTGAGACGGCGAACACCTTCAAACCGTGCTTATCCAGCATTGCCCGCTTGGCCTTGCAGTAGCTGTCGTCCTTCAGGGCCTTGTCCACCTCGAAGTGGTCGCCCCAACAGGCCAGCTCCAGCCCGTCGTACCCCCAGCTCGCCGCCTTCTTGGCCAGGACCTCCAGCGGCAAATCCGCCCACTGCCCGGTGAAAAGCGTTACAGGTCGTGCCATCTCGAAACCTCCTTATCTAAAAGACTCCAAGCTCTGCAAAGCGTCATTTCCATATGGAAGAACGCTTACTGTCCTGTCTTTATTGCGAGCTCACCTCATCGGCGGGCAGCCCTGGTGCAAGCGCCTTTTTCCAGACGGACTTCCGGAAAAAAGGCCACCCTGCCCTCCGGGGCGCACCAAAGACGTACTATTATACCGACGGTCAAGACGCAGGCAATGCCATTTTTCCCGCCAAATTGGCCGGGTGATCCCATCGTATTCCTGGGAATCGGCACATTTCCGCCCTCCCGGGCGGGCCGAGAAACGGCCCCGTGCCGAGCACCAACGAAGGGTGGCCGATGTGGTCGCAAACATGGCTCCCGGCCTGCAGCGACCGGCACGCTGGCGGACATGACAATATCAGCGCTCCCTTCCTCTTCGCGTGAGCAGCACGCCGCCGGCAATCACCGCACGTGCGTAATCTTGAACACGTAGGCATGCCGGCATGGCACCTCATCCACGGACAACGCCGGTACATGGATCGTGAGGTCAGACCCGGACCGATCCCAGCGAATAGATTGCGCCAGGCCCAGCATCGTTACACTCGTATTCGATGACACCGCCACATCCTTGACGACGAGCTTCGCGCCGGGCCAACGGGGCGTGATGACGTAGAGCGTGTCACCCTTAGCCGTGAAGAAGGCCTCGATGACCGCCTTGTCGCCCATGTGCTGGCCGGTCAGCTCGGCGATGTCGTATTTCGCTTTGTACTCCTGGCCGTAGCCGACGTCGGGCCGTTCGCCCCCAGTCCACTGGATCGTCTTCTTCCAGTTCCGCGTGCCGTAGATCGCCTCGCCGTTGACGGCGAGCCACTCGCCCATCTGGATGAGCCGCTCTTCCATGATAACGGGAATCCGGCCGTCGCCGGTCGGGCCGATATCGAGCAGCAGGTTGCCGCCGCGACTGACCAAGTCGATCAGCATCAGGATCAGCTCGCGGGCCGAGCGGTAGTCCGAGAGAAACTCGGTGCGGCTGTAGCCGAACGAGTGCGCCATGCCGCGGCACTCCTCCCACGGCTTGGCCCCGCTCTCCAGGCCCGCCCCGTACTCGGTCGTATAGTACCCCCCGTGCTTGTGCCGGCAGTCCTTGCCCCAGCGGTCGTCGATCACGACCTCATCCTTCACCGGCGATTCGTTGAACAGCCACGCCAGAAGCTCCTCGCTGCGCCAGTCCTTGCTGTGCATGTCCCACTCGCCGTCGGAGAAGATCACCGACGGCTTGTACCGCGTCACCACGTCCTTGAATTGGGGGAACATGTGCTTCTCGACGTACATCGCCCGATCCGTCACCCACAGCGGATTGAACCATTCGTACAGCGAATAATAGATGCCCATGTGAATGCCCTTCGCGCGGACCGCCTTCGTCAGGTCGCCGAGCAGGTCGCGGCCCGGGCCGATGTCCACCGAGTTCCAGGGCCGGCCCCAACTACGATTGGCCTCCTCGCTCGGCCACAGGCAATAGCCGTCGTGATGCTTCGAGGTCAGCACGATGTACTTCGCCCCGGAGCGATGAAAGATATCCGCCCACTGGTTCGGGTCGTACAGCTCGGCCTTGAACATTGGCGCGAACTCGGCATAGGCGAAGCTCTCGCCGTACGTGTTCTTATGATACTGCCACCACGGCCCGTTCTTGGCCTTATCACCTTCGATCCGCCGCCAGTACCATTCGGAATACTCGCCGCGCACCGACCACGCCGGCACGGAGTAAACTCCCCAATGAATAAAGATGCCGAACTTCGCATCGATCCACCATTGCGGCGTCGATCGCCGATCTAGCGATTCCCACTTCGCCTCATACTCCTGCGCCGCCCCGCAAACCCCCACCCGCACGAACAACAACGCAACGACAATCGCACCGAGCAGACAAATCGCTCTCTTCATCGAAGCAACTCCTTTCCCAACAACCCCACAAACCAGGCTCCTATTGCACCTCCCCTTGCTGAGAGAATCATAAACGCAAACCCAAGCCGAATCCAACAAAACCGCGTCGAACGCAGGCACGCCTCCCCCACGTGCCGCCCCTGAGACCCTCGCCCCTGTCCGTGAAGTTTTTTCATTTTCTCCTTATCGCACCGCCCCCTCCGGCCGATACAACGCGCAGCGGCGAATCCTTGCATCTTTGATGAGACCAACGCCGAGAATCATATGCCGCGCGTGCGTTTCCAGATGGGCTGCGCGTGTATGCACAACTCTACCTGGAGCGCGGAACTGACAACAGGTCGCCATTGAAGGACCTCAGTCTAATGAACGTGAAGATCAAGAGCTTCGATGTAAACGTGGACGTTAAGAAGAGAGGTATTGAGTTTGAGGTCAGGACCCCGAACGGAGAAAGTCAACTCGGGGATTGTTACATCACCATGACGGGGTTGATATGGTGTCCGGGAAAGACCGGTAAAAAAAACGGCGTCAAGGTCAACTGGAATGAACTGATCGCCCTCCTGTCCAGCAACAAGTCGCTGAAGCGCGCTTTGAATGCGGTGAAGAACCCTGGACCCAACTGAGAGCCGGCAGGGGCTGTAGGCCCTCCGACGGGATTACTGGGGCGACAGTGACAGACGCAATCGTGCCTGATCGCGAGCACAAAGGGGGACACGGCATGCCCGAAGAGACGACGTTGCAGAAAGCATATCGGCAATCACAGCTTTGGCCACCCATACATGCCGCCGTCGATGTCTTTCTGAGGCGAAGGGCGGTTGATGCGGAGCCATATGAGTTGACATGGCGGCTGATACACGTTTGGGAGTGTGTGGTTTTGACACTCGTCCAGACCGCAATCGCAAAACTCATGGCTGACGAGGATCACCATAAAGTGGAACTCAGGATCATACGTGAAAAATGCTACGGGGTGATTTGGGAAGAAAGCGAGGCTACAATTAAGAGACGCGCCGGAGCATTTGATGGCTCAATGGACAAATGGATAGAGATACTTGAATATGTTTCCACTATCGATGCTTCCGACAGTCCGTTCTTAGCATCGCTGAAACAGTTCTTGAATGGGGCCACTGCAGATGGCGAGAAGAGTCCAAGCGGTTCAATCGACCTGGAACCCTTTACCTCTGCGTGGGCGCGTGCCTGTGACATTCCCCCCAGCATAAGCCGAGGTCTGGTGAGTGCGAAGAACGCCTTCAAGGTGGTGAACAGCTTCCGTAACAGACTGGCGCATGTGCCATTTCCTTATGACCCCATCAGTGATGTGTATCGAGGGTTGGAGAGGTGTACCGAAGAACTTTTTTCGACCGCACCCAAACCTACGGGCCCAGAAGGAGCGCTCAGCGGCTGTATAGCCTATAAAAGCCAGGTGATAAAGGGCGCTACCCCACGCGAAAGTGACACCTCAAATAGGACTGACGAACCAGCTTTCATATTCGAGGTCAAGAATGGCGAATCCTCCCAAGAGAAATGGAGCGCGAAGCTCTTTATCCATATAGACAATATGCTACGACCGTACATCTTGACTCGATTGAAGGACGATGCCGGGCTTTGGGAGTACACGCGATACTTGGCTGAATCGAATGCCGTCGTTACGATTCGGGCGACGACATACATGCAGGATCTCCCCATTCCGTCAGAATTTGAGTACTTGGCCGAGAGTGAAGACGAGACATCGATAGGCGAGCCAAAACGGACCACTGAGGAAGACCCGTCGACCGTGATCCAAAGAGACACGGACCGTCCCATCGAGAGTATGGGGGATGCCATTTCGGCGATCCAAACACGCAGATTCGCTCCGGCGATAGAATTCCTTACAAAGCTCTTGATGCGGCGTGTGGACTACCACGTCGGGTGGCTACGATTGGGCCACGCCAGAAGAGAATATGCGGTTGATCTGCACGCCCAAGATCACGACGGATCGCATCTTGAGGAGATCCGTAACCTCCTCGAGTCTTCACTGAAGGACTTTGCGAAAGCACAGGAACATATAAGTGCTCCATATAAGGCTGAGGCACACTACCATGCGTCCAAAAGTCACTTCCGCTTGTGCCAGTACCTCAAGGACAAGGACGCTCTTGAACATGCACGCCTGGAAGCAGAGATGGCAGCAGAGTTGTACCCAGACTCCAAGTACGACAGTTGGGATGAATACCTGGGGAATGTGTCGTGCCAGAATTGAAGGTGTGAGGTACTTTCAGTTTTCTCTGACGCGATGAGTAGGAAGGGACGAAAGGTATTCTGCTTCGTGTCTTCTTCGGTTGGCGTGTTCCATAGTCTTCGAGATCGGTGACGGCAAGGAGTTCTCAGGTCCGACATCGGTAAGCCTGGGCGTCCACGCGGAATCCCTGTTGGCTTGACAAAGGTTTGGGAAGCTCTATCATTGGGCTCGGGCAATGTGGGTCTTCCAGTCGGGCGGCGGGCACGATAGGTGCTTGGGCGGCACCGAGCCCGGGCCGCCGAGATGGCAGTGCAATAGTATTGGAGCCGAGAGAGGCAGATTCATGAACGCGAGGATGCAACTGGATCGAGACACGTTGGCGGAGTTCTGCCGGAAGTGGCGGATAAGCGAGTTGTCCATTTTCGGTTCCGCGCTGCGAGACGATTTCGGCCCTGAGAGCGATCTTGACTTTCTCGTGAGTTTCGAGCCGGGAACGTCCCTGGACATAGACAGCCTGTTGGACATGAAAGAGGAGATGGAGGCTTGGTGCGGCCGTCCTGTCGATCTCGTGGAAAAAGAGGCATTGCGGAACCCGTGGAGAAAATACGAGATTCTAAAGACGCGCGAGGTGATCTATGCGGCCTGAGCCCAAAGATATGGCGCGCTTATGGGATATGCTGGATGCCGCGAGAACGGCCGTTGAGTTCACAGAGGGGCTGACGTTTGACGGTTTCCTCAAGGATCGCAAGACCCGCAACGCCGTGGAACGCAACCTGGAGATCATTGGAGAAGCGGCCCGTCGCGTCTCGGCGGAAACGCGCGAGAGCTGCCCTGATATCCCGTGGCGATCCATGGTCGGCCTGCGCAATGTGCTCGCCCACGAATACGGCGAGATCCGTTACGAAATTCTCTGGGCCATCGTTCGGGACAAACTGAGGCCGCTGATCGCGCAATTGGAGGAGATGGGCGTTGATAACCCACCGCCCGCGGAGGAACCGTAAGTCTTCAAAGACCACGATCCGCCGGGGAGCTGCTTGCGATCGCGCCTGCACTCGGACTCTCAGGGGCGGTGGTCTTTGTGTTTCGTCTGTCTTTGTTTCAATTGGCGGAGGAATTTGAGGTCTTCTTTGTCCTTCGGGCACCCCGCCGCCTGTTTCATCTGTGCCCATGAATGCCAAAGGCGGTCGCCCCGATGATCACGAAGCGGACCTTATGTTCTTTTAATGATTTGAGTAGTTCTTCGACTTCCATGTCGCTTGCGCAGGGAGGCCATCTCACGGCTCTTGCGGAACATCATCTCAAATCGCTGTTGAGTCGTCAGAGACGTCAGATGGTCCAGCTCGAACTCGATTTCCACACGCTCGTTATCCGTTCGTCTTTTCAGCACAGCCATCGAACTGACCTGGGCCAATTGTAGCGGTCTGTTGCCGCCCATTATCGTTATTCTACAGCCGTTGGCCTGCTCGGGCAAGGGACTGGCCCGGCAATCAGGCAAGATTCGCGCGGCAGGAGTCCACGCTTCCTGACGATTCCACCGGCTATCGAGGCGGGCCCAAAACGCCGATAGAGGAAAGTTGGGACGCATGGATTCGCTTCCCGGACGTGAGGGATCCGGGGATGCGTGGATCGCGTTTGACTTTGTGGGTATCGGCGTTATAATGGAGCATGGTCTTCGTGATTATAGGGCGACGTTTCAAGATCGCCGGAATCGTGCCTGCGACCCGTGGACTTGCCCACGACGACCGCGAAGCCGATGGAGTGCGGGTGCCTGGAGGTTGTTTCCGAAGTCACGCTGATTGGGAGAAGTGACATGAGTATGGCTGATGCGAGCGCGCGGATCGTGAAAGTGGGGCTGTTGGCTGCTGGGCTTGCCTTGATGGCTGGGGCCGTCGATGCGTTGGCGGCGGAAGCGCCGTCCGAGACGGAGAGTGTCGTCTCGCCGGCCGAAACGCGGTCTGAGCGGGCGGGGGCCGGGTCGAGATACGTTCCCGGCGAGGTCATCGTCAAGCTGAAAGATGGGCGGACCGGCGGGATCTCCATCCTGTCGGAGGAGGCCGCCGTGCAAAGCGACGAGGCGACGTTGCTTCGCCTGGAGGCGGCATACGGCGTTCAGAAGGAAGGCCCCGTGTTTCGGCGCGTCCACGAGCAGTTGCGGTCGCAAGGCTCGTCGCCGGGAGGCGGACGGCTTGGCATTGTTTCTTCGCGGGCCCTCTCCCGGCGGCCGCGGGGCGATCTGCTGCGCTTCTACGTGCTCAAGACGCAACGCGGCGTCCGGGCCGTCTG
>CBFDBY010000097.1:0-23744 GCA_965603165.1 uncultured Phycisphaerae bacterium
CGCGGATGTGGCGGAATTGGCAGACGCGCAGGCTTCAGGTGCCTGTGGGCTTCGGCCCGTGGAGGTTCGACTCCTCTCATCCGCATTGTATTCGCAGCTTATTTAGCGCTTGCCAAAGCCGGGGTTAGTGAACCGCCCAGCACGAAACGGTACCCTCGTAGCCGTCATCGTGCTCTACAATCTCGACCTCTGTTTTGCAGTTATCACTATTCGTGCACCGGTAGCGCTTCTCATAGGGCGGGCCTACTTTGAATGTGACAACAATGCAGGGCCTGCCAAGATCGTCCTTTATCTCGCTCACGTCCTCGACATCCTTCTTTTCCCACGTGAATGTATGTTCTTCGCTGCCCGGACTTCCGCAATAGACCCAGTAGTACTCGCCTTTCTTCTCGTCCCATACTCGCTTATCCACTTCCACCTGGCATTGGCAATCGGAACAGGCGGAGGTTATGCTGAAGGCGAATTCGCCCGTGATATCCTGGGCTACTAAGAAATTGGGCCTTGTAATCAGGACATCGTATGGAAAAATGAAGGAGCCACTATCGAGGCCATTTGGATCGAGCGTTCCGGTATGAACGACTCTGTCTTCAAGCATCAATTTGTACGGACAGTCCGGCTGAAGTCCGGAAACCGCGAATGGATATTCCTCGCCCGGCGTGGGAACGCCATCGCCGAACAGCTCCATCGTCGGGTACTCCATCCAGAGGAATCGATCGTAGAAGAGACCTGCCGTATCATACGTCATCTCGCCCCCTGGGCCGGAGGTGACTACTACAGGGATGCAATTAGCCGAGAAGTCCAGCATTGATTTGGGGATCTTGAGTATGAATGAGGTGGCGACCGGTGTCGCTTCCACACCCATGTCGGGGAACCTGCCCTCGATCTCGTAGCTGGGTGTCTCCGGCAGGACCTGGGTCGTCTGCGAGATCGTGTTCAGCACGGTTGCGGTCAGGGCGAAACTGCCGTCACTGATTGTTCCCTCGGCCATGACGGAGACGATACGGTCAATCCCATTTCGGTCCCCGTGCGTGATGCCCGTCTCGGCGTTGGCGTCGATATCGAAACCCAGCGTATATTGGGCCTCGACCGGTTGATCTTCTGGCAAGACGGCGTCTACGCCAATGATGGCGTCAATGTTGCAGATGTCGCCACCACTGGTGTCTGTCCAGTGCAGACCATGAAGGTAGATCAACCCAAGGTCATATATTGACGGCAAAGACAGCCCGGGCTCGCTCAGGTCCTGGCTCGTATCTGATGTCGTTCCGGCTTGTTGCTTGACCTTCCGGGCCGGCTCGTCCGGCTCATTCTGACTCACCGTTCGAGCGAGTTTCTTGGCCATCTTCTCCATCTCGTCTTTCTGTGGCTCGGTCATCATGCTGTTATGGCGCCAGGTGCTTGGGGCCATGAAATTGCCGCTTCCGTTCGGATCATTTGCCTGGGCGTTGGGGTCGTTGGGGTCGTGAGGAGTTTCGGGAGCATGCCCACTGTCGTTCGCTCGGTCGTTCAGATCATTTGGGTCAGGGCCGATCTGATGGCCGCCGGACAAAGTCAGCATGTGGCCGATCTCGTGCTTGATCGTTTCAGCCATACGTTCGTTGAACACGTTCGGGTCGTTCGGGTCACCTGCTCGGTAGCTATCGCTGCCCGCGGGGCGGTCGTTATGGTCCACGATCGCATCTCTGATGCCCTTCACTGCGGCAAGGACGATGGGCCAGCGGTGTGCACCATAGCCCGGATTATCAGTGGCATAAGTCGAATCGATATAGTTGCCGTTCGGGTCGAACCAGCGGGTTTCGTCCACAAAAGTCTTGACGATGGATATCTTGATGCGGTCCCAGTTGTTGGGGTCCTGGAGGTTGGGATCCGGATGTCCGCTCTTTTGCTGCTTGACTGCTTCGCCACGACCATAGCGAAATGCGTCCATGAGCTCGCTGTTAGGGTCATGGCCACGCCGTCTACCGTTGTTAGGGTCATTCGGGTCACTTGGATTCCATTGTCGTTCCGTAGTATGTTGAATTCGGCCATCTCCTGCGGTGGCGCTGCCATGGCCATTATCGCCGCCATAGTGATTGGGATCGCCATCGTTGGGATTGATCGTGTTTACGTCCTTGATTACGAGTCGGTAGTTGAAGCCATTTTCGCGAAAATTGCGATTGACCAGCTCAATGACAGCATTCGGGTCAACTGCGTTTGGGTCTTTGCCCACATTGTTGGGGTCGACTCGCAGACCGTCGTAAAGGTTAATCTTGACGGGTATCGCTCCTGCGGTCTCATACGCCTCTCCGGGAGCCGAGATGGTAGTGAAGCTCCAGAGGGGGCCTTCTTGCGCAAAGAGGATCTCGCCCCAGTCTTCCCATCCAACGATCTTCCAATAGTAGGTGGTGCACGGCTCCAGGCCACCGGGGTCGTATGTGCCGAAGATCTGTGTACCTTTGTGCTCGGCAGAACCTTCCCTGGCAATATTCACATTGTAACCGTCGGTGCCGAAGAAAACATCGTCCCAGTCCGTTCCGCTCGATGTCCATTTGAGGACTGCATCGAGCGGTACACCGATAGCACCATCGGCTGGCTCGGGATCTCGAGGTTCGCTTGCCCCGCAGACATTCGTCAGTATGCAAAAGGCAAGAACAACGGACATGGTATAAGTCGGCGTTGTGTGCATGGTACACCTCCTTCCAACAGGTCTGCCCGGCATGGCTTTGCCGTACCAGCCTTGCTGTCCCGCTGCTCTTGGCCGGTGTCTCTGCGGCAGCCCGGTCCTGCAAAACAGCCTGCCTGCTGACCTGAAAACCGTCGGCACAATCGGGGGTGCCTTCTCTTGCCCCAGATCTTTTTCGGCTGTATCCCTACACGCCTATTATAGCAAACCTGCAGGCCGTCCCGAAAAAACATGGGATTTCCGGAATTTCGGCCCGCGGACAAGCGAACCGGGCATTTTCAGGCTCTTACCTGCGAATTGTGCAATCACTTAACGGAAATTGCATGGACAGGCCGATAAAGGGATATGCGGGGGAAAAAAGTGCGCCCAAGTGGCCCAATGGCAGTGTTAGGGTTCGATGGTTGAGATCCTCCAGAGTTTTGAGCGTACGGCGGGGCGGTTCAGCCCTGTGGTCTTGATCGTTCCGGGGCTGGTGATGGTCGTGCTGGGTCTGCTGGCGTGGCTGGCGGGGTCGTGTCTCCGGCGGGTCGTGCTTGGGGTCGTCGGTGCGGCGGCCGGGTTGCTGGTCGGCTTCTTGGTCATCGGGCCCAATCCGCCCGCATACGCGCTTGCCGCCGGGGGCGGGGCGGCCTTTGGCGCGATCCTGCCCCGCGTGTTCCTTGCCGGCATCCTGGCTGTTTTCGGCGCAGCGATCGCATTCGCCATTGTTGCGAGGGCGCATCTTGTCGAAGAGCAGGGGACGCGGTTCGGGGCACCCGACGGCGGGCCGGCAGAAGGGAGGTTCACCGTTCAGCAGAGCCTCGACGCGGCGCGGGCCTGTGTCATCGACGTGAGGGACCGCGCGGAAGCGGCCGCCCACGAGTTGACGCCGGTCGACTGGGCCATCGTCGCAGCGGCGATCTTAGCGGCGCTGGTGCTGGCGGCGTTTTCCGCACGGCTGGCGGGGGCCCTGGCGTGCTCGGCGCTCGGGACGATGCTGATCCTCACGGGCCTGACCCTGTTGCTGATCCTCAAAGGTTCGGCGCCCATCGCCCGGATCGAACAGCAGGGGGCCTTCTACGGCCTCGTGCTTCTCGGCATGGCCGCCTTCGGCACACTCGAACAACTCGTGCTCTGCAAGCCGCCGAAACGAGAGGCGAAGGCCGGGGCGGGAAAATCAAAGTCGCAACAACGAGAGGAGCCAAAACGTGGTTGGCGCAGTCGGTGAAATACGCGATGATACCTCTGTCGCGGGGATCAGAAGAAACCTCTTGGAGGAGGTCTCGCCGGTGCGCGGACCCAGGAGTATACGATGAATGGCCTGATAAGCATGATGCAGATCGCCTTTATAGCCGCCCGGGAAACCGTGGAGCAGCAGGAGGCTGTGCCGCCGCTGGAGATCATCTGGCAGCATGTGACTTCCCTGGATTTGATCGAGGCGCTGACGTTCATCTCGTTCGGTGCGGTGTGCCTGTTCTACGGGTGGCGGATCTTCAAAATCCTCGTCACGATCATCTTCGGCCTGCTCGGGCTGCTCGTCGGCGTCTGGGCCAACGAGTACCTCATCGCGGGCAATGTGATCTGGCTGGCGATGATCTGCGTGATCTTCTTCGCCATTTTGTCCATCCCGCTGATGCGGTGGGGCGTGAGCCTGCTCGGGGCCCTGTCGGGCGGCATTCTCACGGCGGGTTTCTGGTTGGCGGTCGGACTGCCCCAGGAGTACGTCTGGATGGGCGGGCTGGTCGGCCTCGTCGCGGGCGGCATGATTTCCTTCATCGTCTTCAAGATCGCCGTGATTCTCTTCACCAGCCTCGGCGGCAGTGCGCTGATGGTCACCGGGCTGCTGGCGGTCCTGTATCGGTACATGGTCGACGCCATGAAGCTGGAAGCCTTTGTCTTCGACTACCAGTGGTTCCTGCCCGCCGCGATTCTCGCGCCCATGGCCCTCGGCATCGCCGTGCAGCACCGATTCAGTAAAGGCGCGCCCGAGTTCGGCGAGTGAGCCGACCGCTGTGGTCTTCCGCGTGGTCAGTCGGCGAGAGGTCTCACGGTCCATGAGTCATGGCGACGCCCTGACGCCGTCTGTCGCTTTGTTGCCACAGGGGGGAGGCGTTGCGCAACCACGATGAGCTTGGCCCGTTCCACGTCGTTGGGGCTTGCAAAATCCCTCGCGAAGGCTACAATAGGGGCTTCGTCGGTGCCCCGGCGTTTCATGCGTGCGGGTTTGCCCGGGTTCTCTAAACAGAGAGGATTCCTGTGTTTGAGTCTTTAACGGAAAAGTTCAATTCGGTGTTTCGGTCGCTTTCGGGGCGGGGGCGGATCACCGAGGCCAATATCTCCGACGCCATGCGGGACGTGCGCAAGGCGCTGCTGGAGGCGGACGTCAACTACAACGTCGTCAAGCAGTTCTGCAAGGACGTGCGGGATACGGCGCTCGGGGCCGAGGTGATCAAGAGCCTGCATCCGGGCCAGATGATGATCAAAATCGTCAACGACGAGCTGGTCAAACTAATGGGCCCGGTGGATACGCGGATCTACTTCGTCTCGCCCGGCCCGACGGTGATTTTGCTGGCCGGTCTGCAGGGCTGCGGCAAGACGACCACGGCGGCCAAGCTGGGCAAGTATCTCGTTTCGAAGGGCCGCAATCCCTTGCTGGTCGCGGACGACCTGCAGCGGCCGGCCGCCATCGAGCAGCTCCGGGTCCTCGGCGAGCAGACGAATATCCCCGTCTACACCGACGAGAGCACGAAGGACGCCGTGAGGGTCGCGAAGGCCGGCGTCAAGCACGCCAAAGAGAACGGCCGGGATGTGGTCGTGATCGATACCGCCGGCCGGTTGCACATTGATGAAGAGATGATGGGTGAGGTGGCCCACGTTGCCAAGGCCGTCACGCCGCACCAGATTTACCTGGTTTGCGACGCCATGACCGGCCAGGACGCCGTCAACTCCGCCAAGGAGTTCAACGAGCGCCTCGAACTCGACGGCGTCATCCTCACCAAGCTCGACGGCGACGCCCGCGGCGGTGCCGCCCTGAGCGTCAAGGCCGTCACCGGAAAGCCCATCAAGTTCATCGGCGTCGGCGAGAAGCTCGACAAGATGGAGGAGTTCCACCCCGACCGCATGGCCTCCCGCATCCTCGGCATGGGCGACGTCGTCAGTCTCGTGGAGAAGGCCCAGGAGCAGTTCGACCAGGAAGAAGCCGAGAAGATGCAGAGGAAGATGGCCAAGGGCAGCTTCGGCTTCGACGACTTCCTCAAGCAGATGCAGGCGGTCAAGAAGATGGGCGGCATGAAGGATATCCTCAAGCTCCTGCCCGGCGTCGGCGGGCAGCTCAAGGACCTCGACCTGGACGGCGAGGAACTCAAGCAGATGGAGGCCATCGTCTATTCGATGACGCGGCAGGAGCGGCGCGACCCGGACCTGATCGACGGCTCGAGGCGTCGGCGCATCGCGGCGGGCTCCGGCGTGCAGCCGAACGACGTCTCCGGCTTGGTCAAGACTTTCAAACGCAGCCGCGATATGATGAAGGCCATCAGCGGCGGCGGCTTAGGCGGCCTCAAATCCCTGTTCTCCGGCGGCTTCAATATGGAGGCGATGAACTCCGCCATGACCCACGGCCGCAAGATCAAGCAGCGATCCAAGCGAAAACGCGTGATCAAACGCCGCGGGAAGATCAAAAAAAGGCAATGATGGAGTGTGAACCGGACGCGGACGGTGCGGAGAAGCCCCTGACCCGGCCCCGAGGTGTGGGTTGTCGGAGCTTCTTTCGTGATCGGGAAGGACCACATTTGGACGGAAAAGTGAAAATATCTGTCGAGGAGTACCTCGAAGAGGTTGCTCGATTCTGCGATAATCAGTATGGTAGTGCGGTTCGCGGCCGGTTCAAGGACGTGCAGGGGACCAGCGAGCTGGCCATGCTGGTGGTCCCGACGAATGACGAGCTGTCGGAATTGCGTCGGGCGGTCGCTATCATGACCCCGAGGGAAAGACAGGACGCGCATCGGCTTTCGGACGAACAGATCGCCAGGATTGCCGTAGATGCTCAGATCGATCCGGCGAACTTTGCGATCTTTATGAACGGGTACGCTCTGGCTTGTAAACGTGTTTCGTGATCCGCCTCCGGCGGACCGCGAATCTTCATGATAGAGTTGTTGAAGAAAGGAACAGCATGGCAGTAAAACTCAGACTTGCCCGCATGGGTCGGCGACATCGTCCGTTCTTTCGGATCAACGCGGTCGATTCCCGCACGCCGCGGGACGGCACCGTCCTCGAAAGGCTCGGCCATTACGATCCGCTCGAGAAGGACGCCACCAAGCAGGTCGTCCTGAAGCGAGACCGCGTCGAGTACTGGCTCGGCCAGGGGGCCGTCCCCTCGGATACCGTTTCGCAGATTCTGACCCGTCACGGGATCGAGCACAAATACGCGGACCAGAAGAAGGCGCGTCGAGCCAAGGCCAAGGAGATTGCCCACGCCAGGGGCAAACTCTTCACGGCGACTGAGAGAATCGTGGCGGAAAAGAAAGTTAAAGCCGAGGAGGAAGCCAAGGCCCAGGCCGAAGAGCAGGCCAAGGCCAAGGTGGAAGCTGAGGCCAAGGCCAAGGCCGAGGCGAAGGCCAAGGCGGAAGCGGAAGCCAAGGTCAAAGCGAAGGAGGACGCCAAGGCAGAGGCTGAGGCGAAGGCCGAGGAGGCTAATGCCAAGGCAGAGGCCGAAGTGAAGGCCAAGGCGGAAGCGGAAGCCAAGGCGAAGGCCGAGGAGGAGGCCAAGGTCAAAGCAGATACCGAAGCGAAGGCCGAAGCGGATGCAGACGCCAAGGCCGACGAAGAGCCCAAGGCGGACGCTGAGGAGAAGCCGGAAGCGGAAGCAGAACAGGAGGGCGGCAGCACATAGCTGCACGGCAGTGATACGGATTGACATCCTAACCCTCTTCCCGGAGATGTTTGAATCTCCTTTGAGCTGCTCGATTCTGAAGCGAGCGCAGGAGCGGGGGATTGTTGCCATCACGGCGACGAACATCCGAGATTTCACGACGGATAAGTACCGGAAAGTGGATGACAAGCCTTACGGCGGCGGGCCGGGCATGGTCATGATGCCCGGTCCGGTCCTCGACTGTTTCGAGCACGTCGAAAAGCTCGCCCCGCAGAGAGGCCGGGTCATCCTGCTCACTCCCCAGGGAGAACGATTTCACCAGGCGAAGGCCCAGGAATTGGCGCAGGAGCCGCGGCTCATCATCGTCGCCGGGCGATACGAAGGGTTTGACGAGCGCATCCGGATCGCTCTGGGGGCCGAGCAGATCTCCATCGGCGACTACGTCCTCAACGGAGGCGAATTAGCGGCGTTGGTCATCGTCGATGCGGTGGTTCGGCTGCTGCCCGGCGCGCTCGGAGATGAAGATTCCGCGAAGGACGATTCCTTCAGCGAAGGATTGTTGGAATACCCGCAGTACACGCGTCCCGAGGTCTTCCGCGACATGAAGGTCCCGGAGATTCTCCTGTCCGGCGATCACGGCAAGATCGCTCAGTGGCGCCGGCAGCAGGCCCTTGAACGCACGCGAAAATGGCGACCTGACCTATGGGAAGCAGGCGATCACAACAGGGAGAAATGAACAATGGAACGGCAAGAACCTGCGAGTCCGAAAGCACCCCAGAAGAACCACAAGCCTCCCAGCGGCGGCAAGTCTCTCGGGCCCGTCCCGAACCTGGAGGAGCACGTGCACGCCGAGTGGTGGCGGCAGATCTTCAACGCGATCTACCTCAAGACCGATGGTGACGTTGTCGACGATCAGCAGGTCACCGCCAAAGAGGTGGATACGTTCTGTGAGATCGTCGGCCTCAAGCCCGAGCAGAGGATTCTCGACCTCTGCTGCGGGCAGGGCCCCGACTCGCTTGAACTCGTGCGGCGCGGCTTCACGAACGTCGAAGGGCTGGACCGGTCGCACTACCTGATCCAGCGGGCCCGCGCTCAGGCGAAGAAGGAGGGGCTCGGCGTCAAGTTCCGCGAGGGTGACGCCCGCAAGCTGCCCTACGCCGTGGATTCATTCGATGTCGTCATGATTCTCGGCAACAGCTTCGGCTATTTCGAGACCATCGAAGACGATATGCGCGTCCTGAAAGAGGTCTTTCGGGTCCTGAAGCCCTGGGGCAAGCTGCTGATCGACGTGGCCGACGGCGAGTACCTGCGGCGCAAGTTCCAGCCTCGTTCGTGGGAATGGATCGACAAGCACTACTTCGTCTGCCGGGAGCGTTCCTTGTCTCTCGACAAGCAGCGGCTGATCTCGCGTGAAGTTGTCACCCACGTTGAGAAGGGTGTCATCGCCGATCAGTTCTACGCCGAGCGGCTCTATACCCGCAAGAGCATCCAGGAACTGCTCGCCAAGGCGGGCTTTGCCGATGTCACGGTCCACGGCCAGATCTCCGGCGATTCCCAGCGCAACCAGGATCTGGGCATGATGGAGAAGCGCATCATGGTCACGGGCGGGGTCCGCAAGGAATGGACGCCCCGCAAGCGCAGGAAGGACCTCAAGCACGTGACGGTCGTCATGGGGGATCCGAACAAGCCCGACCTGCTCAAGCCGCTGTGCGTGTTCGACGACGACGACTTCTACACGATCGACCAGCTCAAGAACGCCCTGCGCGAGCTGGACGGCTACCGCTACAGCCATCTCAGCAACCACGACCGGCTGATCGACGAGCTGAGCAAAACCATCGGCAAGACGGATTACGTCCTGAATTTGTGCGATGAGGGGTACGCCAACGATCCGCGCAAGGAGCTCCACGTCCCCGCACTGCTCGAGACGCTCGGCATTCCGTACACGGGCGGCGGGCCGCAGTGCCTGGCCTTTTGCTACGATAAGTCGCTCGTACGCGGAATTGCCCAGGAGATGGGAATTCCCGTGCCGGAAGGCTTCTTCATCAATCCCGAGGACAGCACGTTCGAGCTGCCGTTCGCGTTTCCGGTCATCACGAAGCCGAACATGGGGGACTCCAGTTTCGGCATCACGCAGCGGAGCGTCACAAACACGATCGAAGAGCTGGTGAATGCCATCACCGAGATCCGCGAGCAGTTCGGCTACGAGAAGCCGATCCTCGTCGAGGAATTCCTGACGGGCATGGACTTCACGGTCGGCATCATCGGCAATCCGCCGGAGTCGTACACGGTCCTGCCCATCATCGAGGAGGACTACTCGGCGTTGCCGCCGGAACTGCCGAAGATCTGCGGCTACGAGGCCAAGTGGCTGCCGGACTCGCCGTATTGGAAGCTCAAGTCGGTCCCGGCACAACTGCCCGAATCGACGGAGAAGATGGTGGTCGAATGTTGCCTGAAGCTCTTCGAGCGTCTCGAATGCCGCGACTATTGCCGGTTCGACTGGCGACTCGACGCCGCCGGCAATCCTCGGCTTCTCGAGGTCAACCCGAACCCCGGCTGGTGCTGGGACGGGCACATGGCCAAGATGGCGAAAATCGCCGGCATTTCGTACGCAGAGATGCTGGGCATGATCCTTCGTGCGGCCGAGGACCGCTTCGCAACACAGGCCTCTGTGCACAAGTTCGTGGAGGTACCCCACCCGACCGCGGCGAGCAACGGTGTGGCCGCCCAGCAGGCTCCACAACAATGACATGCGCCGACTCTGGTCGAAACGACAATCGATTCTGCGCTACTTGAAGCTGACGCCGGCGACTGAGACCGTTCTGCTCGCCGTCGTTATCGGGGTGCTGGGCGGGTTCGGCGCGCTGCTGTTCAAGAAGCTGATCTTCGGGCTTCAGGATCTGTTCTGGGCCACCGGCAGCATGTCGCCGGAGTCGCTTCTGGCGGTTGGATGGCACCGGCGTCTGCTCATGCCCGCTCTCGGTGGGGCGATCGTCGGTCCGCTGATCTACTTTCTCGCGCGTGAGGCTCGGGGCCACGGCGTTCCCGAAGTGATGATCGCGGTGATCACCCGCAACAGCGTCATCCGTCCGGTCGTCGTCGTGGTCAAGACGTTGGCCTCGGCGCTCAGCATCGCCAGCGGCGGCTCCGTCGGTCGGGAAGGACCCATCGTACAGATCGGTGCGGCGATCGCCTCGACGGCCGGCCAACTCCTGCGGGTTCGCCCGGCGCAACTCAAGACACTCGTCGGCTGCGGCGTTTCCGCAGGCATCGCGGCGACCTTCAATGCGCCCATGGCCGGCACGCTCTTTGCGCTGGAACTGATCGTCTCCGACTTCGGCCTGACGGCTTTCACGCCGATCCTCGTCTCGGCGGTGGCCGCCACCGCGGTGACCCGGCGCTTCCACGGGGACATCACCGAATTCGCACTGCCGGTGTTCACGATGCTCTCTCTCTGGGAATTCGGCCTGTACCTGTTGCTCGGCCTGTTCGCAGGCGTCATTGGCTTTGTGTTCTCGCGGAGCATCTACGTCGGTGACGATCTGTTCGAGAAGACCCGTATCCCGCAGTGGACCCGCCCGGCCTTCGGCGGCCTTCTCGTTGGCGCGGCGGCGATTGTCTACCCGCATATCATGGGTGTCGGATATGACTCGATCCGCGTGCTCTTCGACGGGCAACTCACCCTGCAACTAATGCTTCTGCTCGTTGTGCTGAAGATTCTTGCGACGGCGGTCACGATCGGCTCCGGCGGTTCCGGCGGCGTCTTCGCGCCGTCGCTGTTCATCGGGGCCATGCTCGGCGGCGGGTTCGGCGTGGCCGTCAACCGCATGTTCCCTGAGATCACCGCCTCCCCCGGCGCCTACGCCCTCGTGGGGATGGCCGCCGTCAATGGGGCCTGCACCCTCGCGCCGCTGTCGGCCATTGTCATCCTCATCGAGCTGACGAATCAATACAGCATCATTCTGCCCCTCATGTTTACGGTGGGGATGGCCTCGTTCGTCTCGCGGAAGCTAAGTGCGGAATCCATCTACACGGAGAAGCTGCGCCGACGCGGCATCAATGCCCATCACGGAGAGGACCTGAACATCCTTCGCGGCATCCCCGTCCGGGACGTCATGCGCCACGACGAGGCGGCGTTACGCGAGGCCGAGTCGTTCGATGCGCTGGTCAAGCTGGCGTTGAGCACGTCTCGCAACGTCCTGTTCACGCTCGACGACCGCGAGCGATTCACCGGCGTCATTTTGCTCCAGGATCTCAAGCACATCCTGAGCGATCCTGTGGAGCTCAAACATGCCTACCACATTCTGGATTTTCGCCAGGATATTTCGCCCGTGACCGAGACGGAGTCACTCGATACGGTGGTCGACCGTTTCGCCCAGACGGGGCTCGACCGTCTGCCCGTGGTGGACGCAGAGGGCAAGCTCGTCGGCTCCATCATGATGAGCGACACCATGCGCCGGTACAACCAGGAAGTCGCCAACCGCAACATCGCTATCGAACTCGGCGCGCGCATCACGGCCCACGACAAGTCCCACATGCTCCACATCGGCGGCGACAACGTTGTGGCGGAGATCGAGGCGCCCGAATGGATGGTGGGCCGAAAGCTGGGCGACTTGCAGCTTCGCTCGCGCCGCAACGTCTCCGTCTTCGTCGTCAAGGAGTTGCACGACCGTCAACCCCCGCGTTTCATTACTCCGAACGCCGCCTACGTCTTTCGCTCCGGCGACACCCTCCTCGTCGGCGGCGCCGAGAAGGACATCCAGGCCCTCAAGAGCAACCTGCCCGTGGCTCGATGAAGGGCGCCTGCGACGCCGCGGCTCAGATCGAGGCGTTCTTCCTCGGCCCGTCGCGCCACATTTCCCGTCGCGCAGACCTGCGCTCGTCTGTCATTCGCGGTCGGGCGGAGCATCCGAGCGGTCCGGACGAGACGATCCGGCATCGGGCTTACGACGCGCAAAGAGGCCGACCAGGGCGATCAGCCCCGCGACAATGAGGCCATAGTCCTGGGGAACGTTCAGGAGCAGCGCCGCGCTGCCTCCGACGGCCGACCAGAGCAGGGGAATCACCAGCACGGCGAGGCGCGGCCCATCCGCCCACAGGAGCACGCCGAGGGTGAAGATCGTGGTAGGGCATGGCGTCACGCCGAACCATGGGATCTCCAGCGCGGGATGGCCCAGCAACATCCCAAGCAGTGGATAGACGATCATCGAATAGACGATGAGCCCCGCGCCGATCCACGGCCATACACGGCGTTCGAATTGAAACGACAACCGAGGTTTAACGGTCGCGAGGGCCAGGAGCAGAAGCGCCTCAATGACGAACAGGGCCCCGAAGACGTACGCCGCCTTGTTGATGCGGCTGAAATACGCGAGGTGGTACACAATGCCGGTCCAGAGCCAGAACGCCGCCAGGACCGCCGGGACAACCTTCTGGGATAACGTACTGTGGCGAGCCACAACCACAACAGCCACTGCCCCCAGTCCATAGGCCGCCGCCTGAACGGGCCAGATATTCGCGTTGTACGCCTCAAACACGCCAAAGAACTGCTCAACCGAAAACGGCAGATTCATGCTGTCATCCCGAAAACTGTCCGAACGAGTCCGGCATTCGCTCATCAATCAATCACGTAGCCATCCGGCGAACTCACATCACCTCTATATATAATGGACGCCCGCGCCATGTCATGGTCTTTTCTGCCGATGAGCGGAAATCTGATTGCATGGTTCCGCTTCGGGAATTAGAATACAGGCGATGAGATCGTGCAGCCCGGTCGTTGCTGTATCGGTGGCGTGAGCGGAACTGTGAGAGGGATAACGGCATGACGAGACGCGGAAAGCCAAGCGGCCTCACACTTGCTGAGACTCTGTTCTTGTTGTTCGCGTGTATGTTTGCACTCGCCATCCTGATACCGATGCTGGCTCGGCGACGGTCCACGTGTCCCCGCATGACCTGCGGCGTGAAGCTCAGCAGTATCGGCAAGGCCATGCTCATTTACGCGAACGACTACGCAGATGAGTTCCCACGAGCCGGCGGACCCGGCAGTCGGTGGACGGGGCGGATACCTGACTGGGCGGCTTCCACGCGGCGCGACGCATACGGGCTGGCCCCGGATGGGACCGGCGGACAAGTGAGCGTCAGTGCGAGTCTCTATCTGCTCGTGAAATACGGGGAGGTGTCGCCGGATTTATTCTTGTGTATCGATCGGAAGGGGGCAATTGAGAAAGGAATGAGCAAGTTCAAGCCCGCCACCTACGGCGTGCATGACAAGAAGGAGACTGATCTCTGGGATTTCGGCCCGAATCCGACACGGCACGTCAGCTATGCCTATCAGATGGTCTACGGACCTTATAAGCTATCGACCTCGCGTAAACCGGGAATGGCGGTGGCGGCGGACCGCAATCCGTGGATGGATTCGCCGTCGGCGAAGGCCAAGGATTTCTCGCTCTTCACGCCGGACATGGCGCGGTTCGGCGGTTCCGTCGAACAGGGCCGCTACGGTAATGCTCTCCCTCATTACGAGGATGGGCAGCATGTGTTGTTTGTGGATACGCACGTCGAGTTTGCCAAGCGGCCATGGTGCAGCTTTGAGGACGACAATATCTACACATCGTGGGGTGGCGATGACAAGGTTCGCGGCACGCCGCCGAAGCTGGGCAGCACGCCCGCCGGCCCGACGGATTCTCTCCTCGTCAACGACCCCATCCGGCCCTGATGGCACGGCGCATCCTCAATCTGACGACCTGTCTCTCTCGGAACGTGAATCCACAGATGTGTTGTGGGCCGGTGACGGTGAGTGCTTTCCTCGCAGCGGCTTATCGGGTATAGTCTACGGCCTGATACGAGCGACGAAGGTGGATGGCGCGCATGTCGCCCCAGGGCCTGCGGCCGTCACACGCGTTGCCGGCCTGAACCCAATGCCAGTAAGGAACCAGCAGAATGATGAACGACGCCGTGTACGTCAATCAGTTGAAGGACCATATCGGAGAAGAGGTTACGCTCAAGGGCTGGCTGTATAAGAGCCGGGCCAGCGGCAAGATTCAGTTCCTGATCGTTCGTGACGGGACGGGATTATGCCAGTGCGTTGTGGAGAAGGGCGGCATTGCCGACGAGCTCTTCGAGCAGCTCAAGCACCTCGGGCAGGAGTCCTCGCTGTCGGTGACGGGGACTGTGCGCGCCGACGAGCGGAGCGTCGGCGGCCACGAGCTGGCCGTAACCGACGCACAGCCGATCGCACCGGCGGAAGGCTATCCGATCACGCCGAAGTCGCACGGCGTCGACTTCCTGATGAAGAATCGCCACTTGCACCTGCGGTCGCAGCGGCAGTGGTGCATCGGCCGGATTCGCCATACGGTGATCGACGCCATCCGGCGATTCTTCAACGACAACGGCTTCATCCTCGTCGATACGCCCATCTTCACAACCATCGTCGGCGAGGACCAGACGTCGCTGTTCGAGGTGGACTACTTCGGCCGTCCGCTGCACCTGACGCAGACCGGGCAGCTCTATCTCGAGTCGGCCGCGATGAGCTACGGCCGCGTCTATTGCTTCGGGCCGACCTTCCGGGCCGAGAAGAGCAAGACCCGCCGGCACCTCACCGAATTCTGGATGGTCGAGCCGGAGGTCGCGTTCATCGACCTCGACGGCCTGCTGGAATTGGGCGAGAACTTCGTATCTTTCATCGTCGCCCGCGTCCTGGAGGACAACCGCAGCGACCTGGCGACCCTCGAAGCCGATATCCCGGCGCTGGAGAAGATCAAGCCGCCGTTCTATCGGCTGACGTACACGGAGGCTGTCGAGATTCTCAGAGGTCCCAGAGCCGCTGAGTTTCTCGCGCAGGAACTGAACGACCTTCAGAACCAGAAGCAGCAAATCGAGACCCGTATTGCCGAGCTGGAAAAGCAGCAGGCCGGCCAGATCAAGCAGTGGCAGAGAGATAAGATCGCGGCCGAGTTGATCGACCTGCGCGGGGCCCTGGACGAGACCAACACGCGGATCGAGAACAACCCGAAGCACGCGCAGCTCGCGGCCGAATTCGAGTGGGGCAAGGACTTAGGCGGGTCCGACGAGACCATCATCTCGCAGATGCACGACAAGCCGGTCTTCGTGACGCACTATCCGCGCGAGGCCAAGGCCTTTTATATGAAGACCGACCGGGCCAACGAGAAGGTCGTGGAGAACTTCGACCTGCTGGCCCCGGCGGGCTTCGGCGAGATCATCGGCGGCTCGGTCCGCGAGGACGACTACGACCGCCTGCTGGCCCGCGTCAAAGACCAGGGCCTGAACCCGGAGACCTACGACTGGTACCTGGACCTGCGCAAGTACGGCTCGGTCCCCCACGGCGGCTTCGGCCTCGGCGTCGAGCGCACCGTCGCCTGGATCGCCGCCGAAAAGCACATCCGCCAGTGCATCCCCTTTCCAAGAATGATGGACAAAGTCTACATCTGAGCCGAGGTGAGCGACGGCAAGCCGAAGGGCGGAAGAGCCGTGCCACGCTTCACAAATGACGCTCTACGCACCGTCCCGCTGCCGGTCGATACTGATGGCGTGGCGACGTTTGTGAAATGGGCAGGGTCGCCCCCGCATTTCCCTCGCGCGGGTCGGTCTATTTACCGGCGAGGATTTCTTCGAAGAGGTTCGCCAGATCGTGAGTGAGCGTTCGCCGGTCAAAGCGGCTCAGATCGCAATGGGCGGGTGCTCCGGTCAATTTGTTGTCTTTCCAGAGCCGCCAGTAGTGATGAAGGCCTTCGGCGATGCATTGTGCATCGTCAATTCCGGTAACACGACCGGCCCCAGTCGTGCCGAGCAGCCAGGCGTCACCGCCACGCTCGGGAACGACGCCAAGGATGGGCTTGCCGGCGGCCAGGTACTCATAGGCCTTGCCGCCGACGACATCATCGCCTTTCCCGTGCATCGTCTGCAGCAGAATGAGGACGTCCGCCTCGCGCATGAGCCGCAGACTCTCCCGGTACGGCACGCATTCCTGCGTCTCAACAGGCCCGGTCAGCTTTGCGGTCAACTCCCCGTCAAACCCCCGCATGGTCCCGATCAGACGGAGCCGGGCCGTGTCGGCAAACGCCTTGTCCCGGCAGGCCATGCGAAACCCTTCGAGTAGGATTGATGGATCTCGAATCCCCTTCTCAAGCTTGCCCAGATAGCAGAAACAGCAGCGAGGCCCGCGGCCGGCAGATTCAAGGTTTTCGGACAATTGCGAAAAGCCGTTGGTGATGGCCACAATGCGTTGGGCCACGGAGTCGCCGCACGAGCCCCGCATGATCTCGGCTGTCAGAGGACTCGTGTAGACGATGCGCTGCGCCTGTTGCAGCACCCGCGGCTCCCAAAGCTTCGCTTTTTCCCTCTCGGCGGGCCCCAGTCTCGTCCAGAGCACTCCGTACGTCCACGGGTCACGCATATCGGCGACCAGTGGCTTTCCCGTCAACTTCGAGAGCCGGTAGCCCAGCCGCAACGCCGCCCACGGAGGACCGCTCGCCCAGATGAGGTCGAACCCATGTCGCCGCAAGAATCTCAGCCCCGCCAGGACGGTCAGTGCTCCCAAGGCACGGCCGTTGGCAACTCTCTCCACCGTGCCGGAGAGCCTTCCCAGGATGCCGGCGGACGCGGCCGATGAACTGTCCGCCACTTCAGCGCGTGCCGAGAAACGCCAGGGCCGGACTGTGGTGATCCGGCAGCAAGGGTCCAACTCCTGCAGCACCTGTTTGTCCAGAGCGTGACTTGCGTAGCAGAATCCATTTTGGGTCACGATCAATGGCCTGTAGCCGAATTCGGGCAGGTGCTTGGCGAAATGGAACGGGCGCCACGAGCCGCTCGTGTTTATGGGGGGGAACTCATAGGCGATCATCAACACGTTTCTTCTCATCGACGAGTCCCTGACAGCGTTTTTCTTGATATTCGCGCAGGGTTCAGTCGGCACTGCAGACGGACCGGCGACGCACATAGATCGTGGCGGTCCTGTGCCCGCAGGGAAAATCCGAACAGGATGCACCTCAGGAGGAATTGATGCAGCCGGACCAGGGCCGAGAGATTGATGATTCTCGTTGCGGCCGCGCTGGCTGAATTCATCAGTACCAGCCGTTTGCTGATTTCGATCTTGTTTGTCATAAATGAATGCGTTCGATCACATCGTCAGAAAGCTTGGACAGGGTACAGGCTCGAGATCCCTCGATACGTCCGGGCGCAAGTACGATCCTGTCGTCACTCAGTAATTCGGCTATCCGACGCGTTTTCATAAGGCAAATCCATGTCACGTCCCTGCTGGACGGCGTTTGATGGGACAATGGTCGCGAGATATGGCGAGGCGGCATTTATCGGCCCTCGAGGGATGGTCAGCAAAGCCCGGATCTTTGCCAGCCTGAATCGGCGCTAACTTATTTTCAGGCAATAGGTTACAGGGGGCGGACGTGTGAAGCCGTTCGGGAGCGAAGCCAATTGGGGCCGAAGGTGGGTCGGATTCCTGTTGCCTGCGGGCGAGGCTGTTGTATCCTCTGCTTCGATAACAAGATGGAGTTGTATGGAAATCAGGATTGAGAGTCTGATCGAAGGGGCGCGGCGGGGGCGGGGGACCGTCGTGATCGTGGACGTTTTTCGGGCCTTCACGACGGCGGCCGTGGCGCTGGCCCGCGGGGCGTCCCGGATCGTCATGGTCCCCGAGCCCGAGGAGGCGCTGCGGCTGAGAGAGCAGGGCGTCGGAGACATCTGTGTGGGCGAGGTCAACGGAATTCGCCCGGAAGGATTCGATTTCGGCAACTCGCCCCATGAACTGATACAGGTTTCGCTGAAGGACCGCATCGTGATCCAGTCCACCCGAGCGGGGACCGTGGGCGTGGCGGCCACGACGCAGGCCACGGCGATCTACGCCGGCTCGTTTGTGGTGGCCGGTGCGACGGCCGAGGCGATCTGTCGGGACGATCCGCCGGAGGTGACGATCGTGGCGATGGGATGGAATGCGACCGTACGGACCGATGAGGATGAGCAGTGCGCCCTGTACCTGCGGAACTTGCTCCAGGGCCGCCGGGGCGATCCCGAGGCGGTTCGCGCGTTGGTGCTGGCCGGCGGCGAGGTCGCGAAGTTCTACGATGCGGGGCAGCCGCATTTTCACCCGGAAGATTGCGAGATAGCTTTGGAGATCGATCGATATGATTTTGCGATTCGGATCGATCGCGAGAGAGACCACCTGGTAGCGAGACGACACGGATGAGCGACTGGACGATTCAAAAGCTCCTGAACTGGATCACGGAGTACCTGACGCAGAAAGGCGTGGACTCGCCGCGTCTCAGCGCCGAGCTTCTGCTATCGAGCGTTCTGGGATTGAAGCGCATCGAGTTGTATACGCAGTTCAATCAGCCGGTCGCGCAGGAGCGGCTGGAGCAGTTGCGGGGCCTGGTCAAGCGGGCGGGCCTGCACGAGCCGGTCGTGTACCTCGTCGGCAGGACGGAGTTCTACTCGATGGAATTCGAGGTGACGCCGGATTGCCTGATCCCGCGCCCGGAAACGGAGCTACTCGTCCAGAGAGCCATCGAGTTTCTGCGCCGGGGCAGCGGGCTGCAGCGCGTGTGCGATCTGTGCACGGGTTGCGGCGTGATTGCCGTGGCGATTGCCGCCAATGTCCCGGATACCAGGGTGGTGGCCACGGACCTGTCCGACGCGGCGCTGGGTGTGGCCGCCAGGAACGTGGCGAAGCACGGGCTCGAGGGCCGCGTGGAATTGCTGCAGGGGGACCTGTTCGCGCCGGTCATTCCGCAGCTCGACGTGACGCCGTTCGACCTGATCGCGTGTAATCCGCCGTACGTCAGCACGGCCGAATACGAGGCCCTGGAAACGAACGTGAAGGACTACGAGCCGCGGCTCGCCCTGCACGCCGGCGACGACGGGCTTGATGTCCACCGCAGGCTCTGCGAACAGGCGCCCCCGTTCCTCAAGCCGGACGGCATCCTGCTGCTGGAGATCGGCTACACGCAAGGCCCCGCCGTCCGCGAGCTGCTCGAACGCACCGGTGCGTTCGCTGTAATCCGGGTCGAGAAGGACCTCCAGAAGCATGACCGTGTCGTAGTCGCCCGAAGAGCGTAGAGGGGTGCGGTCGGGATACGGCGGCAAGGCCCGCGCCGGTCAAAAAGAGCTGCGTGCGTGGGCAGAAGCCTGTCATGTCGAGCGCCGCGAAGCGCAGTCGAGACATCCGGTCGCGAACATGGCGTGCGTCCCTTGCGCGGCCAGATTCCTCCACTGCGGCCTTCGGCCTCCGGTCGGAATGACAACAGTCCAAGGCAGACCCGAATCCACCACCGTATGCCGGTCGCACCCCGCGTAGAGTCGCGGGCAGTTTTGGTTGACGGTCGGGGCGGTTTGGGGTATCGTTCCAGTCTCTGTGGGGCGGCGACAGACCGTCCGCAGCGTCATGGAGGAATGACGCGACGTCAACGAAATCTTGTATAAGGGCAGGCAACGCAGTGCAGAACGGCATACCCATTGTCGAGGACGTGTACTGGGTCGGGATGAACGACCGGCGGACGGCTCTCTTTGAGGGCATCTGGCCGATTCCTCGCGGCGTTTCGTACAACTCCTATCTCATCCTCGATGAGAAGGTCACTCTGATCGATACGGTGAAGGATGTGTCGGTCGGTGGGTACCTTGAGAAGATCCGAGGTCTGCTCGGGCCGGATCGGCGGATCGATTACCTGGTCGTCAACCATCTGGAGCCCGATCACTCCGGCGCGGTGCCGATTCTGAAGAAGGTCTTTCCGGATATGCAGGTGGTGGGCAACAAGAAAACGGCGGAGTTCATCGAGGCGCTTCACGGCGTCCGGGATGTTCTCGTCGTGCAGGACGGCCAGGAGCTCAGCCTCGGCCGGCGGACGCTCCGGTTCTTCCTCACGCCCATGGTCCATTGGCCCGAGACCATGGTGACCTATGAGACTTCCGACCAGATCCTGTTCTCCGGCGACGCGTTCGGTGGATTCGGCGCGCTCGATGGCGGGATCTTCGATGACGAGGTGGACATTCCGTACTTCGAGGACGAGATCCTGAGATACTTCTCCAACATCGTCGGGAAGTATTCGCCGATGGTCCAGAAGGCCATTCAGAAGCTCGGCAATCTGGATATCCGGATCATCGCCGCGACGCACGGGCCGATCTGGCGGGCCAAACCCAAGCACATCGTTGAGCTTTACGACCGATGGAGCCGGCAGGAAGCGGAGCCGGGCGTGGTCCTCGCATTTGGTTCGATGTATGGGGCGACGGAGAGAATGGCCGAGGCCGTCGCGCGGGGCCTTGCCGGCAGCGGCGTCAAGACGATCCGCACGCACAACGTCAGCACCAGCCACGTGTCGTACATGATCCGTGACATCTGGCGCTACCAGGGGCTCATTTTAGGCAGTTCGACCTATGACGCCGGGGTCTTTCCTCTGATGGAGAACTTGCTGAGGCTGCTGGGCGCCAAGAGGATTGCGAACCGGGCGGTCGGGCTGTTCGGCAGCTACGGCTGGGGCGGCGGGGCGCTCAAGGTGATGAAACAGTTCGTGGAAGACAACAAGCTTGAGCTGATCGAGCCCATCGCGGAGGCCAGGTTCGCGGCGACGGCCGAACAGATCGAAGACTGTCACGCACTGGGTCGGGCCATGGCCGAGCGCATCCGACAGAAGCCCCAATAGACCAGTCCCGATCCGGTATTCATGGAGCAGAATTCATGGCTGAGATGCAGAGAAGCTGGGAGAAACGGCTCGCAGCGAAACCGGATGAGCTGACGGTGGATTACGTTGAATCACTTTCTTACGACCGGCGGCTCTACAAGTATGACATCATCGGCTCGCTCGCGCACGCCGCGATGCTTGTCCAGCAGAAGTTCATCACCGAAGCGGAATTTCGGGCGATCGAGAAGGGGCTCAGCGAGCTTCGCGAGGAGATCGAGGCGGGGCGTTTCGAGTTCGACAAGGCCGCCGAGGACATTCACATGGCCATTGAGGCTGCACTGATCAAGAAGGTCGGCGAGCCCGGTGCGAAGCTCCACACGGGACGAAGTCGCAACGACCAGGTGGCCACCGACATCCGCCTCTGGCTTCGCGACCAGATCGACACGCTGCGCAAGGGGATCGTTCGGCTTCAGGAGGCTTTCGTCCAATTGGCCGAGAATCACACCGACGATTTGATGCCGGCGTACACGCATCTGCAGCGGGCCCAGCCAATTGTCATCGCGGCTTACCTGCTCAGTTTTGTGGAGCAACTCGAACGGGATTCCGTGCGTCTCGGGAATTGTCGCGACCTTTCGGACGCCTCTCCGCTCGGCGCCGGCGCCATTGCTGGCTCCACGCTGGCCATTGACAGAGACAGCACGGCCGAGCAGCTTGGCTTTGCCGGCGTCGTCGCCAACAGCATCGACGCCGTCAGCGATCGGGACTTCTGCGCGGAGTTCATCTTCGATTGCGCCTTGATCGCGGCGCATCTGTCGCGTTTTGCAGAGGACTGGATTCTTTTCTCGACGAATGAATTCAGTTTCGTCCGCGTCGATGATGCGTTTTGTACGTCGTCGAGCATGATGCCGCAAAAGCGCAACCCCGATGTCCTGGAGTTGATGCGAGGGAAGACGGGCACGGTGTACGGCGCGCTCATGGCTATGCTGACGATTCTCAAGGCGCAGCCGTCCGGCTACAACCGCGACCTGCAGGAGGACAAGATTCATGTGTTCGGTCCGGCCGACACCGTCGAGAAATCGCTCGCCATCGGCGCGGCGGTGGTCGCGCATACGACGTTCCGAACGAAGGAGATCGCCGCCGGCATGGAAGCCGGCTTCCTCGACGCCACAGCCCTGGCCGAATATCTCGTGACGAAAGGCGTTCCGTTCCGCAAGGCCCACGGCATCGTCGGCTCTCTGGTTGCCCGCTGCGAAAAGGAGTCTCGGCAGTTGGCGCAGCTTTCGCTCGATGAGTTCCGTGAGTCTTCGGCCGTCATCGATCGTGACGTCTATGACCATCTGGGGACGGGGAACGTCGTGCGTCGGTACACGTCGGCCGGTGCGGCGGGACCGGAGCAGGTTCGTCGCCAGCTTGAGTGCTGGAGAAAGCGTTTCGCAGAGTCATGAGCCCGACGGAAGACGAGATCACCGGCTGGTTCCGGCAACAGAGCCATTTGTCGCCCGTGGACTTTCCCATAGGGATCGGTGATGACATGGCCCAGATCTCTCTGGGCGGCGGGGCGTCGGTGCTCATCACTACGGACATGCTGCTCGACGGCGCTCATTTCGACCTGCGGACCGCCACTTTGAAACAGGTCGGCTACAAGGCCATGGCGGTCAGTCTGAGCGATTGCGCCGCGATGGCTACGATCCCTCTCGCGGCCGTCGTGGCCGTGGCGCTGCCTCGGGGATTCGGCGGAGAGCGATTGAAGGAATTGCATGCGGGCATCGTGCTCGCAGGCGACAAGTACGACTGTGCGCTTGTGGGTGGGGACATCACGAGCTGGAGGACAGGCGGGCCATTCGCGATCTGCGTCTCCATGCTGAGCAAACCAGGCGAGAGGCCGCCCGTGCGGCGCAGCGGCGCCAAGGTCGACGATGTCATCTGCGTGACCGGCTCATTAGGGGGCTCGGGCCGTCGAAAGCATCTTGAGTTCGAGCCGCGGCTCAGCGAGGCCCTGGAGATCGTGCGGCGCGCGGAGATCCACGCCATGATGGACATCAGCGACGGGCTGAGCAGCGATCTGGGCCGCATCTGCAGCCAGAGCGGCGTCGGCGCCCTCGTCGATGCGGGCGCTGTGCCGATCTCGGACGATGCAAGACGCCGGGCCGATCCGCTTGATGCGGCCCTGAATGAGGGCGAAGACTTCGAGCTGCTGTTTACGCTGGGAGCCGATCCGTGGGAGACGCTACGTCGAGGATGGGATGATCCGCTGCCTGTCACGAAGGTCGGTCGCATCACGGACACCGGGCGGGTGGAAATCAGGATGGTGGATGGGCGAACAATGGACTTGAAGCCGGGCGGCTACGACCACCTGGGAGCTTGACGAGCACACGATAGGGACAACTGCGATGATGAAGAGACACACGGCGATTGCACTGACGGCTGGATTGATTTCGCTGGTATGGGTTCTCGTTGCGAGCGGCGCGGAAAGGCTCGATCGCGGACTGATCGCACTGCAGCGGGAAGACGGCTCCGTGTTTCTGAGCTGGCGCCTGCTCAAGGACGATCCGACGGACCTCACCTTCAGGGTCGTGCGTAAAGGCCCCAACCCAAGTGATGACGT
>CBFDBY010000098.1:0-23308 GCA_965603165.1 uncultured Phycisphaerae bacterium
TCCTGGCCTCGCTGGACCATCCCAACATCGCGACGATCCACGACATCGTGGAGCACACCGAAAGCGGCGGCTACCTGATCCTCGAATACATCGAGGGCGACACGCTCACCGAGCGGATCGCACACAAACCGCTGGACCTCCGCGAGGTTCTGCCCATCGCCCAGCAAATCGCGGAGGCCGTCGCGGCCGCACACGAACATGGTGTAACGCACCGAGACCTGAAGCCGGGCAATATCAAGATTACGCCGGCCGGCAAGGTGAAGGTCCTGGACTTCGGCCTGGCCAAAGCGGTCGCCGGCGAGGCGACGGATCAGCAGAGCACGATCACCGAGCCGGGCCGGGTCATGGGCACGCCCGCCTATATGAGCCCGGAGCAGGCCCGCGGTCAGCAGACCGATAAGCGCTGTGACATCTGGGCCTTCGGCTGCGTCCTGTACGAGATGCTCACCGGCAAACTGCCCTTCGAGGGCAAGACCGCCTCCGACACGCTGGCCAACATTCTGCAAACAGAACCCGACTGGACCGCCCTGCCCCGGACGGCGCCGCACAACATTCAAGTTCTGCTGCGACGCTGTCTGGAAAAAGACCCGCACCGGCGACTTCGCGATATCGGCGATGCGGGCCTCGAAATCCGCGATACCCTGACGGATTCCGGCGTCGAGGTAGTCTCGACCCGGGCGCCGCGCCGGGCGGAACGGACAGGATTGCGGCGAATGATTGTGTGGACGGTGGTTTGTATATTGCTTGGTGCTATTGCGGCAAGTGTAATAACCTGCAATGTCAAACGGCCAGAAGCTGCACAGACGCCTCTATCTGTTTTTTCCATAAGGCTGCCCCAGAATCAAGCATTAAATGAACTGCACCCAGGAATCGCTGTCTCTCCTGATGGCAGAAAGATGGTTTATGTAGGTGGTGTCGGGACGAACCGCCAGCTTTTTCTGCGAGAGCTTGACCAGTTTGAAAGCAGGGAACTGCCTGATACGCAAGGTGCTTCTTTCCCCTTTTTTTCACCCGACGGTCGGTCGATTGGTTTTGGATCCGGCAGTAAACTCAAAACATTGTCGCTGGAGGGTGGGAGGCCAAAGACTCTCTGCGATGCCAGCGATTTCTGGGGTGCGAGTTGGGGTAAGGACGGCATAATTTACTTTTCTCCTTCGGGGACAACCGGCCTTTGGAAGATCTCTGCCGATGGGGGGAAACCGGAGCGTCTAACAACACTCAAAGAGAATGAGTTATTTCATTTTTTGCCCGAGGTTTTGCCGGGAGGCGACTCTGTATTATTCATGATTTTTGGAACCGATGCTAATGACGACGACAGCGTCGCCGTGCTCTCGTTGAAGACAGGTGAATACCAAACGATCTTCGTTGGTGGGGCAAGCGCTCGCTACGCCCCAACCGGGCATCTGCTGTACGTCCAGTCTGGAACGCTCATGGCTGCGCCATTCGATCTCAAGCAGTACAAGGTCGGTGAGCCCCGACGTCCCGTCATCGAGAGTCTAAACCATGGGATAGTCTCTGGTTATGCACCCTTCTGCTTTTCACAGGATGGATTGCTATATTATGTTCGAGGAGGCGAGTGGCTGGCCCGCCGTCAGTTCGTATGGATTAACCGACAAGGTGAGGAAGTCGAAACGTTATCACTACCCCCTCAAGCGTACAAACACCCTCGTTTATCGCCAAATGCAAAACGTTTGGCTTATACAAAGTTTGAGGGAGGGCAAGAGAACGTCTGGGTGTATGACTTACCGAACGGGCCAGCAACACAAATCACATTTCAAGACTACAGCTTCCTGCCTGTCTGGAGACCGCCGGATGGTGATAAGTTGACATTCACCTCCGGTGACAAGTGGAACATTTATGAAATGCCCACAAACGGAAGCAGCACAGCAGAGTCAATTATAGAAGGACCCAACGATCAGGTAGCTACTTGTTGGTCGCCCGACGGTAGAGTACTGCTCTTTCATGAAATTAGGCCTGTTACTGGTTATGATATTTCGTGTTTGTATACCGAAGATGAAAACACGCAGCAATCACTGCTGCACGAATCGTGGACTGAGTGTAATGCGGTTTTCTCACCCGATGGGAGTTGGATCGCTTACCAATCAAACCAGGAAGGCCTGGACCATGTTTATGTGAGTCCATTTCCCGTGCCTGCTCCTAAAAAAATATCCACCGGTGGTGGTTACAATCCTCTATGGTCGCCAAACGGCAAAGAGATATTCTACCGCAACGGCGACAAAATGATAGCTGTAACCATTGAAAGTGAGCCGGAGACAAGAGTAATGGCCTCCGAGGTGCTCTTTGAAGGACAGTATTATACCGACGGCAATCGAAGCTACGATGTTTCTCGAGACGGCCAGAGATTTCTGATGCTCAAAGAAAGCGAAGACCAAGCAGCAGCCACCCAATTGATCGTTGTGCACAACTGGTTCGAGGAGTTGAAGCGGCTTGTGCCGGTGCGTGGCGCGCGGTGAGACGACATGCCGAACGGTCCAGGATAGTGATCCGTACCTTGAATGTGGGAGTCGGGACACATGAAGCGTGACCGGAGAATATGTGGTCTGGCGATACTTGTTCTTGTCAGTGCAGTGTCTGCGGTGCGAGCGGCGCCCATCACAGTAGAGCTGCTCGACGTCAGGAAGATCTGGGATGGGGCGCCGCATAATGCGTTCACGGACCTGGTTCGCTGGCGGGACCGGTTCTATTGTGCCTTCCGTGAGGGTCGCGGCCATGTCTCGACCGACGGCAGGATTCGCGTGCTTCAATCCGGTGATGCAAGAGAGTGGACCTCCGCGCACCTCGCTCAGCTTCCGGGCTACGATCTTCGTGACGCGCACTTGTCCGTCACGCCGGACGGGCGGCTCATGCTGTTGGGTGGGGCCGCACCGCGCGAGAAGGACAACCAGAGCGCCCCGACCGGCTCGTTCGTCGCATTCTCGGAAGACGGCCGCGACTGGAGCGAGCCGCGAATCGTGGTCGAGCCGGGCCGCTGGCTCTGGTGCATCACCTGGCATGAAGGCAAAGCCTACGGCGTCTCTTACACCGCCGGGCCCGGCGCGAGGCACCTGGCCCTGCTGACGAGCACCGACGGCGTGACGTACGAGCCGCTCGTGCCCAAGCTGCTCGAAGGAGGCTACCCCACGGAAACGACGCTTCGCTTCGATGCCTCAGGCACGTGCTACGCCCTGGTCCGGCGGGATAGGCGCGACGACCACCCCTACAGCGCCCTGCTCGGCGTCAGCCGCGGCGACTACACTGAGTGGCAATGGCACGACCTCGGCGCCGAGTTCAACGGCTTCGGCGGCCCCAACTTCATCCAACTGCCGAACGGGCACTGGCTCGCCGCCGGCCGCATGCACGAAGGCGGCGCGCACACCGCCCTGTGCTATCTCGACGTGGCCGAGCACAAGATGACGAAGCTCCTGAAGCTCCCCAGCGGCGGTGACACCAGCTATCCCGGCCTCGTCTGGCACGACCGTCTGCTCTACATGAGCTACTACTCCTCTCACGAAGGCAAGACCAGCATCTACCTCGCGACGATCCGGACCACTCCGTGATAACGTTGAGCGGACAATGCCCGTCGCTCCGCGCGAGCACCCGCCGATTTCAGGAGGTTCCGCCTTCAGCGATGCGTGGGCACTAAGCAGATCAAGCATGGCCTCAGACGAACCGGGCTCCGGCCTGCTCCAGGAGCCGGGCCGCGGCAGGAATGTCCGGCCGATGCAGGCGGACTTCGATTGGCCCGGAGGCTTGGGGGTCCTGATCCGTTGCGTCGAACACCAGGGAGAGATGCCGGGGCTGGACGGCAAATGCCATCTTCCGGAACAGGTCCTCGTCATACGCTGCCTTGACATCCATCTCCTCAAACGCCTTCGCCCTGGCGACAAGCCGCCGCTCGGACAAGGTGCGGATCAATGGATACTATCGTCGGCCCTGCTGCCTTTCGTCCTGTCCATACGCTGTTGCCAGTCTCGCAGGTAATCCTTCCGCCATTTGTTGACAGTCCTTGCCCCGTCTCGCCCGTGGTCCCGCCGCTCCTCGCGCGGGTCGTCGTGCCAGTACGTGGGTCGGCCCTGCGGGTCTGGGCGAATGAACGCACCGCCCCAGTGCTCGGTCTCGGGCTGGTTCGGATCGCCGTGGAGCAGGTACAGCACGCTCGGCGTGTCGCCCATCTTGATGTCGGCCTTCTTGCGCATGAACAGCTCGCCCAGATGCCCGTGGTCCTGCACGTGCACTTCGGGAAACCTGCGGTTGTTCAGGTCGCCGCTCTGGTCGCCGCCCATGTACATGCCCCGGAACGTGGTGTCGTTCTCGATCCACCAGAGGTCGGGGTGCTTCTGGAAGAGGTAGTCCCTGGCCCTGGGGTCGTGCCGGGTGTTCCACGAGCCGATGGAATAGACCCGCAGCCCGGCCTTGATGGCCGGGTCTTTGTGGACCGCCTGGGCAATATCGGTGATCGAGCCCCATACAATGACGTAGAGGGGGCGAGGGTCACGGGCGTGCGCCCGCTCGATGATGAGCTTCGCGCCGTCGCTGATCTCGTCCGGCGGGGCATCCCCCGCCTGCGGCCCAATCGCGCCCTGGCGCACCATCGCTCTTAGAGCGTCCGGCGCGGGGTACTCGGCCGACCATGTCCGCAGGTTCGGGTAGTCCTCCTCGTACGCGGCCAGGGATTCCAGGATATGCTCGGCCCGGCCTTTTCCCGGCGGCGAGCTGATCAGCCCTTCCGTGTCGAAGCAGTCCGCATAGACGAGGTAATGGACCATGGACTGGAAATCGTCCGGATCGCCGCCCCCGATGTCCGAGGAGACGATCAACCGAGGCTTGCCGGCCGGATCCGCTCCCTGCAAACAGGCCGTGCACATGCACAGAATCGCAGCAAGCAGCAGAACGTTGCGGATGCTTGTAGACATTTCGGTGTATTCCTTTCACGCACGACCGTTCTCGGATGTGTCCCTTACCACACCTTCAGGACAAACCGTCCGTCTCCAGGGTCTGCAAACGGGCCGGGGGTGGGGTTCTCCTCGGATCTCTGGTTGCCGAAGTAGTCCGCGTCAATCTTTATCGGAGAGCCGTCGGGCTGCTCGTAGGGCAGGTCCGGGACCTTCGCCCTGCCGAGCAGTTCGGTCGTGATGAGCTGTCGCGGCCGTGCTTCGGCCAGGACGGCGTCGAGTGTGATGTGGAGGTAGACGCCGTCGGCCTCTTCGACCAGCTTGAGCCCGGGGTCGAATTCGGGCAGCACGAGCGCGCCCTGCTCCTGCTTGGCGGGCGTGGCGCCTTTGACGAAGACGTTGCCGGCCATCTGCATCGGCCGGGCTGCTTCATTGTATGGAGCCAAGCCGTTGTGGCCCACGAAGATGTTGTTGAAGAACCGGTCGTCGCCGCCCTCGATCTTTTGTAGGCCTGCCACCGCCGTGCTGTGCGCCCTGTGGAACGGCGTATCGCGATTCAACTCAGGGTGAGCCGCGATAGGACCCGCGAACAGATTGTGTACGTACGCCCCGCCTTGCGACATATCCAGCAGCGCACGGCCTGAGAGAAAAAGATTGTTGTCGATCATGAACGGCCCGTGATCGACCTCCACAAAGAGCCCGGTGTCGTTGTCGTGCAGGAGGTTGCCGGTCACGCGCGTACCCTGCGCCATCCAGTCCAGCCAGATCGCCAGGCACGTACGGTAGATGCGATTGTGGCTGATCTCGGTGTCGATCGCGCCGTGGATCTTGATGCCGGCCATCTCCGCCCCCGAGAACAGCCGCCGGACGTGGATGTCGTGGATGACGTTGCCGGTGATCGTGCAGAACACCGCGCCCATGCTCCCGACGAGGCCCGCCTGCTCGCAATGGTGAATGTGATTGTTCCGTACGACGTGGTGGCCGATGTTTTCCTTCGACCAGCCGTTCTCCAGGGCCCGCTCGATGGTCTTGACGTAGCCCTCGGCGGTGTTCTGCGACGTGTTGTCCCATCGATCGCCGTACTTGCCGAGCGTGACGCCCACGCACGTCGAATAGGCGATCTCGTTATCCTCGATGATCCATCCCTTGCTCCAGTGCGTGCCGATCAGGCCGACCTGTTCGGCCGTGGGCGGCGCCCAGGGCGTGGCGGCGTGCATCATCGCAAAGCCGCGCACGGTGATGAAGTTGACGCGAGGCTTGTCCGGGTAGAACAGCGCCCGGCGAACGTTGATCTCGACCTCGTCCTCATTGGGGTTGACGCCCTTGAACTGCGCCCAGATGGTCGTGTTCTTCTCGTCCACCTGAGCGAACCACAGTGGGGCATCCGACGGCCCCGTTCTGGGCCCCTTGAAGACCAGGCAGATGGTCTTGATCCCGCTCACCGACTTGACCTTCGGATTAAAGGATCGCCAAGATTGCCATCCGCCGGTGTTGGGGACAGGGCAGGTTCCCAGAAGCTCTCCGTCAGGCTTGTCCAGACGAATCTCGATGATCCCGCCGGTCGATTCGGAGGCGGCACGGATCTCCACCTGCCTGGCGCCCTGGCCGAAGTCGATCCGCTCGTATCGCACCCAGTCGCCGTGCTCGATCCAGCCGATGCACTGGCCGCCTTCCGTGCAGGGAGCCGTCTGAATTCCCTGTTGAGCTGCAAAGCCGACCGCCGGGATCCGCCCACCCTCACCAGGCTGCAGCCAAGCCACATTTAACAGGTATTCGCCCTCCCCCGGCCCATACCCGGAAGCGTCGCCAATGGGCTTCATCACATCATCGAGGTTGGCCGCCTCGGTGAGCCAGTGACCGTTCAGGTAGACGGCCCCCGTGTGGTGATTGCGCCCCTTGGGATTGAACCAGTCGCCCTGAATCAAATCACTGTACGGGTTGAAGTCGCCGAAGAGGCTATTCGGGGCGATGACCTTCCACGTATCGTTCTGAACCTTCTGCCAGCCCTTGATGAGTTCGGAGCCCTTGAGGACGACCTTCTCGCCGGCGGCGGCCTGGTAGACGATGCGTTTGCGGTCGGACTCGCCGCCCCGAGGCGGGGTGACTCGCTCGCGATACGTCCCGGCGTGCACAGTGATCACGTCGCCGGCTTGCGCCTTCTGAGCGGCCGCGGAGATGGTCTTCAGCGGCTTCGACGCGGAACCATCATTCGTATCGCGTCCCTCCACCGAGACATGGTACTCCCGGGCCGAAAGTACCTGAGCGAACGATGCGACGAACACAATCAGGACTGCCTTCTTCATCTTCCTGTTCCTTTCTCTGCACGTGCCGAGCCCTTAATCCTCCCACACTCACCATCGGGAGCATAGCCCGGCCGACCGCGCGCGTCAAGCACGCCGCCATGCTGGACGTCCGGCTCCCGTCGTGCGGGGCGGGTCGGCTGGGGCTTGCCATCCGCCAAGAAACTCGGGTAGACTCAGGCAAAAAAGGAAAGGAGATCCCTATGAACGCAGGACGATTCACCATCGCGTTGGCTTTCGTGGCGGCGGCTGTGTGCAGTGCTCAGGAGGCGCCTTTGGTCGCGCCCGGGGCCGAGGTCAAGAAATTGGCGGGCGATTTCCGGTTCACCGAGGGCCCGGCGGCGGACGCCAAGGGGGACGTCTACTTCACCGACATCCCAAACAACCGCATCCTCAAGTGGTCGGTGCAGGAGGGCAACCTCAGTACGTTTCGCGAGAATTCCGGCGGCGCGAACGGGCTGTACTTCGACAAGGACGGCAACCTGCTGGTTTGCGAGGGCGGCGGGCGACGGCTCGTGTCGATCACGCCGGCAGGCGGCGTCACCACGCTGGCCGAGTCGTATGACGGCAAGAAGTTCAACAGCCTCAACGACCTGTGGATCGACCCCAAAGGCGGCGTCTACTTCACCGATCCGCGCTACGGCAATCGCGACGACATGGAGCAGGACGGCGAGCACGTGTACTATCTCGCGCCCGACCGCAAGAAGGTGATCCGCGTCATCGCCGACATGGTTCGGCCCAACGGCGTCATCGGCACGCCCAACGGCCGCACGCTCTACGTCGCCGACCACGGGGCAGGCAAAACCTACGTCTACAGGATCGACGAGGACGGCACGCTCTCGGACAAACAGATCTTCGCCGAGCAGGGCTCCGACGGCATGACCATGGACAACCGGGGCAACATCTATCTGACGGGCAAGACCGTAACCGTCTACAGCCGCAAGGGCGAAAAGATCACCGACATCGCAATCCCCGAGGGACCCGCCAACGTCACCTTCGGCGGCAAGGACAACCGGACGCTGTTCATCACCGCCCGCACCTCGCTGTATGCGATTGACATGCAGGTCCGCGGCACCCGCACAATGGTCCGCCCGAATGAACGGGGCGCGAACAGACGCGGCGAGGGAAGACGCCAACGGTAGACGCACGCCGGGGCAATCGAATGATCGGCGTGTCATCAGTAGGCATCGGCCGCCGGCCGAAGGGCTGCCTCAGCCTTCTCGCGGCGGCGCCCTGCGCTCGGAACGATGCGCTCGGCCCTGTCCGAGCGTTCAGGGCGCGTCGGCGTTATCTACTACCGCATTTCAAAGATCGTGCGACTGTAGATTGCTTCGCTGCGCTCGCAATGACATGCAATGGCCTGTCTATGTCATTGCGAGGAGCGCAGCGACGAAGCAATCTCTACCGCGGATTGTCGCGGAACTTGCGAAATGCGGTACTACTCGATGCGAGTGGGTCGCATGCGCTCGCCGTATTTCTTATAGTGCGACAATGCGCTTTCGCGATCTTCGATATCCTTGTCCGTAAACAGCAGGGTCGTCTCCCCGATGAGGATCTCGTCCCCATCGGCCAGGGCCGTCCTCTCGGAAATCCTGCGCCGGTTGAGGAACACGCCGTGCTTGCTGTCCATATCTTCGGCATGGTATTTCTTCGTCATCTCATCAAACCGGATGCGAAGATGCTTGCGAGAGACCAGATCGTCCAGGATCTGCAGGGGAAGCGCCTCGGCCCTGCCGATCACGTTGGTGCGTCGGCCAAGCGGCAGGAACTCGCCCTTCTGATCGCCGGAAGTCACAATAATCGATGCCATCTACATATCTCCGAAGCGGCTGGGTGAATCGAGCTGTTTGCTCTGGGCGGCCCTATCCTACGGCCTGCCTCGCCGCCGGTCAACCCGCAATTCTCGCGGGCCATCTGGAGCACCGACAGAGCGACAATATCGATTCGCAAAAATCCTCGCGTCGCTCTTCTCATCCGGAGTCACGGCACTGCGGACGGGAGCGCCGAAACCGGCAGATCGTGGAAAAACCGAATGAGGAAGTCATCCGTCCCATCGAGGACCATGGCCACCGCCTTGGCGGCCAGGAAGATGTACAGCAGCCTCGCGACGATCAGACCGATGTATGGGCCGATCAACTGCATCAGGAAGTGAGCGTTTCGTACGACCAGAAAGACGACGACAAACGTCAGCACCGCCGTGACGATCATCAGTACGTGGCCGATCAGTTGGGTCGTGATGATCGTGACGGTGATGGCGCCCGGCCCCACGAGCAGCGGAAAGGCGATCGGAAAGACGGCAAGCATCCGGCTGTCCTGTGGGGACCTATACCCCTCGCTCTCCGCGAGGACGCCACGGAGGGCCACGATGAACAGCAGTGCGCCGCCGGCGATCTTCAGCTCGCTGATCGTGATGTTGAACAGGTACTTGAGACTCCAATTGCCGAGCAGCGCGAAAACGATCACGATGACCAGCGAGGTAAGAACGGCCAGGTTCATCACATGCCCGCGTTCCCGCTGCTCGAGCTCGCGCGTGAGGTCGGCGAAGATCGGGATGCTGCCGATGGGATTGACCACGGCCAACAGCAACAGGCCGTGACGAATCACCAGGCCGATCCACCCACCCCATTCTGCAATTCGCTCGCTGTCCGCTCCTGCGATCATCATTCGTCTTGCCCCTATCATACTCTCAACCGCCGGCTCTGCGTCCCCGGATTCGCCGCCGGACGCCCGAGATCGCGATCGCCCCGCGTAGACTTTACACACCACCCGTGCCGTCGGCAACAGAAGACCTTGACGATGGAAGCTACTTTCTCCTGCGGCGACGGTCTCTCGACGCGCGGCGCTGGATCTCCTTCAGGAGGTCGGCATGACCGGTCGATCGCAGGTGCTCGGCGATGAGCTTCGCGTTCGGTTCACGGTAGTATTGGAGCAACGCGGCCTGGAGACGTTTCTCCCGCCGGCCGCTCGGCACGTGGATCTTCCGCCCCGCCGCGTCCTGCTCGGCGACGTACATCGCCGTGGACGGCGTCAGCGGGACCGGTACGAAATCCTGCACCTGGCGCGGCTTCCAACCGCGCGACACAAGGTATTCCGTGAGCTTCGCGGCATGTTCGAGCGTGCAGCCGGGATGCGCGCTGATGAAGTACGGCACGAGGTACAATTCCTTGCCCGCGCGACGGCAGGCGTCGTTGAACCGGCTCTCGAACTGCTCGAACAGCTCGAAGGAAGGTTTGCCCATCAGCCGCAGGACCTCGTCGCAGGAATGTTCCGGCGCGACCTTCAGATGTCCGCCGACAAAATGCTTCACCAGCAGATCGAGATACTCGCGACTGTGCAGCGCCAGGTCGTGTCGAATGCCGGAGGCGACATAGACATTTCGCTTGCCTGCCCCATCGCCTTTCCATCGAACGAACGCCTCCATCATCTCCAGGAGCGGCCCGAAATCAAGGTCGAGGCTTTTGCACAGCGAGGGGAACACACAACTCGTTCGCGCGCACGGATGCTCGGCCGCACAGTTCGTGCCGTACATGTTGGCGGTGGGCCCGCCGATGTCGCTGATCGTCCCGCGAAAGTGCGGGGCCCTGCTCAATTGGTCCGCCTCGGCCAACAGCGATTCGATGCTGCGCGAGGTGATCTGCTTTCCCTGATGGAGGTAGATCGAGCAGAAGGAGCAGCCGCCGTAGCAGCCGCGATGCGTCGTGATCGAGAACTCCACCGGCTCCAAGGCCGCAATTCCGCCGGTGCTCGTGTACTGCGGGTGCCATTGGCGCGCGAACGAAAGATCGTACAGCATATCGAGCTCTTCGGAAGTCAACGGCCGTGCGGGCGGCATGACCACGATGGTCCCGGGGTCCTGGTCCTGCACGACCGGTTTGCCGCCGGGCCAGGCGAGCCGCTGATACTGCTCGTGCGCCGCCATGACCAGGGCCCGGTTGTCACTCTGTTGCGTCAGTGAAGGCAGTCGCACCACGTCGGCGGGTACGGGCGTATCGCGCGTGAGCTTGTAAGCCGTACCGGGGATGTCCGTCATCGCATCGATCGAGCCGCCCCGCTCCAGCCGTCGTGCGATCTCGGCGACCGCCAGCTCACCCATGCCGAAGACGAGCAGATCAGCCTTGGCATCGACGAGCACGGACCGCATCATCTTGTCGGAAATATAGTCGTAATGGACGAGCCGGCGCAGGCTGGCCTCCAGGCCGCCGAGGACGATCGGGGCCTGCGGGTATGCCTCGCGCGCGCGGGCGGCGTAGGTCAGCAACGGTCGGGCCGGCCGGCGGTCGGTGGCCCCGCCGGGGCTGTAGACGTCGGCCCGGCGACGGTGCCCCATCGAGGCATAATCGTTCAACCGCGAGTCGATGCAGCCGGAGGTGATCCCCCAGAACAGCCTCGGCGGACCGAGCGAGCGAAAGACGTCCACGCTGCGCCAGTCCGGCTGAGCCAGAACCGCCACGCGGCAGCCCAGCTTGCCGAGCCAGCGGCCGATCAGGGCCACGCCGAAGGCCGGATGGTCCACATAGGCGTCACCCGTAACCAGAATGACATCCGCCTGCCGCCAGCCCACGCGCTGCATGGCGTCCCTCGTGGTCGGCAGGAATCGTCTTGTATCATCAAAGTCCATCATCACAGGTTCTACTGTACCACGGAGACGCCGGTTCAAGAAGCGATAGACGGCCGGCACACATGGCAAGCTGTTCCTCGAGATGGCTGCACGCCGTGAAGCAGGGTGTCGGACTTGCCCCGGCATAGACACATGGGCCTAGTATGACACCCAACGCCATTCGGACAGGGCGGAGGAGATCATGCCGTCGAATTTGTGCTGTTCACGGGCCGGACGCCTCGCCCCCGGCAAAGACAAGCTCGATTCCTTTTCCCGTACCGAGGTTGCGGGAGTACTGCCGGTCCGTGGGATTGTTCCAATGCTCGTGGACGCCGAGGCTCTTCAGCGGGGTGCCGTCGCCGTCGGGGTCGTAGAGCGTGCCGGAGGGCGGATCGTGGGCCAGGGCCGCCTCGTGAAGGTAATCATCGACGGCGGGAATCCGGACCACCTCCGGCCACTGTTCCGACAGGATGTCCAGACCCACCGAGTCGATGGCGACCGGGTCGAGCGAGGCGAGGATGCTGGAAGGCCAGTCGTTGTTGAACGGCTCGCCCTTGAATCGGCGCGGACTCCCCTGCCACCGGTAACCGCCGTACAGGCCGTCGATCAGGTACAGCAGCGTCTTTCCCCCGAGGTCGGGATGCCCCATGATGTCGACGTGGGCGCGGTACCGGCCGTTGTCCGGATCGTAGCAGGCGAGTGACCCGTGCAGGTTGAAGTACTGCGAGTCGTCCGGGTGGCGGTTGTATGAGCCGTAGTGGTTCTTCGCACAAAGACTGACGCCGGCGAGGTGGCTCTTGAGCACAGCGATGTTCATGACGTAGTCCGCCTCTGCGAACACGTTCGGGATATAGTCCGTCTGCTGCACGTCTCCGATACCGAGCTTGCTCCAGTGCTGCACGACCTGCGAGGCGGTGCTCTTCGTGCGTCCCCTCTTGCCCACCGCGTCGAAATAGGTGACCTGTGGGAACTCGCCGTGACAGATCCGCCACCACTGGTTCGGAAACAGGCAGAGCGTGTCGCCGACAGCGATATGACTCGGATCGACGCCGGCGTGGCGGACGAGCTGCCGGAGGACGGCGACAATGATCTGCGGCGAGGTGTCGGCCTTGTCCAGGAATTTCTTCTTCTCGTAGGACAGCGGGTTGACGTGGCCGTGCCGCCGGCCGCACGTGGTCAGATTGACCTTGATCGCGATCTTCTGGCCGGCGGTATAGCCCACAGCCCCCCGGCCGCGTTCGCGGTTGAAGTGCTTGAACATGGCGTCCCACGCGCGACGGTCGTCGGTCTCGCCGGTGAGTAGGCGAACCGCTTGCGCGACCATCGCATCGACATGGGACTGGCTCGTGTACAGCGGATCCCACGGCCCGCTGCGGCCCATCCAGTTCGTGGCGTTGGGATCATGCACCCACGCAACGCGTCCCGGGAAGATGCCCTTCGCCTCGCCGATCGGCTCGTTCGGAACCGCCTCAGCCGCGAGTGATCGTGTATCCGAGGAGGCCGCCAGCGCGAGCCACACTGCGAGCACGGCGACGAGAACGCAGAGCGCTCCGGCTGCATACCCTCGGCCCCGCGCGTGCCGGCGGGCCTTCCTCATGAGCGAGACAACGCCGGGGCCGGCAACCAGCCAGGCCACGAACGCCCACGCATAGGGAAACGCGGCCCTCTGACATGGATAGAACGCCCGGCTCGGCTTCGGAACGACCCGCACGAGGAACCACAGCAGAGCCAGAAGACCGGTGACGTAGTAAATGGTCCGGGACCATGCGCGTCGAAATCGGGTGGTGCTCATGGGAACTCCATCACGTCTATAGGGACTTCCGAATTTCCATCAGGATCGCTCGGCTTAGATAGGGGCGGAAGAAGAGATTGTAGTCCTCCTCGGGCACATCCGGATGTTTGGCGAGGCACTGCTCGACGACGTCCATGCGGGTCTTGAGCTTGTCGCAGCCGAAGTCCGGGCAGTGGCCGCAGTTTTCGATACCGCGCTCGCGTACGCACGGATAGACCTGGCAGTTTTCATCCGACGGCTCCTTCGCGTCCCGGCAGCCCTTACAGGGACGCACCTGCTCGGGCGGAACGTCGCATTCGTAATACTTCGCCAGGGCCTCGCTCATCCGCCGCTTGTCGCCCTCGCTCTTGAGGTTCGCCTCGTAAGCCGTGCACAGATCACAGCGGTACCCACACTTGGCAACAATCGGCTTCATCGTCAAAGGTCCTCCTATGTCACGCGTCGGCCTCATCGCGCGAGATACGTATCGAAGACGTGGACGACATTCCAGCTTTCGGCGTTCTCGTCGATGAACTTGAGATGGTCGGGCGCCTTCTGGTACAGGTCGTGGTAATGCTTGCTCTCAAAGACGATGTGGAGCCCGACGTCCCAGCCGCGAACGTTCACCTCGCGGGCGTGCTCGGCCACAATCTCGCCGGCCGCAAAGAACGTCACGCCGGGATGCTTGCTCAGGTACTTGTAGCATTCGGCAACGAGCTTGGCCCGCGCGACTTCTGAATTGTCGTTCAGCGTGAAGTAGACGTTGTGGGCCAACCGCGGCTCCTTCGACTGTTTGCGGGCCAACGACTCGCTGCATCCGCACAGGGCCACAGCGCCAAGCATGGCGAGTATAACGTAGTTTCTCATGACAGACCTCCAGCGTTTTCTCACCATGATAAAGGCCGGCGTGAACCGGTCAAGGGCAAAACAGACGGCACGAAGCACGTCGATATCGATCCCACTGCCGGCAGCATACAATCGCGAACCTCGCCGTGGTCGAGGCCAGATCGGAGTGCGCGCTTGACGTAAGGCAATCTGCGGTCAAGATATCGCAGTACGCCCGTAGCGGTGCAAGCGTCCGTGTATGTTGCTCCTTCTGTTCTTGGAGGCCACTATGCAGCGAACAGTTGGTCATGTCGCAGCAGCGTTGTTCGGATTGAATCTATGCGCGGCCGGCGTCAATGCGGCCGCCGCCATTGATGTCGGCAGTCGATGGGAGCTGTTCGTTGACCGGTATCTCATCGAGCGAACCGAAGGCGATGTCGAGCTGCGACTCCATGCGCCGACGCCGCAGGAGGTCGTGATGGTGCACGATCGACCGTGGGAAGGGAACTCCTGCGGCTATCACACGATCTTTCAAGACGGCCCCCTCTACCGGATGTACTATCGCGGCTGGAACCACGACATGAAGACGGGCAAACAGCTCCACCCCGCCGTGGTCTGTTACGCCGAGAGCCGCGACGGAATTCACTGGGATCGGCCGGAGTTGGGCCTCGTCGAGTTCGCCGGCTCCAAACGCAACAATATCATCTGGGCGGGCGCCGGCACGCACAACTTCGTGCCGTTCAAGGATGCGAACCCCGAGTGCCGAGCGGAGGAGAGATACAAAGCCGTCGCCCGGGGCGAAGATGAGAACCACCAGAGGCTGCTCGCATTCACCTCCGCCGACGGCCTTCACTGGCAGTTGCTCAGCGACGAGCCCATCATCACGGAGGGCGCGTTCGACTCGCAGAACCTGGCCTTCTGGGACGCCGTGCACGAGGAGTACCGCTGCTACTTCCGCGACTTCCGCGAGGGCCGGCGAGACATCAAGGTCGCTGCGTCCAAGGACTTCCGGCACTGGAGCACCCCCGAGTGGCTCGTGTTCCCGGATGCGCCGAAGGAGCACCTGTATACGAACGCAGTCATGCCGTATTACCGCGCGCCGCACCTGCTGATCGGCTTTCCGACGCGGTATCTGCCGGACCGCGGCTCGCTCACCGAGGGCCTGTTCATGAGCAGCCGCGACGGGCGGACGTTCCACCGCTGGCCGGAAGCCTTCATCCGCCCCGGCCCCAACCGCGACAAGTGGCACAACCGCAGCAACTACATCTGGTGGGGGCTCGTGGAGACCGCCTCGGCCCTGCCGGGCGCCGGCATGGAGCTCTCGCTCTACACGAACGAAGGCTATTACTTCGAGAGCAAGGCGGCCCGGACGCGCCGGTACACGTGCCGGATCGACGGCTTCGTCTCGCTCCACGCCTCACTCACCGGCGGCGAGGTCCTGACGAAGCCGCTTGTCTTTGAAGGCGATCAGCTCGCGATCAACTTCTCCACGTCTGCCGCCGGAGGCGTGAGGGTGCAGATCGAAGGCGCAGACGGCCGACCCATCCCCGGATTCACCTTCGCGGACTGCCCCGAAATCTATGGCGATGCCATCAAGCAGGTCGTGCAATGGCAGGACGGCCGCACCATCAGCTCCCTGGCCGGTGCGCCCGTTCGCCTGCGTTTCGCGCTGCGCGACGCCGACCTCTACGCATTCGGCTTCATAGATCGAAAATAGGGATCAGTCGGACTCCTGGGGTGGTCCGATCGTGCCGCGTTTCTGGAGGAAGTGGGCGACGAGCCAACAGATAAGGGCCCAGATGAGGCCGAAACTCCAGCCGGCTAAGACGTCCGTCGGGTAGTGGACACCGAGATAGACCCGGCTCAGGCCGACCAGGACCGTGACCACTACGGCGACGGTCAGAAAGTAGAGCTTGAACCGGTAATGCGTGCTTGTACGCGCCAGCAGCACGCCCAACGTCAGGTAGACGATCGCCGAGAGCATCGAATGGCCGCTCGGGAAGCTGGCCGTCATCACGTGACTGGTCCCGGAGGCGAACTCCGGGCGGGCGCGCGAGAACAGGTCTTTGAGCACGACCGAGACGAGCAGCCCGCCGAGCGTGGCCACCGCCAACAGCACGATGATGCGATACTGCCTGCGCAGCAGCAGATAGCCGGCGCAGGCCAGGCTCACGAACGTCAGCACGGGAACGCTGCCGAGCGATGTCACGTCCCGCCACATGTCCTCGAACCACTCGGGGCCGATCGGGTCGGTCGTGTCGCCGGGCGTGCGGAGCTTGCGCAGCACCCACTCGTCGTACTGCTGGGTCGTGCCCTCAAGGACCTCGTCGGCCAGCTCGACGGCCAGCCAGGTTGTGACGATGATGACGGCCAGGCTGACGAGCATGACCAGGTCGGTGTTTTCCCTGAGCCAGCCGTAGGCATCGAGGGCCTTGCCGCCCAGTGTGTTGGCCGTCTTGGGTTTCACGGTCGCCGATGATCTCCCATTCGATGGATGCCCCTCCCGGCTTGCCTCGCGCCAGGTGCCGCGTCGCATCGTCAGCCGGGTGTCAGATTCGCTCCGACGTGAACGATGTGGCGCCCCACCGCCTGCACCAGGGCGAACGTCTCCTCCGGCCCGGGTGGGGCGCGGTCGTCGATCAGGACATCGATATAGAGCAGATCGATGCATCCCTCGTGCTCGCCCAACGGCACGCAGATGAGGGCCCTCGGGCTGTGCTCGTCGATGAGAGACATGGTGATTTGCGTGTCGCAGGAGAAGATGCTCTTGGTCATCAGGGGCCGGCCCTTAAGGCGCACGGCGTCGAGCAGTCGATGCGAGACCCGGAACGCCGCAGTCGGCCAATCGGTCTCGGCACGGGCGGGAACGCCCGTGTCGGCCGGATTGCCGCCGAAGTGGTACGCCAGCACGTCCGGCATCTTGGACGCCCGACCGCCCTTCTCGGACATCCGAAACACCGCCCCCGCTGTCATCGGCCGCCACCCCAGCCCTCGGCAGGCCTCCGCGTAGACAGCGGGCACATTCGTCAGTTCCGAGAGCTGCTTACAGATACGATCGAGTCGGCCGGGGCACGGCGGCCTTGGACATTCGTCGAGTTTCGGTCGATCGTAGAAAACTTCCGTCCCGAAATCCTGAACGATGATATGGGGCGAGTGTGACGGCGCGGCCGGCTCCGTCCTATGCACGGGAGACCCACTGAGCGACAGGGACGCCGGCCCAATCGTCACCTCGTCATCCGGACCGACCGTGCAGGCCTCGACGCGAACGCCGTTCACAAACAGTCCATTGCTGCTGCCCAGGTCTTCAAAGACCCAGCGCCCCAGCCCGTCGCGAAACGCGCAGGCATGCCGACGCGAGACGTCCATGCTGTCCACCACGATATCGCACGACGGGCTGCGCCCGATGGTCGTCCCTTCGGGCTTCAGCTCCACCTGCCGGCTCTCGCCACTTCCTTGCGTTGTCAGGATCGCTTTTGTCATGCCTCGTCCCCCAGCCTAACACAGCCTTATCGCAGACACCGTTTGCCACGACATGCGGGTCACCCGATCACCGCCCAAGTGCCCACAGCATCAGGATCGCGAACCGGCCCTGCCGGCTGTCGCCCTGGCCGCTTCCATTGTCGCGGAAACCGCGCGACATATCAACCCGGATTTCCCGCGTCATACGCGACAAATCGACCGTCTCTGGACTTTGTGGAGCACACAAGTCTGGACTGAAACCCACGGCCGTGCACCATCGCAGCTATAACGTCTTTCGCTTCTCTCGGAAGAGGCCGCCTGTCTCGTGCCGCGAGTGCATCGCTACCTGCGGGCAGAGGGTAGATTTTCAGCGAATGAGACTATCCCGGGGCCCGCTGGCACATGCTTTGGCCGTGTGGACAATCCGACTTGTTGTGACCAGGCGCTCTATTGAGGTATCATGGACACAATCGCGTGCAGGAGCACCGACTATGAAGTTAAATCACAAGATTCCTGATCCATTCCGGCCATGAGAGGAGCTACTCATGATCTGTTGCGTGCCGAAGTGCGCGTACCTGTCCGAGACCAGCCGCATGCTCGCGATCTACCAGCGCCTGCTCGACCTGCTCATCGGGGATCACACCCTCGTCACAGACGTACCGGAGATCCTGGGTATCCCGGCCGAGGAGCTCGAGTGCTGGGAGCCGCGGCATCCCAAACGCTACAGGGCAAGACCGAGGTTCTACTACGTGGGCGCCATCTTCACCCGGGCATTTGGAGCCCCTCCTGCCGATGTCGAAGAATTTCTGGCGGAAAGGGGTCCCAAGGTCTACGTTGCGCTCACGTCCACTACGACCGAGATGGTGCAGCGCGTCGTCGACGTGCTGCGCGATATTCCAGTGCGCGCCCTGGTTGCGACCACGGTCCACGACGAGCGAATCCGCAGCGGAGACAACATTCTGACGCATCCCTTCCTCCCCTCCCATCGCATCATGCCCAGGGTGGATCTGGCCATCACCACGGGCGGACAGGGGAGCATGCAGACTGCCATCGCCGCCGGCACGCCGGTCATTGGAGTGCCGCTGCATCCGGAACAGGACTTCAACGTGCACCTCGTGGCCAGGCACGGCGCCGGGCTGGCCATCGCTCCGCGTCAGCTCCGCACGCCCACGTTGCGGCGCGCCATCGAGACTGTACTCGCAGACGCCAGCTATCGACGGGCGGCCCAACAGCTCAAGCGCTGGCAGGATGCAGTCGACGGTCCGCTGGAGGCGGCCCGGGCGGTCGCACGCATCGCTCGTGCCAGATGACATTGGATAACATCCGATCTGAGTTCAGTGACGCAACAGCTCCTCATGCGGCGCGGGTTGGACGGTGTATGCACGATACTCCAACATGGGTCATGTAGAATCATGCGGTGCATCTCGTCTCTACCAGAACACAAGGGCGCCGGATCTGCCTGTTGCCTCCGAGAGAATTCCCGTAGGGAATCCCCGTTGCGTGGCCGCCTGTGGATCTTACAATGAGCGGATGCTGTATGTATGGCTGCTGATCCTGGTCCTGCTCAACGCCGTGTGGCTGGTTCTCGTCCTGTTCGGCCTGCCGGGCAACTGGCTGATGGTCTTCTCGACGGTCCTGTTCGCGTGGTGGAAGTGGGATGAAGGGCTCTTCTCCGGCTGGACGTTGGCCGCGATTGCGGTCCTGGCGCTGCTTGGCGAGCTGATCGAGTTCTTCGCCGGGATGGTCGGCGCCCGCAAATCGGGAGCGAGCTGGCCAGCTTCCATCGCCGGTTTGTTCGGGGCGTTGCTCGGCGCCGTCGTCGGAACGACGATGTTTGCCGTACCGCTGGTGGGCACCGTCGTCGGGGCCTGCCTCGGCGCGGGGCTGTCGGTCTGGGCCGTCGAGGCCTCCCGCGGCGAGCACCCCGACCTTTCCCTGCGACGAGGCGTCGGGGCCGGCGCGGGCAAGCTGCTCGGCATCGTCGGCAAGTTCGCCCTGGGAATCGGCATCTGGCTCATCATCACCGCAGCCGCCTTCTGGCCGTGAACCCTTTGCTCTCGCTCATAGCATACCACCGAATCGACGACAGGTAGCTTGTGATTGATAATTTGACAAAGATCGACGCACGAGACAGTAATCGCACGGGAACCAGGCCATCCTGCCCAAGACCTATTATCTCCTCTGTCGGACTCCCGCAGGCCCGTCGCATTACCGATCCGGCCGCTCCGGATCACCGCAGGAGGAGTCGCCGGACGACGATCTCTACCGCTGCGCTCGCAAGTGCCGGTCGAACCACTTTCCGAACCGGCGGATGTCCCAGAACATCGTCAGCCACCCGTGCTGCTTGCCGGGACGAATCAGCAGCTCGACGGTGCCTCCGGCTTCGCGCGCCCGCGCCACGAACCATTCGGATTGTTCCAGTGGAGTCAGCGTGTCGGCATCGCCGTGAACGATCAGCATCGGCGGAAGCTCGGCGGTTACGTAGTAGATCGGCGACATCTCCCGCCCGATCTCTTTCCACACAGCCAAGTCGGTGGACTGGGGTCCGAACGCTTTCACGAAGCTCTTGGGCGGGCCACCGTCGCCGGGGTTTTCCGTGGACTGCCCGAGATTGAGCAGGTCCGTGACGGGGAAGAAGACGGCCGCCGCCTGGACCGCGCTGCTTTCGCGATCGACGGGGTCGTTGGCGTCGGGCGAGCCGGGCCCGCCGCGCGTCGCGAGCATCAGGCTCAGATGCCCGCCGGCGCTACCGCCCGTGACGCCGATGCGATTGGGATCGATGCCGTACTCGGCCGCATGGTGCCGAATGAACCGCACCGCGCGATTGACATCCTCGACGATCTCCATCACGGTCGCCTCGGGCTGTGACAGGTGCGAGACGGCGAACACGGCATAGCCGCGCCTCAACAGCGGCGCGACCATCCACGGCCGGAACCCGTCGCGGTTCGACCGCCACCCGCCGCTGACCATCACCAGGATCCCCAGCCCGTTCGGCCGCCGCGGCGTGACGAAGTCAAACGTCAACTCGTGCCCGTGACGTTGGGTGTAAACGATCCCGTCCGTGCGCTCGAACGACGGGTGAAAATACAGCCACAGCCCCCCCGCCGCCAGGGCAACCGCCACCACCACGGCCAGCACCACTATCGCCACAATCCGAACGATCCGACGAGCCTTCATACATGTTCTCCTAAGGTTGTCCCGTACGCATTGGGCCCCATGGTACCAGATTTTTCTCCAATCGACACCAGGCAGCGTGCGTTCTCAGCTCCCACGCCGAACTCCTACTTGGATGGCGGGAATCGCAAAATTCGTGCAACACTTCAGCACCTCAAACGACAGAATCTGAAATTTTTTTTATTCCTTTTCAGACAAGGGTTTACACATTCTCGCCGCCGGGAAAAGGCCCACATTTTCGCGACATTCGTGCAATTTCGCCCAATAGTGGAGGGACAAGTTTCCCTCCGGCGGGTCGCCTGCGCCTCGCGGCAGTCGAACACCTTCTACGCCGTCCGCGCCGAGGGCAAGCGGCAGGTCCGCATGCACCGCGTCATCATGGACGCCCCGCCCGGCCTCGTCGTCGACCACATCGACCACAACGGCCTGACCAACATGAAGCACAACCTGCGCCTCTGCACCAAGAGCCAGAACGCCCGCAACCAGCGCCCGCAGAAGGACTGCTCCTCGAAGTACATCGGCGTCTGCTGGAGCAAGCAGCAGCGCAAGTGGTACGCCCGCATCGACCACGATGGACAGCGCCACTGGCTCGGCGCCCACAAAAGCGAGCGCGCCGCCGCCCGCGCCCGCGACGGCGCCGCCTACGCCCTCCACGGCCAATTCGCCCACCTCAACTTCCCCCGCCGCCACCGTCGCCGCCCCTGGAGGACCCTGTTATCGACACTCAAACACCAGATAGCCAGATTGTTCAGAATGTGACGCGTGGGTTGAGAACCCACCCGACACAATCGGCCACGCTTGCATCATATCGTCGTATTCTTGAGGATCCTTTGGCGAGCCTCCTGCTCTTGGATCTCGCGACGGAGTTGCTGCCGTTTGGCAGCCTCTTTCTGCTTCCTATCCTCCTGAAGGCGATTTGCATAAACTTGATTTGCCCTGGGAAGCCACTCTTTGAAGTGGTCGATTATACCTTGTACTTCGTTTTCTTCAGCGCGTATCGTGGCCTTCTCGCCTGAGAATCTAAATGCACTTGGTTCTTTGGTAGGAATCGATGAGTAGCTTCCCATGTTCTGCAGTGCCTCGACCCAAAGATTGTTAACCGGCTGACTTAGGAATAGCGTGAGAGTGCCTCGATCCCAGTCAAGATCTATCAGGCGTGGGGGATCGGCTATCAGAGGGTCATCAGCCTCTGTTACCGGTATCACAGTGTCCTTTAATTCGCTGAGACGCTGCCGTGTCACGAACTCCTTCCGACGGCCAATTAGCTGGGCCTTGATTACTTCGATCGTGGGAAATCGCTCTTCAGGAGACTGACGTAGCATTACGCTGACAAGCTCATCAAGGTAAGCATAATCGGGGGTACTCTGACCGATGGTTCTGTAGCCCGTGCCATAGGGAACCTGCCCGGTAAACATCTCGTTGAGAACAAGACCGAGAGCGTAGATATCCGCGCGCCGGTCTACGTTAAGACCGCGGCTTCGCTGCTCTGGGGCGGCATACTGGAAATTCGCAAGCCTCGCTGAATCCTTCGTCTCGACCGCAGTATAGAGTTCGTCTTCCTCAAAGCGAGCAATGCCGAAATCTGCGACCAGCAGGAGATCATTTGGGGCGTCGTATAGGATGTTCTCAGGTTTCAAGTCTCGGTGGGCCACGTCCCGGAAGTGGGCAGCTTCAACTCCGTCGAGTATGTTTGCGAAATACCGCAAGACCTTGTCCTGTGGGATTCCAGACCCCAGGAGGTTTCGTAACGATCCCTTGTAGCGAGGCATGACATAGAATGGTGAGGCCTTTTCGCCTTCAGCCGCGATGCCATGATCCACGACGGTCACAATGTTCGGATGCTTGTTCCTCAGACAGAACATCAGCTCATTCTTGAAACGCTTGCTCCTTTCCCTTGTGGCCTTCGCGGCATCCAGCAACTTCACGGCCCATCTCTCTCCGGAATCGTCGGCCACCTCGAAGATCCGCCCGGAGCCCCCCTCCCCAATCTTCCCTATGACTGAGTACGTTGCAAAAGTCGTGTGGAATACAACCTTCTTCTTGGGGCTCATCTTTGACTCCCTCACATATGACACGTCGGCTGCCGAACTAATCGACGCCTACTCGGTCCTCTTACGGCGTCATGTTGCGTCTCCACAAGTCGCTCTCCACCCGGATAACCAGGGTCCACCGTTCCTCATTGCATCCCGCAAACGCTCGCACGAGGCCGATCCGTGACCAGTTTACCACCGGGGATTGCGAATGACAATGCATAGTTGCCTATCGCCCAGGGCAGACGGGCTGGGGGGAT
>CBFDBY010000099.1:0-22881 GCA_965603165.1 uncultured Phycisphaerae bacterium
CCCTGGAGAAGGACCGCGCCCGCCGCTATGAGGGAGCCTCCGGCCTGGCGCTCGACATCCAGAGACACCTGGAGCACAGGCCGGTGGCAGCGCACGCGCCAAGCGCAGGGTATCGCCTCCAAAAGTTCCTCCGCCGGAACCGATTGCAGGTCACGGCCGTGCTGGCCGTGGCGGTCGTGGCTGGTACTGTCATCATCTCCTCCCTCTGGAACCGGCATCAACTCCAACTCGCGGAAGCCGAAGGCGCCAGGCAGGTGAACGACTTGGCCGAGGCCCGCAAGCTCGTCAAGGACGGCGACCTCACCGCGGCCCGTCAGCTCCTCGTGCCGATCTTAGAAAGCAAGCATGTAGGACTGGACGCGAGGATTCTGTTTCGCCGCATCATGGGCAATGACGCCAATGAGACCCCCAGGATCATTGCCATCATGGACAAACACTACCGTGAGCGGGTGCAGTACTATACCAGACAGATCGAAGCCGATCCTACCGACCCCAATCACTATCTGCGACGCGCGCAGCAGTTCAAATACCTTCGTGATGAGGACAATGTCCATGCCGACATGAGCCGGTACGCTGCCATCCTTGGCCAGGGATGGTTCTCCCGGCTCCGCTTCGGCACACCGACGGTCCTGAAAGTTGTCAGGACCGAGACAGTTCCTTATCGACTCGTCTTCTCTGTTGGAAGACGTGACAATGGAATCATTACAGCATCCATCGCCTTCGGGCAGAAGGGAAGGTCCACCATGAAACCATTTGAAATCCCCATGCTCTTAACGTCACTACTCACACTTTGCTTGCTCCCCGGTATCGAGCCACCGCCACTGTATGCAGATTTCGACTTCGGGACACCGAAGCCACTGGGTCCAGGCGTCAACTCCTCATCCAACGACTTCTTTGCGCGAACCTCAGATGATGACTTGTCCCTGTATTTCTGTCGGAACGCAAGTTGGGATAATCCTTACGAGTTTTGGGTGAGTACTCGGGCAACGCGACATGACAGTTGGGGTGTCGCGACCTACCTTGGGCCGTATGATGATGTCTCATCCTACGAGTCTGTCAAATCCGTGCCGGGCGTAACAACAGCCGACGGACTGGAGATGCTCTTCACCTCGAAACAACTGGACGGATACGGTAGCTGGGACATCTGGCGGGCAACCCGGACGAGTATAAACGCCGGCTGGAGTTCCGCATTGAATCTCGGTCCGACGGTAAATAGCACAAAGGGTGAACTCATATCGTACCTCTCTGCAGACGGTCTTGAATTGTACTTTAGCTCTAATAGGCCTGGTGGTCTGGGACACTATGACATATGGGTGGCGACACGTGCCTCATGTTCCGATCCTTGGAGCGAGCCGGACAACCTTGGACATGTTGTCAATAGCGCGGTGCAGGACACCCATCCGAGCCTCTCACCGGACGGTCTCCTACTCTTTTTTGACTCGGCCAGACCTGGAGGGAGCGGCGGCATCCTCGATTTGTATGTTGCGAAACGGGCAACACGCTCGAGTCCATGGGGACACGCAGTCAACCTTGGACCGATGGTCAATGGCCCCACCGGTGAGGAAATTGCATACATCTCTGCCGATGGCTCTACGTTGTTCTTTGACAGTGACCGGCCGGGCAGTCCCGGTGGTCATGGCATTTGGTGCGCGCCGATCCTGCCGATGGTCGACTTCAACGGTGACGGCAAGGTCAACGGCAAGGACGTGGTGATTCTCATGGAGCACTGGGGCGAAAGCGATTCGGTGTGTGACATAGGTCCGTATGCCTGGGGCGATGGGATCGTGGACCTCAACGACGTGATTGCGCTAGCGGACTATATTGGGCCCGAGCTTGTCGATCCGACTCTGGTTGCCCACTGGGCGTTGGATGAAGGTGCGGGCAGCGTGGCTATCGACTGGGTCGGCGAGCACTATGCGATGATTGTCGGAGACGTGGTCTGGGAGCCCAACGGCGTCCTTGACGGCGCACTGGCGTTCGACGGGCAAGAGAACTATATGCGGACGGTGGACTCTATTCTCGATCCGGCCACAGGGCCGTTGAGTGTCATCGCCTGGGTCAAGGGCGGGGCGCCTAATCGCGTGATCGTGTCGCAGTTCGGCGGGGCGGATTGGCTCTATCTGAATCAGTACGGCATGTTGACCACGGACCTGAAGGCATCCGGGCAGGACGGCACGTCTTTGACTTCGGACGCCTGGCTTCTCGACGACCAGTGGCACCGCGTGGCGTTGGTCTGGGACGGGACGAATCGGGCGTTGCGCGTGGACGGCGTCGAAGTGGCGGCCGATACGCAGCCCAACTTAGCGGCTTCGAGCGGCAGCCTGCAAATCGGCACCGGCAAGGACCGCACCGCCGACACCTTCTGGTCCGGCCTGATGGACGACATCCGAGTCTACCGGCGGGCAACAAGGCCATAGCGAGAACTGCCCACACGCCAAACCCACAAGGGCCGGCGGGTAACGGCGCGCCGGCCCTTTCGCTCCGCTGGCCGCATGGCCTACGCGAAGGTCTTGCCGTTCCAGGCCCAATGTGTGCCGGTAAGTTCCTGGAAGACGACATAGACGCGATCCGGGTGGACGGCTAACTTGTCCCGAAGCGTTCGCGTGATCTTGTCGGCCAGGGCCTGGTTCACCGGCTTGCTCAGGCCGCCAATGGATTTGACCGCGACCAGCGCGCAGGGGCCTGCCTCGCCGCTCATTGTCATCGTCGCCCTCTCGCGGATACACACCATGACATACTGCTCGGGCTTGCCGAGCCCCTCGGCGATCAGACGGGAGAGCGTAGCGGCCAGGGTCTCCTTCATGCCCGGCTCCGACAAATCGCACGACGTATCAACCTCGATCGATGGCATCTTCCACTCCTTGTCAAACAGTTCCCAATCCAGATGCTTCCTTCCCACAGAGGCAATGTACGTACCTCAAGCCTACCACCTACCGCCCACCGCCGCAACCATCTGTCCGGCTCGGGACCGAATTGCTGCAAAGGACCACGAGCCACACGGCGAACGGCAAGCCGCGCGACTTCAGCGACAACCTGCGCCGCGCCATTTCCTATGTTCCGGGACGGCGGTATAATCTGCCGAGTCGACGCACGTTTCGGTGAGCGGCATGGTGGACGATTGGAAGGTCCTGAACACGATGGAGACGATCGACCTGACGAAGACGCACTATCAGCGAATCCTGTTCTGCACGGATTTCTCGGAGAATGCGGATTTCGCGTTTCCGTTCGCCGTCGACGCCGCAGCGCGACGGCCCGGCAGCGAACTGTACCTGCTCCATGTCATCCCGGAATCGGACGCCCAGTTCTGGAAGACCTACATCTACGAGGTCGAGGATGTGGACAACAAGGCCAAGCACGACATCGACGAGCGCGTCGACCAGATCTACCGGGCCCACCTGCCGGAAGGGCTCGAACTCAAGGTCGAGATGCGGATCGGCAAGGATTCTCAGCAGATCCTCCAGTTCGCGCGCGAGCACCGGATCGACCTGATCGTGATGGGTCGCCACGGGCACAGCCACGGCAGGCTCCAGAAGACCCTCTTCGGCAACGTCACCGAGAAAATCGCCTCGAAGGCTGACTGCGCCGTGCTGATCGTCCCGCTGAGCTATCGGGACCGGCCGAAAGATTGATCGCTCACGATCGGCTGCACGCCGACCCCGCCGAACACTTTATTGCGATCAACATGCCGCCAGTTGAGGCGAGCGCAGGAAGCGAATCTCAGCGCCGCAGGACTTCGTAGTAGTACGTGGCGAAACGACCGTCGATGCGAACCGTGTTGCCGGCGCATTCAAGCTCCGTGTCGGTCGGGACGCCGTAGACGTCGACGACCCTCACGGAGGTCAATGGGCCGCCCTTGAGCGTGATCGTCGCCTGCACCGGCTCCAGCAGCAACGGCGGGCCGCCTGTCTCGAGCAATTCCGTGCCGTCCTCGTTGTAGACGGTGCCGAGCTGCTTGTCGCGCGCCATGGCCGTTATCAGGATGTGCCCGGACTCGACCAAGGCCCGATTGTCCAGCGGCGTGAACAGCAGGACGATGAACGGCGTGTCCACGTCCTCAATCGTCACGCCGGGCAAATCATACGTCCCGCCGGCGGCGTAGCCAATCACGCCCTGCGTCTTGTCCGAATGGACCGTGACGACTTTGTTGGCGTAGTCCCACGTAAGCTGTCCGGTCTGACTCCGCGTGGTTCGCGTGCGCGTGCTCAACCAGCGGGAAAGATCGGGCAGGTCCGAAGGCCCCTGCCCATCGGCCACCTTGAGCGTCACACGTCCGACGGCGAGCGCCTCCACGGGCGTAGAGCCGTGCGCCAGCAATTCGTGCTCATCGTAGCCGACGGTCCCGTGCTTCTGCTCGAGTGCATCGACGCCGGCGAAGACGTCCGCCGTGGACAACCGCCGCGCCGCGACGATCGATCCTTCCTCGAAGTGGCCGTTGTAGATCGCGAAGGCGAGGGCGGGGAACTGGCCGATGTAGTGCGGGGTCTCGGTGACGTACGAGCTCATGCCGGGCCAGCCGTCGCCCATGCTGCTGCGCGAGCCGGCGAAGTGATACGACGCATCCCACCCTTGCAGGCCCATGCCGTAGAAGGCCATCAGCGGTGCGATCTCCGCCTTCCACTGGTTGGGTGGCTTCTGCGTCCACTCGGTCATGATGAAGGGCTTGTCCTCGACCTGCCACAAGCCGCTCGACAGGAGGCCGCGGCCAGCCTTGTCGAGATGCGTATCGTTGCTGACCGAGCCGGTCGTGATGCCGTGGCCGCCCGCCCCACCGCCGCAATAGTTGTGCCGGTCGATGGCGCCCATGGCGTCGTCGGTCCAGAGATTGGCGGCCGAAGCGGCCGGGCCGCCCGCGTCCCACGCCGTGCTCACCGTCACCGCCTGATAGCCTAAGTCGCGCAGCCGCTGTTGATACGTCTCGTACGTTCGGCGCTGCATCTCGGCTAAGAAGCGGATGAAATCGCCCATGCGCTTGCGCTCGGCGCTCTTATTCCAGTTCGGCCCATCCGCCTCCATTTCCCAGGCGGCATAGACGTACATGTTCGTCTCATCGACGGAATCGGGCCAACTGCGCACCGAGCCGTCGCCGTTCTTTGTCGTGGTCGTCCTCAGACCCGGGCCCCACGCGTTCGCGAGGGCCGCGTCGTTGCCGTACGTCGCCTTCACCCACTGCTGCCACATCCGCTTGAGCCGCGCCGCGTGATGCGGGTGCGACTCGCCCCGCACGAACCCGTCGCCGAGCGGATTGTGGAAGAATACGCTGTCCTCGTTGCGCGCTTCCACAATCGCCAGAGCCGGATCGTCTTTGTAGGCCAGGCCGGTATACGGATTGACGTGGCTCAGCAGCCGGCGGGCGTATTCCCACTGCGAATCCTGGTACTCTTCGATGAAGGTGGCTAGGCCGTAGGTGTCCTTGCCTGCGCCGCGGTCGGGCAGCTCGTTGTAGAGATCCGGATCGATGCCCTCGTCCGGCAGAACCACGTGGTGATAGAAGATCGACCACGTCATGTAGATGCCGTTGGCCTTGAGGATGCTGAACCAGCGGTCGAAGCGGTCGAGCCGCTCGGGGTCGAAGGTCCGGCTGTCACCGTCACGACGCAGCGAGCCGAGCACGCTTTGCGCGGGATGCTGGCGCACCATGTTGATCCCGTGCTTTGCGTAGAACCGCGCCTGGCGTTCCCGGGCCTCGACCGTATCCGTCATGGAGGCGCCGATGCCCCAGAACCTCACGGGCGTGCCGTCCTCGAAGACGAAGTCCTTGGCCCGGTTTTTCAGGAAACCGTGCGTGCCTGCGGGCTTGTCGATCAGGCGACTCATATCGATGATGGAATCAGCAGAGAATGGGTCCGGCCCGGCCATCAGCGTGAACCACGTGTCGGGCCCGGCGGCCGGCGCATTCGTATCCGGCGGCACCGTCCCCGTCGGCGACCATGGAAAGTTCACGAACGCCATGACGTCGATGCCGCCGTGATTGTCTTCGTCGCCGGGGCGTCGCTGAAGGCGCACCTCCAAATCGTGCGAGCCGCGGTCCAACTCGAATCGGCCCCCGAAGCACCAACCGATAAAACGGATGTCGATGCCGGGATCGACCAGGTCGATCATCCCGTCGCGCGCCTCCGAGACATCCAGGTCCGCCCAGCCCGTCCACGAGCCGCGGAAGTGCCGCAAACGATAGCTGTAGTTCGCGCCGCCGTTGCTGTTGCGAAACGGATTGAGCCGAATCCACCACGTATACGTCCCGCCCTCGGCAATGGTGAACCGATATGTGGCGACGGCCTGCTCGGATGAGCCGCTGCCCGTGAAGTGCGTGTGCCAATCACCCTCGGATACGCCCGGCACGCCCGGCGAGAGAAGGCCCTTGGCGATATTGCTGCTCTCATACCACCCGTGCCGGTTGAACGACGACTCGACGGAGTCCTCGCCCTCGATCCAGTGGGCCTCGCGAGCGATGCCGGCACGCGAAGCAAGAGCCGATAACAATAAGCCCGCCGTGCCCGCGCACAGCAGAAACAGAGAGGTTCGTTCCCGTGTGACCATGTCTCCTCCATGCGGCCCTCTCGGCCGCATCATGTAGAGATTCCTTGTCGTGCTGACCTGCCACGACGCCAAGTCTATGCACACCACGAGAATAACATATCGGCGGGCGGATTCAAAAAAATACATCTTTCGCACGCGGTCGGTCCGGGAAAATAGAGGCTCGTGCCTCTCGGCGGCGACCCCCGGCTGATTATCGAGGACCCATGCAAGAACCGGCTTGACTCACGCATTCTATTACGATACAATCAGGCTTAATTATGGGGGTATGTCACCAGGGAGGGTTCCGAGCCGGGGGGCTCACCAAGATGACCAAGAAGTAGAATTTCCGGGGGGTAACATGGTGATGAAGAGCAACACAATCGCACGTTGGGCGTTCCTTTCCGCACTCGTATTGGCAGCTACCGGCGTTTTCAGTTCGCCGGCCTTTTCGGCACCCTCGATCACGCTGATCGACGGCACGACGCTGGGCTATTACAACAATGCGATCGGGACCGTCCTCGACCAAACCAATCCGTACGATTCGTCGTACCTGTTTCCCGGCGCTGATCTCGCTGACGGCGATCCGACGATCTCGCCGGCGCCGGAGCCCGACCTGTCGGCCGCAGCCGGCATCCTGGGCGACTGGCTGGGCAATCCCGGCTCGCTGAATGGCAACTGGAGCGGGCCGCAGGTCATCCCGAACACGTGGGCCGTGAATACCGAGGTAGGCGTCATCTACGCCATCGACGCCGGCCCCACGGGTCTGCAATCCCTGACGGTGGATATGGGCGCGGACAACGGCATGTTCGTCTGGTTCGACGGCGTCTATCAGCTCGGCGGCCTCGCCTCCGGACCGGCGATCCTCGGCGAGTACACGCTGGGTCTCACGGACGTCGCCCCGGGCACGCACTACCTGCACATCCTCCTGGAGGACCACGGGCAGGTAAACGACTTCACGATCCACGCCACGGGCGTGCCCGTCATCCCGGCCCCGGGCGCCATTCTGCTCGGCAGTCTCGGCACCGCGCTGGTGGGCTGGCTCCGCCGACGCCACGCCGTGTAACCGCACGACCCGACAATCCAAAGGGACAGCCGACGCTCGCACCGCGGCTGTCCCTTTCTTTTTGCGCCTCACTCACCAGACGCATCACAGATCGTCAACGGAAACGATACACAGCTTCGCACCGGCCAGGCATGGAGGTGACCGACGATGGATAATGGCAATCCAGCAGGCGCGTCATCGGTTGTCCATTGTCTGCCCGGGATTGCGCAGCAGGTCCTTGTTCAACAGCAACAGTAGGCTGGTCAGATAGAACAGCCCCAGCACGAGCTTTCCCGAAGATGGACCAACGGGATGGAAGAGATACGCTACGACAATCGCTATGGGCACCAGCATCCCATACCCGACTTTGACAAGTCCGGGTTCCCGGCGCACTACTCCGTACCAAAAGACACACAGAGGGCATAGGAAAGGCAGTTGAAGGGCATGAGCGATAATCAGGTGAAGGATCGTGAAACCCAACGATTCCGCATTGCCCATATCTGGGAGAAGACTGCCTCTTGTCCGAAGAAGAAAGACCATATGGGTTAGCTCCGGCGCGAATACGATCACCAGCGTGCCCGCCAGCAGGCGAACTGTCCTGCTTCGAGGTCTTGCACGCTCTGCTTGGGGTGACTCGTCGCGGCTCACGGTTATTTCCAGGATTCTTCAGTACTCTTCGCCGAAGATTCAAAGCGGGGATATCGCGAGCACACGCGCTGGAGGAGTTCCTTGGCTTCCCCGGCCTTCCCTTCGGCCTTCCTCATCCTCGCCGCGTAAATGCCTGCGACCGGCGAGACAAACGAGTCCTCCTCAAAGACCTCCGCGTATCGCTTTGCTGCCTCGGACAGGTCTCCTGTCAGTTCATAGTAATGCGCCGATGAGAAGTGCATGATCGTATTTTCGCTCCTGGAGACGTGCTTTTCCAGCACTCTTTTGCGTATAGCCTCTGTGATGAATTTGATCCGCTCACGAACATCAGGAGGATCTGCGAGAGGACCTACAGTCAATCCCGTTAGCGTGAAGTGAAGCGCCGCTGCGTAATCCCAGGGCATCATCGCGAGATCTCCCGACAACTGACGGTTGGCTTCTGCCTTGCCGTGGGCCAGTCTGGTTCTCTCATATTGGGCCCAATGCCCGTAGACTGAGTGAGTCGCAATGGCCTCTGCCCTGCGAAGATGCGAGAGGGCCTTTTCCCGGTTGCCGAGATGGTCCGCTTCGATCTCCGCGATATAAAGGTGGCAGAATGCCATCACGCCAGTCTTCCACTCAAGGCCGGCTACTGGCTGCCCGCCGGAAATGAGGGCCAAAACCTCCGCATACGTGTCCCGCGCGGATTCCAGGGAGTCGGAGTATCTCAATATGCTGGCGATCCACAGGCGTCCCATCACGCTTACGGGCAACTGCAGCAGCGGAGCGTCCTTATCACCCTGTTCGTCAACAACCTTCTTCAACCTCGCGATCGCCACTTCCGGCTGCCCGCGCAGCCACGCCGACTGCGCGGCAGCGAAATAGGACGTCGGGTGCGGCTGATCAAACGAGAGCAGGGACTCCGCGACCTTATCGCACACCGCACCTGCAGCTTCACTCGGGGCGCTCAGCCAGGATAGGGTCTTGTCGCACAGTTCCCTTATCAGGAGAGCCTCCCCGCGGTTCCACACACCTGGGTTCCACACAGGAATATCCCCACTAAGTCCGGGCTGCCCCGCCAATGCAGGTAGACAAAGAATAAGCGATATCAGGGAAAACCGTAGGATACGAGGGGCGCGCCCTATTTGCCTTTCCGCTGCCATCCCAGTCATCTCGACCTCTCCATATCGGTCCAGCCCACGCTGGGCCCACACCAATTCGCCGCAACTTAATCAGGGATACATCTCTCTCGAATACTATGACGGATGTCTGCGCAGCAGGCAAGCGAAAAAGTACTGAAGGATACGTGAAGGTGGCAAGCAGCAGTACGGCCGGAGGACCCCTTCATTGATTATCGATGATTGATTATTGACTCTTCGCTCCGCGTTCTCGGCGTCCTCTGCGGTTGCGATCTCTTCGTACTCCCCGTGCTCTTCGCGGCTTCTCATAAGCGACTGCAACAGAACGAATTATGTCTCGCAAAGCCACACCGATCGCCAAGGGTACAAGTCCTCGCCGTCTCCGCCCTCGGCCATCCGTCGTCGGTTCTTTGCAGTCTTGGCGTGCCTGGCGAGAGGCAATCCTGGTTCCGGCCGAAGGCCGCGCTGGGCTCATCACCGGTTCGACTGTTTTTTACTTGACGCCGAAGCACGGTTAGTGTATGGTGCGTACACAACGAATACAGTGAGATTAGGAAGCACGCAATGGCAGATCGCAGGTGGCGGAACAACGGAAGCCGAAGAAATCCCCGGCCCGCGTGCGGCTGGCGGCTGACCTGCTCCAGCATTCCACTATTCCAATGTCCCAGCATTCCATCATTCCATCCTTCCGTTCCCGGAGCCCCGCCGGGCGGAAGCGACGGACGGGACTGTGCGAAACAAAGCCAATGTGCAGAGGGCGGAATTAGGCTTAAATACTGTCCGCAATAGGGCTTACGACGGAACAGGACAGATCATGCCTGCGGAAAAACAAAGCCAATTCGCGGGATCGAGATTGCTTCGGCGCTTCGCTTCTCGCAAGGACAAAGAGGGGCAGGCGATGGACACCGAGGCCGCGCTCGCCGGGCGCGAGGGGGCTGTCGTGCGAAACAAAGCCAATTCAGCAGGCATGGCTGGGGAATCGGGGAGCACGGTGCGCCGAGGCCGACCGTGCGAAACAAAGCCAATCTCCAACCGGCCATATCGACGTTAAGCGACTTCCCGTAAACGGGTTACAGCAAAACGCATTGCTCATGCAACCGCGGAAACAAAGCCAATTTGCCGGCGGCGGATCGGAATCGGAGAGCCGCGATATCGACGATTTTACTGGACTTTCGCGGCCGGGGGAGGCATACTGTAGGTGCGGTCGGCCGGTTTGGCCCACCGCCATCTCATGGACTGGGGAACATACGCCGGGGGGCGGTTCCGCTGGAGGAGGTCCCCTTGAAAGCCGATGGATAGGCTGATGCCGGCCAGGGATGTCCCTGCGCCGGAACCGTGGACGGTCCGCTCGCACGCGTCGAGCCGTTGCGAGCCTGGACATTGGGCACAGAGGACAGGAACATGAAAAGGCATCGATCGCAGCTCTTGGTGGCCGCCGCCATCGCAATCATTCTATCACAGGGGCCGACCTTTGGCGCTCGCTGGTCCATCGAGGACCCGAGCAATTTCCCCGGCGTCTGGTACCGGATCGTCTTCGACACGAACGGGGACGTGACCACCAGCGACGGCGACGGGCAGGGTTGGTACTATTACCCCGAAAGCGACACCTATCGAATGTGGTTCCACAATGGCGACTTCGACACAAGTCGCAAAGCACGCCTGTATTACCACGTCTACGTGGAAGCCGTCGATACCGCCCGCTCAACGTATGCGAGCATCCGTTTTATCTGGACGTCGGCCCAGTGGTCGCAATCGGGCCACAGCAGTCCGCCGTACCCGGAGGATGTCCCGACCCTGGCCGACGAGGACGAGGCCATCTCCAGCTCAGGCCTCTTGACGATCGACAACTGGATGCTCAGAGAAGGATCCAGTGAGACCGAGAAGCCCTGCACGATTGACGATTACAATCCGGAGTGGACCGGCATCGAAATCAGCGGACGCAACGCCTATATCTTCCGCGGCGCGTACCACGAATGTCTTGCCAAGACCGAGACCCTGCTCGGGGCCTGCTGCAATCGCAGCACAGGATTCTGTTATACGACGTTAGAAGAAAACTGCGAGGCGCCTTTCACGTGGCTGGGCGCGGGCAGCTCGTGCGCGGATTGCCGAGCGTCCACAGGGTCCAGCGTGGACTTCGGCGATGCGCCCGATCCGGCTTACCCCACCCTTCTGGCCAGCGACGGGGCGCGACACACGATCAGCGCCGGGCTGTTTCTCGGCCGCAGTGTGGACGGCGAGGCGGACGGGCAGCCAAACCTCACGGCCACCGGCGACGACGCCACCGGGGCGGATGACGACGGCGTCGTCTTCACCTCGGCCCTGCAGCGCGATATGGACGCCGCCATTGAGGTCACGGCGTCGGCCCGGGGATACCTGAACGCATGGATCGACTTCAACGCCGACGGCAGCTTCGCCGGCCCCGGCGAGCAGATCTTCTTCGATACGCTCCTGACCGAAGGCGTCAACCATCTCGCTTTCCGCGTTCCGGCCGACGCCGTCTCCGGGCCGACGTTTGCGCGGTTCCGTTTCAACTCTCGCGGGGTGCTCAGCTACGACGGGCCCGCCACGGACGGCGAGGTCGAAGACTATCGCGTCGACATCGTGCAGCAGTACGAGCCCTACCCGGCGTCGGGCGAGACCGCGCTGATCTGGAGCCAGTTGCCGCTGGCGGTGAGCACCGTGGAGCCGTACACCTTCGAGGCGGGGCACATGCCGTCCGCCATGCATCTGCAACAGATCGCCGCTGACGACTGGCTGCTCCCCGACGACCGCCCCGTGACGGGCGTTCATTGGTGGTGCACCTTCGAGAGCTGGACCGAGCCGTTCCTGCCGGGCGATCTGCCGCTGGGCTTCCACATCGGTATCTGGACGAATATGCCCGATCCCGAGCCGTACAACTTCGAGACCTTCCCCCATCCGGACACACTCATCTGGGAGAGCTACTGCACGAGCTGGACATGGGTCCTGGCCGGGTATGAGAAAGACGATCAAGGCAAGCTCGGCGAGACCTGCTTTCAGTTCACCCATCTGCTCTCGCAGGAGCAGTGGTTCCATCCGACTCCGCCTCCGCCCAATAGCGGCGAGCCCGCAGTCTACTGGCTGAGCATTACGGCCGTCTATGATACAAACGAAGGGAAACCGGGCAGGATGTGCGCCTGGAAGACACGCACGGAGGCCACCAACGCAGCCGCCACATTGATCCAGGAGCTCGTGCCGCCAACGCCGGGGGCCTCGTGGCCACCCGTCATCGGGTCTCAGTGGAGCAGCGGGACCTTGATGCGCGATGGGGACTTCCAGCCCATCGACATGGCGTTTCAACTGACGACGTACGCGCCGCTCGAACCGCCGGCCCCCGCGCCGCCCAAGGCAAAGATCGATCCAGCCAAGGAGTGATACGGGCATGATTCACTCAAACGGGCGGATTGGTCCGTTTGGGATATCAACAGTCAGAATGAAGGCTTCGGCCCATTCGACTTCGCTCAAGGCAGGTTCTGCGGCCGCGGCTGGTCTTGCGACGTCTTTGTCGCGGCACGAACAACCATCGATCATCATGTAGATCAGTCGACGATCTTGTAGACGGCGTCACCCCTGCGGACGCGATCGGAGACTTTCACGCCCACGCCGTCGCCGGCCTTGGCCTCGCTGACCTGGGCGTTGTCCACCTGCATCGACTCGACGGTCACCTCCAGGTCGGTCGAATGCCCCTTGATGTGAAGCCGGTCGCCGACGTTCAACGCGCCCGTGAGCTGGATGGCGGCCACGACGGGGCGGGCAAAGAAATCCACGATCTCCCCAATTTTCTCCTCGGCCATCTTCGACACTCCTTTGTGTTCTCGTTGCTCCACTTCAGTTCAAGACAGATGACCTCAGATTATGCTCATTCCCCCCAGTCGTCAACCTTTGCTCTGCCGGGTCTGCAAACGTCGACAACAGGAGCGAAGGATGCCTTGAGCGGGAATTGACTGTCGCTGCAGACCGAGTTCTTCGGCGGCACGCCGCTGTCTGCGTATCGCCGTACGCGGTCGCCGCGTTGATGTCCGCCCCCCCCGGCGATCAGCCGTCACACGAGGTCTGCGTCTCGTCGCCACTATTGAGATCATCCCAAATCAACGATTGAACCGGCGGCAAGTCACCGTCGCGGGCGGCGCGCCGAACTTGCTCTTTGCTGACTGTAGGCTTCTCATCACATCCGCCCGAAAAACACAGCACTGCCACGGTTAGGACAGCCATTCATGTACTCCCATAGTCCGCTGGTCTCTCAAGGACATCCCATCCCGCGGCAAAGCCACGTGTAGCCACTATTGTGGCCCTCACAAGCCCTATACTCAAGAAAAGGCAGCCAGCCGTCCGAAACTAACAGGGTTCCATCCGCCCTGCGTCGTAAAGGGACCGCTGCCCTATGAGAAAGATTCTTGAAGAAGTCCGTTACACAAGGGGGCGGGTCTGGCACATAGTTTTACCGGTCAACGATCCGGGGCCCCAGGACGCCCGTATTCGCGTTTGGGGATCGGCAGGGATACCAGTGGATGGGCATTTTGGGGTGAAGAAGGGCAGTCCGATAACTTTCTTCTTGATGTCGCCGGTTTCAGGTGGTACGCTGACCCGTCAGAGAAATAATACGGTGGGAGCCGGTGGGAGTGATTTTCACTTCCAAACCGCACTTTTTGCTGGAGGATGGGGCATCGCAAGTCGATTCGACATTCGTTGGGGCGGGCCCTGCGCCTGCCCTATGGGTCCCATACGTCTAATAGGAGCCATCGGCGCGACCGACGCCACGGCCATGGGAGCCCCACCGGACGCGGAATGTCGCGTTGGGGACCCCAGCCCGTGCCACAGGGACTCGCCGACGGCAAGTCAATGATGGGAGGTACTGTTATGAGTGGGCTCAACAAGCGATTCAACCGGGCCCCCGGACGCCGCGTATCGCGTTTGGGGGACCTCAGCAAGTACGCGGTCGTGGTCACCCTCATTACCCTGTTCGTGGGGTTGGGGTCCGCCTCGGCCGTGCAGGATCAGTATACGGTGGAGCTTGGCAGCAGCGGAGAAATCCGGGACGGCGGTGGAACCGGGTTCAACCACGGCACGTGGTACTACTACCCACAGACGGACCGGCTGGCCCAGTGGTTCTTCAACGGCGAGATCAATCGGGAGCGTAAGAAGGTAATCGAAGTGGGTGCGACGGTCCGCCTGCGCGACGAGAAGCTGGGCAGCGGCTGGGTCGAGATATCGGTGAACTGGACGAACCCGACCTGGCCCGAGGACCAGGACGCGCCGCCCCTGCCGGACCTCAGGAACCCCGGGCTGGCGGAGCAGTACATCGAGGAGCGCATCGTCATTCAGCGGACGGAAATCCGCGATTCGACGTTCATCGGCACGAGCTACGAGATCCAGGATTACTGCCCCCAGTGGGTGTCGATTGACATCCGGGGCGAGAACGTGAGCGTGGAGGGCGACATTCAGCACGACTGCGTCCCGAAGGACGGCTTTGTCCCGCCGGCCGAGGAACGCGACTTCGGCGACGCACCGGAAGGGGTGACCGCCTATCCGTCGCTTGGGATTCAAGGTCTGTTCCCCACGTGCGTGGGAGTGGGCCCGGCGGCCTGGATCGAGCATGACAGCTCAGGGCGCATGCGATTCGGCCGCAGGGTGGACCTCGAACGAGACGGCAACGCCGGCAAATGCCCCACATTCAATCCCGATCAGCACGACCAGGACGAAAAGATGACCGATGGCGACGCCGGCCTGCTCCAGCCCCGTGCGTACACTATCAAGGGACCGGCCGGCCTCGAGGACGTCTATCCTTTGATCTTTTCCGGGCTCGAGTCTCTGGGCAACGCTTGCTTCAACACGATATGGGGCACGACCATCGATATCGAAGTGGAGAACACAACCACCGACGGGCGAGACGCCTACGTCAACCTCCTGATCGACTGGAACCATGACGGCAAATGGGAGAAGACCGTGGCGTGCGGCAGCACGGACGTGCCGGAGCACGTGCTGGTCAATTTCCGCATCCCCAACGGCTACAATGGGCCGCTGTCCGGGCTGAATCCCCCGAACTTCAAGATCGGGCCCTTCGCCGGCTACGCCTGGGCGAGGTTCACGATCAGCGAGCGCGAGGTCCCGCTCGAATGGAACGGCGACGGCGTCTTCAAGGATGGGGAGACCGAAGACTATCTGCTCTACGTCAAGGAGACCATACCCATCTGCGATTGGGAAGAGGAGGACCCGCACAAGATGCACTGGGCCCAGTTGCCCGACAAGCGAGAGACGGGAATCGACGTGGACATGTTCTGGTCGAGTCTGGCCGACGATTTCCGGTGCGGCCAGAACGGCCCGATCCTGGATATCCACTTCTGGGCCTCGTACGCCGATGACGTCCTGCCCCCCATGGGGCCCGACAGCCTGACGTTCCAGGTAAGCATCTACTCGAACAAACCTGTTTCGAGCCAGACGCCGTGGAGTCGCCCGGACCAGTTGCTCTGGACCAAGCAGATCGAGCGCTTCACCTACGACGTCTCCGAGGTCACAAATAACATCTATGAAGGCTGGTTCGATCCGGCCAGCAAGTTCTACGAGCGCGGCAACCACAAGCGAACCTTCCAGTACAACATCTGCTTCGATCCCGAGGACGATCTGTTCATCCAGAGGCTCGGCACGATCTACTGGCTGGAGATCAAGCTGATCCCCGAGCAGGACGCCCAGTACACGTTTGGATGGAAGACCACGATGCGGCACCTGCAGTACGAAGATGCTGCCGTATGGCGTCACCCGACGCTGGGCTGGCTGCCCATGAGCTATCCGGACGGCCATGAGTCCGAAGGCCAGCGGATGGACCTGTCGTTTGTCATCACCGGGGAGCCGCCGGAGGATATCGATTTCGGCGACGCGCCGGACCCGACGTACCCCACGCTGCATGTCAGCAACGGCGCCCGTCACACCATCGTGCCCGGCGTGCACCTCGGCAGGAGCGTTGACCCCGATGCGGACGGTCAGCCGAACGCCAACGCCACCGGCGACGACCAGGACGGCAATGATGACGGTGACGGCGTGGTCTTCACCACCGACCTGACGGCCGGCCAGACCGCCATCGTCGATGTGACGGCCTCCACGATCGGCGTACTCAACGCGTGGATCGACTACAATGCGGACGGCGACTGGGATGACCCCGACGAGCAGGTCTTTGTGGACCAGGCGCTGGCCTCGGGTCTCAACACGCTGCCGTTCGACGTGCCGCTCGGCGCCGTCGAGAGCCGGACGTTTGCACGCTTCCGCTTCAGCAGGATGCGCGGCCTTCAGTACTACGGCCCGGCCATGGACGGCGAGGTGGAAGACTACCAGGTCGAGATCACCGGCGCCGTCATTCCGCCGAAGCCGAAGCCGCCGCTCGATCACCTGAAGTGGTCGCAGCCGCCTATCGAGCAGGACCTGACGTCGCGCATGCCGGTATACTGCGGCTGGGACGAGCCCGCTTACAGCAGCCGGCTGTTCTTCTGGTCCACTACGTGGAATCTGGTGGCGGACGACTTCCGCTGCATCGGGGATATGCCCGTCACGTCCGTGCACTGGTGGGGCTCCTACGAGCGATGGCAGAACGATGAGCCGCCCCAATCGAAGCCCGAATCGTGGCGGATCGCGTTCTGGACCAACGTGCCGGCCGACAATCGATATCCGTTCAGCCGGCCCGGGCAGGTGCTCTGGGTCGTGAACGTCCCGCACAGCAGGGTTGAGGAGGAGAGAGTCGGCGTCGACGAGTTCCCGCAGAAGCCGTCGGAGACAACCTTCCAGTACCTCGTGAGGCTCCTGCCGCAGGAAACCTTCTGGCAGGACCGGTACCTGACGAACACCCATGACAACACCTTCTGGATCAGCATCACAGCGGTGTACACGGGCTACCCCGAACCGGAGAATCCGTGGGGCTGGAAGACCCGACCGGAGCCGTGGATGGATGCGGCCGTGAAGGCGGAATTCCGGACCGACGAGCTGCGGGCCGGATTCCAGCTCGACCCTGCGACCGCCCAGCCAATCACGGATTCACTGGTCTGCGAGCGGCTGGATAAATACGATATGGCCTTCGAGCTGGACACGGACCCCGAGTACATCAAGTGGGAGCAGCCGTTCACGGGGATCCGTGATTGGCCGCACTACGAGGACGAGGAATCCCTCGCCACCGTGGGCTCGGGCGCGAGCGAGAAATGGCTCCAGGAGCCCGATATCACCAGTTCCGGCATCGATGTGGACATCACCAAGGACCTCCCGCCCACCTGGCCGACGACGATTTGCGCCGATGACTTCGAGTGCAAAGAGACGGGCCCGGTGACGGAGATCACGCTGTGGGCCTCGTGGTATCACGACATCCTGTCGAGCAGCAGTCCGGAGAACGCCACGTTCACACTGAGCATCCGGCAGGATATCTCGGCCGGCCGGAGTCCGACGGGCTACAGCATGCCCGGAGCGGTCCTGTGGCGCAAGGAATTCTCCCGTGGCGAATTCACGGTCGAGCCGATCGAAGGCCCCGCCGAGAGCTACTACAGCCCGGCCAACGACACCTTCGAGCGAAACAACCATTTGATGGTCTACAAGTACACATTCAAAATCGATCCGGCCGAGGCCTTCCAGCAGACCGGCACGGAGAGGAATCCGGTCGTCTACTGGCTCAGTGCTCAGGCCATGTTGGTTCACCCACCGGGCAGCGTCGCCACGCGGCTGGGATGGAAGACCTCGACGCAGCACTGGAACGACGCGGCCGTTTGGGTCAGGGCCGAGGAGCCGTACGACGGCACCTGGAACGCCCTGATGTACCCGAAGGATCACCCGCTCGGCGGTCGGCCGATCGACCTGGCCTTCGCCATCGAAACCGAAAAGGCCGGCAGCGGCATGGCCTTCCGCCGCATCGTCGCGGACGACTGGAGATGCAACAGCGATCTGCCGGTCAGCAGCATCGTGTGGTGGGGTTCCTATATCGGCTACGGCTATCATCCGTGCGAATGCCAGCAGATGAACCCGCCGCGAAAACCCGATTACTTCCTGCTGTCCATCTGGTCGGACGACGCCGAAGCGAAGACGTTCAGCCGGCCCGATCGCAAGCTCTGGGAGTACAGGGCGGATACATTCGACGAGGTCATGGTCGGCTTCGACAAGCACCCCGAGCCCATTAGCTCGGTCATGCGAGGTCACGAGCCGGTTTACCGCTATAGCGTTCGCCTGCCGGAGCAGAATTGGTTCCGCCAGGAAGGCCGGTCCAATGTCTACTGGCTCAGTGTCGTGGCCGTCTACGACGACCCGAAGAGCATCGTCTATCCGTGGGGTTGGACGAACCATCCGTGGGCCTCACGGGGTCTGCAGGGTCTGACGCCGCTGGCGCACTGGAAGCTCGATGAAACCTCCGGGATCATCGCGGCCGACAGCTCCGGCAACGGCAACGACGGAACCGTCATGGGCAATCCCATCTGGCGGCCCACCGGCGGCTGGATCAACGGCGCCCTCGACTTCGACGGCCGCGGCGATTACATCAAGGTCGAAAGGCCCAAGGGCTTCGACTTCGCCCCGAACTCGTTCTCCGTCTCGGCCTGGATCTATCCGGAAGAGACGCGGGGCCGTTGGCAGGCGATCATGGAGTACGACCGCGACAGTTTCAACGGCAACCGCTTCGGCCTGTGGCTCGATCTGGAAGGCCGCTTCCACTTCCGCGTCGGCCAGAACACCTGGCAGACGACGCAGAGCCTGATGCCCGACCAGTGGTATCATCTGACGGCGACGTTCGACGGCGCCACGAAAGCGATGAAGTGTTACGTCAACGGCGTGCTCGAAACGACGGCCACCAACCAGAAGGGCTTTGTTGCGCCGACGCTCTCGACGCTGATCATCGGCGCCCGCGGCTCGGCCGACGACGAGTTCTTCAACGGCCTGATGGACGATATCCGCGTCTACGACCTCACCCTGGCCGATGAGGACGTGCTCATGCTGGCCGGCGCCGGCCGAAACGACGGCGCCGTGGCCGGCGAGCCGACCACCACCGGCGCGTGGCAATGGACGCCGCTGTTCGACCAGACCGGCCAGATCGAGGATATGTCCTTCGTGCTCTTCACCGTCCCAGGCATCACCCTGGCGGAAACGGTGGATGAAACGGAACCGGACAGGATCGTCATCTACTCCAAAGAGAAGAAGTAACCTCCAGCTCTCAGTTCTGGAATCGCACTTGCCGGGGGCGTGAGCGAAAGAATCGCTCACGCCCCTTTTCATTCCCCGCGACCAACAGCGGCGCCGAATTCCTTCCGAGCTCAGGACGGGCTCTTCGGTCTTGCCCCAAGACGACGAATGCACCCTGCACCAGAAGGGGCAGGAATTCATATAAGTTGTTTCCTGGAAAGAGCTTGCCGGCTTGGCCGCTCCATCGGAGCAGTGGCACAGAGGCGTCTTAGTTGACATGAACACTCGCGTTCGGGACGTATTCCGGGAGATTTTATTGCGAAGGTACTTGGTTCAACGGTTGACAAAAGCGCGCGGCGTGCTACAATAAAGTTCTGGAATGGAAGCGCATCGGCCAAGGAGAGGCCCTCTGTCGTCATCGCTGTCCGTGGCGTTCGCGCGCACGGCAAAACCACAGAGGTGGTGTGAACACCTCGTGGAATGGGAGGAGTGGTTTCGGGGCATTCAGGGTCCTGCCGCTTGCAAAGGGCAACTACGTTTCGGGGAGGTCAAGTCATGCGAATTTCGACGTTGTATTCGACGGCACTGGTATTGTTGCTCCTGGCCGGGAGCACGCTCGGCAATCTGATCTACAACGGGAACTTTGAGTTCGGCAACATGGGCTTTACGACGCAGTATACCTATACGACCGATCTCACGAATAGCGGCACGATCGTGGTCGGCATCGACCCGAGCAGCTATCATCCGCTGGCCGCCTCTTACGGCGACCACACATCCAACTTCGGCCGCATGCTCATTGCCAACGGCGCCACACAGACGAACCGCGTCGTATGGGAGCAGACCGTATCGGTCGACACGGACACCGAGTACATGATCTTCTACTGGCTCTCGAACTGGACCGACGACGACGTCCGGCTCGCCCAGATCCGATGTCTGATCAACGGCGCCCACGTCGGCCTGGGCTTCGCGCCCGCGCCCGTGGGCCAATGGGCTTTCGTGTTCCACCGATGGGACTCGGGCTCGAATACCGAGGCAAAGATCCGCCTCGTGGACAAGATCCGCGCGGAAGTCAGCAACGACTTCGCCATCGATGACATCGGCATGATCGAGATCGGCGATGACTGCGTCCTGGTGACGTCATCGACGACGGGCGGCTCGGTGATCGACCCGGGCGAGGGCATCTTCTTCTATCCCCAGGGAGAATCGGTCTGGCTCGAGGCGAAATGCGATCCCGGCTATGAGTTCGGGGGCTGGGCGGGCAACTATTTCAGCTCGTCGCACAGGATTCGGGCGACGATGGACACGGATCATGTGGCGATCGCCACGTTCAAGAAGCCCGACTACCCCGTGACGATCGAGGCTTCCGCGATGACGCCGAACGAGTTCACCGCGTGTTCCGATTCGGCCGACAGGCTCTCGCTGCTCCGCGATACTCTGAAATCGAGCTATCCGGGGGGATTGATCTTCGGCCAGGCCACAGGGATCTGCGAGGCCACGTACCTCTTCCCGATCGTCAAGCCGCAGGCGAAGGATGTCACGAAGATCGTCGTCAACGTCTATGGAACAGTTACCAGCTTCGGTGCGCAAGCGCAAATCGGAGACCTCGGCTCCTATCCGGCGGCGGCCGGCGACGTCCACAAGACCATCACCGGCAGTGCCGTGGCACAAGCCCTGGGGGACTCCAAAGAGCCTGTCTCCTGGCTGCCCGTGACCATCAATGCCTACATGGGAGCCTGGGACCTGGCGGGCGTCTATGTATCCTACGAGTGCCCGAGCATCCCGAAGGGTCTGCTCATGAGGTTCCACGACCATCTCAGCATTCACCAGGCGCTGGCCCACTACGCACAGGATAAGGGCGTGCGAGATCTCTTCGGCCTGACGGCGGATGACCCGGCTACGTGGGAAACCCTCGTGCAGACGCTGGCGTTGACGGAGGACTTAGCCGGCCGGAGCGCGATCCTGCAGAGCGCCGTGATAGCGGGCGTCGATGCACTGCCGCACCTCCTGGATCGCTGGGCGTCGCTGGCCGACTCGGCGGACCTGACTGCCCTGGCGAAGTGCGGCTCGGAAGCGATTCTGGACGATCTCGACGACGCTGTCTTGAGCGGCGAAACATATTTCACCGCCCACGCGGCAGCGATCGCGGATGGACGCATCTACACGGACGAAGCCGCCGACCTGAATGCCAAGATGGCCGAGTGGAAACTCGACCTCGCTGCCCTGAAGTCCACGATGGCCGACGTGCTCGACGCGCTCGGCCAGCTACAGCGTGCGTCCCAGGAACAGGCCGTGCGCGACGCCGCCGAGAAGATGATCCGAGCGATGAGTCCCTGGTACGCCGGAGAGCCCGATCCCGACGACGCCGGCCGCTGGCTCGCATCGAGCCCGACCTACCTGGAGGAAGCCATTCGAAGTCTCCAGGACGTCCCGCCGGATTCCATTTCCGTTCCGTAACGGGCGCCAACGCGTGGAGGATCACTGAGAAGGCGTGAGTTCGGGCTGCGGCTTGGCCAGGCGCAAGCATGCGCGGAAACGCTCGCCATAGAGCGGACTGCAGAACGCCGTGAGGAGATAGGGCACGTTCACCACGTAAACGGCGAGGCCGAACAGCAGGCCGGCGATCCCCATCTCCAGGAGAACCTCCACGACATCATGTGGCCAGTCCGACAGCATGGTCGACCACAGCAGAAACAGCGTGTAGATCGCCAGCATCGCTCCCACGAGCGTCGCGGCCGCGAGCCATGCCATGAACCGCAGGGGGCGATACCGTTTTCGGCAGGCTCGCCCGGCCAGCGTGTAGGCGCACAGCAGCACAAAGGCCATAAACGCAAAGATAGCCGTCACCTCCTCGAATGATCCCGGACTGTATGCCACCGCGCCGATGCCTGCTGTGAGGGTCAGGATACCGAACGAAATAAAGAACCTCGCGGACCAACGTACAGACGCATACTTGTGCGCCAGCAGCCATAGGACGGTCAGACCGATCGCCAGCGACCAGAACATCGCATCGAACATCTGCTCATCGCCGGAGGACATGCCCGAAATCCGTTTGAACGCCGGCCAGAGAAGACCCAGGACGATGAGTGGCGCCAGGATGAGCAGAGCACGAGGTTGGCGGTTCTCCCTCACCAGCACGAACGCAGGAACCAGCACACACCAAAGCAGCAGGCCGGGCGCGCCGTACGACCATCTCCAGTCAATCGGCACAGGAGCCCCTTCGCCCGGACCCAATTCGCCAATGTCTCCGGCGCCAAAGATTTCAAGTCGGCCGTGAGTGGTCAGGGGTACTCGCCACGAGTACGAGCATGCGCCGCCTCAACCATACTCGAACCGGCCGGTCGCGATCTGCTTGCCGTCTTTGCGAACAACGAATCGGGGCGGATGCGTCCGCCTGCGGCCGACGTATTCCTC
>CBFDBY010000100.1:0-22464 GCA_965603165.1 uncultured Phycisphaerae bacterium
GCCGCGACCTCTGGCTCGAAATCATCGAGCACCACGGCATCGACCCGACCCGCCGGCCCCAGGAGCTCGCGCCCGAACAATACGTAGCGCTGGCGAACTCATGCCATGAACTCCTCTCCATCCGCTAAGGCGGGTTGGTGAATCCCTGCACCTTGCCGCGCGGAGCCTGCGCAGCCCACTTGACAAATGGGTGCCATGAAAAACTCCTCGCGAGGCTGTTTTCCGCGAGAAAATGCCGGTCAAAAGGCTATTTCCTTGTGAGTGGACTTGGGTCAAGGCCGCCGCCGGCAGCGGCCGAAATTGGGGCTATTCTCGGGCTTTGGGTTTGCATCGGCCGGAGCCTTGGGGTATAATACCTAGCGTGGGTAAAGGTCTGTGCGGGGTGTCCGAATGGCAGGAATCGACGGAACAAGAGGCCCGTTTTCGGCATCTTAGACAGGTGATCGTGGCCATTTTCCTGGGTGAAGGAGTTAAGTAGCATGATCAGGCGACGTGGGTTTACACTCATCGAACTTCTCGTAGTCATCGCAATTATCGCACTTCTGCTATCGATTCTCATGCCGGCGATGCGGAAGGTCAAAGAACAGGGCAACATGGTCAAGTGCCTGGCTAACCTCAGGCAGTGGAACCTGATCTTCGCTATGTACCTGCAGGACAATGACGGCAAGTTCTTCAGCGGCTTCGGCGACAATGCCTGGTGGTGGACCTCTCAACTCGAGGACAAGATCGAGAGTTACAAGCAGAACCCGCTGTGGTTCTGCCCGAAAGCCCAGGCCCCTCTGGCCGATGAATTCCACAATCCGACCGGGAGGATGACGATATACACGGCATGGGGCATTTATACCAGGGATTACCAGGGGCATGATCAGATGTGCGTAGACGGCGTTTCCGGCAGCTACGGGCTGAATGGCTGGCTCCTCAACACGAGTGCGGGGCCGAATACAGCCCTCGCTGAAAACAGGAATAGCAACGACTTCTGGAAGACGCCTCAAGTCAGGGGAGCCGCTCAGATCCCGGCGTTTGCGGAGGCCTTGCGTTTCGATCTGTGGCCGCTGCATTCGAACCCGCCGGCCGACAACGAACTGGCCGCTTGGACGGCCCAGAACCACATGGCGCGAACGTGCATCAATCGGCATATTGGGCACCTGAATATATCGTTTTGCGATTGGTCCGCTCGAAAAGTCGGTCTGAAGGAGTTGTGGACCCTCAGGTGGAGCAAAGGCTTCAATACCGCGGGTCCATGGACCGTTGCCGGCGGCGCCACAGCAGACGACTGGCCCGATTGGATCAGGCCGTTCAAAGAGTATTGAGGCCGCCAATACGAGAGACCGTCGCGAGGGCGATGCTCCTGGGAGTGCTTTCAAGGAAGAAGATGATTGGCTTTTGCCGCTTGTTTGAGAGGTGAATAGAGCAATGACGCACAATGATACACGCAAGAGCCGGCGGGATGGCTTTACCCTGATCGAGCTGCTGGTCGTGATCGCGGTGATCGCCGTGTTGATGTCGATCCTGATGCCGGCCCTGCAGCGGGCTCGGGAACAGGGCAAGCGAGCCGCCTGCCTGAGCAACCTCAAGCAGCTCACCCTTTCGTGGATTCTGTACGCCGACGACAACGACGACAAGCTGGTCAACGGTGACTCGGGCGAGTATCGAACGGCTCGGGCCGTCATGTACACCAGTCCGACGCAGCCGTACAACAAGTCGCACTACAATGAAAAACCCTGGTGCGAGGTGGACTGGCAAAGGACGCAGACGGAGCTCCAGAAGCAGCAGGCGATCAAAGACGGAGCGCTGTATCCCTACACGAAGACGCTGAAACTGTACAAGTGTCCGACCGTCGAGCGGAAGGTCTTGGATGCCTATGGTCACATCAGCCCGCCCACGCGGTCCTACTCGATTTCCGACGCGATGAATTGCGTCTATTGGGACAACATGCCGGGCGCCGACATGGTGAAGAAGCGACTGCAGATCAAGGAGCCGGCGTACCGAATGGTCTTTGTCGACGATGGCGGCACGAACCCGGCGGCGATAGGCGGCTGGACCGTGCGCACGCTCAGCGTGGTTCGCGGCGGGGACTGGCGATGGTGGGACCCGCCGCCGGTCCGTCACGGCGACGGGACAACTTTCTCATTCGTCGATGGACACGCCGACTATCACAAATGGCGCGACCCGGAGACCATCGAGGTGGGTAGGCGACTGGACGCGCAGGCCGGCCAGCCGGGGCGGCAGGACGGGGAGGACCTCCTCTGGGCGGCCCGGGTCGTCTGGGGCAACGACTGAACGGGCGCTTTCCCCGGGATGGTGACAATATGGTATAATAGAGCAGGCCGGGCCGTCGGCGTTGGTGGCCCGCCGCTTTGTTATGGTGGAAGGATTCCTGTTCGAGGAGCGTGTGTTATGAGCAGACGCCGTGCGTTTACTCTCATCGAACTACTCGTGGTCATCGCGATCATCGCGCTGCTGATGTCCATCCTCATGCCCGCCCTGTCGAGAGTAAAGAAGCAGGCGCGGACCATTGCCTGCCGGGCGAACCTCAAGCAGTGGGGTCTGTACTTTTCCATGTACACCCAGGAGGAAGGCGGCAAATTCCAGGCCGGCGTAGGCGATGGGCACACGCACCACTGGTTCAATGCGCTGCGCCCGCTTTACAAGAACGACCATAAGGTCATGTTGTGCCCCACGGCCACCAGGCCGATTATCGATGAGGGCGGGGTGCAGGCGCCGGAGTTGAATATCTACAACGCCTGGGGCAGGTTCACCCTGGAAAGAGATGGCGCAGGGTACGCCCCCGGGCCCGAAGGTGATTGGGGCAGCTACGGGATCAACGGCTGGGTGGAGAACCCGCCCCAAGACGTAGACACCGTTTACGAGGGTTTTAGCACGGCGTGGAACTGGAGGACACCAAACGTCAAGGGCGCCGCCTATGTGCCTCTGATGATGGATGCCCTGCGGTTCAATGTGTTCCCGCTGGACACCGACCGACCGGCGGACGATCCATACCAGGCCTGGCGGTCCACTGTACACATGCAACGTATCTGCATCGACCGCCACGATGGGGCCACCAGCATGGCGTTCCTCGATTGGTCCGTCCGCAGTGTCGGCCTGAAGGAGCTCTGGACCCTCAAGTGGCACAAGAATTATAACCAATCGGGCATCTGGACGATGGCCGGCGGCGTCGCACCCACCGACTGGCCGGACTGGATGCGACGCTATAAGGACTACTGATTTGCGCAGGCCGCAGAGCCGCAAACTGATCGCAAGCCCGTCGCCTGGGGACCACGTCGGCCGGGGAGCGACATGTTCTGCGAGTTGCCCTTCGGCGCGGGCGAATCGTTCATCCTCCTTCATCAATCCCACCGCCTTTACGCTGATTGAGTTGCTGGTGGTGATCGCGATCATCGCGCTGCTGATGTCCATCCTCATGCCCGCCCTGTCGAAAGTGAAGAAGCAGGCCCAGAGCGTCACGTGCCAGGCGACTCTCAAGCAGTGGAGCCTGATCTTCACGATGTACGCGAACGACAACAACTACAAGCTCGCGACGCCCTACAATCGGGACGGATGGTGGCTGGAGCTCACACGCGCCTATGTCAAGAACGTCATCCAGGACGGCAGGGCCGAGGAGCACGAGTTGTACTTCTGCCCGATGGCCACGAAGCCCTGGCCCGGGGCGGGCGCGCCGGTCAGCCCTTACTACTACGAGTACCAGAATCAGGGTATCGAATACACGGCCAGCTACGGCATCAACGCCTGGGTGTACGATCCGCCGGACGCCGGCAATTATCAGGACCGCCCCGGTGAGTCCATGTGGCGGACGCTGAACCCCAAGGGAGGGAGCAATATCCCTCTGTTGACCGCCGCTTTTCACGGCGGTGGCTGCCCCGCCGACGCAGATCAACCGCCCCAGTACGACGGCGAGCCCTGGCCCGGCGGGCACAATAACGAGATGCGGCGGTTCTGCCTGGATCGGCATCAGGGCTTCGTCAACGTCCTGTTCCTCGACGCGAGCATGCAACGGGTCGGGCTGAAGCAGCTCTGGACGCTGAAGTGGCATCGGACATACGACGTGACGGGAATCTGGACGCAGGCCGGCGGCGTCGCAGCGACCGACTGGCCGCAGTGGATGCGACGATTCAAGGACTGACGACCGCCGGGCGGATCGGCATTTCTTCCTGGGGGCACACGCTATCGGAGCGCAGAGACGCCACCCGCACACTCGTAACGATGGACGCGATCGACCGTCGGCAATTGCTCAGAGGACAGCGGTCTTGTGGCGGTGGCTGTGACACTCGATGTTGACAGCCACCGGCAGCGAGGCGATGTGACAAGGGGCGGTCTCGATCAGCACAGCCAGGGCGGTCGTGTCGCCGCCGAGCCCCTGCGGGCCGATGCCGAGGGCGTTGACCTCGCGCAGCAGATCGCCCTCCATCCCAGCGTAGAATGAATCGGCGTTGGGCGCATTCAGGTCCCGCAGCAGCGCCCTCTTGCTGAGCAGGCAACTGTGCTCGAAGTTGCCGCCGATTCCCACGCCGACGACGAAAGGGGGACAGGCGTCCGCGCCGGCCTGCCGGACGACCTCGATGATCCAATCCATGACCTGGCGTTTCTCCGCCGTCGGGCGGAACATGCAGAACCGGCTCTTGTTCTCGCAGCCGCCGCCCTTGGCCATGACGGTGAGCTTCAGCCGGTCGCCCGGGACGATGGACAGGTGGACAACGGCCGGGGTGTTCGTACCGGTGTTCGGGCGCTGGTTGAGCGGATCGGCGACGATGCTCTTGCGGAGGTATCCCGCTTCGTAGCCCGCTCGGACGCCCTCCTGGATCGCGTCGATCAGCGTGCCTCGCCCCGGGGCCAGCGTCACGTCGGCGCCCTGGCCGACGAAGACGACGGTGAGCCCCGTGTCCTGGCACAGCGGGATGCGGTCCTCGGCCGCGATGCGGGCGTTCTCGATGAGCTGGGCGAGGATCCTGGCGGCTTGCGGATTGGATTCCTGCGCGGCGGCGCGCTCCAGCGCCTGGAGCACGTCCGAGGGCAATTCGTGACAGGCCGCTACGCAGAGCGACTCGACCGTCTTGCTGACCTGTTCGAATTCGATGGTTCGCACACTCGTTCCCACGCCCGGCGCCTCGCCGTCCGCGCAAAGCACGGCCCGACGCGGCACAAGGGCCAACGCCCTTCGTCTTCGTCAAGGAGTCACGACGCTGAGCTCGAAGGTCTTGTAGGTCGTGTTGCCCACGCCGTCCGCAATCTTCAGCGCGATGACGTGCTCGCCCGGATCGAGCTCCTCGGTCGTGATCGTGAAGCTTTCGTCGGTCGTGTCGAAGACGAAGTCGTCCGGCAGCGCGCCCTTCCATTCGGCGTTGCTGTCGATCGTGTAGTCGAGCGAGGCGATCACGCTCAGTTCATCCGTGATCTGCAGCTTCAGCGTGGCGGCCTTGCCCATCTTTTCGAGGGCGTATTTGCGAATCACGGGCCCAGTGTTGTCCACGACCACTGCGTCGCTGATCCGACTGCCGTTTAGCTTCGTCGCCGGCGTATTGCCTCGCTCGTCGCTGACAACGACGCGAATCTCATAGCGTCCGTCCTCGACGGTCTTGCTGTCCCACTCGTAGTTGTCCGCCTCGAGCTCGTCCTTCAGCTCGATCCAGCTCGTCCTGCCGATTTTGCGGAAGTGCAATGTGTAGATGAGCTTGTCGCTGTTCTCGTCGCTTGCCTTGTAGCTGATCTTGAAGAGGCCCTCCTTGCCGGGGCCCTTCACGGCGCCGGCGTCGATCGATTCGATCTTCGGGGCGAGGTTCGGGACCGTACTGGCCACGGCCACTTCCCGGATCAGCGGCGTCTTCTGTCCGTCCTCCGTCTCCAGGACGAGCTTGTACTGGCAGAACCGGCCGACCGGGCAGCGAAGCTGGATCGGCTCGGTCACGGCCATCAACTCCGTCCAATCGGAGAACGTCGGATCGTTGACGTCTTTGACGTTGCCGCTGCGGGAGGCCGCGAGGACCTTGGCGCCGCGCGGAATGTCGGCGTCGATTTGGAGCTTGCCCCATTTGGCCGGCTGACCGGCATCGATCAAATCGGACAGATACGTGCCCTCGGAGGCATAGTCCGGCGACAACACCACGAGCCGTGCCGGATTGGCCGTGCCGATGTAGACATCCTGCTCGGAGACGGCTACCGCGGTAATCTGGGCCGCCTTTTCGTCCTCGTAAATGACGGCCTGTCGCTCCTCGTCCGGATCCACGCGGTAGAGCTGCGCGTCGTTGCCCGAGCCGACGAGGATCTTGCCGTCCTGGGCGGCCAGGCAGAGGAAGACGGCCGTCTCACTGAAGGTCTCCGTCACGTAACCCTGCTTGCTGATTTTGAAGACGTGACTGGCCGTGCCCGGCTTGGGTGGCCGGGGAGCCGGTCGCGGCGGGGCCTTCGGCTTGCCCTCATCGCTGCTGCTCGTATTGGCGATCTTGAGTCTCATGCCGCCGTCGCTGCTGTCGGCCTGGCTCTCGTCGTCCTCGGCCTTCGGCTCCGGTCGCCCGGAAACGGCCTGCTGGGCGGCGAACTGCCGCTCGGTTTCTACTACCTTGGCCGCAGTGGCAGCCGCGTACAGGACGCTCTCCTCCCCCGGCAAACCGTCCATGACGAGCAGGGCGCTGATCTCGGGCTCCTCGCTGTCATAGAGAACCGTGGCGGTCTTGTTGCGCGGGTTGATCTTATAGATCAGCCCCCGGGTGTCGCTGCCGGCGTAGACGAAGCTGTCCCGGCTCGCCGCCACGGCCAGGATATTCTTATCCGGGCTGTCGTAGACGAGCTGGGCGACCTTGCCGGACGGATCGAGCACGTAGACCTTGCCTTCCGGGCCGGTCCCCAGGTAGATGTTGCCGACGTTATCCACCTCGATATCGAAGATGTACCGGGCGTCGTTCGGCTCGAAGATCGTCTCCATCTTGCCCGCCTCGTAGCGGCACAGCCTGCAGTTGTCTCCGCTGATGCCGGCGAGCAGCCGTCCGGCCACGTCCATCCCCATCGCGAAGATGTGCTGGTTTGAGAACCGCTCCTCGGCGTCCACGACCTCGCCCTGGTCGCAATCGTTGGGATCTTCGCCGCCCTCCTTCTTCGACTCGTCCGCTTCGGGCTCGGGCTTGGCCTTCTCGGCCGCCGCCTCCTCTTCGGGTGGATAGATCTTCGTGAGTTTGCCCAGGCTGTACCTGTAGATATTGCCGTTCGGACTGGTCCCGATGAAGATGGTTCCGCCGCTGACGACGATGCTGTTGACGGACCAGACATTCTCGAACTCGCTGGCGAGGACCTTGGCGGCCCGTCCGAGCTGGATGGTTCCCCGCGAGGTCACGATGACCCCGTCGGTCTCACCGGCAAGCAAGTCCTTGCTGCTGGCTTGGCGCGTGACCTTACTGGTCACGGCCACGCCGCTCGAGGCAAACAGGGCCACGGACAGCAGAACGACTGCAATGACCTTCCAATTCCTACGGCAGTATCCCATTCTCATGTCTACTCCTGTATCAACGGTACACGTCCCGGCGGCGGAATCGAGCAGGACCCGCACCGCACAACGACAACACTCCCCCACGCCGGGTTATCGATCCTCATTCGTCGAAGACCGGTGCATTCGGCCGGGCCAAACTACTTCTCTACGGTGACAGGCACCATCTCTTTATCGGCGATGACCGTGCCCGTTTCTACAGTCGTTTCGACCCAATGTGGAAACGGCTGGACCGGCACGGCCCTCTTGGCGCTTTGAAGAACCAGCGCCTTCGTGGCCGGCAGACCGGGCAGCTCCGCCTTCTCCAGAGCGATCCCGTCCGGGGGCAGGGCCAGCAGACAATACAGCTTGGTGCGATTCACGTTCAGGGTCTCGTTCAGGGCATCCACCAGCGTCTGATAATTCGTCGCCACAAATCGGTACGGGATCGCTTTTCGCAGGAAGTTCTCATATTGGTAGACGCCGAGGAACATCAGGCTGTACTTGCCGGCCGGGACATCTTCCGGGACTTCTATACTGACCTGATACTTCTTCTTCTGTTTCAAGAAGGATTCGACGACCACCTCGGCCTGGACCGCCTCGCCGGGCTTGACCTTCGGGTCGGCGACGTCCACCGACCAGATGTAAGAGGCGATATTCTTGGGCAGCACACGGACATCGAATTCGATGCCCTTGACGGCGGCGCCCTCGAAGGGATTGTTCATCAACAGGCCCAGAGCGCTGGAGAGCTCCGTTGCCGGTTCGAGCAGATCCATATTCGTGGAGGTATTGCCGAATCGGATGGACTGGCCGTCGTCGAGGTCGATTCGGCCCTTGTATTCGAGGCAGTGCTCCAAAGGGAACGGCCCGACTTGGTAGGCCGCCCCGGCGATGACGGAGCGAACGAGCGGCGGCGTGAGCGCCTGGTGATAAGCCACCTGGCAGTTGTAGGTGCGCGGCTCCAGGGCGTTGAAGCGCTCGACGCGAATCGATACCGGGATCATGTTCGCCTTTGCCCCGATCCGCCCGAAGATCGCGCCCGACTCGTCGGCCGTAATGGCGCCGATGACCTCGGAGCTGGTGCCGAGCTTGAAGGAGCGCATCACACTCGAGACCACCGTGTAGATCGTTCCGCCGGCCATGGGAAGATTCGTGGGACCGAAACCGAGGTAACTGTGGCCGAAAGCGTAAACGCGGCCGTCGCGGACTTCCGTGACGGTCCCGAGCACTTCCATCTTCATATCGCCGGTCACCAGCGGTATCGTCAGCGTGCCGCCGGGCGCGAGCGATGCGGAGCCTTCCTGGCTCTCGGCACTGCCGCTCAGGCCGGGAACCGCCATGAAGCCCATCGTTTCGAGCGGCCCGGTCAGCTTCCGGCAGACTTCGGCCGGCAGGCCCGAGACCAGCAGGGGGCAAGGCAGCGCCGTCGCCCCGCTTGCGCCGGCGGGCCCCAGGAGTTTCCAGGACGTGATTTGCCTGTCAACCTCCGGCAAGTCGAGCGGCTTGGAAAAATCGAAGGAAAAGGCCGCTGAACGAGAGGGATTTCCGCCATCGCCCGAACCGCCCGAAAGACCGACCTCAAGCATCTCCTCGATGGGCGTTACCCCGTACAGGGGGTCTTTGGCAAAGGTCCAGCCGAAGGACATGGCGCCGGCGAGGCGGCCGTCGATATAGACGGGCGAACCGCTGCACCCGCCGACGACGCCGCTGTGCTTGAACCGCTCATCCAGGCCCATGACGAGGATGGCATTCCGGCCCGGCTCGATGTCTCTGACGACCTCGACGACCTTCAAGGCGAACTTTTCAATGCCGGCATCCCCGTAATCGGTCAGGCAATGGGCCTCCATGCCGGGCTTGACCTCGTCCACGGCGATATACCGCTCGGAATCCCAGAGCGCATCGAGCCGTTCGTGCCGCTCTCCGGCCCCCTGGAGCGCTGCCGTCAGCGCCAGCAGGCAAAGCCCGGCGCCAAGCAGAACATGGAAAACGTCCTTTCGTATCGTCGGTCGCTGTGGCATACTGTCCGTCCCCAGTGGTTGTATCCTTTCGATTCGAGGGCAACACAAAATTGTAACGGACCGGGAGTAGCGTTGCAAGGCAAAAGGGGCTTTGTTATGATACTGGTTTGGCTTCTCGGCCGCCCGATAACGTCGGGCCGAGACCCTGGGATAGGATAATGGAGAACGATAATGAAATCGGATCATCGGCATGATTTGAAAACGAACGAACTGGCCGACTGGCTGGCGCACTTCCCGGAATGGGCGAAGGAAAACCGCACGAATATCATCGCCGTGGCGGTCGTCCTCGTAGTGGCCGCCGGCGTGTACTTCTGGATCTTCTATCGCAGAGACGTGGTTTCGGTCCAGAACCAGACGCGCCTGACCAATCTCATGAGCCAGGTCTCGCAGCAGATGAACGGCGTGGCGCAGGCCACGATGCAGAACACCGAGCAGTCCTTCGCCCTGCTGCCGGTGACTCAGGAGTTGCAGGAATTCGCGCAGAGCGTATCCGAGGGCGACATGGCGGCCCTGGCGCTGATTGAGCGAGCTGAAGTACTCCGGGCGGAGCTGCACTACCGTCTCGCCGATGTCAGTCGTGAGGACCTGACAAGGCAGATCGGCGATGCGCAGGTCAGCTATCAGCAGGCGCTGGATCGCAAGCCGAGCCCGACCCTGGCGGCCGCGGCACACTTCGGGCTGGCCCTGTGCGAGGAAGAACTGGGCAACTTCGACAAGGCCGCGGAGATCTGCCGCGAAGTCGCCGAGAAGCCGGAGTATGCGGGGACCGCAGGCCAGGCGGCGGCCGCTTATCGTCTCCAGATCATGGATGACTTCAAGGGCAAGGTGGTCTTCAAGGCGGCACCGCCGGCGCGGGCATCGCAGCCCCAGGTGATCCAGCCGCAGGTGATCGGACCGCAGATCCAGCCGCAACAACCCGTGGTCACGATCAAGCCGGCCGACGCCAATGCACCGGCTGTCATCGCCGCGCCCAACGATGTAACCACTGAGCCAGCCGCGCCGGCCCCCGCTACGGACACAAACGAAGCTCCGGCTCCCGCCGTGGACACGAATGACGCCCCGGCTCCGGTCGAGGCCCCGCCGATCCCCGAGGCGAATGCCCCGGTCGACGGCTGATGCGCTACGATGGATGAGTTGCAGGATCTCAGAGGTCGCCCGCTGACGCTCCACGTGGGGGTGGGCATTACGGAGCGCCGGCTCGATAAGTACCTCCACGGCCGATTTCGCAATCTCAGCCGGCACTTTCTGCAGCACGCCATCCGGGCCGGCTCGGTAAAGGTCAACGGAAAGCCCACCAAGCCCAGCTTTCGGCTCACCCACGGCGACGTGATCGATATGGTGATCCCGGAGCCCCCGAGCAAGGACATCGAGCCGGAAGATATCCCGCTGGACATTCTCTACGAGGACGAGGATATCATCGTCCTGAACAAGCCGCCGGACATGATCGTGCATCCGGCGCGGGGCAACAAGCACGGGACCCTGGTCAACGCACTCGTGCACTACTCCGACCAGTTGTCGAGCGGACTCGGCGAGTTCCGCCCGGGCATCGTGCATCGGCTCGACCGCAACACGACGGGCGTGATGGTGGTCACCCGGCACGAGGGGGCGCAGTGGAAGATCGCCAAGCAATTCGAGAATCGCCAAGTCAACAAGACCTACTTAGCGATCGTGCACGGCACGCCGGAGCTGGACGCCGACCGGATCAACGCCCCTCTGGGCGTCCATCCGCACGTCCGGGAGAAGTACGCCATCCGCCCGGAGGCCGGCAAGGAGGCCGTCACTTTCTATGAGGTGCTCGAAGCCTTCCGAGGCTTCTCCCTGCTCGGGCTCGCGCCGCACACCGGCCGCACCCACCAAATCCGCGTACACCTTGCTTACATCAAGCATCCGATCGTGGCCGACGACATGTACGGCGGCAAGCTCGTTTACCCATGGCAGTTAGCCGACGCCGAGCCGGCCGTCGAGGAGCCCGTCATCGGCCGCTGCGCGCTACACGCCGCGACCCTCGAATTCACCCACCCCGCCACCGAAAAGCGCGTCAAATTCGAAGCCCCCCTTCCCCAAGACATGCAGCACCTCCTCACCTTCCTCCGCCAATATCGTCGAGAGTGACGCTACGCTGTGTTCTGTCGCCAAGGTCTTTGACCAAAGCCGCAACCGTTCAACGTCCTCAGAAGCTCGCCCTTCGACATCCCGCTTCCCATAGCCTCTTTGATTGCTTCTCGAACGTACTGACGTAGCTCGAGCATGTCTTCTCGTGTCACCACCGAGCGATCGCCCGTATGGACCAGCTTCGACTTCTTATCGTACAGGTCTCTCATTTCCGTAAAGATGGCCTCGCCTTTGCCGCGGTTACAGTCAAGACGAACTGCCGCCTCTGGCGAGGCGGGAGTTTGTCGCTTTCGGCCTCCAGGACGGTCCCGAGAGAGGGTCGGTGTCTCATAGGGCACCGACCCCATGCTGTATGGCGCCACCACAGTGCTCGGGTCGCACTCCTGCGGAGCCCTATCCCCTGTGGCGGCAAATCCAATTGTACAATGCCATGCTGGAGGCTCAAAGCGATAAACTCAAAGCCTTCCGTGCAGGCGCGTGCCCAGGTTTCCTGGCAGGCCAGGCGATGATGAGGCCTTGTTGCAAAGGGGAGTGCCGTGTATTGAAAGACTCGGTCTCATCCAGGAAGAAGTGCAAAGTGCGGGCCCGAAGCGGGCCTGTTCGGGGAGTTTTGCGCTTTCGGCCTCCAGCATGGTGTGCGAGCAGAGTGCGGGCTTCAGTGTATGCGGCGCATCCCTGCGTTCGGTGGCGCCCATGCGATAACCTCACGCCGCGTGGCGGCGGATTCCGGATCAGTCCGCCTGTTTCTTTGTTGAGAGAAGACTGGCGAGTGCTGGAAGATCCGGTGACGCCCGCATACAGAGGGAGAGGCAACCGAGCGGGAAGGCGGGACGAGGAGGCTGATTCTGTTGTCTGCCCATGCCGCGGTGAGCCGGCTTCTCACGCATCTTCTCAAACCAAGGCAGGCACAGTCTATTCCTGCGGGAGTCTGGCCAAGTCGGTGTCGGAGCCGGCGACCATGAGGATGTCGCCCTTGTAGACGATCGTGCCGGGCATGGGGACGTTGATGATGGGGCTCTTCTCCGTCTTCTGGGCGCGGGCCTCGTCGCTGCGCTTGATGAGGACGAGATTGACGTTGTACTTCTGGCGAAGCTGGAGGTCCATGACGGTCTTGCCGTCGAAACTCGGAGGGGACTCGATGCGGGCGAGGCTGTAGCCCGGCGCGAAGTCGATCTTCTCGCCGATCTGTGGGGCAATCAGCTTGTAGGCCCAGCGCTGGGCCGACTCGATCTCCGGATAGATGACCTCGGCGGCGCCGACCTTGGAGAAGACTTCGCCGGCGATAAGGCTCTCCGCCCGGGCATATATCTGCTGGACGCCCATCTGGCGGAGGGTCACGACGGTGAGAATGGCGGCCTCGAAGCCCTCCTGGCCCATGCCGATGATCGCCACATCGACTTTGTTCACGCCCTGCGCTTTGAGGGCCTCCTCGTCCGTGCTGTCCAGCCGGACCGCGTGGCTCACCTGGTCACGAATCAGCTCGACGATCTCCCGGTTCTTGTCGATGGCGATGACCTCGGCGCCGCTCATCGCGAGCGCCACGGCGAGCTTCTGCCCGAACCGCCCCAAGCCTATGACTGCAAATCGCTTCATATCAATTACTCCCGTCGCCGCCGGGCCGCAAAGGCTGTCTGTCGTCCACGCGGGACGCAGGAGGCGACCCTGCACCCGCATCCATGTATCCGGCCTTCGCACGGACGATAGACCAAAGAGCCTGAAATCCTTCCCGTTGCCGCTCAACCGACGATAATCGGCTCGTCCGGGTAATTGTACCGAATCGGTTTCAGATTGAACGTCAGCGCCGCCACCAACGTCAGCGGACCCAGGCGCCCAATCAACATGACGACAATGATAATGAGTCTTCCGGCGGTTGTCAAAGTGGGCGTCACGCCCGTGCTCAGGCCCACGGTGCCCAGGGCCGAAGAGGCCTCGAACATGTAATCGAGCATCGTGAAACCCTGCGCGTACGGACGCTCCGTGACGCTGAGGGCCAACGTGGCACCGAACAGCACGACCACGAACAGCAAGGTAATGGTCACGGCCCGGTTCACCACGACCATGCGAACGGACCGTTTGAACATCTCGACCTCGCCGCGTTTGCGCAGCATCGCGATGACCGTCATGAGAATGACCACGAGCGTAACGTTCTTGATGCCGCCGGCCGTCGAGCCGGGAGAGCCTCCAACGAACATCAGCAGAATGAGGATGAATTTGCTCGAAGCCGTCAGGTCGGCGATGGAAACCGTGTTGAAGCCGGCAGTCCGCGCCGTGACGGATTGGAAGAACGCGCCGAGAATGCCCAGGTTTCCTATCCGATCGGGACTGCCCGAGAAGTGCTCGAAGAAAAGAAGCATCAGCGTGCCGAGGACGATCAGCGCGCCGCTCGCGCTCAGCACGATCTTGGATTGAAGACGCAATTTCGCCGGCGGCTCGACCGCCAGCATATACGGCCGGCGGAGGTATCTTCGGAGAATCCCCCGGACGCGGTCGCCCAGCACCGTGGCGAGGTTGTACAGGACACTGAAGCCCAATCCGCCAAGAATGATGAGAGGACACATCACGCCGTAGGTCTGCCAGTTCCCGCTGTAGCGAATCAGACTGTCGCCCAGCAGATCGAAGCCCGCGTTGCAGAACGCACTGATCGAGTGAAAGATGCTGTAAAACGCACGGGACTGAAGCCGTGCGTCCCAGGTGGGCAGATCGTCCCACATCTCGAAAAGCGACAGTGCCCCGATCGCTTCGACCAGAAGAGTGACCACAAAGATGAACACGATGATATTGCCGATTCGGCCAAGGGTCCGCGCGCTGAGCAGGTCCTGCAGCGCTACCGATTCGCGCAGACTGAACGCCTGACCCAACAACAGGGCAATGACGGCCCCAAAAACCATGATGCCCAAGCCGCCAAGCTGGATCAGAACCAGGATAATCACCTGCCCCAAAAAGGTGAAATCCTCGCCGGTATTCTTGACCACCAAGCCGGTTACACAGGCCGCACTGGTCGAGGTGAACACCGCGTCCACAAAACGGAGGGATTCTTTTCCCGTGGTGGCCGTCGGCAGCATAAGCAGCCCGGCGCCGGTCCCGATCAGCACAACGAAGCTTCCGATCAGGGTCTTGGTCGGATTTCGGCCCGTGGCGGCCAGGCTGATCGAGGCCATGAAGACTTTGATCGTCACTTCAAAGATCAGGTAAACGCCGGTGGCCAGGTGTCGCACCCGGCCCGGCGCGATCTCGTCAAACCAATACTCCGAGCCCAGCATGACCATTGCCAGCGCAAGCAGCATGGGGATCTCATACCAATTGGCCAGGATGTATTCTCTCTTGGACCGGGCATTGAGCAGGCGAATCGTTTTACCGATCAGGAAGACGAAGAGCAGGACGATCTGAACGCTGTAGATGATCGCCTCGCGGACCGGTGGCTCATAAAAGCCAAATAAAAGAACGAAGGACGCCACGACCATCATCGAAGTGACGGTCTTGACGCCCACCAACGTCCTTTCCAGCGTGTTGTTCTTGTAGGCAATCTTCATAGCGCTTGCTTTGCCTTGGCAACGCCCGGCAAACGAGCGGCCCTTTTTACACCTTTTGCCCGCCAAATTCCAGCAAAATCACCTCGGCGCCGGGACGTGGCGTGGAGCGAGTAGGAGTATCCTCGATGGTGGACTGCGGCGGCTCCAGCCGGTTTGGGGGCTGTCCGTCCTCGACGGGAATTTTCCTTTCTCGGCCGGAACATTCTTGCATCCTTTTGTGATTTGATGCGTTTATGTACGGAGAGGGCTGAATGATCAAACAGGCGTAGAAGGCAAGAATGCAGCGTTCAGACGAAGAGCTGATGTTGAGTTCTCGCGACGGGGATCAAGGTGCATTCGAAATCCTCTACCACAGATATGAAAAGCCCGTGTTCAGCTTTGCCTACCGCATGGTGATGAGTGCGGCCGAGGCCGAGGACCTGTGCCAGGAGACGTTTCTGAGGGTCGCGCGGGCCGGAAGGAAGTATGAGGCAACGGGCAAATTCAAGACCTGGCTCTTTCGCATCGTACTCAATCTCTGCCACGACAGGCTGAGAAGAAGGCGGTTCAGGGCTCACCTGTCTCTAAACAGCCCGGCGCCTGAAGGAGACGACGAAGGGACGCAACTGCAGGAGACAATCGGCGACCCATCGTCCGATCCGGTGAAACGTGCAGAGGACCAAGAGATGACGTCTCTCGTCCGGCAAGCGTTCACGGCGTTGTCCGAGCCGCAACGGACGGTCGTCCTCCTCCGGGAGTACCATGCTCTGAAATTCGCGGAGATCGCGGAAATCATGCACTGTCCGGTGGGGACGGTCAAGGCACTGAATCACCGGGCGCGGCGAAAGCTCATGGAGCGCTTGACGAAGTATATGGATTGATGCGATGGCGGCGTACATCTGAGAGGTTGCCCCGATGTCGATATGTGACGATATTCAGAAAGAACTGGACGCATTCCTGAGTGGCGAAATCGACGAGCCTCAGAGAAGTGAGATACAAGAGCACCTGCAGAATTGCAGGGCTTGTGCACAGGCGGCACAACGACTCACAAGGCTGTCCGAGGTCCTGCGAACGTGGCAAGCCCCCGAACCATCTCCGCTCATCTATCAAGGGCTGAAGGCGAGGGCGGACAACTCCCGGTTTCTCCGGAAGCGAGCGATCGCGCAGCCGTTTCTCACAAGAGTCGCCTTTCACGTCGCCGAGGTGGCAGCCGTCGTGATTCTGACATTAGGGATCAGCCAATGGCTGGCGAAGCCCGCGCCGGAAGTCCGCGAGGACTCGACCATCATCAACCTGTACCTGAAGGAGCACCAGGACGTGGTCGCCCGAACGGTCTCCATGAGCGCGCCCGCCCCGCCGACGGCTCGGATGCGTGTGAGCCCTGGTGATTTCCTGTACTACGAGTTTCTGGATGACGGGCCCGAGTTTGTGCGCCCCGGCATCATTGTCCGCACGCCTCCCGTACAGAAGGATGCCCCCTCGCCGGAACCGCCGTTGATCGCCAACGGGCACGCCCTCACACTGTCCCAGGCGCGGAAAGCGGCGGGCTTCGACCTGGTGGCCCCGCCGCGGCTCCACCCCGCCTACCGGCTCGATTCGATCAGACGAATCGAGGGGCGCGACGCCCTGCATCTGCTCTACACGGACGGCATACATACACTGTCGCTCTTCGAACAGCCGCTGGACGGAGACCGCGGACTCGGGCCCCAGGACTTTCGAGAGTACGCGGTATTCCGTCGGGAAGGACAACGCGGAGGGACCATCCTGGCCTGGAGAGATCATGCCCTCTCCTACGTATTGGTCGGAAACATCGAAATGACCCAGTTGATGGACATGGCACAGTCCATCAGCGCTTCCAACTGAGAGGAAATAGCGATGGCATCGAGAACTTCACGTTTGCCGGCTCTGCACCTCAGCGTGGTGATCCTTCTCGGAGTGTCCACTTCGGTCTTCTCGGATGCTCCAGCAAAGTCCACGAGAGACGCAGAACAGCACTTCGAAAGGGCCAATGAGCTGCTCAAGAGCATGGATTATCAGGGCGCTATTGCCGAGTACAGCAAGGTCATCAATCTTTCGTCAGACAGCGAGGTAGCACAGGATGCTCAATACTGGATCGGGCAATCTCAGTTCAGGGCCGGCCGGTTTGATGCCGCTCAGGCAACATTTGCAAAGCTAATCGAACAATATCCGGCCAGCGCCATTATCCCGGTCACTAAGCTCATGGTCGAGCGCGTTGAAAAGGCTAAAAAGACCGATGAAAAAGGAAAGGCAATGGGCATTGCCGCAGATAAGGGATTTTTTATTGATCCGGACACGGGTGTCAGATACACCAAAATAGTTGCCTTGACAGGCAAAAACGACGTGATCGTGGAAACAACCTATCCCAATAGACTGGACTTGTTCCAACTCTCGCCAAACGGAAAGTTCTTATTATACGGAAAGCTTGTCGTTCCTTTTGACGGCAGCGATCCTTTTGATTTAGTGGACATGCCAGCAAATCGTACTACATGGTCGCCGGATGGCAGAAATGTAGCTTTTTACTCAGAAGACGGCATCTACATGGTCGGAGTTTCTCCTCAGACGGCTCGCACAACGGGTCCTGTACGAAAGCTTCTCGATGGCCGGTATGGGTGGGGATTTGTCAGTTGGTCACCTGATGGAGAAAAGTTCGCTTTCAGGAGAACGAGTGATAAGAAAAAAGAAATCCCTGGTGGTGACATCTGGATACTTTCGATCAAGGACGGCTCGCTCAGGCAGATTACGAGTGACCCCGGCAGTGAAGGATTCCCTGCATGGTCTCCTGACGGCAAGACTATTGTATATGCAACAAGAAAAGATAGCATTAGTTTCTGGCTGATCTCTGCTGAGGGTGGGTCGCCCAGAAAGATTATCGAACCTGGAGGCAGATGTATTCCATTTTGGTCGCCGGACAGTAAATGGATTTTATACACATTAGATGAAAAAATCCATCTCTTTGGCCTTAATGATAACCGGGAGCTTGAAATAATCCCGCCCAGTGAAGTAGTAGGAGACTTCATTTCCTGGTCACCTGATAGAAAGAAGATGCTTTTCTACCAACCTTCCTATGATTACAAATACGATATCAAAGTCGTGTCCGCATCCGGCGGGCCGCCCTTTGATCTTGGAAGGCAAATCACATTATATCCGGAGCATGTATGGTCTCCTGATAATAAGATGATAGTTGCAGAAGGGGGAGGCTTAGTTGGCCGTTATGGCATATGGATAAGCCCGATTTCAGGTGGCGAACCGGTCCTTTTGGAATTGGATGTATCAGTTGAAGGTAACCCTTTACCTATCTCCGTCTCACCAAATGGCGAAAAGCTCACTTTTAGTGTGAAACGAGACGATGGAACGGAGGACCTCTTTGTGGCTCCAATATCGTTGCAGGATGCCCGGACAACGGGGCCCGCTATTAAGGTATTTGACGGATTGTGGAGGGGAACCGGAACTAATGTAACAACTTCATGGTCACCTGATGGTAATAAAATCGCAGTGATCCATAGGTGGAATGTCTGGATAGCCTCTTCCAATGGAGACAAGGCGGTTCAGATTACAAAAGGACCGGGGATGGAAATCTGGCCGAGATGGTCACCTGATGGCAGGATGATAAGCTATGTGGCTGGAAGCGACTTTTACGTAAGAGCTGTATCAGGAGGTCAGGCAACAAAAATACCGGGCGCTGACCGCACAAGTGCATGGTCTCCTGACAGCAAAAAGCTTCTTATTCAATCTGAAGGAATGATTTCCGTTGTCTCTGTAGAGGACGGCAGAACTCGGCAGATTGCCAAACTGAAGGATCTTGGCCTCGAACGAATATTTTACTTTGGCTGGTCTCCCGACGGCAAACACATCGCCTGTGTTGGAAAACACGTTGAAAAAGGAGATGCAGGTCCTATCTTTCTGATTCCTGCCGAAGGAGGCGAAACTATAACACTTGTAACCAATGACAACAGTTATAAATATTTGCTCCATTGGTCGCCGGACGGCAAATGGATATCCTACAATTCTGAGGGACCTGCTAAAGTGCGCCCCGAAGGGACCATGTGGGAAGCGGATTTTGAACAGATCGTCAGGGCGGCCTCGGATTCGGCGGCTGCGAAGTAGCTCGTGGGTGAAGCGGCGCGGAGAGCGGCACTACCCGTCCTGCGTGCGGTTCTCACATCGAGGCGGCGGCGTCAGGCGATGTCGGCCAGGCCGAGGGTGTCGCCGAACTTCGTGACCAGGGCGCGGCGGATGTGGCGGTGCTCGGGCTGCGTCAATGCAGGGTCTTCGCAGACCATCCTGAAGGCGTGTCGCCTCGCCATGACGAGCAGATCGTAATCGTCGACGATGTTGGCGATCTTGAGGTCGGGCAGGCCGTGCTGCCGGGCGCTGAACAGCTCGCCCGGCCCGCGGATGCGCAGGTCCTGCTCGGCGATCTCGAAGCCGTCGTTCGTCCGTTCCATGACTTCGAGCCGGCTCCTGGCCGCCTCGTTATCCGTCTCGGCGAACAGCAGGCAGTGCGACTTCGATTCGCCCCGCCCGATGCGGCCGCGAAGCTGGTGTAGTTGCGCCAGGCCGAAACGGTCCGCCGCCTCGATCACCATGATCGTCGCGTTCGGCACGTCCACGCCCACCTCGATCACGACCGTGGAAACGAGCGCATGGATCGCGCCCTTGCGGAAATCGGTCATGATGCGCTGCTTTTCAGCCGAGGGCATCTGGCCGTGCAGGAGCCCCACGTTGAACTCGGGGAAGACCCGCTCGGACAGCTCCTTCCAGGCGTCCGTGGCGGCGGCGATCTCCTTGCTCGTCTCCTCGACGGCGGCGATGCGCGGGTACACGAAGAACGCCTGCTTGTGTGCCCGCAGCCGCTCGCGAATGAACTCGTAGGCCTTCTGCCGGTCGTGCGGGTCGACCCAGCGCGTGACAATCGCTCCCCGGCCGGGAGGGCAGTGCTTGATGAGCGAGACATCCAGATCGCCGAAGGCGGTCATGGCCAGCGTGCGCGGAATGGGCGTGGCGGTCATGACAAGGCAGTGCGGAGCGCCGTCCTTGCGCAGCTCGGCGCGCTGGTGCACGCCGAATTTGTGCTGCTCGTCGATCACGACCAGGCCAAGATTGTGAAACTCGATATCCTTCTGCAGCAGGGCGACGGTGCCGACGACGATGTCCATCTCGCCTTGCTTGATTTGCCCCAGAAGCTCCTGGCGTTTCTTGCCCGTCAGGCCGCCGGTGATCAGCACCCGGCGGACCCGGCTGGCCTTGAGATATCGCTCGATGCTGAGGAAATGCTGGGAGGCGAGAATCTCCGTCGGCGCCATGATGGCGGCCTGCGTCTTGCTGGCGACCGCGAGCAGAGCCGCGTAGAGGGCGACGACGGTCTTTCCGGAGCCGACGTCGCCCTGGAGCAGGCGGTTCATCGGCGTGGTCCGGCTCATATCCTCGGTGATCTCCGAGAGGCAGCCGTTCTGGTCTTCCGTAAGCAGGAAGGGGAAGCGCCGGCGAATCCGGCTGTCGATCTCGTCGGTGAGCGTGCACGGGGTCGCGGAGGCATAGTGCTGCACGCGGTACCGCCGCAGGGCCAGCCCGAGCTGCATGAGAAACAGCTCATCGTACCGCAGCCGCCGCTTGGCCTGGGCGAGTTTCGCCTCGTCGGGCGGCATGTGAATCCACGCGAACGCATCCTTGCGGGCGATCAGGTTCGCCTCGGCGCGCAGACCATCGTCGTAGAATTCGTCAATCAGTCCGTCGAGCCTCTCCAGCACGGGCAGGAGAATCCTCTTGATCTGCCGACTGCTGAGCCGGGCGGTCGCGGGATACACACCACCGCTGAAGGACTTGTCCGCGTCTGCGTGTTTCTCGTCGAGCATCATGAACTTCGGATTGGTCATCTGGAGCTGGTGTTTGTAGAGGCTGACTTTGCCGGAGACCATGATGAGCCCGCCGAGTTGAATCTGATCGCGCAGGTAGCCGCCGTGGAACCAGATGAGCCGGCAGGTCCCCGTCTCGTCGCTGACCATCACCTCCAGAAGAGGCTGCCGGCGGTAGGCCTGATAATCGATCGATTCGACGAGCCCGACGATTGCGGCCGGCTCGGCCGGTTTCATCTGCCCGATCCGGATCCGCTCGGGCGCGAAGACCCAGTCGCGCGGAAAATACTCCAGCAGGTCTTCGACCGTGCGTACGCCAAGTCGCTCGAAGACCGCCGCCCGCGCCGGTCCGACCCCTTTGAGGTACTGCACCGGTGTCGAGAGCGTTACGCTATTGTTATGAGCTTCTTTCTGAATCATGCCTGCATCTTACCAACAGCCTTCCGCCCGCTAACACGTGCATGCGGCCACACCTATTGATGGTTGAATAGCTAATGGAATCACGGAACGGACTATGTCATTCCCGCGCAGGCGGGAATCCACTTGCCGTATTGGCGCGGAGGGGGCCTTCTGTCGTGAAGCATAGCCTGTGGGATACTGATACTCTTGGTTTCCTGTATGTTCTGCCGTCATTGCGGAAAACCATGCTCGCCGATGAGTCTCACGAAGCGGCAACTGCAAATATGTCGCTCGATCAGTTTGTTATGTCGTTTCTCGCCCACGATAAGCTGCTGCACAGAGCCATGACCGACAGGCGCCACGATTACACCGGCCTCGGCGAGCTGCGCGACGACGGGTTCGGGAAAGTCCGGGACGGCCGCCGTGATGATGATCCGGTCGAACGTCCTGTCCTGCGGCCAGCCGCAACTGCCGTCGCCAACACGAAAGTCTACATTCTTTATGCCCAGCCCCTTCAGGATCTCCCGAGCGCCGGCGGACAGGTTCGGGAACTTCTCGATCGTATAGACCCGCCCGACCAGACGGGCCAGAACCGCCGTCTGATAGCCGCTGCCCGTGCCCACCTCCAGGACCTCGCTGTCGCGATCCACCCGCAGCACCTGCGTCATCAGGGCAACGATGTAAGGTTGGGAGATCGTCTGGCCCTCGCCGATGGGCAGCGGACCATCGGCGTAGGCGTGGTCGCGGTGTTCGGGCGGCACAAACTTCTCCCGCGGAACCTCGGCCATCACGCACAAGACGTCCGGGTCCGTGATATCTCGTCCCTCGAGATCACTCCGGAGCATTCGCTCGCGGGCCTGATGGCGGGCGTTGTCGTCCTGGCGGTTCCACATAAGATCCTATGATGGACGTAGAGCAAGCCTTGTGCAAATCAATTTCGGCTCATCCGGTTTTCGCGTACTTGGAGGTTGTGAATGGCCCAGAGAAAAGAAGAGGCTGTTCAGGGGGAAGATCGGGAGGTTTGTCTGGCGCCCTGGAGCCGCCGCAGACACGAGCCCTTGCGGTCGGGGCGTAGGTGTCATTCG
>CBFDBY010000101.1:0-22040 GCA_965603165.1 uncultured Phycisphaerae bacterium
AACGGGGCGCTGCTCTGGCCGGCCTTGTGGGAGATCATCGAATCCGATTCGATCATCCCGACCGGTAGAATGGGCGATGCCTCGCGGCTGGCGCTCTCCGCCGCCGAGATCGCGGAGATTCACCGCCGGGCGGTCCTAAAGGATATCGATTTTTGGATGTTCTGACAGTCCGCGTGGTGGAGAAGACATGCTTACGCTCGCATAAGCATGGCACCCAGCCTTATTCGGTCGTGGCGCAGAAATCAGCCGCAATCCGTCTTAGCGGGCGATTTCCTGGCGGAGCCATTCGATGCTTTTTTCGACGTTTCCGGGTGCGGCCTCGCACTCGATGGAGAGCACGCCGTCCCATTTGGTTTGCTTGAGCAGCTCGATGCATCCGGCGATGTTCTCGGCGTTCACGCCCTCGCCGATGGCGACGACGGAGGAGGCGATGCCCGTCTCTTCGCCGCGAGCGGCCTTGGCCAGCGATTCGCTGACGTCCTTGATGTGGCAGTGCGAGAGCTTGTCGCGGAAGCGCCTCAGGAACTTGACGGGGTCCTGGCCGGCGATGAAGGTGTTGCCCGTGTCGAGGTTGAGCCGCAGGTAGGGCGAGTCGAAGAAGCTCAGGATCTTCTCCATGGTGTCCGGGTTGGTCGTGTAGGGCCCGTGCGGCTCGACGTTGATGATGATCTTGTACCGCTCGGCCCATTCGAGGACGACGCGGTAGTACTGCTTGATGAGCGCCATGACCTCGTCGTCGGTGTAGCCTTCGGGCTTGCGGCCGCCGTCGGTGGTGTCCACGCACGGGCAGCCGAGCGCCTTGGCGAACTGGATCGCGCGGAGCGTGTAGCCGATGCCGCGGTACTGGCCTTCGGGCGATGACATGGGATAGGCCGCGTCGAGCTGCGACAACTTCAGGCCGAGCGAGTCGAGATACGCTTTCAGCTTGAGCGGATCGGAGTGGAGCGGGATGTGCGGATTGTACCCGAGGGCCTGAATGAAGTAGTCGCCGTCGACGGTGCCGAACTCGACGTATTCGAGGCCCTGGTCCTTCGCGAACTGGCAGGGGACTTCATAGGAAACGTCGAAATGCCGCCAGTTGTCTACGTGCATGCCCAGTTTCAACATTGTATGCTCCCCTTCAATTTGCGAACCTGCTTGTCGCGTGTCGTGAGAGCCCATGTTATCGTGGCGGCATCGGCAGCGGCAAGGAAATATATCCGGGGATTTCTCTCCCGCGTGCGATTACGTCTTCTGACAAGTTCCGTCTTTTCTGCCATGCCGAGCGCCGTTCTTGTCACCCCGAGCGCAGTCGAGGGGTCTGGCTGGGAGTCGGGGGCGTCCTGCGGTCGCGGGCAGATGTCTCGACTGCGCTTCGCTCCGCTCGACATGACAAGACTAAGGGGGCGCTCCGCTCGATATGACAACAGTAGGGGCGCTGTGCTCGGCATGACAAAAGGAAAAGCCGATTCCGTTCCGGCCTACGTAGGATGGGTTCTCAACCCACGCGTCATATTCACGCGGATTGTTCAGACTACGGGGCCGTAGCGTGGGCCGAGGGTCTGGGCCAACTGCCTGCCGTAGGTGAGCAGTTCCTCGCGCTCGGCGTCGGTCAGCGGTTTGTACCGGCGGGCGAACTCTACGTTCTGGATCGCCTGCTCCATCGTGAATGGGCCGACGTTGGCCACGCAGACGCCTTCGAGGTCCAGGGCGTAGGCCAGGGCCTTCGGCAGCCGGTCCGGGGGCGTGTTGCAGCCGACGCCGCCGTTGCGGTGGTTCGGGAATCCGCCCTTGATGCCGGCGTAGACCTTCATCGCCACGACGCCGATGTTGCGTTTGCGGCATTCCGGCAGGACCTTGCCCTCGAAGTCGTAGATGTTGCGATCCGCGTAGTTCATCACGGGCATGACCACGTCGATCTGGTCGGTCTCGAGTATCTGCAGGAAGCGCGGCGGCCGGGCGTGGCCGGAGACGCCGATGAAGCGGATCTTGCCCGCCTCTTTTTGCCTGAGCAGGTATTCGAGGATGCCGTCCTTCGCCATGACCTTGTCGATATCCTTGCCGCCGATGTGGTGGATATGGACGAGGTCGAGGTGGTCGGTCTTGAGCGTTCGCAGGGACTCCTCGAAGGACCGCTGCGCCCGCTCGCCTGAATCGGTCCAGCACTTGGTGACGAGGAAAATCTTGTCGCGCCGCGAAGGCAGGATTTGTCCGAGGGCTTCCTCCGCGATGCCATAGATGCGAGCGGTGTCGACGTAGGTCACGCCGCGGTCGATGACCTCGGCGAAGATCTTCGCGGCCTGTGATACGTCGCCGCGGGCCTCGCCGATTGGGGCGGTGCCCAGGCCCAGAATCGTGACTTTAGCGCCGGTTCGCCCGAGCACGCGCATGGGCAATTCGGCCCCGCCGCTTTCCGCCGCCCGGATCCCCGAAGCGGCCATCATCAGTCCCGCCCCGGCCCCTGCGGTCTTACGCAGAAACTCCCGCCGGCTGAACCTCGATGCGGATGCTCTCTCTTCTCCCGTGGGAATCAGAGTATGACTCATGCTTACGGCCTCCCGTCTCTGTCCTTCCAGTTCCACCATTTGAGCAACTCCGGATCGGGGTCGCTGTTCGACGCATAGTATACCGCGCATCGCAACACGTACAACATACACCGGTCAACGGGCGAAGCCTTGAAGTCGCAGAGCCTTCGGTACAGTTGCTCCGGGTCCTTGCCCTTGAGCTCGTCGATGGACGTTATACCGAGATGACGCAGGTCCTGGGCGATGGATTTCCCGACGCCGGGGATTTGTTCGAGTTCGTTTCTTGCCGTCATGCCGCCGGCTCCTTTCGTCCACAGGCGAGCGTCAGCATACTACTATTGCCGTAAGGTCGTTCTCTTTGCTTTCGCTCGTATGGAATATTCTACCATAGTGTCTGAACGCTGCAACCAATGTGCGAGCGTTCGGCTCGGGCGGATTCGGGGCGAGGGGAGCGAAGCGCAGTCGAGACACCTGGCTGTGGCCGCACCATGCCTTCGTTTCCCAGCCAGACCCCTCGACTGCGCTCGGGGTGACAAGAGGCCTGTGGATGCGGGAGACCTTCCGGCTTCGACGCAGGTCGCTGGGGGCGACAGAGACGAGCTGTTTCGCCACAGAGCGAAGTCCTTCCCGGAGCGATGGGGTTGGAGGTCGAGATTGCCGAAGGGGCGGCTTGGTGGTAAACTACCAGTTTTGGTGAACTGTCGTATCGGGGGATAGACCCTATGAAGAGTTCTCAGGATTGTGCCTTCGTCACGATTCTGCTGCTTATGACGCTTGCCGGCTCCGGCGGTGCATCCGCGCCAACGGAGGCTCGGCCGCAAGATGCTCTGGTTGTGATCGTCAGCCGCAACTTCGTCGGTATGGGAGCCGGCAACGGATTCGTCGTTGGTGACGGCACGCTCGTGCTCACGAACGACCACGTCGTTGTTGAGAAATCCTCCGAGGGCGAGCATCGCGTGGAGAGCTTCGTCTCGGTCTTCAGTCCCCATCTCGGCCAGGCCTGCGACGTCCGGGTCCTTGCGACCGACGAAAGGCTGGACCTCGCTGTGCTGGAGGTCCCGTGGAAGGGCCATCCTGCGCTCGCTCTGGCAGACGCGAATGCGATCACATCCGCCCGGTCCGCCCGGGTGTTGGGTTTGCCTGCGGTGGTGCAACGCATGGACGCGTGGAACGCGGGCGCTCCGTCGGTGGAGGAATTCAGGGCGGATGCCGAGGAATTGCCGGTCGGTTTCATCGGCGCCCGCCGGGGTGATCCGCGCGTGGTGATGCTCGTGGGGACCGGACGGCTGCGCCCCGGATGGAGCGGAGCACCGATGGTGCTGCCGGACACCGGTACGGCTATCGGATGCTTTGCCAGCATCGACTCCACGGTGCGCGGGTCGCAGGTCTTGCGGCGAGACGCCAGAGGGCCGGCAGTCTGCCAGGTGGCTCAACTCCTTGGCGACGGATGGAGCGAACGTTTGGCCCGGCCTTCGCAAACGCATCTCGAAAGCCCTGCAGATGCTCGGGAGGCCTGTTCGCTGGCGCTGAAGGCCTCGGCCCTCTTGCGGCCCGACGGCTATGAGTCGGTCCCCGAGTTGATCCGTGCGTTCCTGGAACTCAGGCCGGACAGCGTCTTCGGCCACAGGGTCCTGGCGTATGCGAGTGATAAGCTCGGGCATACGGACGCCGCTCGCGAATCTTACGAACGGGCCCTGGAGCTGGAACCGAACAGCTTCAGCGTTCAGCTTCTTTACGCGCAGCTCCTTGCCGACAACGGTGAGCAGGAGAAGGCATGGCAAGTTCTGGAGCCTCTGGCGGGCTCGGGCCGCTCCAACGATCTTGTGACGATCGCTTTCGTGAATATCCTGAGCGAGCAGAGAAGATTCGATCGCTGCCTGCAGATCCTCGAGAACGCCGTCAGGATCAGTCCGAGGAACGGCTATCTGTGGCAGCAGATGGCGGCCTGCCGCCTCCAATTGCGCGGTCCGCAGGCGGCTATCGGTCCGCTGACGCGCGTCGTTGAACTTCTCCCGGAGACCGGGTCGTTCCGGGGCACGCTGGCGCGCCTGCTGGAGACGATGGGCGTTCTGGACGAGGCCGAGAAGCATTACCGCGAGCTGTTGGAGGTCGAGCCGGCCAATCCAGTCGTGTATTATTGGCTGGCCCGGTTCTTGAGGGAACATCGCCCACAGGCCCGGCGCGAGGCGCTGGCCGTAGCCGAGAAGGCACTCGACCTGCCGCCTCATTCGAGCCTGCCCAGAGAGAAGATCGAGGAGTTGATCGACGACCTCCGTGCCGACGTCGTCGGCCGGATGGAAACGGAACCAGATCAGATATGAAACGCAACGGTATAGGCCTGCCGGTCGCAATCCCGATAGTCACTCTGATGGCTTTGCTCGGGCTCGCCGGTCTGCCGAGTTCGGCCCGGACCGCGGAGACGTCGCGCCCGGAAGACGCGCTGGTGCTCGTGACTTCTCGCATCTACGGGGCCGGCAGAATGGGCCATGGGTTCGCCGTCGGAGACGGCACACGGATTGTCACGTCCAGCCCGGCGGTCTTCGACCAGGCCCCCGGCGGCCGACATCAACTGGTCGGCTGTATCACGGTCGCCAGTCCCTACCTCGGCGTCGTCGCCGATGCCAGGGTCCTGGCCTTTGACATGTACCGCTCTTGGGTGGTGCTGGAAGTTTCGTGGCGGGGCCACCCGTCTCTGGAACGTGCCGGCGACGGGAGCATTGCCGAGGCGAGCCGGGCCGTCCTGGTCGGCATGCCGCAAGTGTTGGCCGCGGTCCGCACGGGGCAATGGGATCGGCTCGCAGGCGACGTGCCGTTCGAGCGAATCCTGGCCCCCGTCGACTACGTGGCGCTGCGGCACGGGATTCCCCATGTCCTTCGGGTCATGCCGACGGAGGAGATCGGGGCCGACTGGAGCGGCGTGCCCATCCTCACGGCCCAGCGGCGCGAAGCCGCCGCCGTGTTGTCCACGCTGTCGTTGCGCGACCGCACGGCCGATGGCCCCGTCCTGAATCGAGCGAAGTCCCTGCTGGCCGGCGCGCCGCGACTCGATACCGCCTCGCCGGCCCCGGACGCACACGAGGCCTTCGGGCTTGCCCTGCGCGTCCGGCGCTCCCTTCGCGCCGGGCAATACGAGCAGGCGGCTTCGCAGGCCGACCGGCTCATGGCCCTCCGCCCGGACTGCTTCTACGGCTACACGACCGCAGCCGAGGCCGCCGAAAGATTGGCCCGCCCGCAACAGGCCGAGCAACTCCACAAGAAGGCGATCGCACTCGCGCCGGATTCCATGACGGCGGGCTTGTCCTACGCGGCCTTCCTCGAAAACCAGGGTCGGCTCGACGAGGCCATGCGCATCCTGGAAAAGTTGTGGCAACGCGCGGATGAGAGGCCGTATCTCTCGGGTTACGTCACCTCCGTGCTGGAGAAGCAGCGGCAGTACGAACGCTGCATCGAGTTCCTCGAGCAGGCCCTTAACATCGAGCCGAACAACGGCTACGCATGGATCGATCTGGGCAACTGCCACAAGGCTCTCGGGCAGTCTGGTCAGGCGGCGGACGCGTTCGCCAGGGCCCTGGCACTGCGACCCGGGGAGAACTCCAGCAGGCGCGCGCCGGGCCCGGACGATTGACGCCCGCATGAGATAGCGGACACAGGGCATCCGTACGACCCGCGGTCGCGACTGTGCCTTGACAAAGGCCGGATTCCTGCTGTGCAGGACGCCCATATCTTCAATCCTCTCGAAAAAGCGCAAATCGGGGCGAAGGATTTGCGCGATCTCTGGTGTATATAGATAGTGAAACGGCCGCCGTATTGTAGAGCGTGTCCATGGACCAGGCAGAAGAAAGGACCCTCGTCCGACAACTCGTGAAGATGGATGATGGGGCATGGGAGATTTTTTGTCGAGAGTACTCCGTGCCTTTGCGGGAGTTCGTTCGGGTGCAGTTCGGCTGCACTCGCGAGGCCGCTGAGGATATTGTGCAGATGTCGCTCGTTCGATGCGTCAAATCGATCAAGAGCTTCGACCCTTCGCGTGGAAGGCTGTTTACCTGGCTGAAGGCCGTCTCAAGGAATGAAGCGCATACATCGCTGCGCAATCAAGACCCGCCCGGGACCGCGGCATGCGCGTCCGGTTTCTGTGGCGCGATCGGCGACATCGACCATGCCCCGCTCCCGGATGAGGTCCTGGCACAACGGGAAGTTCAACTGCTGATTCACGAAGTGATGGTGGGACTTCACAGCCGGTACCGGGAGGCTCTGGTTCTCAAGTATCTGGAGAATCGAAAGGTGTCTGAGATGGCGGCGCAACTGGGGCAGTCGGAGAAGGCAACGGAGTCACTGCTGACCCGCTCCCGAGAGGCCTTCCGAAAAGTCTTTCTGAAGAAGCTCGCGGATGGCAATGCGGGCAAGGACGGACGAATCCCATGAGACCGGAATCCGATCCCCAGGTTTTTGAAGAGAACCTCAGGAAGCTGTTGGCCGTCGCGGCCGAGCAGAAAGATTCGGGCTTCCAGGAGAGTCTCTGGCAGAGCGTGCGTGCGGAGGTCGGGAGGCAGCGATTCGCGGCAAGAAGAAGGCTCGTGCTGGGAGGTCTCTCCGCTGCCGCCGCCGTGGTTATATGCGCGCTCGCTTGGCTTCTGCTCGGTCCCACAACCGAACCGGTCGGGCGAGTCCGCGCCGTCTACGGATGGATCGAGCTGACGGAAGGCAGTTCCGCAAGAAGGATCTCGGAAGAAGAGCCGCTCTTCGCGCACCGGCCGGTCAGGACGTTGTCCGGCAGCCGGGCCGAGATTCGATTGGAGGATGGCAGCCGGTTCGTGCTGGAGCCTCGCACGATCGTCCAGGTAGCGGATGAAGGGAAGGGACTTCGTGTGCGTCTTCAGAGAGGGACCGTGGATGTCGAAGCGGCCAAGCAGCGGCCTGGCAGGTGGCTGGCCGTGGAGACCCCGAGTTCAAAAGTCAAAGCGCTGGGAACGGCCTTCGACGTCAGGCTGGTCAGACGGCCCGACGGGACCGGGCGCACCAGGGTGAATGTCACATCCGGGACCGTGGAGCTCGAATCCGGCGGAGGAAAGATCCTGCTGCCGGCGAATACAGAGGGCGTGGCGGATGAAGGGAAACGCCCGGAGAGACATTTAGCGGACCTGGAGTTGAACGAAATCCTTCAGCTTCTTGACAGGACCAACGAACTCGCGCGGCAGCGGAACAGCAGGGCGGGGCGGCCCTCGATTGTCCACTTCAAGGGTGGCAGCACCGCCGCCGTATGGACACTGGCTCGCCTCAGCGACTTTGGGCCGCGTGATGGAACGGCGTACTCGCTGCGGCTGAAGTGCCCTGCTGCAGAGGCCATGGTTTTCACTCTCGAGGGGCAGAGAGTGCCCACGAGCAGTCAGGGCCGGGAGTTGAGGATCGATCGATCTGCGTTGGACCCCGCATTGCGGATGGACACAAGGCTCATCCTGGAACTGCCGGAGGTGAGCGGCGTCTTTCAGGCCGAATCCGCCGGTGCGGTCCAGTTCCATAGACCGGCCGATCCCGGCGGCATCGTTACGCTGATCCAATTCCACCTGCCGGCCGCCGCCAACGTCGAGAGCATCTCTCCGACACCGATAGAAGTAACGACGAAGCTGGGTCGACAAGTCATCACAGTTGCAGCCGAAGTAGAAGGACTGGAGCTTTGGGAATAGAGATTTCAATCAGGGAAAAGCGAGGTGACCCCATGTTGTACAGGAAGACAGTCGGCATCCTCATTTGTGTGTCAGTGTTCTCGTTGATGTTTGTTCATGACGCCGGCGGTGCTCCGGCCGGCGGGGTGGATCTCCAATTCTCTCTGGAGCCCAAACCTGTCACAGTCGATGTCTCCGGCACGGTAACCGACCGCCAGACCGCAGAGCCCATTGCTGACGCTTTGGTGCGAGGCCACATCGTGGTCTGGCGATATCAGGGCCCCGATCATTTCGAGCGGTGCCCCTACGAGGAAACCCGAACCGATTCACAGGGCCGGTATCAGTTGCAGTTCGTCACTGCCCTGACGACGTCGGGACCGATGAAGGAGAAAGACGGATTGTGTGTGGACGTCGGCGCCCCCGGATACGAGACCCGGCCGAAATATGCGAGGCCTGATGTCACGCCCGAGAGCACACAATATCACGACTTCGACTTCGCGCTGGAACGGGGGCGGTTGATCGAGGGGACGGTGGTTGATGAGGACATGAATCCCGTGGACGGTGCGGTCGTTCGGGTTCAAGGGGGGCTGAACGGGGATTGGGACTTCTTTGGTGCGACGGGCAAAGCCGTGACGGACGAGAGCGGCCGCTTCGAGCTGTGGATCGCCAAAGGCCAGGGACGCTGGCTGAACATCTCCAAGAGGGGCTACGGCGTCTCGTTCATTTGGGATTATCTGGAGCGAGGCGATTTGAAGACCATCGAGCTCCGGCGCGGCGGACAGATCAGTGGAATGGTGGTCGATGCAGAGGGCAACGGCATCGCCAACTGCGAGGTGTCGGTCCGAAACTATCCTCGCGGCCTGATCGACAAAGTCCTTACGGACAGCGAGGGCAAATACCTGCTTCGCGGCGTGCCGGGAGATCCGAGCATCATCGAGTTCTATAAGACAAAGAATCGAAGCTATCTGGAGGAGTGGGGCCAATCCGATGTCTACGCGCGTCTCGACCCAGCGATGAACCTCGCGGCGGTGCCGCAGTACAAGATCCTGGCCCGCGATGGGCAGACGGTCACGGGCCCTACCCTCGTTGTTGGAATCGATGCCAGTGTTTCCGGCAGGCTCATTGCCTCGAACAGCACCTACGGCCTTGGTGGACTGCTCGTGCGCCTTGACAGCAGTTGGGGCAATATGGTGGAAGCGGACGTCGCCGGCGAGTTTCGATTCCCGTTTGTCCCGCCCGGCAAGCACCGGCTGACCGCCTACCTTCCCCACAACCTGCGTTATGACTACGGCATCGGACGCACGGAAATCGACGTCATAGCGGGCCGGCCCATGGAGAACGTTCAAATCCACCTGGAGAATCTTGCGGAACTGCGGATCCAGTACCTCGACGCCGATGGAAATCCCCTCCAAGGCATCACGGCGGGCGCCACCCGGTCACGGGATGGCAGCGGCGGCTGGACGGAAGGGACCAAGTCCGACGGGGCCGGCTGGGCCGTCCTGTACCTGTATCCGGGTGAAGTGCAGTATGTTCGCGGCTTCGATCGCGCGGGCGATCTTGTGGCGGAAGGGTTCGAGCAGGTCGAGCCGCAAGCCGGAGAGACCCTCGGGAATCTGCGAGTTGTCATGGTCCCCGCCGGCCGTCTCCATGGTCAACTGATGGGCCAGGATGGTGCGCCCTTGGCGGAGGAAACCGTAGAGTGCAAGTTCACTTTCGGCGACGGCGTACAGACAAGGCGTCCCCTGAAGACCGATGGCGCGGGCCGCTTCGAGATGGACAGAATCACGCCCGGCGTCATCAGGGTCTCGATGGAAATCGGCTCCGTCCTCTTCAATGATGTCATCGGTCCGGCGTTTGAGCTTCGCCCCGGTGAAAGGAAAGACCTCGGCCGAATCGTACTCAAGGACGGGCTCGACAAGGAACAGATGATCCGTGACAAGCACGCGCATGCCATGGAAAGCCGTGAGGAAATTCGGCAAGCGGCCGAGCAACTCTTCCAGAAGATCCGCACGGCCGATTACGAGCACTTCCTGAAGGAGGGCGTGCATTGGACCAGCTTTCCCACTGTCGGCTACTACCAGACCCATCACTGGTTTGACGTTCTCGTCAAGTGGATGTGCGAGACGTTCAGGGCCAACCCGATTACAGGGGTCGAGTTGCGCGAGGTCTTCTTGAACCCGGAAGAAGTCAACGGCCAGAAGAATCTTCCCACGGTGCCCTACCGAGTCACTTTGCAGGATGGCACGGTGCTGGAAGGCAATTTACCCTTCCAATTTAACTTTGATGGCGATATACCCCACTGGCACGGAATCCATGGCCTGGACTGGCACCTGCGGGATTAGCCGCCCCTGATCATGCCTCCAATACGCCCTTGCCATGGCGGGGTTTGGTCAATAGACTGACGTCCGCTATGACTCTGGCTATCGAAACGAATGGGCTTACCCGTCGCTTCGGCGATCTCCTGGCCGTGGACGGCTTGGACTTGCGCGTGGAGCGGGGGACCTTCTACGGGTTCCTCGGCCCCAACGGGGCGGGCAAGTCTACCACGATCAAGATGCTCACCGGTCTGCTGGCCCCCACGGGCGGCGCCATGCGCATCCTCGATCAGGACCTGTCCGATGCCCATGGCGCGAGGGAGGTCAAGCGTCGCATCGGCGTCGTGCCGGAACAGCTCGCCCTCTTCGACAACCTGACCGCGCGGGAGTACCTCACCTTCGTCGGGCGGATGTACCGCCTGCCGGTCGCGACGGTGCGCGACCGCTGCCGAGAGCTGCTGGCCATGATGGACTTGGCAGAGGAGAAGAAGCTCACTCTCGAATTCTCGCACGGCATGAAGAAGAAGCTGGCCCTGGCGGCGGCCCTGATTGCGAACCCGGACATCCTGTTTCTCGATGAGCCGTTTGAGGGTGTCGACGCCGTGGCGTCCCGCGTGTTGCGCGATACTCTGAAACGTTGCGTGCAGCGAGGGGCTACTGTCTTCCTGACGTCGCACGTTCTGGAGATCGTGGAGAGACTTTGCACGGCTGTCGGCATTATTTCGAACGGCAAACTCATGTGTCAGGACACCATGGAGGCCGTTCGCCAGAGCGGCTCACTCGAGGACCGCTTCCTCGAAACCGTCGGCCACGGGCAGATCGAACGGCAAACGCTAAGCTGGCTGGAGGGCTCGTCATGACCATGTCGGCTCTTGCTCCTGTCTTGTGGAGCGAAACATCTCCTCTTCTCGCCATGTCGAGTGAAACGTCTCTCTCGTGTCATGTCGAGCGGAGCGGCCCGCCCTCCTGTCATGTCGAGCGAAGCGCAGCGCAGTCGAGACATCTGCCCGCGGCCGCAGGTCACCTCCGGCTTCCGTCCAGACCCCTCGACTTCGCTCGGGGTGACAAGAGGGAGGCTCGGGGTGACGAGAGAGAGGCTCGGGGTGCCGAGAAGCGGCCGGACGTGCTGGAGGGTTGAAAGCGCGTGAGCCAACTGCACACGATCCTCTGGTTGCGGTGGCGCCTGACGCGGAACCAGTGGACTCGCAGCGGGCCCCTGAATGCATTGATTACCCTGGTGGTGGCCGTTTTTCTCGTTTGCGCGGGTGCTGCGGGGGGCATCGGCGGCCTGTTGGCCGGCGCATTTGCGATGCCCGAGGTTTCGCCCATGGTGATGCTCCTCGTCTGGGACCTGCTCATCGCGTTGTTCCTGCTGTTCTGGCTGGCGGGAATCGTTGCGGAGATGCAGAGGGCCGAAGCCATCGACGTAACCAAGATCCTGCACATGCCGATCTCGCTGAGGGGCATCTTCTTCATAAACTACCTCGCGTCGTATGTCACGTTGAGCGTCATCACCTTCCTGCCGGGGATGGTGGGGCTTTCGATAGGATTGGCTTGGCGCGATGACCGGACTATGGCGTGGCTGTTGCCTCTGGTGTTTGGCTTCCTGTTCATGCTTACTGCCTGGACGTATTACCTTCGCGGTTGGCTGGTGATGCTCATGAAGAACCCGCGACGGTACCGCGCTATCATGGCAGGCGCGACGGTGGCGTTCATCCTGCTGACACAGCTTCCGGGCTTTTTCGCGGAGGTCATCGACGAGGATGAGTCGCCTCGCGAGAAGAGGGAGACCGCCGCAGAGAGGGCCGACGAGCGGGGCGTGCCCTCGGCTGTCCTGCTGGTGCATAAAGTGGCGCCGCCTCTATGGGTCGGGTACGGTGCGATGTCCCTGAGTCAAGGCAACGCCTAGCCGGCGGCTCTGGGTACGGCCGGCGCCTGCGGCCTGGGCGCTCTGGGCCTCGGATGCGCGTACCGATCCACACGTCGTTTCTACGAAGGGCGAGCTAGCGGTGCAAAGTGGAAACGAAGAGACGGGGAGGTCGCCGCGGCCGCCGTGACGGGGCGAATCCTGCTCGAAAGAACTCTGCCTGTCGTCTCGGAAGAGGCCGGCGCGCTGGCTCTCGCTTCCTTTCGCTCGCTGATGCGCGCGACGGAGGTCAAGATGGCGCTGGCCATCAACCTCGTCTGGCTGTTGATCTTCGGCGTGAGCTTGCTCTCCCGTTCGGACCCTCCTCCCGGGAGCGTGCGCGCGTTTATCGCCACGGGCGCCGCGATGGCTCCGTTCCTGGGCATGATGCAGATCATGTTCAATCAGTTCGGCTTCGACCGGGCGGGCTTTCGCACACTGGTCTTGTCGGCGGTGCCCCGGTCGCAGATCCTGCTCGGCAAGAACCTTGCCCTGCTGCCCTTCGCGCTGGTAACAGGATCGATCATTCTCCTGGTCGCCGCGATCGCGCTTCAGGTCTCACCGCTCGTGGTTGCCGCCGCGTATCTCCAGTTGCTGACCGCCTTCCTGCTGCTGAGCATGTTGGGGAACCTGGTCTCCTCGCTCCTTCCCCACTGGGTTGCCCCCGGTTCGCTGAAGCGGACGAAAGCCCCTGCGAAGACGCGCCTTCTGATGCTGCTGTGTCATGCGACGGCCCCGGCGGCGCTGGTCCCCGCGTTCCTGCCGGCGCTGGTGGGGCACTTGTGCTCGGCGGCGGGCTGGCTACCGGCCGCTCCGACGAATCTGGTCTTCTCCGCGATCGAGCTGTTTCTCGTCGCCATTGTCTACCGGTTCAGTCTCGGCCCGCTCGGCGATCTGTTGCTGCACCGCGAGAAGCGGATCCTCGACGTCGTCACGCAGGAAGTGGAATAGAACGCCCACGCAGGCGCCATGTCATTGCGAGCGGAGCGAAGCAATCTCAATCCCCGGGATGGGAGAGGCCCCCCAAACGCCATGCATCGCGTTTCGGGAGCGGAGATTGCTTCGTCGCTGTGCTCCTCGCAATGACAGGTTAGGCCGTTTCCGTGGGCGTCTGACGCGTAGCGGTCGTTCTGTTGGTCCTCACAGGAGGCCTCCGGCGAGGCGTGTCACGAACGACCCCGCCGGAGGTAGCTGTTCCGGAGACGGTGTGGGCTAAGGGTAGACCACGCGGTTGTAGATGCGAACGTCATCGATCAAGCCGGACCAGAAGCTGTCCGGGGTCATCATCTTGCCCGCTCCGATGAGCATCGTGCCGGAGGAGCCTCCCAGACCGCTGTGCGTGTCCTGGGCCGCGAGGACGGCGTCCACGTACAGCCGGCGGCTGCTTCCGTCCCACGAGAAGGCAATCCGATGCCAGTTACCGTCTGTGATGACCGCTTGGGACGACAAGCCGCCGCCGAACCGGCCGTCGCTCGCGAGGTCGGTCGCCAATGCGCCCTGAACGACATCCGCCATCAGCCAGTTGGCGGCGGCTCCCTGGGAGATCACCACCTGCCCGGGGGCGCCGCCTTTGATCCAGGCCAGGACGCTGAAGGGGCCATCCGCCGGACTGAGGGCGGCGTCGGCGGTGACGAAGGTCGCCCCGTCCAGCTCGAGCGCGCCGCCGACGGCTCCACCGTTCGGCCGCCACTGCGGCAGACCGATGATCTCGCCGTCATTTCCTCCCATGCAGTCGGAAACGATCAGGCCTTCTGTCTCGTCCATGGCCCAATGCGAGCGCAGCGTCCCGTCGTTCACCTGAACGCCGATATAATCCGCCAGGACACGTAAATCCCGGAGGTCAATCAAGCCGTCCCCGAACGGGGCCGGTGCGATGTCCGCCACGGGCGCATCCTGGCCCCACCGTTCCGCCAGGATTCGCACCTCGTTGCCATCGACCTTCCCGTCGCCGTTGAAATCCGTGGTCGGCGTGATCGGCAGTTGCCAGAAGTCGAAGCCGCTGGCTTGTCCGCCATAGCGTATGAAGAATAGGGTTGGACCGCCCGCCCAGAAGCAGGGACACCCATCGCCGCTGCTGGAGCTCACAGGCCGTCCGAGATTCACGGCCGGGTTCCACGGATCGTTGATAGAGGCTCGGGTCGCGACGTACAGATCGTGGGACCCGAAGCCTTCGGGACGTCCCCACGAAGCGAAGAAGAGCGTCAGACCGTCCGGGGAGAGGCTGGGATCGGAATCATCGTCGGAGCTGTTGATCGCCGAGCCGAGGTTGACCGGCGTCGTCCAGTCGCTGCCGGTGTCCGGGCGCGTGCTTACCCATAGATCGAGCGTCCCTGAGCCGCCGGGCCGGTTCGAACCGAAATAGAGACTGAGTCCATCGGCGGAAATGCAGGGACACCGCTCATCGGCCGCGCTGTTCACGACCGGTCCGAGGTTCACCGGCGTACCCCAGTCGTCTTCGGTCGTCGCTCTGGTGGTCATCCAGAGGTCCTGCCCGCCTCTTCCGCCGGGACGAAGGGGTCTGCTCCTCGTGCTCGCGAACATTTCGGAGAAGAACAGCGTCAGGCCGTCGGCGGAGATGCTCGGATAGCCCTCCGAGGCGCTCGTATTGACGGAAGGCCCCAGGTTCACGGGCTCGCCCCAGGGCTCGTTTGGGGTCGGTCGCGTGACCATCCACAGGTCGTCGCTGCCGCGGCCGCCGAAGCGTGCCGTACTGAAGTAGGCCGTCAATCCGTCGGCCGTGATCGTCATGCTCCAATCGTCGCTGGTGGTGTTGAGCGGGGCCCCTGACTTTACCGGCTCGCCGAGGACGAATGCCGCACTGGCTGTTTGACCCGCGCCGTGGGCGAGACCGATAAAGACCAGCACAGTCAAACCAAATTTCTGCACTCTCGAAAGCTTCATTGTAGGTCCTCCTGTCATGCGTTTCGTGACTTCGTTCGGCCGAACTCTTTACGTTCTATTTCTCTTAGCGGGAAAGCCATGCGGACTTGACGCGGGTTTTGGTGTTTCTTGGCAAAAATGGTATAATTGTGACGTGGTCCTGCGCATTTGGGAGTTCATAGCCCGTGGGTAGTGAGGTTGCCGAAAAGACACAGCAGTTGGTTTCGCTGGCCCAGAACGGCGATGCGTCCGCATTGGACCGGTTATGCGGCGTGTACGGGGAACGGCTGCGTCGGATCGTTCGGCTTCGCATGGGGCCGGAGCTTCGGTCCCAGCTCGAGTCGATGGATCTCGTCCAGGACGCTCTGGTCGCGGCCGTCGGCAACCTGGATGGCTTTGCCTATCGTGATGAGGGGGATTTTCTGCGCTGGCTGGCCCGCGTGGCCGAGAATCGGATACGAGACCATATCGATCGGATGCACGCGGCCAAGCGGGATGTGCGGCGCGAGGCCCAATTCCCGGCTGCGGACTCTCTCGCCGGAGATCGGCCTGCGGCTGCGGCGGTCCCGATCGTGACCACGACGCCAAGCCTTGTCCTTCGCAGACGCGAGGAGTTCGACCGGCTGGAGCTGGCCATGGACCGCCTCCCGAGCGAGTACCGCCACGTGATCGTGCTGGCGAAGATCGAAGGCGTTCGCCACAAGGAAATAGCCGCTCGTTTGAACAAGACACCTGCGGCGGTGGCCAAGCTGCTCTCCCGAGCCATCGTTGCGCTGGCCAACGAATTTGAAAGAGTCTGATGGCCCACGTCCCTCATGACAACCAGGACGAGCTGCTGGACCAGGCGGTCCGGGAGTTCATGGAAGCGCGGTTGCAGGGTGAGCCGGTTGACCTCGATGAATTCGTGGAAAGACACCCTCTCCTTGGACATCGGCTTCGCGAGAAGATCCGCGGCTGCCTTGAGGTCGATTCGCTTCTGGATTCCCTGCAAGAGGTAGGTGAGGACGAATTGCAGGACGATCCCGGCGGCGCAGCTCTGCTCGGCCGGACGATCGGCCCCTTCACAATCACGGAAGTGATCGGGCGGGGCGGCATGGGAGTCGTCTTCAAGGCCGACGATACCCGGCTGCATCGCACCGTGGCCGTCAAGGCCATGCCCGCACATCTGCTCGAAGACCAGGCCGCCCGCCAGCGGTTCCAGCGCGAGGCGAAGGTCCTGGCCTCACTCAGTCACCCCCATATCGGCGTCATTCACGACATCCTCCAGCAGGACGACGGGACGTGCTACCTGATTCTGGAATACGTGGGCGGCCGGACGCTTGCCCAACGCATCAAGCAAGGCCCGTTACCCATCAAGGAAGCCCTGATTGTCGCCCGGCAGATCGCTGAGGCGCTGACAGCCGCCCATGAGCAGGGCGTCATTCACCGGGATCTCAAGCCGGGCAATATCAAGATCGATCCGGACCGAAATGTGAAGGTCCTGGATTTCGGCATTGCCAAGATCGCATCGCACGCTGGTCAATCTCCGGACACTGTCCTCACGCAGCAAGGCCGTTTGTTGGGTACGCCTGCCTATATGAGTCCCGAGCAGGCCCGAGGCCTGGCGGTGGACGGTCGCACCGATATCTGGTCCTTTGGCTGCGTTCTCTACGAGATGCTGACGGGCAAGCTGGCCTTCGAGGCAGCGACGGTCTCTGATACGATTGCCCGCGTCCTGGAACGCGCCCCCGACTGGACGCTGCTGCCGGAGGCCGTGCCGTACAATATAAGGCTGCTGTTGCGCCGCTGTCTGGAGAAGGACCCTCGCGACAGGCTCCAGCATGCCGGCGATGCCGCCGTCGAGATTCGCGAGACGCTGGATCCTCCCGAGGTGGCGCCACCGATCGCTACGGCGATGGGCCGAGTGAAGGGCTTTCGGCCTGCCCCGGTGATAGGGATCGCAGTTCTGCTGGTCGTTCTCGTCGCGATTCTCTGGGGTGCGGTGTCCCGGAGATTCTCGCGGCCGCAATCCATCCCGGCCGCGCCCACGACCCGTTTCGTCATCCCGCGACACATCAGCTATCCGGGTCTGAGTCTGGTCTTTCCCGCCCTGGCGTTTTCCCCGGATGGAAAGACTTTGGCCTACGTTGCCGAGGACGTGGATGGCAGGCGACGACTCTTTCTTCGGTCCCTCGATGCATTCGATGTCCGGGTCTTGGACGGGACCGAAGGCGCGATCTGCCCGTTTTTTTCGCCTGACGGGCAATGGATCGGGTTTGCTGACCACCATCTGCGCAAGCTGAAGAAGGTCGCGGTCGGCGGCGGCGTGCCCGTCACGCTGGCCGATGCTCCGGATTTCCGCGGCGGGACATGGACCGCGGACGGACACATCATCTTCACGCCGGATTTCCGCGATGGGCTCGTTCGCATCTCCGCCTCGGGCGGCAGCCCCGAACAGCTCACCACGCCTGACCCGAACGTGGGGGAGCGCGGCCATCACTGGCCGCAGGCGCTGCCCGACGGTCGCGCCGTGCTCTTTCGAAACGCAGGGAAGGAACCGGCTCTGGAGGTCGTCCAACTGAACGATGGTCGGCGTTCCGTGCTCGTGAAAGGCAGCTACAGCTTCGCCCGTTACGACGGGGCGGCGTATCTCTTCTATGGTCGCGACTGGTCGCTGTATGCCGTGCGTTTCGATCCACGCTCACTCACATTGGAGGAGCCGCACGTGATGGTGGTGCCGGAAGTGTGGGCTTCGAGCCTTGGCGTGTCGCAGTTCGCGGTCGCGTCGACCGGGGCTCTGGCTTTCATTCCTGGACGGTGGAACACGCGAAAGGTCCAGCCGGTCTGGGTGGACCGCGACGGGAAGCGGGAACGGTTGCAGGTGGGTTGGCACAACTACCACGAAGCCAGAATCTCAAGCGACGGCACCCGGGTCGCTCTCTGCGCCTACGACGGGGGCGACAGCCCGAGTGCCTGGGTCTACGATGTGGCCCGCGGCACGACCACGGATCTGTCCCAAGGCCGGGCCAGACACTTCTTCACCTGGGGAGGCGACGCCTTGTTCTATGTGGATCGGCAGGAGGGAATCTGCGAGTTGGCCCAGGGCCAGGCCGAACCCCGGGTCCTGGGGCGGCCGCAACACCTGTACAAACTCTGGGACTGCGCGCCGGACGGCCAAACGCTCCTCGTCGATTGCAGCGATCCGAACGATCCCTATCTCGGTCATGATATCTGGACTGTCTCCGTGGCCCAGGAAGGGACTCTGGAACGGACGCCGTTCACGCGCGACCTCAGCTATCAGATGCAGGCGGCCTGGGCGCCCGACGGCCGTTGGATTGCCTACACATCCGAAGAGTCCGGACGGTCGGAGGTATACGTGAAGCCCTGTCCGGGACCGGGTCCGAAAGTGCTCGTCTCACCGGACGGAGGCCGCGAACCGGTCTGGTCGCCCGACGGCAGGGAACTCTACTACCGCCATGAGGGCAAACTGATAGCCGCACAGGTTGACACCAGGTCCGGGTTCGTGGTTATGGGCACTAAGGTGCTGTTCGATGACGAATTCGTTTACTGCGTCTACTGCAAGACCTACGATGTCGCTCCCGATGGACGCCTTCTGATGCTCCACGATCCGCGTGCTTCCGAGCAGTCCCAGATTTGCGTCGTCCTCAATTGGCGGGGGTCTCAGCCGTCGCACCCGTAGGTCGGTCTGCGCGTTCTGCCGGTCCATCGGCGCGAATGAATTGTCCCACCTCGTCCGCAACCTCCTGCTCATCCTCGTCTGCGCAACAGCCGATGTATCGCAGGTGACCTTGCAGGATGGCCTTGCTTCTTATGGGACCACGGGGACAACATATGCCGGGACACGAGAACGCACGGGGGACGCTTCTGACACCACCGATGGAGGCGGACAATGCACGCGATGTCCGTGACAGTGTGTGGAGTGACGACCGGGCCAATGAGTGGCACAGACAGGTCCGGAAGCGTCGAGGCGAGGACTCGCTCGATTCTGTGGATACGCGCCTTTTGCTGACGCCTCGCCCATCGGCAAGAGAAGCGGCACTACCTTATCTCATTGGGGCCTTACTGCTCGGGTTCGGCGCATATCAGTCCGTCCTGTATTTCGGGCACAAGCCCATCCCCAATCCCGATGTCACGGCATTTTTGCGGGTAGGTCGTGAGCTGCTCTCCCTGCAGGTTCCCTCCAGCTTCAAACGTGCGCCGGTTGTGGGCCTGCTGCAGGTCGGCCTCAGCCGCCTCGTAAGGGGGCCGCATCCCGAGCTCACCGCGGGCTGGCTGCTGAACGCGATCCTTCATCCGTTCAGCGTCGTGCTGTTGTGGCTGATCGCGAGGCGGATCATCGGGCGCGCCGGGTGCTGGGTGGCGCTGATCGTCGCCATGAATCCATGGACCCTGCAGAACCTGCGAGAGCCCATCGCCGAGACGACCCTGTACTTCTTCATCCTGGTGACGTTCTTCTGCATCCTCACTCGATCCCGCTGGCGTTACGTCCTTGCATCGGCCGCCACGATGGTCCGGTACGATGCGGCGGCCCTGATCCTCGTGGCCTTCATTCTCGATCTCGTGCGAGATCGGAGCGTCCGGGGGGCGGTTCGCGCGTTTGCCTATGCGGCGGCGGCCAGCATCCCACTCGGGATCTGGCTTCTGGGGACCGTGATGAATTTTCAGGATGAGGGCTCGACGCACTACCTTCGGGAACTCGGCTCGGAGGGATCGTTGGGCAGCACTCTGGTTCGGTGCCTGGCGGAAATCTGGGCGGTGGTCATCCTGCCTCTTTTCCGGGCGCCTGAGAGTCTTCCCACGGGTATCGCTGGTGTCTTTGCGATCTGTGTCGGCATCCCGGTTCTGGTCGGCTTCTGCTTCGGCGTGATTCAGGCCGTCGCGGAGCGTCACCGCGAGGTCCTCGGCCTGCTGGCGTTTCTTCTCGTGTATATCGTGGTGCACACGCTTCACTCGTTCATCCTCGCTCGCTTCTGTTCCATGGTACATTGGATCTTCCTCATCGTAGCCGTGTACGGATTGCGAAGCATCTGGCTTGTCGTCCGCAAAGAGCTCCGGTTGTCCGCCCGATGGAGGGTTGTCTTGCAGGGTGCGGCTGTGACGGCGATTGTTCTGTGGGCGGTCGATGGGGCGTCGCTGCTGCCCGACCTGGCGCAGAACAGCGCGCGATCGGTCAGTATGCCGTACTTCGTGATCGCGACGGCGGTTCTGTTCCTCCTCGCACGATGGTTGTGTCGTGGCGTGGAGCGGCCCATGCAGCGCGTGCTCGTGCTGGCCCTCGTGGTCCTCGTGACTGTCTCAAACCAATGGACGCTGGCCCGCGTGATGGGCAACGGCCGGACGGACCTGGAGTTCAAGCTGCTGGTAGACTGGTTCCGGGACAACGCCGGGCCGAAGGACAAGCTCCTGACGACCTACGCCGGCGTCCTGGGGCTGTATCTGCCCGACCGCCAGGCCGATCTCATTCATACCGGCGAGATGAGAGCCGATGATCCAAACGGATTCATCGAGAACTGTCGCGCGCGAGGGATCACCTACATCGCCTGGGATTCACGGTTGGGATTGGAGCCCACAAATCGCTATTATGGATATTACAGCCTCGGTAATCTCAGCGCGCTCGCCGCGGCAGAGGATTCGGGCCCTTACGAGTTTGTCACTCAGTTCAAGGTGAGCCCGGAGCGGTACATCAATCTCTTTCGCTTGTGGGAATCCGAGTCTACTGAGAGCGGGCGGGCGCAATCGTCGGTTCTCGGCGGGGCGGCGTGGCTGAAGGTCGATCCTCGTCCTCCTGCTGCTCGTGATACTGCTGCTCAGCATTGACCGCCCAGATGTTCTCCTTCGAGATGCGTCCGGCCATGAGGTTCTCGACGGCCGTCATGGCGGTCAGCATGGAATGGTCCTGATTGTTGTATCGGTGCATGCCGTTCCTGCCGATCAGGAACAGGTTCTCGATCTCATCCGTAAACGCCCGGACCGTGGCGAATCGGTCGTACGTCCCGAAGTAGGCCGGATACGTGTACGGCATGTGAATGACCGTGCCGTCGAGCACGTCCTTGCCGTCGATGATGCCGAGTCGCTCCAGCTCCTCGATGGCGAACTTCTTCATCTCGTCGTCCGGCCTGCTCCATAATTCGTCGCCGGCGTTGCAGAAGTACTCCAGACCCATCCAGGGCGTGCCTTGATCCCGCACCATGTACGGGCTCCAGTTGTTGAAGATCTGCAATCGCCCGACCTTGACGTCCCGCTCCTGTATGTAGATCCAGTTATCTGGAAACAGGCCCGATTCCGTTTGGTCCCGTGCGCCCTTCGTCGTTTTCATCTTTTCGAGCAGCAGCCCGACCGTGACGAAGTCTCGGTACATCAGTCCTTCGGCAACCGTGCGGACCTCAGCGGGCGCCGCCGTCCCGAGACCGGCAATCAGCTCGCGGACCGGCATGGTCGAGAAGACATGATCCGCCGGCCTTGCGACGACCTCTCCCGTATCCTCCTTGCGGACGACCACTTCGACGATTCTGCGGCCTTCGGTCCGCAGACCGACGACTTTCTGCCGCAGGTGAATCTCTCCGCCGCCTTCCCGGATGGTCGCAGCCACCGCTTCCCAGAGCTGGCCCGGCCCGAACTTCGGATAGAGGAACTGCCGAATCAGCGAGGTCTCCGTCCGACTCTGGTCGATTGAGGCATCCCGGGTGACAAGGCTCTTCAGCGCATCCAGAATCACCTTGCGAATGGACAACGCCCGGATGCGCTGCGATCCCCACTCGGGGCTGATCTGAGAGCA
>CBFDBY010000102.1:0-22010 GCA_965603165.1 uncultured Phycisphaerae bacterium
CAGAGGGACCAGTGGATGTACGCGCCTTCGGAAAGGCTCGACACGAATCGTAGGGAAACGGGCAGCATTCTCATCCTGGTGCTGATTGTGCTGTCCGGCATGACGGCCCTGTCGGTCGCTCTGGCGTATCGCACGCGTATTGAGCTGAAACTTGCGGAGTCGCACGCGAAACGAGTGCAGGCGCATTACCTGGCCCTCGGCGGCATAGAGAGGATCAAGGCCCTGCTGGAGGAAACCGAACTGTCGCCTGGGAGGACAGCAATCGTCTGTACCTTTGCGGCCGAGGCGGAGGAAGAAGAGTTGTTCGAGCAGATACCGGAGTTCGCGGCCGCAGAAGGCCCGACGCTGACCTACTTCGTGCGTGACGAGCAGGAGTACTTGAACGTCAATCGCTCGGACCCTGGGGCCTGGGAGAATCTTGGCGCCATCGAGCAAGACGTCCTGTGCGGCATCCTGGACTGGATCGATGCCGACGATGACACCGGCCCCGGCGGGGCGGAGACCGACTTCTACTTGCGGCTTCCGAGGCCATATGTGGCCAAGAACGGTCCATGTGTTGCGATGAAGGAATTGCTTCTGGTCAAAGGGATCGACCGGACACTGTATTTAGGCGAACTGCTCCGTCACGTGGGCCCCGGCGAGCGCGGCTCCCGCCGGCCCGGAGACGATGGCGGAAACGCTCAACCGGGCCTGTTGGACGTCTTTACCGTCCATGGTGATGGGACGCTCAACATCAACACGGTATCGCCCGCGATCCTGGAAGCGCTGCCGGGGTTCGACGCGGCCGCGGCGGAAAGCGTCATGGCATGGCGGGCCGGCCCCGATGGAACCCCCGGGACAGAGGATGATGGGATCGCCGAAGGCCCGGAGGATCTGGCCGAGATCGAAGGGCTCACGGAACTGCAGGCCGGACTGCTGGTTGAATACTGCTGCTTTCAGTCCCGGTTCTTTCGAGTCTTCTGCCAGGCACGTCTCGATAGGCGCCATACCTGCTGTCTTCTGGCGACGATCTGCTGCGACCAAGAGGGATCGAAAGTGCTCTACCTGGAAAAACTGCCGTGAAAGAGACCACACGCATCAAGACAACATGGGCGTCCCTGAGCGTCGCCGAGAACGGCCAGGCCGTTGTCTGCGTGAAGGGCAATGATTCGCTCCGTTGCCTGCGATTCGAATCTCTCGAACAACTGAGACGGGCCCTCTCGCAGAGAGCCATTGTCGTACGAAAGTGGGCCGTGGCCGCGCCTCGAGACCTGTGCATCGTCAAACCCCTCAGCCTGCCGGCGGCGGACCTCGATGAGGCGGCCAGGATGATCGAGTTCGAGGTCCCGTCTCTCGTGCCGCTGCCCGCCGAGGAGGTCATCTACGGATGCACCGTAGCGGGCAGACAGGGCAACCTGTTGGATGTCCTGGTGTACATTGTCAAGGCGGATGTGCTGGAGCGCTATCTGGGTGGCTATAAGGCAATCGGGATCGAGCCGCAGAGAATCATTCCGGATATCGTGGCGACCCATGCGTGGTTCAAGAAGGTGCGCAGGGGACCACAGGAGCGGTCCGTCTTCGTTCTGGCCGGGCGCCAACAGTGTCACATCCTGACGTCCGAGGAAAGCAACTTCCAGAGCGGTCAGAGAATGCACCTTAACGGCGACCCTGCGGCGAGCGCTTTGGAGGTTGCTCGGGAGATCCTGCACCAGGGCAGGCAGATCGCGGCTTGCCCGGAGGACAGGATCATGGTCGTGCTCGCCGGGCGACAGGACCTCATCTCGCCTGTGGAAGCACACCTACGCTCACAGATGGGCGATGCCGGCGCCTTGGATGTAAGAATCACGGCGGGACCTGAAGTCCGTCGCCATCGCTGGGGCGGTGGAACTCTCGACGGCGGTGGCAACGAGAGCTACGAGGACGTAGTAGCGGCCGGCCTGTTGGAACTCTCGGTCGCCGGTAAACAGCCCCACACGAACCTGGTTCCGCGAGGATACCTGGCGAGAGAGCGGCAACGCGCGTTGCTTGTCAATGGCCTCCGGGTCGGGATCATGTCGCTGCTTCTGGTGTTCCTGGCGTGGGCTTGCCTCGCAGCGGCCAATCGCCGACTTGAGAAGACCTGCGCAATCCTCCATGAACAGATCGCTCCGATCCAGAAGGTGGCCGGCGGCGTGGACCGCAAGAGACAGCATTTGCGGGCGATCCAGCGGCAGTTGTCGAACCGCGGCCGCATCGCCGAGACCCTCGCGGAACTCTACGAAACCACGCCCCGCGCGATCTCGATCAGCGGGTTGGATGTCACGTGGAAACAGGGCGCGATGTCCATCGATATCCAGGGGCAGGCGGATTTGCTGCCCACGGCCTTCGAGTATACCGAAGCGGTTCAGGACGCCAACCTGCTGCAGACCATGCAGATCATCAACGCGCAACAGATCCCCAGGGCCGGCGGGACCAGCGTGGTGGAATTCAAGGCGCAATGTTCCGTCGGCCCGACGGCGCTGCCGGGCGTCGGGGACGATGCGGCAGGAGTCAAGCCATGAGAATCGCCCGTCAGACATTTCTGGCCGTGACGACGGTGCTGCTGATTCTCGCCGTGGCCCTCTTCACGCTCGTTATCGAGCCGCAGCTCCAGGAGCGAAAGGCCCGCCTGGTCCGGATGCACGAGTTGCAGGTGAGGCTGGCGAGATTGCAGGCGGACCTGCTCGTCCAGAATCGGGTGGACAGGATGTACGAGCAAATCGAACCCCTGATCGCCGGCACGGGCACTGACCAGCAGCAGATGTCCGTGTTTACGCGAGAGCTCACCGACCTGTACTCGACCCTCAACGTCAAGACTCGATCCGTGAAGCTGCTGCCCACGGTCAAGGAGGAGTTCTATCGCCTCCTGTCGGTCAAGATCGAAATGCAGGGTCACATCCGGGATGTCCTTCAGTTCATCCTGCTGATCGAGGCCCACGCCAGTGGGCTGCGGATCGAGCAGTTCGGTCTTAAGGCGCGCGAAATAACCGATGAGGTATATGCCTCTTTCCTGGTGACAAAAGTGGTGGCGGAGTCGGGAGCTTAGGGGATCGGATGTTCACGAGAACTCTACGCGCGCTCGTTCGACGTTACAGCCTCTGGCTTATGTTGCAGGCTGCGTTGGGTACGGGCCTGCTCGTCCTCACCGTCGTGCTGGTTCTGGAACTCGCCAGGCCGATCCGAGCAAGCGACGAGCCGCCCGGTACGGTTGTCACGGGAGAGCTCCTGTCCGCCGACCGATTGCTCGAACGACTGTCGGCGCGCGACACCGTGTCGGACAGGATCGCGGCGGCGATGCGCGCGGGACTGTTCAAGTCCGCCGCGCCGCTCAGAGATAAGCCCATGGCGGACAAAACCATCGAGAAGATCCTCTCCCAGTTGAAGCTGCAATGCATCCTGCCGATTGACGGCCAGCTCGTGGCCTACGTCAACGTGGAAAAGAGCGGCCTGAAGAAATGCCGCGTCGGCGATTCCGTGGAAGACCTGTTCACGGTCGTCGGCATAGGCCAGAGGAGTATTGAGATCACCATCGTGGATCACCCGGTAACGTTAAGCCTCTGAGCGGAGTGATGACATGCCGAGAGTAGGAAACGGAAAACAGAAAACGGCCCTTCTTATCCTCGTGGCAACCCTGCTGGTGGCCCCGTTCGGGGCCGGCAGGAACGAAGACATCCCCGCAGCGCCGCTGCGCGAGGGGGCGGATTTTGACCCCTTCGGGCCGGGCCCGACCGACGCCGTCGCGCCGTCTGCGAGTCCGCTCGACGAGGGACCCGTCATCGGCCGAATCGAATTTAGCAACGACGAAATCTCGATGGCGTTCCAGATCATCAGCGATGCGACGGGCTGGAGCATCTTCCCGACGACCGAAGTCGGCAAGGCGAAGATCAGCCTGTGGGCCAAGAACGTCACCCCCGAGCGGCTGCTGGATACCGTCGTGACCCTGGCCGGCTTCACCTACCATCGCGCCGGCGACGTCATCGCGGTCATGACGTACGACGAATACGCGCAGCACCATGGGCTGTCCAAGGAAGTGATCTGCCTGGAGTATGGCGTCGCCGATTCGGTCGCCAACGTCATCAAGCCGTTCCTGAGCAAGCTGGGCAAGAGCGTGGTGCACCTGAAGACCAATGCGATCGTCGTTTTCGACAGCCCCGCCAATCTCGAGACGATCGTTGAAATCATCGAGAAGCTCGATGTCCCGGACGATGCTGCAGCGGTTCTGGAGGTGATCGACCTGAAGTACATGGATGCGCTGGAACTGGCCGAGACACTTCAGAAAGTGTTTGTCCGGGGCGAGGCGACACAGAGTCAACCGCTCAGGGCTACGGGGGACCAGCCGCCATCGGCCAATCCGAACGAGAGAATCACAGAGCCTTCGGCGGGTGCCGCTGGCGGCCTGTCAAGTCCGCAGGCCGGGGTGGGCGTCTATTCACTGGACCGCACCAACCAGTTGATTCTGAGAGCGTTTCAGGGAGATATGGAAAGACTGAAGGCGCTGGTGGACAAGCTGGATATCTACGTCGAGCCGACAAGCAGGAATTACCATTTGACCTACGTCGATGCCTCGGAGGTCTTTGCGGGGCTCGAACGGATTCTGGCCCTTCCGACCCGGGGCGGCTCCTATGGCCGGTCGCAGGGGCAGGGCGGCAGGGAAGGCGGCACACCCGCCGGCCTGACCCTCGTGGAGAAGACAAACTCGATCCTCCTGACGGCGCCGCCGGCCGTCCATCGCGTCATGACCACCATCGTGGAGACCATCGATGTGCCCAGCACCTACGAGGCGGGGATCATCAGGGTTTATAAGATCGAGAACGCCGATGTCGAGGAAGTGGCCCAGGCGATTCGCGAGCTTCTGCAGAGGCGCGAAGACCGGGAGGCCCGACCCGGCGAACCGAGGTTCCGGCCGGAGATCGTGCCCCAGGAAGCCGAGGGAGCCAGTCAACTCGAACTCGCGGAGAGCGAGGAATACATCCCGCAAATTGAGGCCCGCGTCGCGGTGAGCACGGCCACCAATTCGGTGATCGTCCAGGCGACGGCGAGACAGCATCGGGAGCTCGAGAAGCTCGTGGGAGAACTGGACAAGCGCCGCCGACAGGTCCTCATCGAATCCAGGATCGTGGAGGTCACGACCTCGGAGGGTCTGGAACTCGGAGTGGAATTGAGCTATGCCGGCCGGGATGGGTTCACTTTCAGTGCCTTCGGACTGTCAGCCGGCCTGGACCCGACGACGGGGGCACGGGACATCATCGTTAGTCCCGGTGGCTCGGCGGCCGTCTTGAGACCCGACAACGTGCAGGCAATCGTGAAAGCCCTGCAATCGGACCAGAACATCAGAGTGACCTCGGCGCCGCGGATCCTGGTCAACGACAACGCCGCCGGCTTCATCAACAGTATCGCGGAGGAGCCGTACACGCAAACCAGCCAGGGTGAGGTCGCGCAGACGGTTTCCTTCGGTGGGTTCGTGGAGGCAGGAACCCAATTCACGATCACACCCCATATCAGTGAGAATGACTACCTGCGCGTCGAGTACGAGATCACGTTGAACTCCTTCAGATATGAATCAAGTGACTCATCGATCCCCCCGCCGAGAAACACGAGCAGCATCCGCAGCGAGGCCACCGTCCCGAATGGCCACACCATCGTCGTCGGAGGCCTGCAGACCTCGGATCAACAAACCATCGTCGATAAGGTGCCGCTGTTGGGGGATATCCCGCTCATCGGACTGCTCTTTCAGAATAGGACTGTCCAGAAGACCCACAAGACAACCTATCTGTTCGTAACGCCGGTCATCATCGAGAAGGAAGACTTCGGGGATCTGAAAGAGATCAGCGAACAGAGCATAAAGGAGGCCGAAGTGAATGACGACACCGAGAAACCGTCTCAACCGGGGTCCGACAACCGAGAGGACTGACTACACGGATCAGGATGTATTGGTCGCTCTGCCCGTGTTCAACGAAGCCAATCATGTAGAGGACGTGCTCCGGGCCGTCAGCCAGTACGCGTCCAACCTATTGGTGATCGACGACGGCAGTACGGACGGGACCGCCCGTTTGCTTGAGAGGGTGGTGCTCAGGCACGCATGTGCGCGTTTTGTCACGCACGGCGTGAATATGGGCTACGGTCGCAGCCTGATCGATGCATTCTCGTGCGCAGGGGGCGAAGGATTCGCATGGATCATTACGATGGATTGCGACCATCAGCACGAACCTTCCTGCATACCCGAGTTCCTCTGCGAGATCCGGAACGACGACGCTGATATCATCAGCGGCTCGCGATACCTGCGACCGACCGATTTGGGCACAATCCCCGCTCCGCCCGAGCGAGTGGCGATCAACCGGGCCGTTACCGGATTGCTGAACCGACATCTGGGCCTGTGCCTCACGGATGCCTTCTGCGGATTCAAGGCGTATCGAGTCCGCGCCCTGGCAAAGCTCACGCTCACGGAGGCCGGTTATGGGTTGCCGCTTCAGTTGTGGGTGCAGGCAAGCCGCGCCGGCCTGACCATCCGGGAGATTCCCGTGCCGCTGATCTATGACGACCGGAAGAGGAATTTTGCAGGGATCCTCGAGAATCCCGGGAAACGGATGCAATATTATCTGGCAATCATCGAAAGGGAATTGGGGCGCGATCTTTGTGGTGGGTTCGAAGAATCTCTCCATCTCGCGGAAATTGGACGGCCTCTCGGCAGATCCTGAGATTTCACGGTGGCCGGCGTTGGTCCGGATGAATCAGATGGTTGACGGGCATACGACTGGTTCGTCGGCGTTTCGTGCGGAACTTCTGGAAAGGGCCAGAGGCTACACCAGCCGGACCCTGGGGGTCACCTGCCTGCCGTTGCTCTCGGTGGCGCCCGTGGTGGCAACCGGCCATCAGCCCGTATGGCACCACTGCGGCATATGGATGAAGACCGTGGCCTGCAGCAGGCTTGCTCAGGCCGTACGTGGCACGGCTGTGCAGGTGGTCCTGGATCACGATGTCTGTCATCCGACAATGGCCATCCCACAGGTTCGGCCGGACGGAAGCTGGTGCTGCCGGTCGTTGTCAGTAGAGCAGCAACGGCGGGACGACCCTCTCGAACGCCGGCGCCCGCGGGCTCAGTACATCGAGCAATTCCTCCACCGTGTTGTGGAGAGCAACCCGGAACAGTTCTGCAACGCACTGTGGGCAAGGCCCCGTGACGCCGACGCCATCAGGTGGGATCGTTTTGAGACAATCGCGGATGTGATCATGTATCTTCAGGCCATACTGAGCAGGGCTCTGGGCCTGGACAATTTGCTGTATCTGCCCGTATCGCAGCTCAGTGCAACCGACGCATTCTTGGGGTTTGTCATATCCGCGTTTTCAAACGCCATGTCCTTCTCCCGATACTACAACGACGCACTGGCAGGGCAAACTCACCGTCCCGGTAGCATCCGATCGCTGGCCATAGACAGCGAGCGAGGACAAACGGAACTGCCATTCTGGCTCACCGGCCCCAATGGGGACCGAAGAACTCTGTGTGTCAGGCAGAAGGCCGGCGGTGGAACAGCGATGATTGTGGGCTTTTCGGAAGTGACGAGGCTCGACGCCGGCTCCACGGAACACAAGGTGCAACAGCTCAGGGACTTCCTGGCGCGAGCTGGATGGACGTTGCGGCCCAAGGCCGTCCCGCTCACCCTCTTCCTGCGTCTCTACATGGCCGACTGGTTCATTTACGGTGTCGGCGGAGCCACGTACGAGCCCATTACAGATCATCTGATAAGACACTACTTTGGCATGAGACCCGCGCCCTACGGCGTTATGACATATACGGCTGTACTGCCTCGATGCCTCTCCTTATCCAGGCGGGAGCGTGATCTCAGTCAGCTTCGTCACCGGCTGCACCATGCCGAGCACAACCCGGAGTTGTACCTGGGTGATGCGGGCCACAGAAATGACCGGGCAAAGCTCCTCATAGAAGCCAAGAAACGGCAGATCATTCGGGCCAGCGATCGCACGCGGACGGCTTCCCAGCGCAAAGCCGCATGGAAACTCATCGCACGCATCAACCGGTGTTTGCGTGTGCACGCGGCACAAGAGATCCGCGATTTGAGCCAACAGATCGTGCAGGCCCAAAAGGAGAGGGATTCCCGGGCCGTGCGGGGCAGCCGTGAGTACTTCTTCGGCCTCTTTCCTGAATGGCGGCTTCGCCGGATGGTGGACGCCGTCGCCTTCTCCCGGTCGGCAACCCCGCGAGAGGCTGCGCCAACCTTCGGCGAGGCTTGTTGAACGACGGATTCGTATCGGAGATTTGGCCAATGGGCTATAAGGCAGCAATGATCGTCGCGCCACATCCTGATGACGCCGAACTGGCAATGGGAGGCACGATCATCAAATTCGTGCAACACGGTTGGGAACTGGTCGTTGTGGATCTTACCGACGGCGAGCCGACGCCCTGCGGGACGAGAGAGCGACGCGAGGAGGAGGCAAGGGAGGCAAGTCGCGTACTGGGTATCACGAAGCGGACATGCCTTAATATGCCCAACCGGCATCTGGAGGCCACCGTGGAGAACAGGCGAAAGCTGGCCGAAGTCATCCGAATCCACCGACCGACGGTGCTGTTCGGACCGCTGATCCCCGATTATCACCCGGATCATACTGCGGCCGCACATCTCATAGAGGCCGCTCGCTTCGAGGCGAAACTCCATAAGACCGACCTGTCCGGCGGACCGCATTGGGTGCCACGGCTCTACAGTTACTATTCGACCCACCGACTCCTTTATGATCCGCCCTCGCTGGTGGTCGATGTAACGGGGGTCTGGGACCGGAAAATGGCGGCGATCCGCGCCTACGAGAGCCAAGTGGAATTCAAGCCGAGAGCGAGATCCATGGCCCTCACCGAGGTTGTTGAGGGGGTCGGGCGATCCTTCGGGCGATCCATCGGCTGCGAATACGGGGAGCCTTTCATCAGTCGTGAGCCGATTTGCATCCGGACCCCCGATGTATTCCAGGGCTAAGCGCCGGCGCAGCCCGCCTCGCCGTGTCAGCTCTGGACGGCGTGTTCGGGCCCTTCCTGCAATACGTCGCAGGCAAGCTTCCAGCCAATGCCTCGGACGGAGACAATGATCTTGGGCCTCTGCGGCTCCGATTCGATGATCTTGCGCAGCTTGCTGATATTCATATCAAATGTTTTTCCGCCCTGTTTGGCGGGGGTACAGATCGAATCGAGCCAGATGGGCGAGCTCTGCAGCTCCTCCCGCGAAACGACATGGTCGGCGTTCTCGATAAAGTACCTTAGCAGGTCGGCGAGAATCCCCGGCAATTGATGAACCGTATGCTCCCGATGGACTTCCCGCCGGTCGAAATCCACGATCGCGTCCCCCAGCCGGATTCGCCCGGGCCATGCCTGAAGGGTACCGATTGCAGACAGATGGGCGCGTACGCGTTTCGCCAAACCGGCAGGGGAGGAGTGTTCGATGTTGACCACATCATTTGCCCCATGATCGAACAGACGTTCTTCTACAACCGGATCGGGCGCATCGGTGAGAACGATCACGACACCATGAGGATTGCGAGTGTGGAATGCGGAACAGAACCCAGGCATTTGCTCTTCGGCGGCCGCGTCGAATCGGATCAGAGCCAGGCAATAGCCCCCCCGGCTTGCCATCTCATGGGCCTGCACCAAAGAGAAAGCCCGGTCAAGGTGCAGACGGTAGGGTCTCAAGTACGGCCGGATGCGCGGCAGCCACGTCGGCTCTCGATCCACGCACAACACCGGTAATGTCCCTTTCTTTCCCTCGGTCATATCCTACGGGTCGAGCAACGCCGGTCCAAGGGCTACCCCAAATACAAGCCAGAATTCCACGGTGTCCTCCAACATGGTTAGTAGGGCGTCGGCCGACACTGTCGTGTTGACGGCTCTTTCTGATTTTTCGGCAAGCCTTTTTGGCTTGGTGGTGTGCCGCCCGCTCGAAGACCGTGGCGTCCGCTCCGGCTATTCCATCAACACGGATGCTGACGGGTCGCTCAATATCACAGGGAAACTGTGATTTGTGCCGGGGAAAAAGGCAATGGTTGAACGGAACAGCGCCCTTTCCATCAGAATCGAGCCAGGCTTGGCCGGACTGACCGATGAGCAATACCAGGCAGCGCGTTTAGAGGCTGCCAAACAGCGGATCTCACTTCGTGAAAGCGTTCTGAGGCTCGGGATCGTCAGTGAGAGCCAGCTTCTGACGGCTGCAGCCGAGAGGATGGGGCTGGCGTTCAGCCCTACCTTGCCGGAGGACATCCAGCGGGAGGCCGTGGCCGCCATCACGGCCAACGTTGCCTCTCACTACACCATCATTCCCTTGAGGATTACGGATGACAGCTTGCTGATTGCGACCTGTGACCCTTTCAACCCGGAATTACAGAGCGAGATCGCCCTGGTGCTCGACAATTCACACCGGCTGGAGTTCGCGGTCGCCACCTCGGAGGCCATTGCAAAGGCCATCCGGCGGCATTATGGCCTCGGAGCGGCCACCGTCGAGCAGATGGTTTCCCGCGAGGCCCTGTCCGATCGGACCGATGCCAGCGAGGACCTGATGGAGGAGGGTAAGGTCCGCGAGGCCTCCGTCATCAAGCTCGTCAATCAACTCCTCGCCGACGCGATCAACAACGGCGCCACGGATATTCACATCGAGCCGTACGAAAGCGACCTCAAGGTCCGATATCGCATCGACGGTGTGCTGCACGACGCCGGGATGCCGGGGACGATACGGTACTTCCGCGATGGGATCACCAGCCGAATCAAGATCATCTCGGGGCTCGACATCGCCGAAAAGCGTCTTCCCCAGGACGGTCGGGCCCAGGTCGACGTCTCCGGCCACAAATTCGACCTTCGGATTTCCATCCTGCCCACTCGACACGGCGAGGCCATAAACATCCGCATTCTGCCGCAGAGCGTACTGATTTCCGACCTGGCCTCGCTGGGCATGGCCCCGAAGGAGGTCGCCATGCTCACGAAGCTGATCCGCAAACCCCATGGAATCATCCTCGTTACCGGCCCGACCGGCAGCGGGAAGACCACTACGCTCTACACCTGCATGAGCATCCTCAAGACCACGGATACGAAGATCCTGACGATCGAGGATCCCGTGGAATACGATATGCCGGGCATCGTGCAGATGCAGGTTCACTCCGACATCGGCTTCACCTTCGCCCGGGCCCTGCGTTCCATGCTGCGGCACGACCCGGACATCATGCTCGTGGGCGAGATTCGCGACCTCGAGACCGCCGAAACCGCCATCCGCACCGCCCTGACCGGTCATCTCGTCTTCAGCACCCTGCACACGAACGACGCCGCCAGCGCCATCACCCGCCTGCTGGATATGGGCATCGAGCCCTATCTGGTGGCCTCCTCGGTCGAGGCCATCCTCGCCCAGCGCCTCGTTCGCGTGATCTGTCCGCACTGCAAGGAAGCTGGTCAATTGGATCCGGAGGTCGCCATGGCGGTCAAGTCTCTTGCCCGGTTGGACGCATTTCCAGCCGGCTGGAGAGGTCGCGGCTGCTCGAAATGCCGCTTTACAGGGTATCGGGGCCGCACGGTAATCACCGAGCTTCTGGTCTTATCGGACCGCATCCGCGAACTGACCGTGTCCAGGCGGCACGCCAACGAGATCGACGCCCAGGCCCGCCGCGAGGGCATGACCTCGCTGTTCTTCAGCGGCCTGGAGAAGGCACGGCAGGGCATCACCAGCTACGAAGAGATCGTCAAAGCCACGAAGGGAAGCGTCCTGGCCGAATAGCCGAGCCCAATCCCGCAACGGCGTTCGATTTCAGCACGGACGAACAAGTCAATATCGCCTATTTCGCTGCCTTCCGTGAATACTGGCTCGCACGGAGCGACTACGGCGAGCCCGGAATGGGACCCAACGCCCCCGACCCGAATCTCTAAACCAGCAAGAGACCATTGTGCATCCCGCCTCCGGTAGGACCATGAGAATGGTTCCCTGCACCGGCGGAGCCCGACCAAAAAAAATGTCGAGCATTGGACAGAACTTTGTCCAGATTGAGTTGCAGAGACTCCACGCCTCGTGGTAAACTCTGGCACGGCGCACCCGTGAGGTTTTGAGGCTACGGAACGTATAACCATGAGCAGGGGGGAAGGAGAAACCGCATGAAGACTCGAAGCATTCTGCTGGCCGGCACCTTGTTTCTCTTCCTTGTTACAACCGCCACTACGGCTAGAACTCTGCAGAAGGCAGAAGTGCTCGAAATCTTCGAGCAGCTCACAAGCCAGCCGCGGACGACGTGGATCCCCGCCGGCACCATCCAAGCCACGCACCAGGAGTACGGAGCCCCCAAGACTCTCGGTGCGGCCGCAGTCAGCAACGAGATCCAAAAGGCCCTCAGCGAGTACGAGGCTGCCGCCGACAAAGTCGAGCTCACCGAAGAACTACAGAAGATGAAGCTCGAGGCCATTCCCTTCAACGTTCGGTACGAGCTGGCGAACGAGTACACCATGACCTCCCGGGTCACGGTGAAGTACGACGGCGAGCGGTTCTACTGGGAGATCAATGTGGACTCGCGCCAAGACTCGGTGCGGCCGGATGCGAGCCTGGCCGGCAACTTCATGACCGACCAGTTCGATCTGAACTGGAACCGCTGGCGGATCTTCGCCTGGGACGGCCAGAACTACACGAGGTACACGGCCTCGGCCAGCCGGGCGAGCGTGGATGCCGCCGGCAAGGTGCCCCGCGCCGTCAACGGGCCCCTGACGGCCGGGCTGATTCCGTGGGGACACAGCAGGTATGCATATGCCGACCTCGCGGCCGCCCAGACTTCGGCGGAGGAAGTGAATCTCAACGGCAAGACGCAAATCGAGATGACGATCACCTACGCTGGCGGACAGGAAACGGGCGTGACACTCGATCCCTCGAAGGCGTACGCCGTAACCGCCGCCACGTTTGACAGCGGCGGCAGTGAAGTCGTCAGCTACACCTGCTCGGGCTATCGGCTGGTGAACGGCAACTGGGTCCCGTCCAGCGTCTCGATCGAGCGACGCGACCGCACGACGAACAAGCTGCTCAAGTCCGACAATTGGACCCTAACGAGCGTCAGCGCGAGCGTCCCCGCGGCGAGCAGCTTCAGCGTCCCCCTCGCGATCGACGCCGTGGTGGAGTATAGTTCGCCCCTCTCGGCCAGCTCGTCGGTCTACACATATTCGGGGACGGCCGATACGGATGAACTCCTCGCACAGCGGCTGACCTACGAGGCCGCACAGGGAAGGCGGCCTCAAAACTGCAGCACCGCCGCCCTGCAATACGCTGCCTCGCGGCTGGGCAGGCCCGTCTCCGACGGTCTCCTGGCCCCTCTCGTGGGATCCGACGGGCGGACGAACCTGCTCGCGATGAAGCAGTTTGCCCAGGGCCGTGGCCTGTACTGCCGGGCCGTCACGACTGATCTGGCAACCTTGAAGGACCTCTCGGGGGTAGCGGCCATCCTGCACATCCCGGGAACGAACCACTTTGTCGTCTTCGACCAAGCGGACGAGCGATACGTCTGGCTGGTTGACCTCTCGAGCGCCAATTTCTATTACCGGCGGAATGCGGATTTGTTCCCGCGGGAGTGGTCCGACGGGACGGCGCTGTTGCTATCCGACCGGCCCATCTCCGGACGCTTCAGCGAAATACCTGACGGCGTCTCGAGCGCCATTGCCGGCTCTGCCAACTGGAGTTGCACCAACCGTCTCCAGGTGGAGGCGGTAGTCCTCTGCACGATGCTAAGCGGTGATTGTGACGGCGCGGTCACGCACTACTTTGAGCGGTGGGGCTGTGAGACCGCGCCGTCCGGAACGTGCGTCGACCAAGCGCTGTATCGATATGAGCAGATGCCCTGTATCTGGGATCCGACGTACATTTGCGGTGTCACCGGACAATGGTATTACTCCCATATCGTCGCCTGCTACTGAGGATGACATCCTATCAAAAACCTGACGACGCCCCCTGGGGTGTGCTGTGTACACAGGAGGCCTCGGATCCCTCGTGGGGCCTACACGCCGGACGAGGAATTGTTGGGATCGGCCGCAACGTCGTTGCAGTACGTCCGCTCCAGCCAGTACTCGCAGAACAGCGAGAGGTCGCCGGTATCAACACGACGATCTGAGTTGAGGTCAAAGACGGCCTCGGGACTGTTCCGATCGTAGTCGCCGGCCGCGCGCCAATGCTCTGCGAGGAGAGCGAGATCTTCGAAGTTGACAATCGTATCGTCGTTGAAATCTCGTGATGGGACATGCGTGAAGGAAAGCGTCTCAATGAGTGCGTCAAAACTGACAGAGAGGTCATACAGGCCGACGTCACAGGGTCCCACTTGCTCAGCCATATAATCGCAGATGAACCAATCGCCCGGAACAACAGGAGCGTAGGCACTGGTCAAGAACTCAAGACCAATACCGGCCTGCCCGCTGAAATCCCATGCGGAAGCCCATTCACCCGCGGCTTCGAGACAGGAATCGATGTACGCGAGGACGTCAGCATCGGGCAATATCGTGGGCCCCCTGCCACGCAGGGCCGCGTAATCAGCATCGTCCCAAGAAAGGCGCAGGTGGCCCCACCAGTAGCTGCCGGTATCCGAGCTGACGACGATAACGAGCCGGGTGCCGACCATAATGTCTGCGTAGACGCCGGGACGGTTGGGATCGACTGCCGGTAGAGGTGTCATTTCATCACAGCGATACACCGTGGTCCAGACATTCGCCGCCCTCAGGGGCGCAACGCCAACGATCACGGCCAGGGCAAAGACCATTCGCACAGCGCTTACTCCTTGCCACGGTCTCCGTCATTCCCTGACTTCGACCAGGCTGCCTGAACCAGACCTCCATGCACGGGACTCTATCGCACGTACAATAGTCGTAGGCTACCAGTCGGGAACGGAAAAGTCAAGCCCGAAGCCCGGAAAACGCGGTCCGGCGGAGTATACGCCACTTCCCGACCGGTTGCCAATTGACATGGGATGGATCGTGTCCTACAATAAGACCGTATGAAGAATGCTGCTTTCACGCTGATTGAGTTGCTCGTGGTCATCTCAATCATCGCGCTGTTGGCGGCCATCGCGTTTCCTGTGTTTTCGATCTCCCGGCGGCAGGCGAGAACCGTGACATGCCGGGCCAATCTCCACGGACTGTTGTTGGGCCTGCACAACTACGAGGCCGAGCATCAGTCGCTTCCCTATGGTTTCGACTGCAGAGTCGGGTCCCCTCCGGGCGGCTATATAGGCATCTTCGCGTTTGACTACCCGGGATGGTGGTGGTTCCACTTCTCCGGCGTGATCCGCGAAAGAGAGCAGATGGACGCGATCCGATGTCCCTCCAGGAAGCTGGAGGACTCTATCCTGGACCGCGACATCCTGTGCGGCAACTACGGCGTCAACCGCTCGCTTTGCAGGACCGGGACAGCCATGAACGACCTCCCATACCAGAAGGCATTCGTGGGACCGCCTTTGTCCACCAGCAGCATTCGCCACCCCGGCTCGACTCTGCTGATCGTCGACAGCGGGTACGTCCTCATTTCATGGTGGCAAGCGACTGCGGAGCCGCCGGCTCCACTCGACGCCTCCTTGATAGAGGATACCGCCTACGTCCCGGGTCTCGAGATCAACAAGGAGAGGAGCTTGTGGCCCGGACAGTCCTGCGATGCCATCGACGGACGGCATCCCAAGAAGACCGTGAATGTCGGTTTCGCTGATGGCCACGCCGAGTTGAAGAAGGCGGCCGACCTACTCGTGGAGAAAATGGGGGAGGACAGTTACACCAACACCATTCTCTGGCACGGCAAATAGAGGCACGGTTCACCCGCTACTGTCCAACCAATGCCGCTATCTCGCTTTCTGTGGGATACTCGAATACACGTCGGGACTCCGGGGCCCACTCGTCGCCGGAAGGTGATCGGTGGTATGCCTGCACTTCCTGCGGCAAACGCGTGAGAGAATCGATGATAATCGTTCGCTTGAGAAGAGTGGACGTCCCGGAGGGGTCCTGGACCGTGTAAGTCAAGTCATATACCTCAACGCCCTCAGCCGTTCCAACATCCCTCTGAGCCCATGTCGCATCCGCCCGGACATCTCGGAGAGTGAAACCCAAACAACCCTCCACGAGTCTGCGCGTATTGGCGTAATCGAGATCGCTCAACTCTGCAATGTCCGCAGTTGCTTCCGGGGTCGAGTAGACGTATCTTCTCTTTGCGCCCAGGTCATACAAGATGCGCCGCTGCCCTTCGCCCACAACGACAATATCCCTCGCGCGTGAGATCAACACTTCCTGCAGCAATTCGCCCGTCGGCGGATAGAACTTCGAGACAAGGACGTTCTCCGCCCTGCCGAAGGCTTTGAACACTTGGGCGAGAGTGATCCCAGAGGAGGTTCGGGTGTGAAGGAACAGGAGGGTCAGGGGGATCGCCGCGAAGAGAATAACAGCGGCCTTGAGCCATGGTTTAAAGCGGGGATTGGTGGCAGTGTGACTCAAGGCCGCAACGGTTGCGGCAGGCCACGAGGGTCGGGTCACCGCTGGGGCGGACCGACCGTCGATCACCTGCACGTGAATCGGATACATCGGATAGGGATCATCCGCGGCAGGAGTCTCCTTCTGTTCCTCAGCGGTCGTATAGACCGTGACCACACCGGAATTGCCGCGATCGGCAACGCTGTACACGGCGCGGTGAAGCGCCTGCACGGCCTCCAGGCACCGTCGGCAGCCGCGGACATGCGAACCGACCGGCCCGGCCTCGTCGCCTGCGGCGCACACGACGACATAGTCGAAGACATCCGCCATGGACGAACGGCAGGCCGCCGCACCGGTACCTTCCGCCGGCTGCCCCTCGAGGATCTTCTCCCGGTGCCGGTAGACCAGACGGCGGCATTGCCGGCACGTGCACAGGTGATTAAGGACCTCCTTATCAAGGTCCTCGAATGAGGCCGCGGCAAACGCCGGGATCTTCAGTTGGGCCCGCCCGCATAGCGAGGGATCCACCTCGTCCCCTGCGGCGTAGAGCCGCTCGAGCCGTCCCAACTGCCCAGGACTGAGGCCGAGCCCCCGGAGCACGCTCACGTCCTCGGCGCATTCCGGGCAATGGTCCACATGGACTGTGATGGGCGTCGGGATTCGGATCTTCAGGGAAGGAATCAACAGACCCGGCAGGAACGGCCTGGCCCGCGAGCACGTGACAGGCTCGCCCAGGCAGCGGAAGTGAAGATTCAGCCTCTCAATGACGTCTCGATCCATGCGATCCCACTGTGTATCGGCCTCGCCTCTTGTTGTCTCTGCAACGATCTCCTTCAGCCGGCAGATCCGCGCCTGACAAAGCAGACACCGGCGGATATGACGGCTGATACCATCCGGCACACCCACCTTGCCCTGCCACACAAAATCATAATAGTACTTTGCCGCATCCGGATGCAAGCCCTTTTGATCGGAACCTTGTGTATACAATTCTCTCCCTTTCACGACTAGAACCCACCGCATTTCCGTCCGCGAGCATGGATGGACGGTGCACCTGCCATTACCACAAGCAGTGTAGTCTCTGAAAAAACGGCAGTTGTCTCCGTATGGCCGTACACGGGCCCACGCTCATCCTGCTCGCCACTTCCCCGAAGATCCGTCTCTTCCGCCTCGCGCACCGATACACCCATCTCGCAGAGTCAACATGCCTGCGCCGCAACAGATGATCCACAGATCTCGGGTACAACCTGTCTCTTGCCTTAAACAACTCGCTGCCGTCAAAATCATCGGGGCGTATTTAATGTAGCGGCTCGGCCACTGGCCAGTCAAGGAAAATACCAGTGAAGAAATGTAGTTTTTTCTGAGGATAGTCCGGGGGGCGTTTTCCGGGGCTATTCCCATGCCTGGCGCAGCCGATATCCCCCCTTACCTCTCCCGCGACTGCAGGGCGGCGGCCGTCTCGTACACCCGGGCCCAGACGCGAAGGAAATTCGCGCCGCAGATTTTCCGGATATCCTGCTCCCGATAGCCCATTTTCAACAGTTCGTAGATCACATTTGGATAGCAGGAGGCATCCTCAAGGCCCTCCGGCAGGTCCGAGACCCCATCGAAGTCGGATCCTAAGCCAACATGGTCCGCACCAGCTAATTTCACCGCAAAATTGATATTTGCGGCGACGTCGCAGACGTGCGTCTTGGGAAATCTCGCCTCTTTCCACTGCTGTCTGACATAGCGATCCTTTTCCTCGCCCTGCAGGTTCTTCACCTCGATGTGCCGGCGCATCTCCTGTCGGAATTCCATGAATTTGCTGCTGGCCTCCCGATCAATGAAGATCGAACCGAAGTTGATCTGGATCGAACCGCCCTTTTGCGCCAGAAGGCGTATCATCTCATCGCTCATGTTGCGTTCCATGCCGGGGGTGAAGTGGCGGCAGGCCGAGTGGGTTGCCACAACCGGAGCCCTGGAAAGCTCCATGATCTGGTAGAACGCCTCATCCGAGGCGTGCGAGACGTCGACGATCATCCCAAGGCGGTTCATCTGGGCCACGAGTTCCCGGCCGAAGGGACTCAAGCCGTGCCACTTGCGCTCGCTGTCGAAGGAGGAATCGCAAATCTGGTTGTTCTTGGAGTGTACGAGCGTGATATAGCGGATGCCCCGGTCGTAGAAATGTCGCAGATTGCCCAAATCCCCTTCAAGGGCCGAACCGTTCTCGATTCCCATAAGAATGGAGATCCGGCCGCTGCCGAAATTGGCTCGAATCTCCTCCGGCGAGCGTGCCAGGACGAACTTGTCCGGCCATTTCCGGGCGAAACCCTCGATCATATCGATGGTCTCGTCGGCAAAGGCCCTGGCACCGCCTTTCTCCTCGTATTCCGGCGGGACGTAGGCAGCCATGAATACGGCGTCGAGGCCGCCCTGCCTGGCCCGGACGTAGTCGAAATGGCCTCCCTCAATCCTGCCGGAAATGTCCTGCATCCGCTTTCGCAGTTCGTACGGCGTATCCACATGCGTATCGATGAGCAGGATCTCCCGGGCCAGTCGGCTGGCCCGCTCCCGGAGTTCGGCCTCGGCATCCGTAGCGGCGTTTGAGCCACACAGGTGGGCGAGAATGGGAAACACAAGCATAACCGGCAATGGAACGACCTTTCCTAAATGCATAATATTACAAGACTTATAAAACAGCAGAGGCGCCGCGTCCGGGAAACGAGGCGAATAGGCGAGTCTAATCCGCAGACAGCGTCTTGTCCATCACCTCCACACAAGACAGGTAGAGCCCGCGCCCGTAGTTCTCCAACAGCCGCATCGCAACCGCCCGGTCGGTTTCGTAGATTTCACCGGCTGCTTGCTCGATCCGCCTCTGTAGCTTGACCGCATTGTGCTCGACGCGTCGGGCCTCGGCCTTCGACCTCGCGATTGCCTCCGGTCCCTTCTTCTCAATCTTGTCGCGGAAGTTTGAGAACATCCAGAATGCCTCCTGCGGATTTGGCGCGAACGACGCCTCGACCCTGCGGTCGTAGGCCTCGCGGGTCGGTCTCTCAGATTCTAACAAGAAACCTGTGGGAAAACCGGAGATGCCGAAATGAAACGGGATATAGAAGGATGTCCGCGGCGAGGCAAGACAAACCCAATATACTAGGGCAATATCCGCCGGAAGTCCTTTTCGCAACTGGGCCAGGAAGCTGGTTTGCGTTGCGCCGCTGCAAAGGGCACAAACGAAAGGCGAGTCCGCCGAGATCGTGCCGGCGTCTTTGTCATGCCGCAGGATTTGCATCACATCGGCCACTTTCAACTTATGCCGCGGCACCACGGAAAAGGGCAGGTCCGCACCGGGCTCGATCGGGGTCCGCGCGACATATCTCAGTCCGCTCCACTGGCGGCCGGAATTGTTGGGATTCGAAGCGGCTCGGGGATTGGCATATGTCGCGGCGAAATCAAATGGCCCGCCGGTCTTGGGATCGTACCAGCCGCGAGACTTCGCGTAGCTAACGATATCGCTTGAAGCGAGGTAATTCTGCCTGTCCTCCAGATCGACCTCGCGAACCGTGTATGTGTTGGCGACCATGGCGACCTCATCATCCGGAACCCGGCGGGCCAGCCAGTGCTTGCCGTTGACAACGCAGAAGAGCCAGCCTTCGTCGGGATCGGCAATGATATACGTCCGGCCGGAATCGATGTAACCGAAGCGTTCCACCAGACTTCCGGCCAGCAGCACCCCTTCGGTCGCCGTCCTGGCACGCTCGGCCACGAGGCGACGCAGCATGTACCCGATACCCCCATCCGTCAGTTCGGGCTTGTCCTCCCGGGAGGGGCAATTGTCGGAGGCGACGGTCACGCCCCATTCGTTGACGTAACTATCCGAAAAGAGCATGCCCGGCATCTCCGACCAGATGAAGGCCCAAGTCTGCTCGGCCTGCTCGACCGAGCCGCCGTTGCGTAGCTTCACCCGTGTACCCGGAAGGTGGCTGCGCCGGGGCACCTTATGATGGTTGACAATCTGCGGGGCTTCATCATCCTCGTTGTGGCCGACGAGGACGCAGCCGTCGACCGAGGCGTCCTTTCCGACGACAATGGAGAAACAAGCCCCGCAGGGCACAGCTTGCGCAAGGATCGTAAGGGCCAGGAGAAGCATCCACCCCAGGCCAAGTCTGCTCCATCGATAAACCTTTTCCGATTCACGAGTTGCAATCATTCCGTTCCTCCCGAATCTCCGGACGCCCCGATACCGCGAAGATCGGAAGTCCCCACTTTCCGCGCAGGCATCGCGCCAACCAGGCCTTCCGAGGAGGCCACAACGGCGGCACAGGCTGCATCGCCTGTGACGTTCACAACCGTACGGCACATATCCACAAACCGATCGACGCCCAGGACAATGCCGATTCCCTGTAGCGGCACGCCGACGCTGCGCAACACGGTCGCGAGGGCGACGATGCCGGCCCCGGGTACGCCCGCCGTACCAATCGAAGCCAGAGTCGCGGTCAACACGATCGTCAACTGCTGCCCGAATGTCAGGTCCATCCCATAGAGCTGGGCCAGAAAGACGGCGGCGACCCCCTGGTAAAGTGCCGTGCCGTCCATGTTTATCGTTGCCCCAAGCGGCAGGGTGAAGCTGCTGACGCTCTGGGGAACGCCAAGGTTCTCCGTAACGCACTCAATCGTCACGGGCAACGTGGCCGAACTCGACGAGGAGCTGAAGCCCACCAACTGGGCCGGCCGGATGCCGCGGAAGAACCTCGCCACGCTCGTTTTCACGATGAACTTCAGCACGACCGAATAGACGAGCAGCAGGTGGATCAGCAAACCGAGCACGACCACCGCGCAGTACTTGATGAGCATCAGGAGGATGCCAAGCCCGAAGTCAGCCACGACTGCCGAAATCAGGGCAAACACGCCGTAGGGCGCCACGTGCATGATGACGTGCACCATCTGGACGATCGTCTCGTTCACGCCCTCGAAGAACGCGATGACCGGCCGGCTGCGCTCCGGCGGAATCAGCGTCAGGCAGATGCCCATCAGCAGGGCGAAGAAGATGATCTGGAGCATCTGCCCCTCGGCCAGGGCCTGGATCGGGTTTGCCGGAATGATGTTCAGCAGCAGGTCCCGCACCGACGGTCGCTCTATGGTAGGTTCGCCCGCATAGCCCTCCTGTGCCGCCGCCCCGTCGATCAACTTCTGTCTCGTCTCTTCCGCGAAACCAGCGCCCGGCCGCCACACGTTCGCCATCACCAAGCCGATGCTGATAGCGACGGCCGTCGTGCACAGATAGAACCCAACCGTCTTGGCCCCGATCCTGCCCAGGCTGCGCAAGTCCTTGAGGCTCGTTGTACCCACCAACAGCGAGGCAAACACCAGCGGCACGACCACCATGCTGATCAGCCTGACGAAGGCCGTCCCCACCGGCTTGATCCAGGCCATCACGAACCACGAGAACTCCAAGCGGTTGGCGATCAGGCCGAAGACAGCCCCGGCAATAAGGGCAAGAAAGATCTTTGTGTGCAACGGGACTCTGCGCACCGGCATCAAATCTCCAGAGCAGGGGAGTCTATGTCCACCAAAATGATAGTGGCGAATCGCCCGCCCGTCAAAG
>CBFDBY010000103.1:0-21815 GCA_965603165.1 uncultured Phycisphaerae bacterium
TACCGCGGAGGCGGAGCAGCAGTCGGCTGCCCTGTTGGAGCAGGCCCGGCGGGTCGCCTGCCGACGCCGCCAGTCGAAGGCGAGATTGATCGCCGTCCGACGGGCATAGGCGTACCAGCAGTCGATCCCACCGGGGTTCTTGGCGCCGTTGAGCTTGACGAACAGGTCCTGCATGAGCTCCTCGGCCACATCCTCGCGCAAGGTGAGCCTGGTCAGCAGGGCGTACAGGCCGGCCCCGGATCTGTCCAGCAACTCCAGCAGTTCTGTCTGCCGATCGCTCACGCCGGGCTCCTTTTTGACTCGTGCCTCAGAACATCACCAGTATAGACGAAATGCCCTCGCAGGGCGCAACCGGGAATCAAGAGCGAAGTGCGGAAAACTGCGAACCGGCGGGAATAGGGGGCGGGTGACGAGGCGCAGGGTGGCCCGCCGATTCCAAAACGGCGCGTCAGGCGACAGGGTCAGCCGGGGTCACGCCGCAGCGTGCAACAATCGCCTCGGACAGAGTGCACAAGGCAAGCATTGCGAGGGCAGCATAGCCGACGATGGTGAGCCCAAGCCGAAGCGTGCCTTCGGAAAGAACGGCGGGGGCGGTCATCAAGGCCAGTGCCACAAGCAACACAGGAAGTCTCTGACGTACGATTACTCCTTTCCACGCAGGTCATCTGGGTGGGCGTTGACGAATCCGGCGGGCGGGTCCGTAGGGATGAACGTATCCGCCGGGAGCTGCCCGTTGTAGACGAACTGATCGAGGACGGTCGTAAACGTCTCGTCTGGACGACCGGTAACGGGACGGCCGGATCGCTCCATCCGCACCGGCAGCCTCGTCTCTACGTCGAACCAGATCCGATCCACCCATTCCTCGGGATTGTCTCCGTAGCTCGCGGCGGAGATTTCAAAACCCACGCACTCGCGGCCCTCGATGGACTTCTCGCCAAGGAACCGGTTGGCCTTGTCCGCGTGACGGACGTGAGACCGCATCCGTTCGACGGGGTCCTGGACGCCGAAGCTTCCTTTGTGCCGGACCGCGCCGTAACAATTCAGGTCGAAACGCACGTAGTGCTGGATCATGTCCTGTCCCTCGGGCACGTACCATTGGATTTCGCGCAGGACGTCTCCATCGTAGATATCCCGGCGGTAGCTGTCGCTCGACACATAGAAGATGTCCCACGTGCTCGACATATGTTCCGAGCCGTCGGCGGCGACGAGGATCGTCCGTTCGCGACAGCTCACCGCCTCGATCGTATCGAGCCGTGCCAGGACTTCGCGTCCCCAGACGGCGGACGAGCCGAGCCACCACGGGTTCTCGCGCCCGGGGCCCGAGGGCCAGAATGTGATGCCGCCAATCACGAGGAAGATCGCAGCCGCCGCCAGAATGAGCTTCTCCGCTCCGGCACTCACAAGCAAGCTCCGTGTTCCGAGGAAACCCAGCGCCGGTATCTGGACTTGCGTCTCATCCATTGCGTCGAAGAGTCTTTGCAGCGTTCTGTGCCTTCTCTCAGCGGACCGTTCGTAACGCAGATTCTGCAGCCTGCCTTCCAGAGGGTCGTTCGATGTCATTTCACTACCTCGCTATTCAGCATGGAGCGCAGCTTGTCCAATCCGTATTGATACCGGCTCAGCGCGGTCTTGAGCGAGACGCCTTGATGTTCGGCGATCTGCCGAAACTTCATGCCAGCGTGCACGCGCAGCATGATGACCTCGCGCTGGTCGCACGGCAGCTCTTGGACGGCCAAGCGGAGGCGCCGCATCTCGTCGCTGTCGATCGCCATCTGCACGGGCCCATCGGAGCCGGCGACGACCCACCGGGCATCCTCCATCCCGACAAACGGCTGCCGAGACTTCCTGCGAAAGTGATCTCGGACCCGGTTGGCCACAGCGGTCGCCAGGTATGCGCGCAGTGTGCCGCGCAGTTGCAGCTTCGGCGCCGAGCGAACGAAAGCAATGAAGACATCCTGAACCACATCTTCCGCGGTGGCCGGATCGCGCAGAAGATTCGCCGCTAACGTCAGCAGGTCGCCCTCGTGCTGCTCATAGATCAGCCGAAGGGCGTCCCGGTCGCCCCGCTTCAATCTCCAGAGCAGTCTTCGGTCTTCGAGCATCGCCGGCCTGTCGCAAACGTCTGACAATCGATCGTCATCCTTACGACGCGTGCGCAGCGATTTTACCTTATGCCGGCTGAGGCTTCAGGCCGGAAAAGAAAAAATGGCGCGGGAGGGCGCGCCCGGTATGCGGTAGTGGATTCGGGTTTGCCCTGGGCTGGTGTCATTCCGACCGGAGGCCGAAGGCCGCAGCGGAGGAATCTGGCCGCGCAGGGGAGACACCTCATGTTCGCAGCCAGATGTCTCGACTGCGCTTCGCTGCGCTCGACATGACAGGCAGTGCCCACGCACGCAGCTTCTTTTGACCGGTGCACGCCCTGCCACCGTATGCCGACCGCACCCGCGTGAGAGGAAGGCGACGCCGGCGGAGAGGCAAAGCGGGCCGGGAGGGGTATCCCGGCCCGCGCCGATGTCACGTTGCGGAGCGATGACCGCGCGCCCGAACGATCAGAGCACGGCGTTCGATCCTGTGCTCCTTGCACGAATGCGAATAGAACCCATGTTTGTGGTCAGCGAGATGCTTCCCTCGCCCTGCCCGACTGTGCCGGAGACCTTGCCGCCCATCGAGAGGCCGTGCGACTTCGCTCCTTCCAGGGGCAGGTCGCTCTGGATGGAACCCATCGACGTGGCGGCCTGGATCCTGGCGGAAAGGTCCGCGGGCACGAGGTAGTCGAGATCGCCCATGTTGGAACTCAGGCGGACCTGGCCCGAGACCTCGGTCGTCCGGATGTCGCCCATGTTCGTGTGTGCTTCAGTGGAGCCTTTCAACCCCGTCAGGCGGATGTCGCCCATGTTCTGACTGGCCTTGATCTGCGCCTCATGCGGCACGAGCACTTCCAGCGCCACGGTGCAGTTGTCGCGTTCCTGTCTGCTCAGGCCGTCGGGTCGTCTGGCGGTGACGCGACTGCCGTCCGTCAATGTCGTGACGATGACCTGCACGTTCTCGGCAATCTCACGAGCCCTCTCGGCCGTGGCGGCCTTGGTCTTTACCGTCGCAACGATTCGGCACGTTGGCTCGGCGACGCCGCGCACCGTGATGGAGCCGACGTCGTTGGCGATCTCGAGCAGTTTGTCGGGCGTGAGCGTCTTGATGACATGCTCACTCTGCAATTCGCCCTCTTCGAGGTCGGCTTGATCCTCCGGCGCGGACGGCAGGACCGGCGGCTCGACGTGAGGGGGCTCAATGTGCGGTACGTGAACTTCGGGCACGTGTACGGAGCCCGTCGAGGTCCTCATGTTCATAGGAGCCGGAATCGGGGTCGGAGCAGGCATGGCGGGCATTTCCGGCATCGCCGGCATCGGAGCCATCTGCGGCATGTCGGCGCTTTCGGCCGATGGATCCGCCGTTCCCGTCTGCCGGCGGGCCAACTCCTGACCCCACCGCTCTATCTGCTCACCCCACGTCTCCATGTCCGCCTGCCACTTCTGCATCTGGTCGCTCTGCTCCCACTGCTCCACTTGTGCGGCCCAGGCCTCTATCTGTGCGGCCCACTGCTTGAGATCGTTGAGGTCCGCATACCCGGTTCCGGCCTGCGCTTTCGCGGCCTGCTTTGCCTTGACCGCGACTTCATGCTCGTCCTCGGCAGCGTGTGCTTGCACAGGAGCTTTCGCGGGGGCGACGGTTGCGACTTCGAGTTCCTCGTCCTCCGTTCTCGCATGTGGCGTGACAGCAACGGAAACCTGCTGGGGTTTCGATTTGTCCGGCTTTGTTTTCACCTGACTGCGTTTCTCGGCCAGTGCCCGGAGCTGCTTCTGCAGTTCCTGTTGCTGGGCCATCAATTCCTGAACACGCAGCTCCAGTGTTGCGATCTCCTGTGACAACTGATCGTCCTCTTCCGAACGGACGTGTCTGACTTCATCGGAAGCCGGCCCCTGGGCCTGCGCCATGGGGAGCACGCAGGCAAACATCAGGGCGGCGACGGTGATTGCAGTGATGCGTTTCATGGTTCTATACCTCCAGGTTGGCTTGGTCAGCCAATTCAAACGGACTGCTAAACGGTTCGAATCTTCAAACAAGCCCAACAGGCCCAGGCCCGGCTCGACCGAGCTGGCCAGGAGCCGCCGGGCGGTCTCCAGAAGCGTTTGGCGATAGGCCGCCGTGCGCTCCCGCAGCAGGTTGGCCACGGTCGCGTCGCACGACAGCTCGCGCAGGTGGTGCAACTGCCGTCGCACGAGCCACAGCAGCGGGTTGTACCAGTAGACGATCTGCACCAGCATGTAGAGGCCGTGCATGACCAGGTCGCCGCGTCGGATGTGCGCCAGCTCATGCAGGAGCATGTGATCGGTGTCGCGGCGCGAGAGCTTGCTCAGATAGCCTTTCGGCATGAGCAGCACGGGTCGAAAGACGCCGAACACGGCGGGACTGGCGAGCCGCCCGGTCATCGCGACCCTCGGAACGTGACGCAACTTCAGACACTTCGCACAGCCGGCCAGTTGATTGTAGAAGGATTGCGGCAGTGAAGCGGCTGCCGCCGTATACGCGTGCCGGCCGGCAAGCGAATGTAACCTGATGGAGAGCCATGTTCCCAGAATCACCGTTCCCGCGAGCCATATCGCCATCGCGTAAACGTGCCAGTTCAATTGCGGATTGACAATTTCGGATTGCGGATTCGCATCATGAGGCAAGGGTGTTACCAGCATGGCCGGTTTCACATTGGGAGCACCTTGCGAGCGCGAGGCCGCCGTAACGAACGGCGCGTCCACGTTGAAGCTTGAATCCGCAATCTGCAATCCGAAATCCGAAATGGCCGCGCTGTCCTGCGCGGCAACTGTTTTCTCCGAGCTGATCCAGCGTACGGCCTGCGCGACTTTCGGCTGCAATCCCGGAACGATGCTGCTGGGCAGCGACAGAGAAGGCGGCAGCAAGAGCTTGATCAGGACGAGCGACCACAGCGCGTACCGCAACTGCGGCCAGGCCCATCGGCGAACCAGCCGGTCAAGACACGCGATCAGGATGATCAGCAGGCCGACCTGCCAGAACATGGCCGCCGACCAATCCCACCACAGGCGTCCGACAGTATTGAGTTGCTCAACCATGACTATGCTCCCGTTTTTTCCGCTTCGCTCTCCAGGATTCTCCTGAGCTCCTTCTTCTCCTTGGCCGAGAGCTGCTTCTCCTCGGCCAAAAAGTGGACCAGCGGCCCGACGGCCCCGTCGAAGGCCTGGTCCAGCAGTGACCGAAAGGCGCTGAGCCGCGCCTTCTGCTGCGAGACCAGAGGCTCGTACAGGCTGGTGTTGCCCTGCTTGGCCTCACTGACGGCTTTCTTCTCTACCAGTCGGGTCAGCATGGTCTTTATTGTCGTATAGGCCCAACTTACCCCGACCGGCAGCCGATCCCTGATCTGACGCGCCGTCGCCGGATGCTCCTGCCACAACGCATTCATGATCTGCCATTCTGCTTCTGTCAGCTTCATAATCAACACCCCTTCTACAATCGTAGAAGCCATTCTACTACATATGTAGAACCTGACAACAAAATATTACAGAAATTCTGAAGAATTTTTTCGCACGGGAGACTTGTCGGTCTGGTGTGATGCTGATAGGTCGTTACCAGATAAGGACTTATGACTTGACCTTGCCCTGATTGCTTCGGCGCGTTCTATAGAAGAGACGGAGCGGCTCCCGCCGGGGTACTCCGGCGTTCCTTGGTGGTAGAAAACGCCCGTACGGGGCCCGCCCCGCGCACAGAAGGCTCAGAAGCTCGGCATGGGGATGTCTTGCAGGACGAAGCGGACCTCCCGCTCGTACATGTTGCATGCAAGCGTGTATCGAATGGTCGCCGCCGTGCCGCACGCGCTGCAAGTGCCGTTGCCGCTTTCGGTGTAGGTCCATTGGCCCCCAGATTGGACGGAGCTGCTCGAACTACTGAAATCCCCGCCCCCCAGATCACGGATGGACTCGCCTGCAGCGTTGAGCACGTCCATCTTCACCAGGGCTGCCGTCGGAAGCGCATCATCACCCCACAGGTGGATGGATCCGCCTATCAGATAATCCACCCGGGTGGCCTCGTGCCTGATCTTGATGCGGTACTGGTACATGCCCTCGTCCACGATAGCCCGCTCGACGAGGATCTCCATGCCGGGCGTCAATTCGACCCAGACCTCACTCGCCTGAAACGGGACCTCGACCGTCGTGACCTCTTCGGCCAGCAGGACGTTCATGGTCCATTCGACCCTGCCGAGCAAGTCCGGGTAGGCGGCGTTGGGATCGATGGGCAGGTTCAGCGAGATTGTGTTCTGCGCCCGCACACCGGGCCTGCGGGATGCCGGCTTGGTGTACCAACGCACCATCTGGCTGTTTGTGGTGCTGCTGGCGACGGCGCGGCCTTCCCGGTCGAGGGCAAGCACCGAGGTCGGGATCCACGACCAGCCGACGAGGCCGCTGTTGTCAGTGAGAAGGTAGACCATGCCCATCATCGACAGGGACCACTGGGGCCCCTCCACCTGCGCACTTCGGCTGAAAGCTGGATTGCGGATTCGGGAGGTCATGTTCACGGCGATCGATTCCCAATCCGCCGTGAGATGCTCGACCGGATCCCACGTTTCATTGGGGTCCGCCCCGGCCGGCGGGAGGGGAATGTTCGGCTCCCCGCTCGCCACGATCAGGATATCGCCGGGAGGAACTTGTGCCGGTTGCTCTGCCTCCGTTACGCGCACGCACAGGGCAACCACGATCGAAATGATGAGAATTCCGCTCCGCATGACATGTCTCCTTAATGGAACTACGCTTCGCCTTTCGCCGGAAGATGAATCATATCTATCGTTCATCGACTCCCCACGTTAGGTCCCCCGGCGGCTTCCTTCGTTACACAGTTTCTCCCGGAACCTGAGATGAATCTGGTGCGGGATTCAGGAGAGGCACAGGGGGAGTATGCGGCAGAAGACGGCAGGTTCGTGGTGCGCCACGGGAACCACGCATAGCGCCAACCGCGGGGGTGGGCCGCTCCTCCGCGAGCGGCCCACCCTGGGAATGAGTCGCAGGACAGCCATGCGCCCGTTATGGCGTTGCGAGCATCCCTGCACAGCGGCGGTTGCCTTCCGGCCCCTGTCCCGCACCCCGAAGGATGGCTCAGGCGGCTTGAGCTCTGCCGGACATACGTGTAGTCCGCAACCTGGCCGCCGCGTTACGCGATTTTCCAGGAAAAGTCCGTCTCAGGCCCGGCCGCGTTACGCCTTTTCTGGCGGAAAATGCAGGCGGTTGTGGAGAATGTGGGGCAGGAAGGGCAAGCCCGCTCGTATTCCGGCGGCGGTTGGGGTATACTTATTCGCGGAAAATGCACGGAGGCGGGTGTAACGAGAGCGGCGAATCGCGGACTCTACGAGGTGAGTTGGACGCATGGGTACCGAAGACAGCCTCATACAGATGGTCCGGCAGGCACAGCTTGGGGACCAGGGAAGCATGGACTGGCTCGCTGAGACGGCCAGGCAGCGGCTCTACGCCTACATCTACCGCCTGACGCTCAACCACGACCTGGCCCAGGACCTCTTGCAGGAGACGCTATTGAAAATGGTCGAGAGGATCAAGGACCTGGAACATCCGGAGGGATTCTGGTGCTGGCTGTTCCGCACCGCGCTGGGGAACGTGCAGCACCACTACCGCGCCTGCGCCAGAGAGCGCGGGATCGAGTTCTCCCAGCTCAGCCGGGAGCGTTTGTCGGGATATCTCGCCGGGGAGTACGAAGACGAGTTGAACCGGGCCGCACGAAAGGAGCTGTACGAGGCCGTCGTCGACGCGATGGCGCGGCTGCGGTTGTCCTATCGCAACGTTCTGATGCTGCGCTGTTACGAGCAACTGTCGTACGCCGAGATCGCCGAGACGATGGGCTGCAAGGAATTGCGGGCGCGGGTGCTGTTCTTTCGGGCCAAGCGATCGCTGGGCCGGCAGTTGACGCGGCGGGGCATCGGCAAGGGTCTGCTCGTGACAGCGTTGGGCCTGTTCGGCCTGCTGACAGCCCCGGCGGACAGCGCCTCGGCGGGCACCGTCACCGCCGCCTCGCTGAGCGTCGGCCCCGTCGCCACAGTCGTCGGCATCGCGGGCTCACCGTCCGGCGTAGCGGTGGCCGTAACCGTCGCCGGCGCGACCCTCACCATCACCATGGAACACGTCGTCTATCTCTTCGTCTTCGTACTGATCGGCGCGCTATCGCTCATCGTCGGCCTCTACATCGAGTAGCCGCCCGCCCGAGACTCCACCACAGAGGGCACGGGCCGAATATGTGCGTTGGCCCGGACCCGCTGTGGTGCAGAACAGACTCACCGGATGCGCCGCCGAACGGTCAGAAGCTCGGCATCGGAATATCCTCAAGCACGAAGTGGATTTCCTTCTCGTATGGCTTGACCGCAATGCGGTGACGAATCGTCGCCACCTGGCCGCAGTCGCTGCAACTGCCGCTTCCCGTTTTGGTAGTGAGCTTCTGGCCGTTGGAGTCGGCGGTCCTGGTACTGCTGGGGAATCCGCCCAAGCCGCCACCTACCGGCTTGCCTTCTGCGTTGAGAAACTGCATCTCCAGTACGATCTTGTCCGCCAACGGCTGATGCTCATTCACGAAGATGGTCCCACGCGGAAGATACGAGACGGTGTCGGCGTCGTATCGAGCCTTGATGGTGTACTCGAATTCTATCCCCTCGGCGATGGCCTTCTCGATCAGGAGTTCCAACCCCGGCGTCAACTCAAACCAGTCGTCAGTTTTCTTGAAGGGGACGTCCACGGTCTCGACCTCATCCGCCACCAGCGCGTATGTCGACCACTCGACCTGGCTGAAGAAAAGGGGGTATTGCTCGAGATCCGTGTCGATGGGTATGGGGACCACCAGGTTATACGGCTGGAGCTCGAGAACCCGAGTGCCGTCGGGCTCGGAGCGCGGCCTGTAATCGGGCGGGTGGTAAAGGCGACTGAAGGATGGAAGAACGCCCCTACGATGAAACAAATCCCCATCCTGATCCAATACAAGGACATCCACGGCGGACCAGTGTAGCCCGATCAACCCGTTGGGGTCGACGATGTCCAGTTCCCCGGAGATGGTGATAGTCCTGTCAAGGACATTTGGATCGCGATCCGGCTGTCTGGCCCAGTTGTAGGTCCGGCTCCTGAAGGCTACGGAATCCCAGTACGGCACGAGGTGTTCGGCCGGATCCCATACGGCGTTGGGATCCTCCTTGGCGACGGCCGGCTCGTTCGGGTCGCCGGATAAGACATCACCGCCGAACAGGTAGATGCCCTGGCCGTAACCGGTCGTACAGACCCCGAACCCCAGCGCGCAGATGAACCACATGATTGCTTGCTTGTTCCCGCTCATGATCCTCTCCTTCCTTATGAAAGATCATCGCGACGCCGGTGCGAGCACGCGCTCGCGTCGAATCTCCGCCGCATTACTCTTCGCATTCGATCGAACCGCGTGACCGAGCAACTCGCCATCTCAAGCCACAGAACATCGGCCCGGAAGGATGGCACCAGGAATCCCGTCACAAATGGCGTCCGACTTCTTATCTCGACTGTTGATTGTACGACAAGGCCGCGTCTGCAACAAGAGGTTTCTTCTCTTCGGCCGGAAAATTCCTGCTCGTGCGGCTCCGTCCGCAGGTTCTACTCCAGGTAGCCCATCAGAATCAGTGGCGCTTCCTGGCGCGGTACGATCAGACCTCGAAGCTCCTGCCGGGCACGAGCCAGGTCCTGTCGGGCGCGGGCCCGAACGCGACGCAGCGCATCTACCTTCTGGGCGACTTCCTCCGGCGAAGCGGACGGATACTGCAAGAGGCGATCCAGGTCGGCACAGAGGATTTCTCCTTCGCTCATATCCATCGGGCTCTTCTGGGGTGACCCCCAGGTCCACGTCTTGTATTGGCTCCGGGTTTGCCCCGGCTGCTCGGGGGACGCCGGTCCGGTCGACTCGAAGCCGGAGGCCCAGCCGCCGCCGAAGGCCATGCCGCCGCCCTGAAAGCTGCCGGGCCCGCCGGATGAGCCCGGCTCGAGGGCAACATCTGCCTCGGCTTTCAATTGCTCGATGCGATCCAGTTTCGGCTTAATTTGCCGCCACTGCATGTCGCCGACACCCAGAGCCCGCTGAATGGCCTGGTTGCGGCTTTCCTCGGCCCGGCGCTGCATCTCCTCCATCCGCAGTTGCATCTCGCGCATCCGCTGCTGGTGCCGCTCGGCCATTTCGCGAGCGGTAGCCGGCTGCTGGTCCGGCGGGATCGCGCCACCGAATCCGCCGCCGCTCGCCCGGCCTGAACCGCGGAACGAGTTTTGGACTTGCGAGAGCGTCGCCGGCACAAGCAGAGAAAGAAGCACACAAGCCGTCACTGAGATTCGGGTGGTTCGTTTCATGATTCGGCTCCTTGAATGCGAGGTTTAGTACGTCCAGACTTTCACTCTCTGCCGAAATTGTTCGTGGTCGATATCGTCCCTGGCCAACGCATCGATATCCGCCTTCTTCGCCTGAATCGTCAGAACGGTTGTCGAAGCGCCAGGGACTGGGGACTGCCCGAGGCGGCTTCCCCGGCGACCTCGCGGAGCGCGGGAAGACGAGCGGGAATCCATATAGAAGCCCCCACGACCGCCGAACGAGCCGGTTCCACCGCTGACGGAACCGCCGCCGACACCGTATCCGCTGCCTTCGACCCATCCGCCTCCGCCCATCATGCCGCCCCCATAGCCGCCCGTCATGCCGCTCATGCCACGGCCGGATGTGGCGATGCCAAGACCTGCTTCGTCTCGTCCGACCACCGTCAGAATGACCCACTCATTCGGCTCGACGTTCCGGATATTGGCGGCGTGTCGCAGCGTCTTGACGAGGTCCTCCTGGAACTGCTCGAAGCTCACCTTGTCCGTTCCGCCCGGTTGGCCCCTGACGCCATACCTCTTCACGCCGGGCGGGGCGTAGAGTCTCTGTCTCGCCCTCTGCCAGACCGGATCGACGGGCTCTTCTTCTTTTGGCTCGCCCTCGCCACGCGGCTCCGACGGGAACGAGAGGGGAAAATCCACCTCCATCACGAATAAGGCCGCGTAGCCCTGAAGGTAAATCGCTTGTATATCACGACCACCACCACCGAAGAAGTCGCCGTAATCATACAGCACGCCGAGAATCATCCGAGGCTCGCTGAGCTTCTCCCGCAGAATATGCAGCATCACCTGCATATCCTCCCTTGTCTCGGCAAAGTCCTTGAGGTCCACTTCCCAGGTGGGGATCAACAGGATCTCAGGTGCGCCGGCCGCGAAGGAGGGCAGACTCCCAATGGAGGGCACATAGTCCAGGCCGGAAAAATCGGCCACGACTCTCTCATACTCCCGCGACCGTGGTTCAAACTCGATGTTTCCCCGAACTGGCGTGACCCTGCCCGACCATCCGTACGGCACGCGTGCACTGTAATTGCCCTCAGCATCGCTGATAGGATCGTCCGGCAGACCTTCCATCACCACGCCGGGCAATCCAACGTTGCCCGAAATCCGGTACATAAGCTCCCGGGCAACGTAATCTTCACGCGTCATGGGCTCGGTCATCATGGAGTACTCGCGCCGCTCGGGCTCGAACTCGTACCCCTCTTTCTTCGGCGTAACCGTGCCCGACCAGCCGTACTCCACCGTGGCTCTATAGCTGCCCTGGCTATCCGTCACCGGGCTCTGGGGAAGACCCTGTATCATCACACCGGCCACACCGGTAGTGCCGGAGATGGTGAACGTCAGTCGGCTGGGATGGTAGTCCTGGCTCCTCAGGTCCTCTCTGACCACGCTGTACGGTCGGCTGCTCGGCTCGAAGCGGAATCCTGGCTTCTCCGGTACGACCACACCGCTCCACCCGTATACCACTGTTGCGCTATAGGCGCCGTCGGCATCGCTGTGGACGTTGCCCGGAAGACCCTGCATAACGACCCCCGCTGCACCCGCCGTACCGGAGATGGTAAACGTCATGAGGCGGGCCGTGTAGTTCTGGTCCGGCTGATCTGCCTGGACCGAACTGTACACCCTCGTCGCAGGCTCAAAGACGTAGCCTGCTTTCATTGGAGCGACCGTGCCGGACCAGCCCTGCCCCACCTGCACACTATAGAAACCTTGCTGATCGCTGGTGGGATTGCCGGGCAGGCCCTTGAGAGTCACACCGGGCGCGCCCACGCCTCCGGAGATGAGGTAGGTTCTCGCAGCCCCCTGTTCAGCCCAGCTCAGGCCCGGCATCAGCAAGCCGACGAGGACAAAGGTCCTAAAGGCTCGGTTTATACGCATCATGGCTCGATCCTTTCACAGGCTCGTTGTGTTTGGCTCATCCAACCGGCACATCAGTTCTCCACCGTGGTGAGGGAGGCATCGGCCGTCAGTGCGGCGAGCGATTGCAGTCCCGCCCCGGTCTGCATTCTGATCTGCTGCAGCGCCCGGGCGACCCGCTGACGGTCTTTCAAGCGGCCCGCCTCGATGAGTTGCACCAGTTCGTCAAACCGCCGGTCCATCGCAGCCTCGGAATTCGATGCGAACTGCAAGGCAAAGGCCCGCAAGTCTCGCCGGAGCTGCTCGGCTAACTCGATTCGAAATTCGACATCACTGGCCGACAGAGCAGCCTGCAACCGCCGTTCCATCTCGGCCCAGGCATCCTCCCGGCCGGCGGACTCCAGCGACGCGACGACGGACGCCTCAAGGTCCGCGCGAAGCTGCGCGACGTCCACCGGCGCTGGCCCTGTCGCTCGACCGATCAGAATCCCCGCCCCGATAGCCACGACCGCGGCGACGGCCGTTCGCAGGAAGCCTCCGATAAACGGGAGCACGCGGCTCGCGGAGACTTCCGCAGGCGCGATTTCCTCCAGGGCTTCGATCGCCCTGTCCGCGCGGGCGCTCATGCCGGCCTCGATTTCTGCGCCCAGCTTGGCGAGTGCTTCGCCCCGCGTGTTCAGGCTGTGCAGATACTGTCGGCAGTGGGGGCACTCTCCGAGGTGCTCGCGCAGGGTCTCGGCCTGCCGAGCGTCCAGCGCGGCGAGCGTGTAGTCGATGATCTTATCCTGCCATTGCGGACAAGGACCGTTCATGGTGTCTCTCCTGGTGCAGTAAGGATATCGTGCAATTCTTTGATCGCGGCTCTGAGCTTCTGGTAAACTCCCGACGTCGAAATCTCGAGCCTCTCGGCGACGGTTTTGACGTTCCGGCCGTCGAAATAGTACATCACCAGCGGCAATCGCAGGTCCCACGGGAGCCGGGCCACCGCCTGCTGCAAATCCTCATGGCCGAACTCGGTCCGCGCGTATCCAGCCGATCTGCCGACATCGGACAGCTTCCCGGCGGTCTTTCGCTTGCGGAGCAGGTTGATGCTCAGGTTCCGGGCGATGGCGATGACCCAGCCGGCGAACTGCGACCCGTCCCGAAGCTGGCGGATACGCTCGAATCCCTTGATCATCGCGTCCTGGGCGATGTCCTCGGCATCGTGGACGTTTCCAAGCACGCCGAAGCAAACAAGAAAGACGTGGTTGTAATGCCGACGGACCAATCCGGCGTACGCCGGGCGATCCCCCCGGCGCGAGGCCAAAACCAGGTCTTTGTCGCTGCGCTCGTCCAACGAGAACTCCGCATTGGGATGGGGTCCGTATCCCCAATCCACCATAGAGACAAAGGGAAGGCCTTCAGATTACACAAAAAAGAAGCGCTTTCCGCAATATTCCTGGTTCTTGGATCGGCCGGGGCGGTCGGCATACGGTGGCAGATGTGGGTTTGCCCTGCACTGGTGTCATTCCGACCGGAGGCCGAAGGCCGTAGCGGAGGAATCTGGCCGCGCAGGGAAGACACGCCATGTTCGCGGCCAGATGTCTCGACTGCGCTTCGCTTCGCTCGACATGACAGACAGTGGCCACGCAGCTTCCTTTGACCGGCGCAGGCCCTGCCACCGCATACTGACCACACCCGATCGGCCCGGACCGTCTCGCCCGGATTCCCGGCACGCTCCACGCCCCGGGCGGCTCAACATTCTTCTATAGCCTGGCGAGCTTAAGCGTATCGTGCGTTTCTTTCATCCAGCGATGGAGCTCCTCGTCGAGCCGGCGCACCGTGTCGGTGTGGCGCGGGTCCTCGGCGAGGTCCGTGGTCTCCCACGGGTCGTTCTTCAAGTCGAACAACTGCACCTCGCGCACGTGCGGGTAGCGAATCAGCTTGTACCGCTCGGTGCGGACCATGCGCTGAAAGTCACGGTATGCCCCGTAGACGGAATCGTAGAGCTTCTCCTTTGCGCTGGTGAGCAGTGGCACGAGGCTGGGGAACTGCACCGTTTCCGGCGTCTCGATGCGGGCCATATTGCACGTGGTGGCGAAGAGGCTCTGGAGGTAGACCATCGCATCGATCCTGCGGCCGGCCTCGATGCCGGGGCCGCAGAAGACGAACGGCATACGCACCGAGTGGTCGTACTGGTTCTGCTTGCCCATCAAGCCGTGCTGGCCAACGGCCAAACCGTGATCGGCGGAGAACACGATGATCGTATTGTCGGCTTTACCGGTCTTCTCCAGTGCGTCGAGGATCCGCCCGATGTGGTAATCCGCATGCGTGATGATCGCGTAGTACTCGCTTCGATGCGCCTGCACCGCTTCGGTCGTGCGCGGGAAGGGCGCGAGCCGCTCATCGCGGAGTTTGTGGTCGCCCTGGTCAAACGGATGCTCCGGCAGGTAGTTCGGCGGGACCTCGACTTTCTCGGGCGGGTACATATCGACGAACTCTTTCGGCGATTGCCGCGGATCGTGCGGGGCATGAAAGGCCACGTACATGAAGAACGGGCGGTCGCTCTTCGCGGCATGGTCGTTCAGGTACTCGATGGCCGTATCGGCCCACAGCTTGCTGCTGTGAACGATTCGGCCGTCGCGCCGCCGCCAGTGTCCCTGGAGGCTCGTATCGTATGGGCTCCACGAATTCCCGGGCCGGGGACGATCGTACGGATCGTTCACAACGCCCTGCTTCTTGTGCTCGGCGGCGTTGGGGTCCTTCGACGGGAACATGCCGCCGCCGGTCGGGCCGATGGTCTTGAAGCTGCGCTTCAGGGCCTTGTCCTTGTTGTGCCACTTGCCGGTCATGAAGGTATCGTAGCCGGCCTTGCCGAGCGTCTCGCCCCAGAGGGGCCAGTCGCCGCAATCGTCGCCGCCGCAGGTCCAGAGGTAGCGGCCCGTATTGAGCATGGCCCGGCTGGCCACACAGACCGCCCCGTGCCAGGCGCCCTGATTGAAGCAATGCGTAAACGTCGTGCCGCGCCGGACCAGGCGATCCATGTTCGGCGTCTTGACCTGGGGATTGTTCAAGACGTTAAGCGTGCTGAACGCCTGGTCATCCGTGAAGAGAAACAGGATATTCGGCCGATCCCTGCCCGGGGCGGCAAAGCGATTGGACTTGGTCAAGGCCGCCTGCGAAGAGCGCAGAGCCCCACCCCAGGCGATTGCCGCCGCACCGGCCCCAGCCATTCGCAAGAACGCACGACGTGTATGAGCGGATTGTCCCATAGCCATTTCTCCTCGGCGTTGCTCACGATCTTGCCCGACGGATTCGACCCGGCAGAACAGGCTCTGCACGGCCCGCGGACGGGCCCAATATACCCCCTTCCGGCCGTTCCGCCAAGGTTTCCGGACTGTGCGCGGGACAGATCGGCTGCAGGAACCGGCCGATTTTGCCGATAGAATGTCTACTATGACTGCGACGAAACTCTTAATTGCACTGGCCGTGATGGTCATCATTGCCACGGGGGCCTCTCTGGGGCTTTCCCAATTCGACCGGCTGCGCACGGAGGTGGCGATTGCCGATTTTCGGACGAGCCCCTCGGAGACGGGGGCCCGCACGCTTGTCGAGCTGGTGGATGAGCAGGCGGCGACCCCGAAGCAGGTGGAGCGAATTCTGCCGATGCTGCTGACCCCGAAGGTGACGAAGGATAAGACGTATCCGCTGGAAGTGATCCCCAAGATTAAAGTGGAGCTTCCGTACGAGGTGACGTTCAAGAACCTGATCGCCGATATCGAGGAGTACGTCTGGATCGACGGCGAGAGCCAATACGGCACGGGCACACACGGGGTACACACACTTCGCAGGGCCCCGAGTGTCTTGCAGTTCTATCCCACGCCGGAGAAGCCCGGGATCTACACGATGGAGATCCGCTACACGTATCGGCTGATGCCCCACCGCAAGCGCATTTGGCGGTGGAAACCATCGGAGGATATCCTCATCCCTCGACGGCAGTTTGTGGAGCTGCCCGAGTCCGCAGACCGTAAGACGATGTACGAGTGCCACATCACTGTCCCGGTCGAGATCGTCATGGTCTACACCCAACCGTAGGAAAATCAAAGTAGGGTGTGCCGTGCACACCACTGGCGGGGAGTGCAATCATCCATCATCATTCGGATAGGGTCATGCGGCTCATTGTCACGTCCTCGACGGCCGGCCGCGACAGCGGCGCCGGACGCAACTCGCCTTTCCGCCATAGGTCGTAGCCGCTCAGACGGCAAGGGCTTTCCGGATGCTCCGATGCACCGACGGGCAGCAGGGCCATCGACTTGTCGGCATCGTCGAGCCGCACGTACTGTGTGTACGACTGCGCACGCTGCGAGAGGATCGTGCCGCCCTCGATGCACTCCAGCGCGGGGAACGTGATGTCCCGGTCTTCGTCGAGCGAGCCGAAGCCGTCGAGTGTGGACATATAGGGCAACTTCGTTTCGAGCAGCTCTTTCTTGGCGCGTTCATGCCACTGGCTCGGGTCGTCGCCGTAGCGGGCCTTGCCGTAGCGCCACGCGGCGCGAAGCATCAGGTTGACATAATCCGCTTCCTCTTCGGTCAGAGCGGCGTTGGGATCGACAGCGATCCGCGCGCCGATGGTCTGGAGCATGTTACACAGGCCGGAGAGACCGCCGCCATAGGTCGTGGCCGCCGTGAAGTTCCGCCGGAACGCCATCGGCATGAGATTGATGATCTCGGTGCCCTTGATAGACATTCCCGACTTGCATCCGGCGGCTCGCCAATCTTCCAGATACTCGAGCGCCTGGAGGGTCTCGGCCTCCAGCGGGTATTGCCGGACATCGCGCAGATGGTAGCCGAGCTTGACGAGGTCGCGCTTGATCGGGGCGACGGTGTCGTAGTGAATGTCGAGCACGTCCTCCGGCGCGAAGGTCCTCCGGGCCGTCACGCGCTCCTTGAGCCGCCAGGAACGGTCGGTGTCCCCGAGGCTGCCGGTCGAGATCCCCATCGAGATCGGATAGAAGGAAGCGATGGGCCGATGGTTCGCCGAGACCAGCCAGCCCTGGTCCGGGTCGATCACCTGGGGCAGCAGCTCGTGCGGCAGGATGTCCTGCCAGTCGTTGTCGCCATCCCACCCCTCGTGGGCGGCCCGATCGTCAAGCAGCGCGTGTGCCGAACGGACGGGCAAAGCGAGAATCGTCTTGTACCCGATGCCGCCCTGGCGGTCGCCGAAGACGCAGTTGGCGCTGGGGAAGCTCCAGTCTCCGAGCGCCTCCTGGAACTCGCGCACGTTCCGGGACCGCATCATCTCCAGCACACCGCGGAAGGTGTCGCGCTGCGGCTCGCAGATCGGGATGCGCTTGAGCGCCACTTCATCGCCCCGGCGGACGCCCATCGCAATGGACGTTACCACGGGGCCAAAGTGGGTCCGGCGGTATGTCACTGTATGAGGCCTTCCACCCTTGACCTTGATGGTTTCGGTCCGGACGTCCATGTCGCGCCATTCGCCGTCGAGGAAGTACTGGTCGGGGCGGTTCGGGTCGGTCTTGAGCAGGAACAGGTCGGCTTGGTCGGCGCCGAGCGCGGTCAGGCCCCAGGCGACGTTCGGCGTGAAACCGATCAATAAGCTCGGGCTGCCCGCGACGCCGATGCCGCGGGCGTTGAAGGTCTTGCCGCTGATGTGGAACTCGTAGAAGAGCGACGGATTGCGTACGAGCGTCTGCGGATCGCTGATCAGCACGGCCGAGCCCGTCGTGGTCCGCTTGCCGCCCACGACCCACGCGTGACTGAACCTGGGACCGGGTCGACGAGCCTCGGGCATCACCTCGACCTTCCGCGTCAGATTGTGCTCCATCCCATACTCGTAGACGAGGCGCAGCCATTCTTCACTGACGTCGGTCCGCTGGATGACGGAGGCATCGTCTCGGACAGGAAGGCCCTCCATGGCCCCGGCACTATCGGTTAGGGTGAAGTGCCGTACGTCCCTGTCACCCTCCTTCACCTGATAGTACGACATGACCTCTCGCAGCCCGTCGCCGGAGAAGAACAGGCCCATCCGCCACCACGAGGCGACGCAGGCCGCCGGCGTCCACGGCTCCGGCTGCAGGTCGTACTTCTTGAATAGATACAACAGATCGTTCGGATGGTTGTCAAGGCAATTGTTGACGCCGCGGCAATAAGCTTCCAGAAGCATGCGAGCCTCGGGGTCGAGCTGCGCGGCCGTTTCCTGTGCGGCTTGCCAATAGCCGATAGTGCGCATGCGAATGTCACTGCGGAGAGCAGAGTTGCGACCCTGCGGCCTCTGCCGGCTCACGCCCACCTTCACATCGCCGACCATCTCTGCCAGGCGTCCCTGAATGATCCGCAGGTTGTAGTACATCTGAAAAGCCCGGTCCCGCGCCGTGGCGTACCCCAGCCCATACATCGCGCCGGCGTCCGTATCCGCGAAGACGTGGGGCACGCCCCAGCGGTCCCGCAACAGCTCAATCTGCTCGGGCCGGTCCGCATTGGCACGATCGCCCATCGATGGATGGCAGCCAACGACAGCGAACGATAACGCAAGACACGCAGTGGAGAACGCACATGATCGACTCATAACGAACCTCACATTGTCATAACCTTGTCCCTGTTGACTGCTTCTTGCCGCCAGAGTAGCACAAGGATAGACGATATGCACTCATTCTCTGCGGGCGAGTCGTTGCATCCCGGCCCGCGACCGATACAATGGGGCAACTTTTTGCGCACGCGCCGCCGACGCCGCGTGGCTCGAATGGTTTGGAACGGCCAAGGATCGACCGGACAATGACGAATGACAGCAGCATGGTGCCGGCGCAACGGTGGGGTGTTCTCACCCTGGCCGCCGCTGTTTCCCTATGTGCACCTCTGCAATCGTACGCCACAGACGCCGGCGACTTCGAATATTGGCCGAAGGCAGACTTCCTCGTGCCCCTCGGGGAGCAGTGGAAGGTCAACTTCGAGGAGCGGCTTACCTTCGGCGATGAAGCCCGCCGGCTCGACGACATTCAGACGGACCTGTGCTTCTACTATTCGGGTCTCGCCGACTGGCTCACGGTAGGATTCGGGTACAAGGAGACGTTCGAGAAGGACGGCGATGACTGGCTCCTCGAGCATCGTCCGCTGGTCAACCTTATCGTCAAGGGCCGGCCCTTCGACCTCACCTTCATCAGTCGCTCGAGGTTCGAGTATCGCATGCCGGAGGATGACGACGATGTCTGGCGGTATCGCAACAGACTCCTGATCGCGCCGGAACCGGCGCTGAGCTCCACGAAGATCGTGCCGTACCTGGCCGAGGAGATCTTTATCCGCTTCGACGATGAGGACTTCAACCAGCACCGCCTCCAGGGCGGTTTCTTCATTCCGCTATACGGGCAGATCCGCCTCGAGCTGTTCTACTGCTGGAAGCTCGACGAGCAGGAGGACAACTCCTGGCATGACACCAACGTCGTCGGTTCCTACCTTTACTTCCTCTTTTAGACCGCGTTACCGCTACGGCACTTCGTAAGAGCAGGTGGTCTCGACGTTGCCGGAGGGCTCATACGCGAGCGAACCGTGTGAGACATCGTTCACAGTCGAAGTATAGGTTCCCGCCTCTCGCCACTTCAGGGAGAGCACGACCGCGCCATCGGGGCCCGTAACGCCCATCTGGATGAGGCTGGTGTTCCCCCACGGCGGCACGACAGTCTCCACCACCACGATCGCATCAGGGACGGCCGTCCCCAGATCGTCCAGGACGGTGACTTGCGTGTAGACAAAGTAGTTCTTGCCCGCCCGCCGGTGCCGCATGCTGATTTCGGAAACGTACATCGTCGCGGCGGCCGGCGGGGGCTCCGGGGCAGCCACGCTGACAAAGCCAGTTTTGGTCACCGTATCCGTGCCTCCCGAGCCCGTGGCCGTCAGGGTGACCGCGTAGCTCCCGGCGTTGTCGTACCTATGCGACGGATTCTGAGCGCTGGAGCTGCCACCATCGCCGAAATCCCACGACCAGGCCGTGGCGTCGGTCGAGAGATCCGTGAAGCTCACGGTCAGCGGCGCCGTCCCGCTTGTGGGGCTGCCGGCAAAGTCGGCCACCGGCGGCGCTTCCGTAACGGTGATGTAGCCGATCTTGGTCTCCGTGTCGGAGCCTTCTCCATTAGTGACGGTCAGGCTGACCGCGTACGTACCGGCGCTGGTGTAGGTGTGGGATGGATTCTGCTGGTCGAAGGTCTCGCCGTCCCCGAAGTCCCACAGCCAACTTGTCACCGTTCCCGTGGACAGATCCGTGAACTGCACGGTGAGCGGGACGTTGCCGCTCGTCGGGGCGCCTATGAAGTCTGCGACGGGAGGCTGAGCCGGCCCACCCGTCGACTCGGCGGCCTCGTCGGCGTCCACAAGGCCGTGGCCGTACCAGGTATCCCGTCCGGGCGCGCCCAGCTCATCGGCCGTGGCGGTTAGCCGGCCTCTGACATCGGCGTAGCCGGCGGCGATGATGAGGGCCGCCGTGCCCGCTACATGCGGCGCGGCCATGGACGTGCCGCTCTTGGTGGCCCACTGCCCGTTGAGGACGGTCGAATAGATGCTGTTCCCCGGCGCCGCCAGCTCGACCTCGGGACCGGTGCTCGAATAATACGCCAGAGAGTCCACGCTGTCGGTCGCTCCCACGGCGATGACTGAATCGTATCGGGCCGGCCATTGTACGGTGTTCCCGATCAGGCCGAAGAAGTCGGCGTTGCCCGCCGCCGCGACGGTGACGACGCCCGCGGCCTGGGCCTCGTCGAACACCTGCCGCACGAGAGATCCCGGGTCGGTGGATGTCCCGAGGCTCAGGTTCACCACCTGCATCGAATGGGTGACGGCCCACTCCATTGCTGCGATCAGATCGCTGTCGTTTCCGGAACCGGAAGCATCCAGAATCTTCAGGGCGTACAGTTCCGCGTCGGGGGCGACGCCCACCACGCCCGCGCCATCGTCCCGAGCGGCCACAATGCCGGCGACGTGCGTGCCGTGGCTGTGATCGTCCATCGGATCACCGTCGCCGTTGACGAAGTCGTAGCCTCCGCCATAGTTGGCGGCCAAGTCCGGATGGCTGTAGTCGATGCCCGTATCGATGATGGCGAGTTTGATCCCGGCGCCGGTATTGGGCAGCGCGTGAACGACGCCGGCGCCGATGCGTTTCACGCCCCAGGAACGGTCCAGTTCAGCGTCGACGGCATGCACTTGGCCGTCGGGCTCGATCCGCGTTATGCCCGGACTGGCGCGCAGTGCGGCCACGGCCTTCTCCGGCAGCGACGCCGCGATGCCCGGCACCAGCCGGTAGCTGTATTTGATGGCCCCGCCCCGGCTGCGGACGAGGGCCTGCTCGCTGGGACCGGGAATACGGCGAAATGAAATCAATACGGCAATGCGGGCGTTCTCGCCCCGTGCGAGCAAGGCATCGGCCTGGCCCGACCCACCAGCCGGCGGCTCTGCAGACAGGCCTGCCGCACAAAAGAGCACGGCGCCTGCCAGAACTGAAAGAGGATGCATGTGGCTGCTCACGACGAATCCTCCGGAAAA
>CBFDBY010000104.1:0-21767 GCA_965603165.1 uncultured Phycisphaerae bacterium
CGGAACCGCCGGGTTGGCGATCACCACGTCGGCTGTCGCGAAATCCTCCGCGTCATGCCGGCCGAGGTGAAACTCGACGTTGGACAGCCCGGACAACTGCTCGACGGAATCATGCAACTGCTCCGGCGACGCCCGATCCGTGATAATCACGTGTGCGCCCGCGGCGGCCGCGAACTGCGCGGCATCAACGCCGCCGCCGAAGCGACCGAGGCCCATTACCACAACTTTCCTGCCCGCCAACCGTGCGTCCATAGCTCACTCCGACCTGACACCCCGGTAGATGGAGGCCACGCCAAACGATAACGGGATGACCGATATCTCACCGAAGCCGGCGTGCCGCATCACTGAAGACAGAGCCTCTCGCTGACAGAAACTCTCTATCGATTGATTGAGGTATCGATACGCGTACCGATCCCCGGACACCAGCGCGCCGACGAATGGAACCGCGAGCCGAAGGTACTGCAGATAGGACCATCTCATCACGCGATGCCGGGGCAGCGAGAACTCCAGGATCAGTGCGATCCCGCCGGGTTTCAGGACGCGCCGGATTTCCTTGAGGGTTGCGGCGGTCTCATCCGTATTCCGGATGCCGAACGCCATCGTCGCCGCGTCAAACACGCCGTCGGAGAACGGCATCGCCGATGCGGCGGCGCACAGCAGTTCGGCTCGCTCTGCCAGATTGCGTCTGTGCAGCTTCTCCCGACAGACTCCCAGCATCTTCTCGGAGATATCGAGTCCCACCGCCCGGACGATATTCTTGTGCTTTCGCAGAAAACAGATCAACAAATCGCCCGTACCCGTTGCCAGGTCGACGACCTCGATCGGACCGTTTCCGTCGAGTTGCCCAGCCACGCGGCGGCGCCACGAGGAATCCCGCCCCAGCGACAGGAGATGATTCAGGAGATCGTACGTGGGCGCGATGCGGTCAAACATCTGCCCGACTGAAGACTCGGGGGAACACAAAGGATCACCCGTGATAGGAACATCGTTGCGCATACGCCATCCCGGTCGGAACGCGGGTGACCTGCAGATTCACAGACCCCTGGGAGCCCCAGGGGGATCGTGGGCATCGTCAGAGCTTCGTCTGCATCGCGTTGGCTAAGTCGATCTTCGCATCGATGACCGCCTGCTCGATGCACTTTTTCCAGTCGTCGCCGAACGCGTCCCGGTACTTCGGCTTCTCATAGGCGTAGATGATGGAACGGGACGCGTTGACCAGCGCGCCGGTGCCGTCCGGCTTGCAGAACCGGATGCAATCGGCCGCCTCCGCCCCCTGCGATCCGTAGCCGGGCACGAGGAACCAGACCTTGTCGAACTTCGTCCGCAGTGCCGCGGTCGCCTCGGGAGCGGTCCCGCCCACGACCATACCGATATTGCTGAAGCCCTTCTCGCCAAGATGCTCGGGGCGGTTCGCGATCTCGCCCACGATCTGGGCCATTCTTTCGTACAGGGCCTGACCGTCCGCGTCCCTGAAATCCTGAACGACCGCCGCCGAGGGATTGCTCGTCCGCACCAGCACGAAAAGACCTTTGCCCTGCTCGGCAGCCATCTTGGCAAAGGGCTCGATGCCGTCGGCGCCGGTGTAGCCGTTGATCGTGATCGCATCGGGCGCCAGCACGTCCTCCAGGCCGGTCAGCTCGGAGTTTTGCAGATGGGCGGCGGCATACGCCTCGGCCGTATGCCCGATATCGCCGCGCTTGACGTCGCCGACGATCTCCAGTCCCAAATCGTCGGCCTCGCTGATCAGGCTATAGTACGTCTCCAGGCCCTCCCACAGGTACCTCTCGAAGAACGCGATGTTGATCTTCACGGCAGGCACCATCGGCGCGACGATCCGCATCGTCTGCGTGCAAAAGTCGAAAATCGCATCGACCGCCGCGGCCGCATCGTACTCGTCGTTCATTTGACGATGCCCCCGTATCGCCGGCGGCAATCGGCTGTAAACGGGATCCAAACCAATCACCAGCGACGTCTTCTTGGACTGAACGGCGGCATACAGCCGGTCTGCAAAATGGCTTGACATAACCTGAAGAACCTTCCTTTCAACGCATCCGTTACCATCGCCACCGGAGGGCACGACTGCCACACAGCTTTCGCGAACTGCCGACAAGTCTCACCTGCCCGGGCACGGCGACAAAACTCTTTCTGCCAAACAACCAAACCACTATAATCACCCGTGAAGTGTCGAGCAAGACAGAATTCAGCGATTGAGGCTGTTTCGCAGAACTAATTCCCGGCAGAGGCAGAGGTTGGAAGAACAGCAGCAGAAGCCCAAAAAGAAGTCCAGACGCAAGAAACTCGCCATCTGGTTGCTCGTTGATATCGCCGTCGCGGCCATCGTGCTTGCCCTGCTGTTGTACCGGCCGGCTCAGTACCTCCCGATGGTCCCAGCGATCACCGACCCGAACGGCCCTCGCGTTCACCCGTATCTCCACCGGGAGCTGGGGTCTGAGCTCTATAACGGCGCGCAGGAGCAGCAGCCGTTTGAGATGGTGGTGCTCGACAAGAATCTTAACGAGGCCATTGGGCAGATGGGATGGTCGCAGGCGGCCGGAGGAATCACGTTGTCGGCCCCCGCCGTACTCTTCAAGCCCGGCCGCATTGTCCTGATGGGCACCGCTAATGTCGAAGGGGCCGAGTTCGTCGTGACCATTCACGTGGGCCCACGACTGGATGAAGCCGGAGACCTCAATCTTATCGTCACGAAGGTCAAGGTCGGAGCCATGAACGTGACCCCGTTGGCCAAGGCACTGGCCAGGAAGATGTATCGGGAACAGCTCGATATGGGGCTCGTCGACACCCGCGATCTGGGTGCCAAGATCGTGGCCTCCCTGCTCATCGAAGAGCCGTTCAAGCCCGTACTCAGGCTCGAAGATAAATGGGTTCGGCTCCAGCGATTCGACATCACACAAGGCAAGCTCATCGCCCGGTTCGCGCCCGCCGAGTGACCCTGCAGCAGAACGCTGCAGGATCTGTCCCCGGTGTTCACCCCTATGCCCCGGCAACCGCCTTCTTGGGGACACGAGCGAAGTGAACGACGACCACCAGGACAATGAAAACCACCAGCAGCACGATGCCGAGCCACTGCAGTTTGGACCACAGACTCCAGACACTGCCGAATGCCGCCGCACCGGCCGCCAGCGCCATCAGGACGTTCCAGAGAACGCGGCGACCTCCCCGAGGCATGTACGCGCCGAGGTAGGTCTTCTGGTTCATCAGGAAGAAGAAGGCGAAATACGCGATCGGTAGCAGGACCATGGCGAACACGGACGTGGGCACGGCCAGATACGGGGCCGCGTCCTTCCAGAAGAACGGCCCCAGCGCCCCGACGGCCACCATGAGACTGCCGAGTCGCTGCGTCCAGCCGCGCGCCGGCCGATTGAGAAGCTCGCAGAAGCACAGCCCGTTGATCGTCATCAGCATCGTCGCGGCACTGAGAGCCATGCCGATCACGCCGATGCCGAAGATGTACTGCGCGACTACCGGCCCCGTCAGAGGAGCGAGTGTCTCCGCCAGGTTGAAGGCATCTCGTTTGACCAGAATCGCGGCCATTCTCTTATCCGCCCAGGGCAGGGCCTGCGCTTGCGACTGTTTCTCCTCGGGTGTGAGTTGCAGGAATGCCTCTTGGCCGATTTGGAACTTGAGTCGGCTTGCCAGCAGGCCGTGGTAGGGGCCGACCAGATTGGGGGCGGGCTCGCCGGTGATTTCGCCGCCCGGCTCGGCGGCGACGAAGCCCTGCGCCGGCTCCGCATGGAACTGGCTGGCGGAGGCAATGACGACACAACCCGTCGCCAAAATGAAGGGGATGAACAAGCCGGTGGACAGGTCAAAGATCGCCAGCCCGCGGAAGTCCTTGTCCCAGCCCTTGCGCAGCATCGAGTAGGGCAGCAGGAACGTCATGTTGATCCCGACCGCCGTGGCCGCGGCGCTGATCATCACGTCACGCTGCTGGCCGACGATCATATTCGTCCAGAAGGCCTGGAACGGCCCCGCCACTTTCTCGATGTGGGGCATGATGTCTTTCGTCGGGCGGGACAGCAGACTCAGATCGGGGATCAGCCCGCCCAGGATCTTGCCCCAATCCATCTTCCCGTCGATACTGAGCTTGACGACGACGCCGATGAAGCACAGCACGATCAAGCTGACGATGCCCTTGATCATGATCTCGAACACCTTAACGCCCTTACCGCCGGCGCTGTAGGTCAGGCTCGCCGTCAGGGCGATCACGAGGAACGCCACGCCGGCGATCATCTTGCCCTGGATCTCCGTCACGCCGGAGCCCGGACCGATGAGCCCGGGCAGGAGGTTCTGGCGAATGGCCGCCGTGCCAAGCGCGAACTGCGGCAGCGACCAGACGAGGTTCGCCATCATCGAGGCCAGCAGCCAGCCCCAGCCAAGTACCGGACTGACGTGCTGATTGATCCCGCGCAGCGGCCGCTCCCCGGTCGACAGCGTCACGTAGGCAATGGCGCTGAGCATGATGATGCCGAGGATCATCGCCAGCGGCTGAAGCCACATGAAGCTGAAGCCGACGAGCACGCCAAGATAGAGGCTCGACGACAGCGACCCGCCGCCTAACGTGATGCCGCTCTGGAGCCAGCCCGGGCCGGACAGCTTGAGGAAGGTCTTGACCAGCGCCCCGCGTCCCTTGGCCCGCGCGGTCAGGATCATCTCGCGATCGCTCTCGATCCGCGGGTTCATGTGCATCTGCTGCTGCGGTGCGGAACTCTGTCCGCCTTCCTTTGACGCCATCGCAAGCCTCCTGATCAGGAATTCCAACCGCCGGTCCGAGAACAGACAAGCTCTCTCGTCCAAAGCACCAACTCCGGGTCCGCCTCGTAGGGAAGAGCACCGGTGCCGATGCAAACGTGCGGCCTATTCTGAGCGAGCCCCAGAACTCTGTCAACTTCGATTTCAATGGCCTCGGTGTTTTTCGCCAACAGCGGCCGGGGGTCCATGTTGATGCGAATTGTCACATCCGGATGCCCCCTCATCTTCTCCATGAACGCGGCCTGGTCCGTGCCCGCCGGGCAACAGAGGTATCCCGTCCCGGTCTCCAGCAAGGCATCCAGGATCGGCTCCGCGTTACCCCCGATAATACAGGCAACGCCAGTGCCCACAATGCGGCCGACCTCGTCCAGCATCCGCTTGAGGGCCGGCAGCTCAGGGGCGGAGCTGGCCGTTTCGCCAGATGCGGCGGAAGATCCGCCAGTCGTCCGGCTCACGCCAGGCACATTTGAGTGCAGCCAAGTGCGCCCTCGGCAGCGTCTGGAAACGCAGGTAGAACGCCTCCTCCGTCCGCGGCACGCCCGCGAAGTGCTCCAGGATCTTCGAAACGCACGCCTCACGACTCTCAACAGCCGTCGGCATCTCAGGCTCCTTTCAGCCATTCTTCGACGGCCTCGTACGAACCGTAGGAGGCCGTCGGCAGCTCCATCCAGACGTACGCGCAGATGTCGAAGAACGCCGCCCGGTTGTGGCAGTCCGCCATCTGCGTGGCCAACAACAGGTCGTTCGCGAGGACCGCACGGAGGAAGCCGCCCGTCGGCCGGCGCTGCCACCGGTAGGCCTCCAGGCTCTCCAACGTCATCGGCGGGATTGCGTCACGACTCATCGGCGGATCCCTCCGGCGCGCCCACGGCGTGGGCGAGGTCGATGCCCGCTCGCGCGCGGTTGTACTGCCAGTCCATGATTCGCGTCACGACGCCTGAGATGTCCGTGCCGAAGAACCGGCACAACGCGCCCACCTGATCCCACTCCAGGCCCGCGATCCAGGACGTCACGTAGGGTCGGTACTCCTTTCGCTTGAGGCTCGGCAGCGGCGGGTGGAGCTGCGCGAGGAGCATCACGCAATCGATTTTCTCCATGGCCGGTTCCTCTTTCTCTTCCTCGCGTACGGGGCACTGGGCGATCGTGATCGCCAGCACGACGATGAACCCGACGATCCACACGCACTCAGGCATGGCGCGCCCTCGCGACCGGGCGGATGCGCGGGTCGGCGGCTTCGGCGCGTCGGTTCGCCTCGGTGGCGGTGGCGGCCGTCACGCGGAAGATCGCGTGGCAGCCGGAACAGCGCCCGTAGCCCGGCTTGACGTACAGCCACGGGGGCGTGACCCACTGCACGCGGCAGTGCGGACACACCAAGTCGCCATAGGCGTTCAGGAGGCAGTCCAGCGCGTCGATGCGCTCCTCTGCCTCGCGCGCCGGTTCCGGCGGCGGACGCTTCGCTAAGAACCGCGGCACGGACGCGCGAACCGTCTGCGTCCCGTCGCTCATGACGCCCTCCCTTCGCACGCGCCGGTCAACGGGGTGCCATGGCTACGCTCGCGTAGCCATGCGCGCCTCGACCGAGAGGACATGCTTACGCGAGCGTAAGCATGGCACCCATGCTCGAGACGGCAATGCGCCACAGGCCCCGAGCGCGGGTGCTTCGGGCGGGGGTCGATGATGCGGTAGCGTTGTCCGCGGAAGGCGACGGCGAGGACGCCCTCGACCGGGACGAAGCGGTAGCCGCGCTCTCGCATGTCGAAAACCGCGACGAGGTTGCGCTCGGCGGGGTCGAAGCGCAGGCCGTCGAAGAGGCCCGGCTCGTCGGCCGTGCCCGTCGGCAGCGCGAGCTTCGGATCCACCGTGCGGCAGGTCATCACGCGCAGGCGACCCGTCGCACGCTTGACGAACCACACGCGGAAGATGCGTCCGCGCGTCGCCTGCAGGAAGCCGGGCAGATCGCGGCGCTGGACGAAGTGCGGGAAGTTCAGCACGTCGCGCACGTGGTGGCGGCGCCAGACGAACTCGTCACGCTCGATGGCGGCCAGAAGCGCCACGGAGTGGGTCGTGCCGGTGTGGTTCCTCGTCGGGCGCGCCGTCCAGCGGCCGAAGCGAGGGTACACGCCGCGCCAACCCCACCGCGCCGGACGCGCCCGGTTCAGGCCGTTCACGGCTCGCGTCACGTGGCGCAGGTTGCGCCGGCGATTGTCGAGCGGATTGCCGCTGCGATGGTCGATCACCAGCGGTGGCCGTCGGCCCAGCACGAACTCGTGGAGACGCAGGGTGCCGAAACGTTTCGGCAGCGTGACGTATCCGCCCGACCAGCGCCGCCCGTGACAGCCGATGCACAGGGGCGCCCCGCGCAGCTTCTCGGCGACGTCGCGGTCGACGAGCGTGTGCAGCCCGCCGCGGACGGGAAGCAGGACGCTGGTTTCATCGGGCCGCAGGGCGGCGCTGTCTCGCTGTAACGGGGTCATAGCCGATCTCCTTTCGCAAAATGCTCATGAACACCGCGTTCGGGTTCCGCGCCCGGCCCACGCCGGCCTCTCGGGCGTACAGCAGGACCTGGGCGAAGATCTCCGTCGTGAGCCGGCCCGCGCGGATCTCGTCGCGCAGCCACTCGGTCAGCCGGCGGTAGCAGGTCCGGTCCGAGACGCTCCGCGCCGGCAGCGTCGCCAGCAGGGTCTCGAAAAAGGCCAGGGTGTGCGTAGCGAGCGAAGCCGAATCCGAAGGCGAAAAATCCATCAGAGATCTCCGAGGCCGAAGCCGAAATCGAAACGGGTTGTGCGATCGTTTGCGTTGCCATCCTGCGCCTACGCAGTGCGCCCCTCAGTCTTCGGTTTCGGATACGGTTTCGGTTTCGGATAGCTAATCTGGACCTTCGGATTCGCTTTCGTATTCGAAACCGAAAGAGCAAATCCCGTGCCAGACTCGGATTCCGGACGCTCAGAATCCGCTTCGGACGCCCCTCTTGTCACCCCGAGCGAAGTCGAGGGGTCTGGACGGGAGTCGGAGGTTTCCAGCGGCCGCGGGCAGATATCTCGACTACGCTGCGCTCCGCTCGACATGACAGAGGGGAGAGTCGCTGGGCCGGCCTGCGAATCAGGATGTTCGCTGTCCGAATCAGAGGGTGTGGCGGCGCCGGCTTGGGCGACGCCCATCACCGGCGCCTCGGGGTCCTCGGCGCCCGCGCCGGCCATACGGCCCATCGCGGCGCCGGCGTAGCGCGCGACCGCCTCGGCGGCGGCGACCAGGGCCTCGCCCGCTTCTTCGTCGACCATGCAGGCGCGGGCCTGGAAGAACGCCGCCTCGAGACCGACCAGCAGCGCGGGCCACTTGATGCGGCGTTCGAGGTACGCCTGCCCCACGGCCACGACGTCGCGCACGTGACTGGCGAGCAGCCGCTCGTCCAGACGCTGGACCAACGTCGGCACCGTCAGCCGCAGGCGGAGCATCGCCACCTCGGGCTCCTGCGACGGTTGTTCACGTTCGAATTCGCTCACGATGGTCTCCTTCGTAGGGTGGGCTACGCCCACCGGTTCCATTGCGCTTCGGACGGATTGGTGGGCCGAGCCCACCCTACATGCTGCCGCCCGAGCCGAGAGCACGCGGCCTCTCACGACGGAACCTCGACCTGCGCCAACTGTTCCAACGCCGCTAACCGGTCCCGAAGAACCCCCAGCAACGTCCGTTCGTCGATGACCTCTGCGCCGAAATGCCTGACGCTCCGATCGATATCGTCCACGACGCTGCGGAACAGGCGCTCGCGTGTGCCGCGCCGCAGGGTCCGTTCGAGGGCGTCGTCGCCGAGCGAGCCGACGATCGCACGCAGTACCGGATCGGTTGCTTCCATGCTCGATCTCCCATCTGTGCGCGGACCGTCCGCGCGATCCTTGTGCTTGGCCTCTGCACGCGCAGAGACTCCGTGCGGTCCCGGTCGAAGGCGTCTGAAAAAGGCCGGCGGACGATGTAACCCGCCGGCCTTGCGAAAGGAAAGAACGGCCAGCGGGCTTGAGACCCACCGAGCGAAGCGCCACATCAACCGGGGAACTGAACTCCCCGGGAAAGCTACTCTATTGAGTTACTTCGACCGAAGTAGTACAATACCTTGAGGGAAACTTCCAGTTTTTTCCCGGACCTGAAGGTTTTTTTCGGGGTGGACCTTACCAGCTCAGCGCGTCCAGGCAACGAGCCATAGCCTGGGCTTTGTCGCTGGTGACGGTCTTCATGTAGAGTTGGCGGAGGTAGACTTTGACGGTGAACGGAGAGATGCCCATCTCCAGGGCCATGGCCTTCGTGTCCGTGACGCCGCGGAACAGCAGTTCGACGAGTTGCCTCTCCCGAGGCGCCAGGCGGAAGCGCTCGGCGAGTTTATCGAGTTGTTTGGCGGTGAGCTTCACGCGTACCGATCCTGCAGCTCCCCCCGCAAGGAGACTAATAAGATGAAAAAACTCGAGCAGCCCTCATCCAGACGCACCGGCCGGGCCGACGAGGCGCCGGCTCGCATCCCCCTGTACTGCTTCCATTGCCGCTATACGTTCGAGGCGACGATACCGGCCCGGGACGCACCTGTCAACCGCGAGCGCAAAAATTCCCCCGGGGCGGCCCTGCCGCGGTGTCCCCTGTGCCGGCGGAGGACGGACCTGTACCGCCTCTACCGGCTGTGACCGGCGACGCCCAACAGCGCCAGCATGACGGCGAGACAGGCGGCACAGATGCCCAGGATCACGAGAAAGCCGAGCCAGGATTGCCGGGAGGGCTTCACGAGAAACAGGCCGCCCCAGGTCAGCCAGCGCCGATCCTGCGGCACCGCCTGATCGAGGGACAGGCTCAGTTTCTGCTCCTGGCCGATGGGGACGTAAATCTTCGTGAAGAATTTCTCGATGGTTTCCGGGTTCGGGGGCCTGGTGAGCAGGCTCGCGACCACGCCTGCCAACACACCGACGGCAATGGGCACGCCGATGGTGACCTCGCGTCCGAGGTCCCAGACGTATCGCGTCAGGATGAAGGCCGCCACGGCCGAGACTGTGCTTGCGAACATGCCGGCCGTGTTCATGCGGCACCACAGGATGCCCATCGCCGTGGAGATCCCCACCAGGCTCAGGATGTTGAAGTAATCCAGAATCGTTCGGACCACGCTGCTTCGCATCAGGACCGCGACGACCAGGGACAGCATGACGATGACGATGCCGGTGACGCGGGTCACAAAGACCATGTGGGCTTCGTCGGCCTTCGGGCGGACGTACACGCGGTACAGATTCTCCGAGAACAAGCCGGCGACGGTCACCTGAAAGGCGTCGCCGCTGGACATGGCGGCGGCAAGAACGCAAGCCAGCATGACGCCCTGCAGGAGCGGGGAGAGCAGCGTGCGAATGGAATCCCCGAACGCGGCGTCGGGGTGGATCGCCGAGCCCGTGCTGAACAGGTAGGCCAGCCAGGCCAGGCCCAGCAGCGACCAGCCGATCGTGCAGATGCGTTTGAGCATGTTGCCGTACGCGAAGCCGACCCGGCCTTCCCACTCCGTCCGGCCCGCGCCGCAGACGGGAATCAGATGCGGGAACGCCAGCGCGCTCAGCGGTGCGTTGATGCTCAGGAGGATCACGGTCCAGATGCCGATAGTCGGATCGAACAGGCTCAGGTAGTCCTGCTGCGGCGTGCTCATCGCCTCCAGCGTATGCCGCATCCCGGCGAGCCCGCCGACCGGCTCCAGGTTCAGGGCGGCCGGAATCGCGATGATCGACAGGGCGATGATCATCAGGCCCTGGATCATGTCCGTGCGGATGGCCGCGACGATGCCGCCCCAGTAGCTGTAGAGGATGAAGACCGCCGTGGTGACGAAGAGGATCCCGAAGAACCAGGCGTCGCTGGCCTGCACTTCGGCCTGGCCCATCATGCCCTGGGCGGTGCGCGTCGTGGCTAACAGGACGCTGGCTAAGCAGACGATCATGCCGGCCGCCGCGACGAGGATGTACAAAGCACTGGCGGCCTTGCCGAAACGCTCCTGGAAGAAATCGGCGAGGGTAAGGCAGCGCATGCGTCTGACGACCGGGGCGATGAGCCAGTAGAACGGCGTGCCGAACATCCACATCCAGGAGATCCAGATGCCCGAGGCGCCGGCCGAGACGGTCCTGCTGACGACGCCGGCCACGTCGCCCGGGTTGGTCCCGGCCCCGAAGGCGTGCATGACCATCATCGCCGTGCCGAACCGGCGATTGCCGACCAGGTAGCCCTCCTGGCTGTGGACCTCGCGCTTGCTCCACCAGCCGAGCAGCAGCACGCCGGCAAAATACAGGATAAGGACAATCCAGATCGTGACGTCCAAGCCGAGAAAGACCATAGTTTCCCCTGCGTACCATCGGTCCGAATCCACACCGGAGCCCGCCGCTGGCGTCCCCTACGGCCTTCTTCGACGGGTCGCGACGCACGGTATGTAACGGCAAGAACGGTCCGCCTGTCAACCCCAAGCCTGTCACCGGAGCCGTCGGAGTGCGGTCGGCATACGGTGGCGGATTTGGGTTTGCCCTGCACTGGTGTCATTCCGACCGGAGGCCGAAGGCCGCAGTGGAGGAATCTGGCCGCGCCGGGCAGGCACGCCATGCTCGCCGCCAGATGTCTCGACTGCGCTTCGCTGCGCTCGACATGACAGGCAGCGGCCACGCAGTCTCCTTTGACCGGCGCAGACCCTGCCACCGCATACCGACCGCACCCAGCCGTCGTCCGGCGTCCGTTCCGATCCCAAAGGGCCCTCCTGCTGGGTAACCCTGTCTTCGTTTGTTTACTGGCACGAGGTACGCAAAACCGCCGCTGCAGCTAAATCCTTCTGAATAGCGGGCTTACGGATGGCTGGCTGCCGCGACCGGCGTGGGCGAAATTCATAGCAAAAAGAGTTGACAACCGGAAATGGGTTGCTATCGTAGTCCGTTCACTTGTGTGGGTGTGTCTTACTTAGCTTCAAGACGTTCTGTGGATGCTGCGCAGTGCGTCGATGGATACGCAGGAGAACCGTAAAAGAGAAACACCGTATGGGTGCGGGTCTGTACTCCGCGTACGGTCGTGCCGGACACAAGAGTCGTGGCCCCCATGTAGGTCAGGCTGCGGCTTTTCTTGAACGATAGAAAGGAGAACGAATGGACGCCCTGTCAATCCTGCAGAGCAAAATGGACGAGGCCAGCTTTCAGAAGGTCAAAGCCCTTAACAATGCCGACGTCAACGCTTTCGTCGCCAAGGCGATCGAGCTGTGTGAGCCGGACCGCGTCTGGGTCGGGGACGATTCCGACGAGGACATCGCCCATTGCCGGCAATTGGCGTTGGACAACAAAGAGGAGCTGCCGCTGGCCGTTCCCGGACACACCGTCCATTTCGATGGTTACTACGACCAGGCCCGCAAGAAGGAAGTGACCAAGTACCTCGTCCCCAAGGGCGACCACCTGGACCCGAAGCTGAATCAGGTGGACCGCGACGAGGGTCTCGCCGAGCTCGAGAGCCTGCAGCGAGGCGCCTACAAGGGCCGCACCATGCTGGTTCGCTTCTTCTGCCTCGGCCCCAGGAACTCCGTCTTTTCCATCCCCTGCCTGCAGATCACGGATTCGGCGTACGTCGTCCACAGCGAAGACATGCTGTATCATCCCGGATACGAGGAATTCAAACGGCAAAGCGGCCGCACCAATTTCGAGTTCTTCAAATATCGGCACGCGACCGGCGAAGTCGACGAGCGCATGACCAGCAAGAACTACGAGGGCAACCGCGTGTACATGGATCACACGCAGAACACCGTGTACTCCGTCAACACCCAGTACGCCGGCAACACCGTGGGACTCAAGAAGCTGTCGCTGCGTCTGGCCATCCGCAAGGCCGACCGGGAAGGCTGGCTGGCCGAGCATATGTTCATCATGCGGGCCAATGGCCCGGGCGGCCGTAAGACCTACCTGTGCGGCGCCTACCCCTCCGCCTGCGGGAAGACCTCGACCGCCATGATCCCCGGCGAGAACATCGTCGGTGACGACCTGGCTTATTTTCGCGTGATTGATGGGGAGTTCCGCACGGCAAACGTGGAGGCCGGGATTTTCGGCATCATTCGCGACGTCAACCCCGAGGGCGATCCGGTCATCTGGGACGTATTGCACAACGATGGGGAGGTCATCTTCGGCAACGTCCTGGTCAACAACGGCAAGCCCCACTGGCTCGGGATGGGCGAGGAGATCCCCAGCACGGGCATGAACCACGTCAGCCTGGAATGGAAAGAGGGCATGAAAGGCCCGGATGGAAACGACACCACGGCCAGCCACAAGAATGCCCGGTACACCGTGCGCATGAGCGACCTGAAGAACCAGGACCCGGACTGGGCCCGGCCCGAGGGTCTGCCCGTCGGCGGCATCATCTACGGCGGTCGGGACAGCGACACCAACGTCCCCGTGCGGGAAGCCTATAGTTGGGAGCACGGCATCTGCACCATGGGCGCCATGCTCGAATCCGAGACGACAGCGGCCACCATCGGCGCCACGGGCGTGCGAAAATGGAACGTGATGAGCAACATGGACTTTCTGTCCATGTCCGTGGGCAAGTACCTGCAGAACAACCTCGACTTTGCCAAGGACGTCCGGCGTCCCAAGGTCTTCGGCACGAACTACTTCCTCAGGAAGGAAGGCAAGTACCTCAACGGGATGCTGGATAAAGCCGTATGGGTCAAATGGATTGAGCTGCGCGTCCACGGCGATGTGGAGGCTCTCGACGCCGGCTACGGCTTGATCCCGAAATATGATGATCTCAAGAGGCTGTTCAAACAAGTCCTGAACAAGGAATATACCGAGCAGGATTACGAGGAGCAGTTCACGGTTCGTATCCCCGAGCTGCTGGCCAAGCTCGACCGCATGAAAGACATCTACGCCACGGTCGAAGATACGCCTAAGGCCATGCTCGACGAGATGGCCGCCCAGCGCAAACGACTGGAAGCTCTACGAGCGAAGAAGGGAGACTACATCTCGCCGCAGGATCTATAGACCGCAGGACGAGGGCAGCGGCGGAAAAGGTGCGTTACGTCAAACCCAGGATGCTTACGGCCTTGGTCCGTCGTCGAGCCGCGAGCCGTCACGTGAGATTTGTCGCCGCGGATGCGCAAGCCACTTCAAAGGTGGCTACGATGTTCTGAAGTACGTGCATGGCGATGGGTACATAGATCGAGCCGCTGCGCAGCCGGGCATACCCCAGGAGCAGCCCGCCCAGAAAGATGATCGTGATGCCGTAGAGATCGTACTGGGCATGCATCAGGGCCCAAGTGAGCGAGGTCAGCACGATGGCGCCCACCGGGCCCACGGATGAATGCCGAATCCCCTTGAACATGAAGCCCCGGAAGAAGAGTTCCTCCGTCACCGGTGCGACTGCGACGAAGGCAAACCACAGCAGCGGCGGAAAATACGCCGTGGCGTAGACCTTCTCCATGAACTCCGGCACGACACTGCCGTACAAGAGATACATGCCAAGATCCGTGGCGGCGACAAACACCAGCAGGACCGCGCACCACCTCACGACGCCCTTCCCGCCCCGCCACTGGAGGGCCAGATAGTCACGGAGCGTGATGCCTCTGGCCAGCGCGGTAAAGAGAAGGGTCAGGCCGATCGTGACGGGTGCCGCGGTGATGACCGCCACGGACCAGAAGAATCCGTTGGTGACCAAGTCCTGGGCGAACTGCTCGATATCGAGATTCTTCCCTCGCGACAGAGCCGCAACGGTGACAACGACGGTCAGAGCAACCTGCGCGAATACGTAGCCGGCCGCGATAACCGTCGACAGACCGATCGTAATCCAGAAGCCCCAAGGCTTCGACTCCTCCGCCGCGAGCTCCTGCACCTGCTGCGGCGGGGCCTCTTGTGGGTCGGCATCCTGTGGTCTTTCGGTCATCGCGCTGTCCCGGCGGAAAGATCGGTCGGTCTGAGTGACTGACTATCCGTGCCGGCCCCAGAAGCCGTAGCGTGGAGTGATAAAGCGAAAGACCTCCGCAATCCGACCGGGCGCGGACTGGCCGCGAACCTCCATCTCGGCAAAGTCAGGACCCAGGACTTCCTTGAAGTATTCCTCGGCGGCCTTCTCCCGCTCGCCTTCAGACTCATACATATCGCGGATCGCGCCCAATTCGCCGTAATCCAGCCAGACGCCGCCGCATCTCGGGCACTCGTCCACCTCCACCTGATGCTTCACGCTGAAGAAATGCCGCATCATCATGATGTTGTCGCACTTCGGGCAATTCCGCCTCTTCGTGTGATCCACGCGGACCTTCTCGTCTCGCTTGATCTCCAGCAGGGCCTGCCCGGCCGCCTCGTGGGGCTCGTCGAATTTCTTCAGCTCGTAGTTGTCGAACCAGATGCCCCCGCAGCCCCCTTTACACACATCGACCGCCACATCCTTGACCGTGATCGTCTGCAACGCATTGCCGCAAGCCGGACATCTCATGGTTGCCTGTCCTCCCGAAACACCGTGTCTGCGAACTCAACGGAATCCGATCCCGTCTGTACACGAACGCAGGATAATCGAAGTCTCGCCAGACGTCAATTGTGTGATCCGAGGGCAAATCGCCGCGCGAGTCGATCCTCGCCGGCGCATTGAGAAAGCCGGACCATGCAAGATGGCCCGGCTCAATCGCTCTGAAAATACGCGCGCATCACTTCACGACGAACGCATATTCATGCGTCTCGTTCTTATCGAGGTCGCCCTTGCGGCAGCGAAGCACGAACCCCTCGTCCGTCCGCTTGTACTCAAAGTCTTCTCCGCTGAAGGCGTCCTTGGGGAGCCCTTCGGGCAGCGTCTCCGGCAGCCGCCCCGATCTCGCCCGCGCCAGGCATATCTCGACGCCCGCCCGGACCGCGTTGGCCTGGGCCTCGGCCTTGATCTTGAGCGTGTAGACCCTACTCATTGTCGGCATGAACGCCCCGACCGCCGCCGACGCCGGATCGTTCGGGTCGAAATCAGTCGCCGCCTTCTCCAATCGCGCGTGCGCCTGCTCGTACGGCAGGGACAGGCTGAAGGTCTTCAGCACCGTCGCGGCGCGCTGCGAGTATATCTGCCTGGCCTGCGCCAGAATCTCCTCGTTAGCTCCCTCTACAATCTTCTTCAGTTTTTCCTCATTCGACTCCGCCAGGGCCCTCGCCAAGACATCGATCTTCTCCATCCGCATCGCGTCCAACACGATCTCCTTCTCAATCTCCAGGGGCCTGACGAAAGAAAGCTCCTTGCCCGGATCGGTTGCCAGCTCCTTCCGGAGCCACCGCAGCAGCGCAACGTCGCCGGAGGCCGGCCCAATAACGTCTTGCATACAGTCGTACCCCAAGGCACGCACGGCCAGAGACACCAAACATGAAACGAGCGTGTCGTCACCGACGTGGCGAGCGAGCATCCTGGTCATCAGGCACCGCTCCAGGGCCCCTCGGTAGTCTCCATCGACCGCACGGATGCGCGCGTCCGCGACCAAGACAAAAGCCAGGAACCGTATCTGCGCCAACTGGGGCATCAGAGCGTCGAAGCCCTGAGAGAACCTGATACCCCAGTCACACGTGGGCGCCTCGGCCGCCGCCTCGGCAAACTCGATCGCACCGTGACACTGCTGAATATATTCGCGCACCTGGTCATCTGGCGCGACCTTGCCCCTGGCCACGTCACCCATCAGCTTCCGCGCGTCGTCGTCCAGTTCTGCGAGCGACAAGAATGCCTGGTAGTACAACAGGGCGGCGTTATCGGGATCGGGCGGAAGGGCCCGAGCCCGAGGGGCGAGCAACGACACCATCACAATGACCAGAACAACTCCCGCTGCCTTCTTACCTGTGTTCGTCCGCATATTCATATCCTTTCACTTTCTTGGCACACTCGTTCTTACCCTTCCAGCTCACTGAGAACCTGCACAGCCGAGATCTCGTCGGGCCGCGGTCCCAACTTGCTCAGCGCTGCGTCAAGCTGTTGATTCAAGGCATCCTCTCCTCCGCGTCGATAGGCCCTTGCCAACGACATCATGCTCACCATCTTCGCTGGTGAGGACGCTGATACCGAACCGCCGGTTGCCGGTCCTGGCGCCTCGCGCGGCGGTCTCTGCGTGAAGAGAATCGCCACGGCGATGAGAATCGTCGCCGCCACGGCCAACCCGCCGCCCATCAATCGCACTCTGCGACCGGCGCCAACGCCCGCCCGAACGGCGTGTCGTCCTCTTGCCTCCAGAGTCTCGTATTCCTTCGCGTATTTCTGCTTCCACGCCTCGGCGTCAAACTCAGGTTTCGTCGTATTGATGACCCGCCGAAGCTCGACATTGAGCCACTTTTCATTCTTCTTCTGCTCGCTCATAAGTTCACCTCATCGAAGCCGTCGCGGCGTAGATACTCGGCCAATTTCCTCTTCGCCCGCCGCAGCCGGCCGTTGATTGCCTGCTCGGAGATCCCCAGGACCTCGGATATCTGATCGTAAGAGAGACCGTCGTAGAACCTCAGGAACACGACCTCACGGGCCTCCGACGAGAGCCGGCCCAGGGCCCTCTTCACCCCTTCCGTAACCGCCAGGCAGTCAGACTCAGATTCCCCCGCCGGCGCCTCGCCATCCATGGGGACGACCGGACGGGCCCGGGCCAGGTCCCTGGCCTCATTGCGGCAGATCGCCGCGACCCACCGGCCGAACTGGTCCGCCTGGCGCAGCTTCGGCAGGTTCACCGCCGCCTTGGCAAACGCCTGCTGGGCGGCGTCCTCGGCCAGGTGCCGGTCGCCGAGGATCGAGTGACCGATCGCGACGAGCGTCCCGTAATACCGCCGGCAGAGCTCCGTGAAGCTGTCCCCGTCGCCACCCACGGCTCGCTCGACCAACTGTCTATCCGACTGATCTTCCACCCGACGATCCCTTACGAAAGGCCCCGTCCAACCCTGCGGGCCCGTCTTCACACCAAAGACCGACCCCAGAACAAAAAATGGGCGCGAAGCCCAAGATTTCTCTCTCGATTATACGCCCCCACCCCCCTCAAATCGAGCAACCGCAGCCGATTCCCTCTTGCCGGCCCTATGTGAGATCTCGGTATGCCCTCCGACGGTGTGTACTCTGCCCATCGTGAACAGAGGGCCGGCGGTCCGTTCGCCGCCGGCCCTGGTGGGTTTGGCATGTGGCCAAATGTCCTTACGGTTTGACGGCGCGGTTGTAGATGCGGACGTCGTCGATCAGGCCGGTGAAGAACGTGCCCGCCATGGTCTTTCGGCAGCCAATAACGACCCCGTCGGTAGAGCTCGCCAAGCCGTCCTCCGTGCTCTCGGCTTCGAGGACATCGCCTACATAGAGCAGGCAGGCGGAGCCATCCCACGTGACGCCGACGCGGTGCCAATCGCCGTCGGTAATCACGGTCTGCGAACAGACTGAGCGGCCCAACTCAGTCGCCAGCTTTCCTTCCGCAGCATCCACGTACAGCCAGTCGACGCCATCCTGCTGGGTGATGATCCCTTGCCCGGGCTGTCCGCCCTTGACCCAGGCCAGGGCGCTGAAGGGGCCGTCTGCTGGATTCAGGACAAAACTGGCCATGATGAAGGTCGTTCCAGTCAACTCCAGTGCGCCGTCCACTCGTCCCTCCTCCGGCCGCCACACCGGAGCACCCATCACCATCCCGTGATTCTCGCCGGCACTGTCGAAGGCCCATACTCCCTCGGTCTCGTCCAAAGGCCAGTGAGCGATCGGGTCGGGTAGTTTTATCTCTGGCTCAAGGTAATTTGCGAGAACGAGCAGGTCTCTGACATCTACTATACCATCCCCCCACGGCATTGGACCAATGTCACAGAGTGTCTCGTTTGTACCCCAGTTGTCGACCATGACTCCCAAGTCCATAACATCGACATTTCCATCGCCGTTGAAGTCAACAATTGGGATTATAGGTGCTTTCCATAGATCCTCACTACCGTACCCACCGGGCCGGTCGGAGGAGAAATACAGCGTTGAGCCGTCCGGAGAAATTCGTGCATATTCCTCGTAACTTGAAGTATTAATGATAGGGCCAAGGTTAACAGGAGTACTCCACGGATCTGAGACACTTGCTCGTCTTGTCACCCATATGTCGGACTTGCCAAATCCTCCAGGACGGACCGCTTCAGGGTCGAGATCAGAGAATAAGAGCAGTAGGCCGTCGGACGAAAGAAAAGCACAAGCTTCGGAGGCTGTACTGTTAACAACTGGTCCAAGATTGATCGGCTCTTCCCAAGGGTCGTTTCTCGTTGCACGTCGGGATACCCAAATGTCGTCACTGCCGTATCCACCAGGACGATGATTAAACGGATATGAAGTGAAGTAGAGTTCCAATCCATCGGGAGAGATATTCGGGCTATCATCCCAAGAGGCTCTATTAACCAGAGGCCCAAGATTCATGACTTCGCCCCAGGAGTCATCCTTCGTTTGGCGGGTAGTAACCCATATGTCCCAGCCCCCGTACCGACCGACTCGGGCCGAGCCGAGATAGAGCTCTAAGCCATCGGCCGAAATGTGCGGATGTCCCTCTGCCAGGTTCGTATTGACTGGTGGCCCAAGATTCACGGGAGCGCCCCAGTCATCGTTTGTTGTCTCTCGTGTGGTCACCCATATGTCCTGGCGGCCAAAGCCATCAGATCGTCTGGAATCAAAGTACAGTGATAGGCCGTCGGACGAGATGTTCGGGGCCAAATCGCTAGACGAACTGTTGACGATCGGCCCCATATTGGCAGGCTCCCCGAAGGTGAAATCCGCCTTCGCATTCGCGCCGCCCAATCCGACCGCGATCACAACGCTGACTAATGCCATTTTCCATCTGTAACTGCTTTGCCGTTTCATGGGTCTGTCCTCCCAAAAGGGTTTCCGTTCGTCGGTTGTCGAGTTGCCCACGTGGCGGGCCCTGTATTGTCCGACAAGAATCACCATTCCTGCGGAGATTCCGAAGAACCTCTTCATGACCGGCATCTCGCCGCCGTCCTTGGGGATCGATGCTGGCCCGGTGCTGCGATGCATCCATCGATATATTCAGGCGGATTGCGGGGCCGCTGCGCGCGATCTGAAGATTTCTTGACGGTTCTTGCCTCCGGATATCTGCGAGAGACCGCCGCTATGATCCGGCTGACTGCCGTGGTATAATGCCTCCCGACGTCCCACGGGCAGGGAGCCGACGAGGGACAGGGCCGGTCACGGGATCGTCAAGATTCCGGAGGGTAGTACGCTCATGGGATACCAGGATCCGACAGAGATGGGGGGACCCGGGCAGGCGTTTCTGACGACGCATTGGACGCTCATCGAAGAGATCAAATCGGGCGAGGACAGAGACCGAGCCCTCATCGGTCTGTTGCTGGAGCGATACTGGAAGCCGGTCTATTGCTATCTCCGCCGCAAGGGATATGGCAATGAAGACGCCAAAGACCTGACGCAGGGTTTCCTCCATGAGGTCGTGCTGAACCGTGGCCTCGTGCAGAAAGCGGAGCAATCCAGGGGGCGTTTTCGCTCCCTGCTGCTGGTGGCCCTGAACCGATATCTCATCAACGTCAGGGAAGCCCAGACAGCCCGGACACGCATTCCTCAGGATAAGCTGGTCTCTCTGGAGGTGGTCGAGCCGCCGGAGCTGTCCAGCATGATGACAGGGTCGAATCCCGACGACGTCTATCAGTATGTGTGGCTGTCGGCCTTGCTGGACCAGGTCCTCTCGGCAGTACAGGCGAGTTGCGAGCAAGACGGCCTGCATGCCCACTGGCAGGCGTTCCACGAGCGCGTGGTGCAGCCGATTCTGCAAGGTTCAGCGCCTCCTTCTCTGGCGGATGTCACCCGCAAGCATAGCATCGAGGACGAGAAGAAGGCCTCCAATATGGTGGTCACGGTGAAGCGCCGGTTTCAGGCGGCCCTGAAGGAGTACGTCCGCACGACCGTGGCGTCAGACAGCTACGTGCAGGAGGAATTGACGGAAATCATGAGATTTCTTCCGCAGGCTGCGCAGCGGGACGTGTAATCGCCTGTATTTCTTAGTGGCGTTGGAAATTCCGCGCGTAGGGTGGACGTCTGTTAGCGGCCCGCTGGTCGGTGGCGTACCGTGTGGGCAGGGACAGGATTGTGAGTCATGGCACGAGAATTCACATTTGGGGCCGGCCCCGAGCGGCTGAGGCGACTTCTGTTCGAGGGCTTGGAGGAGCCCCAAGGCAAGCAGGATGCGGAGCGCTCGACGCTGGGTCTTCCGGCGCAGTCTGAGGGCGACTGGATCGGCTCGTATCGGCTGCTTCGCGTCCTGGGCGAGGGCGGGATGGGGATCGTCTATTTGGCCGAGCAGGCCGAACCCATCAGGCGACATGTGGCCTTGAAGGTCGTCAAGCCGGGGATGGACTCGGCACGCGTCATCGCCCGTTTCGAGGCCGAGCGACAAGCCCTGGCCCTGCTGGACCATCCCAACATCGCCCGCGTTCACGACGCCGGGACGACGGAAGCGGGCCGGCCATATTTTGTCATGGAATACGTGCAGGGCCTACCCATCACCGACTACTGCGACCAGCAAAAACTAACGATCGATCAGCGGCTCAGGCTCTTCCAACGGGTCTGCGACGCTGTTCAGCACGCCCACCAGAAGGGGATCATCCACCGCGACCTCAAGCCGTCCAACATCCTGGTGGCCGCCGAAGGAGACAAAGCAATCCCGAAGATTATCGACTTCGGCGTGGCCAAGGCGATCAGCCAACCATTGACCGAGCGAACCCTGCTCACCGAAGACAGCCAGTTACTCGGGACGCCGGAGTACATGAGCCCCGAACAGGCCGATATGGCCGGCGAGGATATCGACACCCGCTCGGATATCTACTCGCTGGGCGTGCTGCTCTACGTACTGCTGACAGGTGCGCTGCCGTTTGACTCGGACACCCTCCGTACGGGCGGCATAGAACGCATTCGGCAGGTGATCCGGGAGACCGATCCGAAGACCCCCAGCACGCGACTGACGAAGCTCGGCGACGAAGCCCGGAAGCTCGCCGAGAGCCGCCGGACCGAGGTTGCCGCATTGGCCAAACGTC
>CBFDBY010000105.1:0-21738 GCA_965603165.1 uncultured Phycisphaerae bacterium
TGTCCGCTATGCAGCAACATGAAAGTGTTCAATAAACACTGCTCCCCGTAGTATCATGAATAAAATGTGTGCAATTGCTCCAATCAAAGCCCCGGCCATAATGCCGAGCAAGATAAGGCCGAGTGTCAAGATTATGCCAGCCACTACTGTATTGAATCTATAATCTCCGGCTCGTAGTATTAACCGGGCACCTATCAATAACCCGACAATAACACCACACAATATAGAAGATCCGAACAGAATCGCTTTGAGTAGATCATGACGCTTATGACGTGATCGGCACTCCTTACACCGGGGAACCTCTTCATTGCTTACTACATAGCTTGCTGATACATGCTTCAAAAGACCTTCTCTCGATAATACTACGCCGTGCGATGTTTGATCAAACTCACCATTGAGGATTAGTTCGAATACCGCACTACCTTTCTCGAAGACTTTCGACATTAACTGTTTATAACAAGAATCTCCATCTGACTGATTATTATTACAGAAGCAGCAAACATCTGACTGATCATTATTGGAGAAGAAGCGAGCATCTGACTTTCTTGAGCGTAATTTGGCATCACACTCGTGACATACAATCTGCTCCTTGAATACATACGCTTGCTCGTCCCGCCAAATGTGTTTACCGCAAATCACGCAAACCTCGTAGGGATTGCTTGTTCCGATCCGGGATTTGTCATTTAACGCCATAATCGGTGCTCCTGCATGCAGGCGCATTCACATGCGAAGTGCAACACGACCTTTCCCATTCTCGTTCCGTGATTACCATCGTCGTATAGTTTGGCTGTGACGCTGCTGGAGAGTCCATTCCTTCACAATATGCAACGTAGCCCATAGCCACCACAGTGGAACAGCCAATGCCGAAGCCATGATGGCAAGTGTGATGTCCTTCTTTATTGCAGACCATCTGGATCCGGTCACGGTGCCTATGCTTTCCACCAAACCATGGACGAGAAACGAATTGACTAGTCCCACTATGCCGGAAAGAAGGATGACATAGACGACCACGACCACTGTTGAGATTCCTATGATCGATTTCAGAGTGTCCGCAAGTGGCTCAATCCGCTGTCCGGGCTTCGGGGAACAGATGAGCACACCCATATGAGTCTTCCACATAACAAACATGCCAGTGAGCAAGTAGGCGAACCCCGCGAATGCTCGAAGCTTGCACTCCCTTCCGATATCATCCACCTCCTCGGGCGCAGCCTTCCTGATTGCTTTACGCTTGTTCCACCTGTCCGACCTTATATCCCCGTGGTAGGAAAGATCGAAGGAAATCAGGCCTGCGACACACCAGAGTAGCCCCCCGCCCAGTACCACAAGTGCTATCGAAGGTGGTCTTTCCGCGTCACTCTTGGAGCCCCTCCGGCCAGAGGACCTCATTCGTCCGACACCCATGATCTTTCCTCTCATTAGGAATTCCGGAAGGAATTACGGGGACAGCATACTTATTTCTCCCGTCATTTTCGGTTACGGCTTGATGCTGCTCGGGTACAGTCACAATATGATATGCCCATCTACTCATTTGCCGTTCTCTCCCGACACTTCCAAGCTCTCGACCGAGGGTCATTCCGACTCGCGACAGGGGCCCTTCGGCCAACGTCCACTGCCCCGATTGTAGAGCCCCGCCGAGAGAAATGTCAAGAATAATATTCAAAACAGCGAATCGCACGAAACACCCAGCGCGGCCTCACTTCGTTCGGCCGCAATCAAGAAATGGGCTCACACGAAGGCGCCAAGACACGAAGAAGACGAATGCTGAAGTGTCCGCCGGACTCTGTGGCTTTGTGGCTCTGTGTGAAAACCAAGCATTGACGCGTGGGTTGAGAACCCACCCTACTCTTCGCGTGGTTTGCGGTCAGGAAGCAATAGGCGGTACTCAGTAGCCGATTGTCGGCACAGCCCCGGTTCTCTGTGCCGGCCGAATGGAAAGGGTTATCCCGCTGATGGGGAGGCGACGGTGACGTTGCCGTCCGGGTCGATGTCCACCTGGGCTTGCAGGGTTTTGGCCGAGGTGAAGCGGTATTCGTTCGCTCCGCGCACGAGGACATCGGCGTTATCCACTTCCAGGCGCACGGCCCGGTCGGGCTGGCGGTTCCGGAGGATGTTGGTGAGGAGGAAGGCCTTTTCGAGGCCGTCGCCGGTGCGGTAGTTGGCGACCTCGTCCGGCTGGGCCAAGCGGTTGGCGTCGTAGAGCGAGCCGCCAGCCATCTGCCCGAGCCACGCGTAGACCTCGTCGGCGTCCTTCGAGCGGGCCATTTCGAGCGAAACCGGGTTTCGTTCCACAGCCGCTTTCACAAAGGGACGCCAGTCGCAGGTCTCCATGTCGCGATAGGCGTAGAACGCCAGGTCCGCCACGCGATTGCTGGGCCGCTGGGAGCGGAGGTGCTCGATGATCTCCTCGCGGGTTTGATCGACCGATAGCTTGACCGCGCCGGCGTTCTTGAAGCGCTTGTCGCGCGCGGGCAGCTTCGGCTCGATGTGCACGAAGTTCGCTAAGTCCGCGAGGAACTGGTCGGCCTCCGGGATCGTTCTTTCCACGAACGCGCGCAGGACCTGCCGGCCCTTGTTCTGGAGGACGTCGATCTTCCGGCTGCTGAGCAGCTCGTTCAGGTGGTCGCACCGGATGCGGTCCGGCAGCTCCGAGCGGGCGAAGTCCTCGTCGGCCACCTCCGCCAGCAGCTTGTCGTGCGTGGCGTCGCCGATCTTGTACGGGCTGCCGTGCTCGTAGCTGAACAGAGTCTCAGCCTTGAGGAACCGCGGCTGGCCGTGACAATCGCGGCAGATCTGGAAGTGCTTCTGGTACTTGGTCTGGCATCGCAGGAAGCTGGCGAAGCTCGTCATGTCCAGGTCGGTCGATAGATACTCGCCCAGGCGCGACGCGAATCGGTCGTAGGCTTTCGGATCGATCGTCGCCTCGTCATAGAGGCAGTGGACGTGCCCCGTGGGATGGGTCACGATGGTGACCTGCTCGTTGCGGAGCGCCCGCTGGGCCTTGTCGGAGATCTCGGTGCCGTTGAACCACATGGTCTTGGTGACAAGCCGGCGGTTGTTGGTGAGGATGCCGTCCTGCAGGTCGATGTAGTTCTGCGAGTGCAGCGGCGTCAGGATCAGGTAGATATCCTCGAGCGGGATGCCGCAGACGATGAAGGCCGCGGCGGCATAGAGCGTCGCGAGCGAGACGCACTCGCCGGCCGCCTTGCCGTAGCCGGGCTTGAACCGAAAGCCGTACATCGCCTCGACCGTTTCCGTCTTCCAATACGGGATGACGTCACCATCGTATTTGTCGAGGCCGAAGTGCTTGCGGATATCCACGTCGAAATAGTACTTGTCGCCCTGGTAGCCGAACAGCGCGTTGCTCTCGGCGATCTGCTGCGGCGACAGGAACGGCGCGAAGCGTTTCAGCTCGGTCTTCTGATCGGTCAGGCCCCAGGTCTCGAGGTCGAGGTTGAAATCGAACTCGTCCATGATGAATTGCCGCAGACGCATCAGCTTGCGGTAGCTGCCCTTGCCATCGAGCTTGCGGAACGAATCGAGGTCGCGCCACGTCCAGAGGATCGGGCTCATGATGTTCGCCAGGACGAGGCTGTACATCAGTTCCGGAAAGACGAACACCTCCATGTCGGACAGTGTGATCGCCGACGAGTACTTCTCGATGTCGCGGATGTCCATAGGTCCAGTCCCTTGCCCAAAGACGGTTACCGTCATGCCCAACCACCAGCTCTGTGGGGCATCGACCGGCAGAGTGTACCACAGCAGCCGATATCCTTTGGAGTGCAAAATCGCCGAAGTTGCCGGAATCCCTCCCTGCGGCGGCAGGATCCACCAGGATAGTTGCATCTGAATGATTCCACCCTCGCCGGCAATTCAGGAACACGATTAGGGTCCACGGGCACGTCATGCGGCGCTGCGGCTCTCCCGCTTCAGGGGGCGGAAATCCCCGGCCCGAAACACAAGAATGCACACCGGAAAAATCTGACTTTTTTGCTTGACAGTCTTCGGACTCGATGAGGATACTGCCCCCTGCCGACTAATGCACCATTGACGACACTTCTTCGACGAGACGGCAGACACACGTCCTCTTGGGGTGTGCATTCTTTCCAGGCAGTACCGTAATGTTCGACACGGCTATGCAGCCGTGCTGCACGAACGTCTGGTTTTCCGGTTCGGGAAATCTTGCGTCATCATTGGTGATGACATCAGCGGCCCGGGCCGGTGTGTATGGATACGGAGCGAGCGAATGGAATAGGCCATCCAGACCACCATCAGAAAGGAGAAGCACGCAACATGGATATCCAGGCAGTAATGAGACGCAATGAGGACTTCTTGATGAAGCTGCCCAACGTGGTGGGCGTCGGCATAGGCGAAAGGCAGGGAGAGCAGACCATCAAGGTGCTTGTCAGGGAGAAGGTGCCCGAATCCTCGTTGCGTCCCGAGCATGTCGTCCCGAAGAGATTGGAGGAATACACAACCGAGGTGGAGGAAATCGGGACCGTTACGGCCCAACCCCAGTGACGCACAGCGGCACCGCCGCAGAATCCCCTGACCGCCGTACGTAAGCCGAAGTACCGACGGAATAGGGGCGTCAAACGAAGGCTCAATCATGGATTGGCACAACAGAAAGGAGAGACGCCCATGGCCAAGAAGAAGACAAGCAAGAAGACTACTGGAAAGGAAAGGAGCAAGACTATGGAAACGGAAGACAGCAAAATGATACTGAGTGCTTCCGCCCAGGCGGAAGCTCAAAAGGCCTATGATGCTGCGGCCGAGGAGTTCCTGGAGCCGGAGCGACTTCGTGCCAACGTCCAGGGCATGGGCCTCGGCGTCAAATGGCGGAACGGCCAGCCCACGGGCGAGCCGGCGCTGGTGGTCCTGGTGAGTCAGAAAGTGGAAAAAGGCCAGCTCAGCAAGGCCGACGCCATACCGCCGGAGCTTAAGAACATGCAGACGGATGTCCTGACGATAGGATATCCCTTCGCGGGAGAAGAAGCGCCACAGGAGGCAGCCCTTCACAGTCTGGCACGGCGGATTCGCCCGGCGGAGGGCGGCTATAGCGTAGGGCACGTGAAAATCACGGCAGGGACAATCGCCACGTGCGTGTACGACATGCTGCCCGGCGCCGGCGCGAGACCACCCGCACCGGGGATTGGCGTCCCCCGGCGGTTCTATATCCTCAGCAACAACCACGTGCTGGCAAACAGCAACAAGGCGGCCCCCGGAGACGCGGTTCTTCAGCCGGGCCCCTATGACGGTGGAGTCGACCCGACGGACCGCATCGGCATTCTGAATCGGTTCATTCCCATCACGTTCGAGCCGAAGGTCCCTCGGTTCCTGCACAAGAACCTCGTCGACGCGGCCCTCGCCGAAGGGCAATTCCATGACCTGGACCGTGAAGTGTATTGGATCGGGTATGTGCGGGGCTGGCGGCGAAAAGCCAACATCAGAGTCGGCACGGTCGTTCAGAAGACCGGGCGAACGACGAACTTCACGATCGGCCGAATCACCGTGATCAATGCGACCGTCGACGTGGGCTACGGCGGCGGACTCGTGGCGAGGTTCAGAGACCAGATCCTGACCACGAATATGTCGGCGCCGGGCGATTCCGGGTCACTGGTCACCACACTGGACAACGTCGCCGTGGGGCTGTTGTTTGCCGGGTCTTCCATCGTGACGATTGCCAATCAGATCGAGAACGTGCGTTCGCTGCTGAAGGTGGAAATTGCCGAGCAGATACTCTGATGGATCAGACGGATCGATCAACAGTGTTCCTTCGGCAACGAACGGCAGCGGATGCCGAACAGTAGCCGGGGCTGCAGACAAGGGGCATCCCCGGCGCTCAAACGGCACGGTCGGACCAGGCGTGCCGCTGTGCGCATCGTCGGAAAAGCACGCAGGATTGACACTCCGCACGATATCGGCCGGTGCAGTCTTCGCGGATGCCGATGCGGGAGAGGGCGAAGTCGTACTTGACCGGGTCGCCAGGCTCCATCTTCGCGAAACTCTGCGTGATCTTCAGGGCCGTACGCAAAGAAGCGGTCTTGTCGCCGTGCAGGCCCAGGATGCGACAGAGCCGCCCCATGTGCACATCGACCGGGACGATTAGCTTCGCCCTGTCAACGGACTTCCACAATCCCGTGTCCACTTCATCGTCGCGCACCATCCAGCGCAGGAACAGATGCAGCCGCTTGCTCGCGCTGCCCCGGCTCGGATCGGCCAGCAGATAACTCAGCCCTGCCGGGACCGGCCCTCGGTGCGTCTGAGTGTACATGCGACAAAGGGATTCGCAAAACGCGCTCAGGGCCGGGAGCACCGTGGCGTCCTCGTCGCGGCAGCCCTTCGCGAAGAAGGCCTCCAGGCTGCCGTGATCGTCCAGGACGCGGCGGAACAGGCTGAGCAGATCGGACAAGTCGTCGCCTGCTGTAAAGCGGTGCCTGAAACTCCGGAGTGCAGCCCGGCTGCGCTCGTTGCAACGCGAGGTGAATTCGTACGGCGCGTTGTCCATGCGATCGAAGAGCTGGGTGAGGCTGCGCTCGATGTGCCGGACCCGGCCGTAGGCCAGCGACGCCGCCAGGAACGCCGCGATCTCCATGTCACGGGCTTCGCTGTATCGGTACACGAACTGAAGCGGGTCCGGGGGAACGAACGCGCGATGGTTGTACCTGGCGTACAACCTTTCGAGCAGCGCCTTTGTACATGCGATCGACGCGCTCATGAGGGATCGTCGCTCACGCCGGCGATGTATCGGCCATTGTTTCGCAACACATCGATATGGCAATCAAACAGCCGGCTCAGCCTTTGTGATGTCAGCATCTCTTCGGGCGGGCCATCGCCGATCACGCGGCCGTCCTTGAGCACCACCACCTGATCGATCGAGCGCGGCAGCTCGTCGAGATGGTGGGAGACGATGACGACGGTCGGATGACGATCGCGGGCCAGGAGTCGTTCCAGGATGCCGACGCAGCCGGCCCGGGCCCCCATATCCAGCCCGGCCGTCGGCTCATCCAGCAACAGCAACCTTGTCTCGGCCACCATCGCGCGAGCCAGCAGCGTCTTCATCTGTTCGCCCGTCGAGAGCCGCGTGAATGGATAGTCCTGCAACTGCGTGAGCCCCAACAGTTCGATCTCCGCCTCGACCCGTTGCCACACCTCGGCGGGAATTTCCTCATGAGGAGGCAATCGGACCGTGCCGAAGAGGCCCGTGGCAACGACGTCGCGTACGCGCAGACGTGCGTCGAACGCGGGACTGCGCGACGGCTCGATCAGCCCGATTCTCCGGCGCACGCGGCCGAGGTCCACCCGTCCGAACACCTGCCCACCGATGCTCACCGTGCCGCAGGTCGGCCATGTATAGCCGCTCAGGACGGAAAGCAGCGTCGATTTGCCCGAACCGTTCGGGCCGAGGATCGCGCAGCACCGGCCGGGCGACACGTGCAGTTGGATATCCGTAAGGATGGGCTGCCCGCCTCGGATCACACTGACGTTCCGAAGGTCTATCGCGCAGGCGTTCACGGGCTCTCAGGCACTCATCTCGAAGGTGCGGATAAGCCCGCGCAGCTTCTCAAGATCCACGTCGCGCTCGTAGAGCGGCCGCGGGTCCTGCTCATATACGCCGGTGCACTCCTCGAACGTCGGCTTCTCGGGGCTGATGTAGAAGACGCCCAACGGCAGCTTTTCGGTTTCGGTGGCCTTGCGGAAGGCGGCCGCCCGGTCGTGGGGATCGTGCGAGTCATCGAGATAGTACGTGTGGTCCTTGAACCACTGGTAGGTGTTGAGCTTGTTGAAGGTGACGCACGGCTGGAGGATATCGAGCAGCGCGTAGCCCTTGTGTGTGATGGCCTTCTTCATCAGCTCCTTGGTCTGCTCGCGGTCCTGAGCGTTGGCGCGGGCGACGAAGCTCGCATCGAGAGCGATGGCGACGGCAATCGGGTTGAAGGGTTCGAGGCACACGCCGCGAACCTGCACCGGCGTCTTGAAGCCGCGCTGGCTCGTCGGCGACGCTTGGCCCTTCGTCAGGCCGTAGACCATGTTGTCGTGGACGATGTTCGTGATGTCTGGGTTGCGGCGAATGCAGTGGATGAAGTGATTGCCGCCTTCGCCGTACATGTCGCCGTCGCCGCTCTCGGCGATCACGGTCAGCGCGGGGTTGGCCGCCTTGATGGCCGCAGCCGGCGGCAGCGCCCGGCCGTGCAGACCGTTGAACACGTGGGCCCGCAGGTAATGCGGGATCTTGGCCGCCTGCCCGATCCCCGAGACCATCACTAATTGCGTCGGCTCGATTGCGAGCTCCGCCACGGCCTCCTTCAGCGTCCTGAGAATAGGGAAGTTCCCACAGCCGGGACACCAGGCCACATCGATCTTACCCATGTCGAAGACGTTGGCTTCCATCTGATGCCGTCCTTATGATAGCATGTCCTTGAGACGATCCGCGATTTCTTCGGCGCTGAAGGTCAGCCCGCTGTACTTCAAGAGCCAGTCATCCGCGGCCACGCCGGCGTGCAGCTCGATGAGCTTGCTGAACTGGCCCGTGGCGTTGCCCTCGACCACGACAGCGCGATCCGCCCGGATAATATACTCGGCCGTGTCCTCATGGAGCGGATATACCTGCTTGTAGTGCAGCATGGCCGTATCCGAGCGCCCCAGGCGGGCGATTCCTTCTTTCACCGCGTGGTATGTCGAGCCCCAGCAAACGACCAAGTTCTTGTAGTTCTCGGGGCCCTCCAACACGGGCGGCACGATGTCCTGCATGAGCGACTCGCCCTTCGCCAGGCGTTTGTCCACCATCCGCACGCGCAGATCGAGGTCCTCAGTGATATGGCCCTGCTCGTCGTGCTCGTCGCTGTCCACGACGACCAGCCCGTCGCCGTAGCCCGGGACGCCGCGCGGCGATACACCCTCGGGCACGATCTCGTAGCGCCGGTACGACGGCGACGTCTTGACGACGTGCTTCTCGACCCGAACATCCGCCAAATCCGGCGCGGGCGTGTTGTAATAGGAATCGATGTAGTATTGATCCGTGAGGATGAACACGGGGACCTGGTATTTGTCCGCGAGGTTGAACGCCTTCTGCGTGAGAGGGAAGCCGTCCTCGAGGGTCCCCGGCGCAAGGATGATTCGCGGGAACTCGCCGTGGCCGGCGTAGAGCGCCAGCTCCAAATCGCCCTGCTCGGTGCGGGTCGGCAGCCCGGTCGCGGGCCCTGGCCGTTGGGCCAGATGAATCACGACCGGGGTTTCGAGCATCGCCGCCAGGCTCACGCCCTCGGTCATCAGGGCAAAGCCGCCGCCGGAGGTGGTCACCATCGCTCGCGCGCCGGCGTACCAGGCCCCGACCGCCATATTGATGGCCGCGATTTCGTCCTCCGCCTGTTCGGCAACGACGCCGAAATCCCCGCCGTGCCGAGCGAGAAAGGCGAGCACGGCCGTCGAGGGCGACATGGGATACGCGGAAATGAAGTTGCATCCCCCCGCGAGGGCGCCGAGCCCAACCGCCTCGGCTCCATTCAAGAGCACGTCCTTGCGGACCTGATCGCTCGTTTCGATTTCGAGCGGAAAGCCGGCCGGCAAGGAAATCTGCTCAAGGGCCGCGTAGCCTGCCTCGGCCGCTTTCACGTTGCTCGCCACTACATCCTCCGACTTACTCGCGAAATAGCGCTTCACATAGCTCCTGACGTGATCCAGGTCCACGCCCACCAGGCCGGCAAGGGCCCCCACCGCAACGATATTCGAGTAGATCTTGTTGCCGAGCTCGGAGGCGATCTTCTCGAAGGGGATCTCGAGCAGCGTGCAGTCCTTCAGGGCGGGCGCATCCCCGATCGTCTCGCTTTCGGCCAGGACGATAGTCTCCCGGGCGATCCTCTTGGCCACGTGCTGGACGGCCCCTTTGTTCAGGGCAACCAGGATATCCATCCGGTGCACGTACGCCTGGACGGGCCGATCCGACAGGCGAATGGTCGTCGAGTTCAGCCCCCCGCGAACGCGGGACATGTACTCCTTGGTGGCAAAGACATGGTGTCCGGCCAGCTTCAGAAGCCGGGTCAGCAGGAATTCGACGGTCTGGACCCCCTGCCCCGCCTGCCCGCACAGAACAATCGAAACCTCCGTCTTGCGTTCGTCGCTGCCGCTCTTGTCCATCAGGTCACCATCCATTCGCTTCCGCAGCCGGGAAACCCCCTTGCTTCATATACGATTCACGACCACTCGATTCTGCCATTATGATGCAGCATGGCCGGATGTCAACGGTTCACCAACTCCACAAGATCGCGACTCATTACGTGATTTGCTCGAGCGACTGCGTGAGAATCCTCACGTGCCGGTCCTCCTCCCGGACAATGTCCTTGATCAATTCGATATTGCCTTCTCCGAGGACCGACTCGCTCAGACTCGTGCAATAGGCAATCGCCTCTTTCTCCTTGGCGATGGCCGTGCGAAGAATATCGGCCTTGCTCTTGTCGCAGGCCGTTTCCTGTGACGGCACGTCATGGTCGCCGAAGACGGGCGGCTGTGCCGCGGTCAGGGATACGTCCACCCGGTCCGGCTCAAAGCGCCCAAGCTCCCACATCTGCTCCGACAGATGCTCCTTCATCTCGGCGAAGATCCGGACGTGACGCTTCTCCCACTGGGCTAATTCGCCGAACAGCTTGCAGATTCGAGGATCGTCGCACATGCCAGCGGCCCTGCGGTAGAATCTGGCTGCATTTCGCTCCATCCGTTCGGCGATCTCCAAGACCTCGTAGGCCGTCAATTCACGCGTCATTGAGTACTCCCGGATCATTTTCTTACGTTCCGACTTACTCTATACCGCGCCATCGACGTACGGTTCAACAATTACCGTGGCAACAATCAGGAACCGGAATCTGGCGTTCAGGAGTCTCCTCGGGTACAATACGGCCGGAAGATGGATGCGATCCAGCGAAAATTGGCCCGTATCGACGATCAACTCGCAGGGCGCACGTTGCGCAGCCGCCTGGTGAGCACGGCACCGTTGTTCTTCACGGCGATGGGTCTGATGGTTGGCATCCTGCTGCAGGACGCTCTACCGGGCGAGCCGGGTGTCTGGCTGTGGATGTGGCTGCTTCTGCTCGCAGCGAGCACGGCGGCAGCGGCCATCCTATCCGCGCGGAGCCAGCACAAGCCGCATCCGGAGACGCTCGCGTACGCCTGCCTGCTGTGCTTTGCCTGCCTTGGTGCCGTCCGCATGCTCGCATTCGAGAAGACGGCCCCGTCTGACATTCGCCACAGGGTCGGCCCGGAACGCATACTCGCCACGGTCCGGGGGCGCATTCTGACGCCCCCGCGTCAGGAGTCGCCCAACTGGTGCTTCGCCCAATTCGTCTACACGGACCCGTCGAGCGCATTCTACTTGAGGTTGGACAGAATCAAGACACCGACCGGCTGGCAGCGCGCCGACGGCACCATTCGCGTACATGTGAACGAACCCACGCCCAATCTGCAGGTCGGCGATCTCATCCAAGTGTATTGCTGGCTCCATCGGTTCGAGGAGCCGGCCAATCCCGGGCAGTTCAACCTTGCCGAATACCTCCGGCTGAGAGGCGTCCATGTGGGAGCCTCGGTCCCAGCGAGGGATGCGATCGAGGTGTACACCGACAGCCGGCCGGGCATTCTAACGAGCCTGCGAAGAACGTTCGCCAATGCCGCGGCACGCGGACTCCTGGACGATCCGCCTGCGGATGCGCCGGCCGAGGCGGTCCTTGAAGCCCTGCTGCTGGGGGAAAGACGCGACATCGACCCCGACACCTACGAGGCCTTCCGAAAGACCGGCCTGCTGCACTTGATCAGTCTATCCGGGATGCACATGGGCATCCTCATCGGCATCGTGTGGTGGTTCTGCAAATTGGCCGGATTGATGAAACCGGCCCGCGCCGGCGTGTGCATTCTCGCGACCGTGGTCTTTCTGCTAATCGTGCCGCCGCGAGCGCCGACGCTCCGGGCCGTCATCATCGTCTGGGCCTTCTGCGCAGCCATCCTCCTGCGACGGCGCGTCAACCCGCTCAACTCGCTCTCGTTGGCGGCCATCATCCTGCTGCTGCTTCGACCGACGCAGTTGTTCGAGGCCGGCTGGCAGTTGTCCTTCGCCGCCGTCGCCGGCATTCTGGCATTCACCGGAAAGACAGAGAACTTCCTGCTCGCGTCACTCCCGGCCCCGTTCGCCCCCTCAGATGGACCAGCCGGACTCGCCGTCCGAATGATGCGGACCGTGGTCCGTGAAGCCATCCGCCTGTTCTCCGCAGGTTTCGCGGCATGGCTCGGCAGCGCCGGCATCCTCCTCTACCACTTCTACACGATCACCCCGCTTGCGAGCCTGTGGACGACCCTCACCTTTCTGCCGGTAGCCGCGATCCTGACGCTCGGCTTCCTGAAGATCCTCCTGTTCTTTCTGCTGCCGAGTCTCAGCGCCCTGCTGGGTTTCCTCCTCTCCGGCCTGGCGGCGGTGTTCATTCACATGGTCGAGCTGATCGCGAAGCTCGATTTCTGCTACATCCTCATCGGACGCGTGCCGCTTGTCTTCATCCTCCTGACCTACGCCACGATTCTGTTCGCCGCCTTCGTTCGTCTGCGTCAGTCCATCCTGAAGAAGGGATTGTGTACGGCGATGATGATCGTACTGCTGGTCTGCCTGGGTGTGATGAAGTGGCAGCGGACGCATCGCAGTGACCTGTGCATGACGTGCCTCGACGTGGGCCACGGGCAGGCCGTCCTCGTGCAGATGCCCGGCACGATGAACGTCCTGTTCGACGCCGGCTCGCTCTACGGCAGCGACATGGGAACGCGAATCATCTCGCCGTTCCTCGACTACATGGGGATCAGCAAGCTCGACGCTGTCGTCGCAAGTCACCATGACATCGACCACATCAACGGGATCCCCGAAGTCGCGGACCGTCGCCGGGTGGACCACGTCTATGCCGATGAGGCCTCCTTTCTGCAATCGGACGCCCCCCAGACGAGGGACGTTCTGCTGAAGTGTCTGGAGGAGAGGCGCCTGCACGTCGAGAACATGCCACGGACCGTGGATGTCGGGCCGGCCCAAATCCGGGTGCTATGGCCGACCGGTGAATGGGCCGGCCGGCAGGAGCTTGGCGACAATGACCGGTCCCTCGTTTGTCTGATCGAATTCGCCGGCAGGAAGGTCCTTCTGTGTTCAGATATCGAGAGGCTCGCCCAGCAGGAAATCCTGCGCTTGTATCCGCGATTGAGGACCGACGTGATCCTCGCCCCCCACCACGGCTCGACCAGGACACTCCTTGAGGGTTTTCTCGAACAGCTCGCTCCGGCCGCCCTTCTGTGCAGTTGCAACCGGCGGGACTACGAACAGGGACGTGTTGTGCGGCCGCCCTCGGTCGCAGAGGGAGGGGACACGCCGCAGGACCGAGCTGTCACCTCGCTCCTCACGGCAAGAGACGGCGCAATAACTGTTTGCATTGACGCGGCCGGTATGGTAAGAACGGCGGTTCACAAGTAAGGAGTGCTCTATGAGAATGACTGTCCGAACCATACTGATCGCCACGATATTCCTCGCCATGACGATCGTGCTCGCGGGCGCGTGTGCAGCACCGGGGGCCGACTACCGTACGGCGAAAGGGAATGCGAACGACCTGAGCTTCTATCAGCCGTCGATCACGACCGCGCCCTACCCGCTCACCAGCGCCAGAAGGGTTCGCAACGTGATCCTGTGCATCGGGGACGGCATGGGCCTGAGCCAGGTCGCGATGGCGAGCGCGAAGGCCACGGGTCCGGGGGGCAAGCTGCACATGGAGAGGCTGCCGGTAGCCGGGACCGTGCGCACGTACTCGGCCAGTTCTCGCGTGACGGACTCGGCCGCGGCCGGCACCGCGCTGGCGACCGGCGTCAAAACCAAGAACGGCATGATCGGAGTGGACCCGGATGAGAGGGCCTATCTCACGGTGCTCGAAGCGGCGCAGGCAAAGGGAATGCCGACCGGGCTCGTGGCGACCTCCGCCATTACCCACGCCACGCCGGCATCGTTCGGCGCACATGTCAGATCGCGGAAGATGGAGACGGACATCGCCGAGCAACTGATTGCCAACGAAATCAATGTCCTGTTCGGCGGCGGCAGGGAGTTCTTCCTGCCAAAATCCCACCCCGACAGCGGCCGTAAGGACGATCTGGACCTGATCGCCCAGGCCCGGGAGGCAGGCTACGCGGTTGTCGGTACGGCCTCGGAACTGCGGTCGATCCGGGGGCCTCACGCGCTTGGGCTCTTCCAACTCGAAGCCCTGACGACGGTCGAGCCCGAGGCGAGTCTGGCCATGCTCGCGTCCAAAGCCATCCAGGTGTTGAGACACGCCTGCCTGGAATCTGGGGCTCGCGATGGCCGGCCCGGCTTCTTTCTCATGATCGAGGGAAGCCAGATCGACTGGGCCTGTCACGACAACGACGCCGTCAACGCCGTCCGGCAGACGCTGCTCTTCGATCAGGCCGTGGAGGCCGCTGTCGATTTCGCCCTCCGCGACGGACGCACGCTTGTCGTCGTCACCGCCGACCACGAAACCGGTGGCCTGACCCTGACGGCCGGCGCCAGCGAAGACGACGGCCTGGCACCTCACTGGTCCACCAAGGGTCACACCGGCTCGCCCGTCCCCCTCTGGGCCATCGGGCCCGGCGCGGCGCACTTCGCGGGCGTCCAGGACAACACGGATATCCCCAAGAAGATCGCCCGACTGCTGGGGCTCAGACCGTTCCCCAAGCGGGTGAAATGAGCGAACGAGAAACCATCGTGAGGGTCAACGCGACCGGCGATTTGAACGTGCGGGTGGGCGACCGGGTCCGCCGGGGACAGGAGCTATCCGCCGGCCCTTCAACGGATTCGCCCTCAACGGCGCCAGTATCCGGCCTGATCAGCAGGATTCAATTCGATCCCGACAATCACGAGTTCGTGATTGCCATCACAGCGCCGGCCTGAGCGCGTCGCAATGTTCGATGGACAGCCGCTCCGGCCCACTCACGTACCGGAGCGCTGCCGTACGTTGACGACGATCTCCACCCGGCGGTTCCTGGCTTTGCCGGCCGACGTGAGGTTCGAGGCCACAGGCCGTGCCGGTCCGCATCCGGACGCACGCACCTGACTCTCCGGAACGCCATGCTGGATCAGGTATCTCGCCACCGACAGAGCACGCTGGGCCGACAGCTCCCAGTTGTCTTTCCACGGGGATTTCCGAATCGGGTCCGTATCCGTGTGACCGACGACATCGATCTCTTTGCTCGGATACTTCTGCTTGAGGACGGACAGGATATGATCGAGCTCGGCGCTGGTCGCGCTCTTGAGCGTCGCCTTGCCCGAATCGAACAGGATCGTGTTCGGCAGCGTCACCGTGATCGTCCCGGCGGCGGCGTCAAACGCGACATCATAGCCTTCTCCGAAGCCAGTGGCCTCTGCGGGTGTCTTGTTGAGCTCTTCAATCTCCCGCTGCAGTCCGTTGATCGTCTCCTGGTCTTGCGCGATGCGGTCTGCCAACTGCTGTCTCTCGCTCTGAAGGGTCTCAAACCGGCCCTTGAGATTCTGGTGTTCGACGTTGAGATAATCGTATTTCTTCTTGTAGTCGGTGCAGCCGGACACCAAAGAGAGAGAAACGACGCAAATGAGGGGAACTACGAGCTTTCGATTGACGAGCTGCATGCGACACCTCCCTGTAAAACGCAAACCCTTCGGACCGCCTCACTGCGCATAGAACACAACGGCGACGCGGCTTAGAATCCAGTCGTGGAAAATCATAACAGTCAAAACAGCGAATGACAAGAAGGGACCATAGGGAATCTGGCGAATTTTCTTGAAAAACATCTGAAACAGCGCCCAGCCCAGGCCGAAGAAGGGGGCAATGAAAAAGGCAATGACCACCATGAGCGGTCCGACCACGGCCCCGGCGGCCCCCATCAGATGCACGTCACCCAATCCCATCGCCTCCTTGCCAAACGCCAGCGTCCCCAGGACCCGCGTCGCCCACACGACGAGACACCCGATGAAATAGCCGAACAAGCTGCCGAGGAACCCGGCGACCAGTGGCTCCTCCAGCAGACCAGCCCACCACCTCCCGGTCGCGCCCGTTCCTCCGAGAAGCATCTCGGCGAGGATCGAGCAGACGACAATCGGCAACAGAAAGGCGATCTCCCAGAGCGCTTCGAGACGGTGGTTGATCCCGGGGTCTTCGAAGGGCCCCCCCTCGGGAGGCGCGTCTACCTCCTCGTCAAACGGGTGGCCGTCCGCCTCCGACTCGGCCAAATCGTAGCTTCGCTTGAGCAGACCCACCCTCAGCAGGATCCAGGCGATTGCGAGCCCCACGGCCGCTCCCAGCGCCAGAGCCCCCGTGGCCGGTGACGCCACGGGCAGCAGCGAAAAGGCCCCAATCGCTTCCGGATCCATGACGTATCCCCCGGCCGCCGAGCCAATCAGGCCCGCACTCGTGACAAACCAGCAGATGGACAGCGGGATGATCCACAACTCCAGATCGATGCCGGAGGCCGCGATAAAAGCCGAGAGCAGCACAAGATGGAGAACATAAACGAACCAAGCCCGCTCCACGTGTGTGCTCGGCCGGATATCCGTATGAAAATAGACAAGATAAACGCCGAGAAAGACACAGCCGGTGATAAGCTCGACGATGAAGTAACGCGGGGAGATCGGCGCCTTGCAGTGGCGGCACTTCGCCCCGAGGACGACCCACGACAGTAGCGGAATGTTGTCGTAGAACCTGATCGCCCGGCCACACTTGGGACAGGCCGAGCCCGGATGCACCAGGGATTTTTCACGGGGCAGGCGATAGATCACCACGTTGAGAAAGCTGCCGATGCAGCAGCCCCATGCGAAAATGAAGGCCGATAGAATCCACTCCTGTGGCGTCACATTGCCCCCTTGCACTGATGAGGGACGATTGACAACCGGTTATTCATCGCTGCATACATGGATTGGCCCGACTCTCGACTCCACCATCAATAATCAATCATCCATTCAAAGCGTTTCTACGGTTTGGAGCCCTTGTGCACGTTGCGGTTGACCACGCCGGCCACTCTCACCGGCAGCCCGAAGAGGCGGATGAAGCCCTTGGCGTCCGTTTGGTCGTACTCCGCGCCCATCTTGAAGCTCGCTAAGTCCGTCCGGTACAGGCTGTTGGGGCTCTTGATCCCCGCCACGGTGCAGCGGCCCTTGAAGAGCTTGAGCCGGACCTCGCCGGTGACGCTGCGCTGTGTGGCATCGACAAAGGCATCGAGCGCCTCGCGCAGCGGGCTGAACCAGAGGCCGTAGTACACCAGTTCCGCGTACTTCAGCGCCACCTGCTGCTTGTAGTGCATGGTCTCGCGTTCGAGCGTCAGGCTTTCGAGGGCCTTGTGCGCAGTCATCAGGATCGTTCCGCCCGGCGTCTCGTAAACGCCCCGCGATTTCATGCCAACGAGGCGATTCTCGACGATATCCACTTGCCCGACGGCATGCTTGCCGCCGACGAGGTTCAGGGTCTCGATGAGCTTGACCGGGCTGGTCAGTCGGCCGTCCAGTTTCACCGGCGTGCCTTCATGGAAACCGATGGTGACGTAATCGGGCTTGTTCGGCGCCTGCGAGACCGGATTCGAGATCACGAACAGGTCGTCCTTCGGCTCGTTCGCCGGGTCCTCGAGGTCTGCACCCTCGTGGCTGATATGCCACAGGTTGCGGTCCCGCGAGTAAATCTTCTTCTTGCTCTGCTCGATAGGAATCTTGTGCTTGCGGGCGTAATCGACTGCGGCCTCTCGCGAGGTCAGCTTGAATTTCGGGTCTTTCCACGGGGCGACAATCTTCAGCGAAGGATCGAGCGCCATGTAGGTCACTTCGAACCGCACCTGGTCGTTGCCCTTGCCCGTGGCCCCGTGTGCGACACCCGCGGCCTTTTCCGCGTGGGCCACCTCGACCTGGTACTTCGCGATCAGAGGCCGGGCGATGCTCGTGCCGAGCAGGTACCCGTCCTCATAAATCGCCCCGGCCTTCAGCAGCGGCCACAGATACTGCTCGACGAACTCCCGCCGCAGGTCCTTGACAACGCATTTGACCGCCCCGCTTTCCAGGGCCTTCTTCTTGATCCCGGCTAATTCGTCGCCCTGCCCCAGCTCGGCCGCAAACGCGATCACGTCGTACCCGTAGGTCTCCTTCAACCACGGCAGGATCACACTCGTATCCAGCCCGCCGCTGTACGCCAGCACCACTTTCTCACTCTTAGCCATATCCAGTTGTCCTTCAAACACAGGTCTGTTGCGGAAAACCTGGATTATAGGTGCACCCGCCCCCCATTTCAACGGAATTACGCGGGGGAACGCTACGTGCCTACGCAGGGTCTTCTGGGAAGCCTATCTGCTCATGTCCGCGACATTTACACATCCAAGCCCACGGATCGACGCGCTGCCGTCCGAAAAGCACGACATCTGCGTTGGGCATCGAGGGCGCAATTCTGATCGGCCGCCTCGCCGGGATAGCGGAAACTCACGGCGAAATCCGACAAATACGCGAGGTCTTCACGAAACCTCTCCCATCCCGGCTCCACATCAAGAACCTGATCGAGCAGGGCTACAAGGTCGTGAGTCTTCCCGAATACTGCGTCCACCTCGCACAAATGGGCCTTGAGGTACTTTTCGGCGCACTGCTGAGCATGGAAACAGACGGCATCATAGCTCGGATGCGTCACCACCTGACACTCACGCTCCATGACCGAAAAGTCATCTTCCGCCTTGGCGATCCATTCAGCCGTTGTCGGCTTCATAGAGCACCTTTCCCTGGTCAAGAATCTCCCGCATGAATGCGTCGCCCATCTCGATTCGCTCTCGGACCTTCTGGGGAGTTCGCACCAGCAAGTCCATCGGGAAGCCCGGCCGCAATTTCATCCGGATCTCAACCGACCTGTCCACACTCCTGCCCTCGAAAGCCCCGATGACAAGAATATCGACATCGGAATCCGGGGCCGCATTCCCTCGCGCGTACGACCCAAACAGGATCACGCGCTGAGCGCCGAATTCCTCCCCGACTCTCCGACCGAACTCTTCAATATGTCGCATCGCCACCATAAACACAGTCCCTTGCCCAACGACTGGTTCTGTCGTGATTCAGTATACTCTCAGAAACCAGCGAACGCAAGCCGCGACTCATTCAACCGCCCAGTCGCACCGATACGACTCCGGCACCTCCTCCAGAGCCGAAAACACATCCTTGCCCGGAAACGCCGCCCGGGCCAGCGGCTTGACCAACTTCTTGTCGCGCGTAATAATGCCGTCCGCACGACTGAGCAGCAGAACGTATTCCATGTCCTGATAATCGTGCTCAGCTCCGTCTTCTCCTGGTCCGCCTCCTGATTGTCGCAGGCAGCAATAGTCGCGTACAATCACATCGGTCAAGCGTATGCGCTGCCAACCCATCCATTCGGGTGACAAACAGAACTGCTTCTCATTCTTGACCCAGTGATAGGGGACAGAATCTACGCCAATATGGTGTTGATTGCTCGAATCAACAGATTCCAGGAATATTCGAAACCGCTCATATCTATCTGAAGGCAGCTGTCTTATCTTCCCACCAAGACAAGGATCCTCTCTGTCAATTCTATTCTTGAGCTTTTCACTCACATTCAAAAATGCTCTCGCAACCTTATAATGGGGCCGAGACATTTCGCCACGCGTGGCCGAAACAAGCAAGTCCGCTGGACGTTTTTCTCCTGTCCTAATTTGTTCGGTTGCATGCAAATCTGGCAGAAACCACGAGTAAGGCCGGCAGTGCTTGCATTCCCACTCGACAAAGGTGCGACTCATCGAACAGTAGTACGCGCCAGCCCTGATAATGCGCTCATATCTGTACAGCAGATCCTCCGGTGCCTGTCTTGTAGCGGTTGCAAATTCGTACAGCAACGTATCAGGGAGAAGGAGAAGGTGGCTCGTGAGAAAGTTGCAGAGTGCGGCGAACTCACGACCCATGAACGCAATGAAGACGCTCTTATCGATGACGATCTGCTTGGATGTCGGCGTCACTGAAGATTCCTCACGACCACTCGCCGCATGAGATCGGTATCGGCTTCCTGGCCGGTGAAGAGGCGGAATTGGGCGGCGGCCTGGTTGACGAACATGGAGACGCCGTCGATGGTCTTGGCACCCTTTTCGCGGGCTTGCTTGAGCAGGAGTGTCTCGGCCGGGTTGTAGATGGTGTCGAAGACGGCCATGTCGGCCCTGAGACGCTCGGGGGGCACCGGGGTCGCGTTCACTTCAGGGTGCATGCCGACGCTCGTGCCGTTGATCAGGAGCTTTGCGTCGAGCCAGGACAGTCCGTCCAGGTCCGTGACTTCGCAACCGAATTCCATGGCCAGCGCCCGGGCCCGCTCGACCGTGCGGTTGTAGATGGTGACCCTCGCCCCGGCGTCGCGGAGGCCCGCGACGATGGCCCGGGCGACACCGCCGGCCCCGACGATGGCCACGTGTATATCCCGAAGCTGCTCGCGTTCGATGCCCATGCCGTCTGTGATCGCGTCAAGTGCCCCGGCGTAGTCCGTGTTGTAGGCCGCCACCGGCCCATCCGCATCGGCGGCCCGCAGCCTGAGAACCAGCGTGTTGGCCGCCCCGATCTTCTCCGCTAACGGCTCGACGGAACCGCCCGGCCGCTGCGCGTACTTCAGGGCGCTGTGCTTGTGCGGGATCGTCACGCTGAAACCGCCGAAATCCAGCCAGGGTCGCTCGATAATATGGTCGAGGAACGCGTTGAATTTGCTCTCCGATCCCTGGACAAGCAGCGGCAGGTAGAGCCGGTTCATGCCCGCCTCGGCGAAGCACGCGTTGTGAATGGCCGGGCTGAGCGAGTGGGCGACCGGGTCGGCGATCACGCCGAAAAGCTCGGTCTCATCGTCGATACTATCGTAGCGGTAGAGGCGTTTCAGGGCGGCGATCGTCAACTGGCCCGGCGCCGTCGCGGCCCGCTCGCTGAGACTGGCGAACGTGAGAAAGCTGCCGAGCTTCTTCGCGAGGATTCGACTGATGAGCCCGGCCTCACCCATGCACAGCACGATGCGATCGCCATCCGTCTCGGCCAGCAGGTCGAACGCCTCGAAGCAATCGTTGATGTGATTGGCCGTGTAGACCAGCTTGGGAATCGCCTCGGGGCAGGTGCTGCGAATATCCTCGTAGCCCCAGCCGATATTCTTGAACCGGCCCTGGAAGTTGTGGGCCGACAGGATGAGCCGGCTTTTCGGATGCTCGGCAAGGGCCGTCCGAATCTTCTCGTCGTTTCCCCTCTCGGTGAAATTCGCGTACTCGAAATCGATGAAGTCCGCCCCGGCCTCCAGCGCCGCGAGCAAGACCTCGATCCGCCGCGGCTCCGGATGCATCCCGGCCCCGCCTTCCTCTGGATCGCGACAGGTCACAAGCACGCGCGCGTGCGCCGGGCCCAGTGCCCTGACCTCGCCGATCAGGTCCACCACCATGCCCGGCCGCAGAGGCTGGAGATAGTCGGTCCGCAGCTCCAGGACCTCGGCCCCGGCGTCCAGGGCGTCCCCGATCTGCCGTCGCGCCTCGTTCGGGCTCTCTGCCGATATGGGAACGGCCAGGTACGTCATACCACCCGGCGTTATAGCACCACCCCCACCCCAACGCAAGGCTCAACCGAAACATGATTCCCCACGTTCGTCGCCCCGGAGCAACGGTCTGTTGCAGGACAGCGTGGAAGTAATCGACCACGCCCGTAGGGCGTGGCATTAGGAAGGCCCGCCCGAGCGGGCC
>CBFDBY010000106.1:0-21358 GCA_965603165.1 uncultured Phycisphaerae bacterium
GTGTCAGTCCATGGTCTTGCGGATGTGGTCGCGGACTCGGTTGTAGTCGCGCCATTCTTCCTGGGGTTCGACGGTCTGGCCGCGGGTCCGGAAGACCTTCGGCACGGCCCATTTCCAATGCTCGACGTGGCCGTCGGCGAAGGAGAGATTGCCCCCGTCGTTGTGCCGGCCCGCGGGCAGGTCGAACCAGATACCGTCGTAGGGGCTTTCCGGCAGCGGAATCCCAAAGAGCGAATCCGTGATCTGGTCCTCGTGCACGTCGATGAAGACGAAAAGATTGGCGGGCTCGGGATTCCTGATTTGCGTGATTTTCTGAAAGGTCGGGAGGTGGCCGAGGACACTGCCGAAGCTGATGCCGGTGACGGACTGGCTCATGTTGTAGCTTCGCGTGTGGCGCACGTTGCTGCCGGCCACGCGGGCCTTGTCCGCCGGACAATGATAGATGGCGGTCGAGCGGTTGTAGGGGAACAGGTAGCCCTTCTCGATGTTGGCCGTGGTGATGTCCTTGTGGGCGTTGCCGGCGCACCACGTCAGCCGCGGATCGAGCCCGGGGATCGGCTCTCCGGTGGACAGGTCGTAGACCGACAGGTTGGGCGGCAGCGTGCCGTCGTGATCGTTGGCATACATCAGCCAGCAGGTCTGGAGTTGCCTCAGGTTGTTCATGCAGGCGGCGCTCTGCCCGAGGCCCCTGGCTGCGGACAAGGCGGGCAGCAATACCGCCATCAGAATGGCGATGATCGAGATGACCACCAGCAGCTCGACGAGCGTGAAGCCGCCGTGGGCCGGATGGAGCGTCCGTCGCCGGGCGCCTGGCGTCGTCGCAGGCACGGCCGGCGACGGAAGGGGCTGAAATAACGGCCGAACGAGCCAGGGAGCCGCGTGCATATTCTTGCTTCGGACTTCCGGCCCCCGGTCCGGCCATCTGCGTCCATCGGCGTTCATCTGCGGCTCCATCCTCTTCACGAACAAGCGGTGGGCATAACCCACCCTGCCCCACCGGGAGATTACCGCGTCGCTGTGCTCGCGTCTGTCTGATCTGCGGATGGGCTATCTTCGCTTGCGAGCACTGACCGTGAAGGGTGAAAGAGGGGATTCGAACCCCCGACCCCCAGATCCACAATCTGGTGCTCTAACCAGCTGAGCTACTTCCACCGCAAAGCCGCCTTGAGGCGGCCAAAGAACAAGGTGCGCCGATAGGATCCCAACGCACCCTGCTATTGTACAACACCCCTGCCGTTTGTCAACAGGGTCCTACTTGTTTCTGACGGCTGCCTGGGCGGCCGCGAGGCGGGCGATCGGCACCCGGAACGGGGAGCAGGATACGTAGTTCATCCCGACCCGATGGCAGAAATCGATACTGCTGGGCTCGCCGCCGTGCTCGCCGCAGATGCCGACCTTGAGCTTCTTGCGGGTCTTGCGGCCGAGCTTCGTGCCCATCTCCACCAGCTTGCCGACGCCGGTCTGGTCGAGCTTCTGGAACGGATCGGCGTCGTAGATCCCCTTGCGGACGTATTCCGCGAGGAATTTCCCGGCGTCATCGCGTGAAAAGCCCATCGTCATCTGCGTCAGGTCGTTGGTCCCGAAGCTGAAGAACTCGGCCTCCTCGGCGACCTCGTCGGCCGTCAGGGCGGCTCGCGGAACCTCGATCATCGTGCCGACCATGTAGCTGATCTTGGACTTCTTCGCTTTGAAGACCGTCTTGATCTCATCGACGATCTCGTCCTTGACGAACTTCAGCTCGGCGACGGTGCCCACCAGCGGAATCATGATTTCCGGCAGGACTTTCTTGCCCTTCTTCTGCACGTTGAGAGCCGCCTCGATGATGGCCCGGGCCTGCATACGGGCAATGGCCGGATAGGTGATCGCCAGCCGACAGCCGCGGTGCCCCAACATCGGGTTGAACTCGTGCAATTGCTCGACCTTGGCCTTGACCACGGCCGGCTTGACGCCGAGCCGCTTGGCCATCTCGGCCTGGCTCGCCTGGTCCTGCGGCAGGAATTCGTGCAGCGGCGGATCGAGCAAACGAATCGTGACCGGCAGGCCGGCCATCGCCGTGAAGATGCCCTGGAAATCGCCCCGCTGCAGGGGCAGCAGCTTCTTCAGCGCGCCCTCGAACTGCTTCTTCGGCGTGGCGTGCTCCTTCTCGATGGCCTTCTTTTCCTTCGCGTCATCGGTGGCCGCCAGCGCCTGCAACATCAGGGCGTAGTCGTCCGCCGCCAGGATCATCTGCCGCACCGGCCAGATCCGGTCGCCCTCGAAGAACATGTGTTCCGTCCGGGTCAGTCCGATGCCCTCGGCGCCGAACTCCCGGGCGCGCTTCGAGTCGGCTGGCGTATCGGCGTTCGTCCGAACGCCCAACGTGCGGACTCGATCGCAGAGCTTCATGAAGCTGCCGAAATCGCCGCTCAGGGTCGGCTCGACTGTCGCCAACTGGCCCTTCATGACCTCGCCGCTGGTCCCGTCGAGGCTGATATAGTCGCCCTCTTTGAGGGTGACTTTGCCCACGCTCATTTTCTTCGTGGCGTAATCGATGCTCAGCCCCGGAACGCCGGCGACGCAGCATTTGCCCATCCCGCGGGCGACCACGGCGGCGTGGCTGGTCATGCCGCCGAAGGCCGTCAGAATGCCCTGTGCCGCGTCCATACCACCGATATCTTCCGGGCTGGTCTCCTTGCGAACGAGGATGACCTTCTTGCCCTTGTCGCGCCAGGCCTCGGCGACATCGGCCGTGAAGACGATCTGGCCGACGGCCGCACCGGGCGAAGCCGGCAGGCCCTTCGCGATCACATCGCGTTTGGCCTTCGGATCGAACTGCGGATGCAGCAACTGATCCAACTGCTCCGGCGTGACCCGCATGACGGCCTCGCGCGCCGGAATCAGTCGCTCGCTGACCATGTCCACGGCGATCTTGACCGCTGCCGGAGCCGTGCGCTTGCCCCCCCGCGTCTGAAGGATATAGAGCTTCCTTTCCTGGATCGTGAACTCCATATCCTGGATGTCTTTGTAGTGCTTTTCCAGACGCGTCATGAGCCTGGTCAGTTGCTTGTAGGCCTTCGGCATGACCTTGTTGAGCTTCTTCAACTCAATCGGCGTACGAATGCCGGCCACGACATCCTCGCCCTGGGCGTTCATGAGGAACTCCCCGTAATGTTCCTTCTCTCCCGTGCTCGGGTTGCGGGTGAAGCAGACGCCGGTGCCGCAGTCATCGCCCATGTTGCCGAACACCATCGCCTGGACGTTCACCGCCGTGCCCAGCAGGCCCTTGATGTGGTTGAGCTCGCGGTACCGGACGGCACGAGCGCTGTTCCACGAACCGAATACGGCATCGATCGCGTGCTTGAGCTGGTCTTTGCCGTCCTGCGGGAACAACTCGCCGACATGCTGCTTGTAGACCTTCTTGTACTCTTCCACGACGGCCTTGAGCTGGTCGGCGTTAAGGTCGCTGTCCACCTCCACGCCGGCCTTCTTCTTCGCCGCGTCGATTTTCGCCTCGAAGTACTCGTGATGACAACCCATCACGACGTCGCCAAACATGTCGATGAACCGGCGATAGATGTCATAGGCGAAACGAGGATTGCCGGTCTTGCGGATGATACCCTCGATCACGTCGTCGTTGAGCCCCAGGTTCAGCACGGTATCCATCATGCCCGGCATCGAGACGGCCGCACCGCTGCGCACGCTGACCAGCAGCGGATGATTGGGATCACCCAGCTTCATGTTCATAGCCTTTTCCAGCTTGGCCAGGTTCCCCTCGACTTCCTTGTCCAACCCCTTGGGCCACTTGCCTTTGGACTTGTAGTATTCGCCGCAGACCTTGGTGGCAATCGTGAAGCCCGGCGGGACCGGCACGCCCAGATTCGTCATCTCGGCAAGGTTCGCCCCTTTGCCGCCCAGGAGTTCCTTCATTTTGGCATTACCTTCAGCCTTTCCGCTGCCGAAGAAATACACCCTTTTCTCTGCCATACCTACATTCTCCTTCTGTTCCGTTTCAAGATCGAAACCACCTGTTCGATCAAGTCTGATTCCGAGAATTCACCATCCCATCGTCGAGATGATTGATGCTGCGGTAAATAAAGGCGGTGAGTATATAGAACCGGTTCTACAATGTCAACGAAGAAAACGGCGAATTCCAGCCGGCTGGGCCTCAGAGCGAAAAAAACACGTATTTTCTCCCAACACCAGGGTGAGCTCACGCATTATGCTGGTAGGCGACCACAAGACCGAACTGGAGCCGACGTGTACGGTGGAAGACGGAAGCACAAGCTCTGCGGCGGATACCCACGGAATCCGGCGACGGCCACCCGAGCCCCGCTTTCTGACGGTGTTCCTGGCAGAGCGCGACCGGCTGAGACGAATCGCCGCCGGCATGGGAATGCAGGGGGCGGACATTGACGATGTCCTGCAGGACGTGTCCGTCCAGGTGCTGAAGCACGCAGGGCGATTTGAGCAGGAGCACGAGGTGATTCGATGGCTGATCAGGACCACTGTGAACCGCTGCCTGATGGAACACCGCCGACGCTTCTGCAGGCGGGCTCCCGCCATCCTGAAGAGGCGGCCGGAGCTGCGACAGGCCGCGTCCCGCGACTGTGACGCGGCGGATCAGGCGGCCGTGACGGAAGAACTTGAAACCGTCCGCCTGACCCTCATCGAGCTCGATCCGTCGCTGCTCCTGGTGGCTGTCCTGCGATATTTCTGCGACCTCAACTCGAAGGACATCAGCGACATCCTGGACTTGAATGCCTCGACGGTGAGAAGCCGTCTGCGAGAGGCTCGCATGGCCCTCGCCGGAAAACTGCTGCAACGAGGGATTGAACCCTGATGGACAAGCCATGTGAAAGAATCCGGGACGAACTCGTGGATTACCTGGACGGGGAGCTGCCTGAGAATGAATCCCGGGCAGTGGCCGAACACCTGTCTGCGTGTACGCCGTGCCGTGAGATGGCAGGCAGTCTCGAACGGTCGCTGCATCTGGCCAGAGCCATCTGGCTGGACAACCTGGAGGGCAGTCGGACCGAGCCTGCCGGCGTACCGGTGCGCCGCCCTGCCATTCGCTGGCTGCGGCACGCGGCGATCGCCGCAAGTATCCTGATCGCGGTTGGCGCCGTACTCATCTTGAGTCCCACCTGGAAATTGCAGGGGCGGGCCCCCACCTACGACGAGATCGAACGACAAGTTGAACGCACAGCCGCTGCCGCTCGATTGCTAACCGCGACACGGATTCTCGCTACCTGCGAAGGAACCGAGTCGATCGTTCAGCAACAGTATCGCTATATCCTGAGCAACTACGCCGATACACCTGTAGCGGTGAGACTCAGAACTGCTAACCATTCGAATCCGGGAGAGACAAACTATGATTAACGCAAGAACAAATCGCCTTCTGCCCATCGCGCTGCTGCTGTTTGCCGGGTCCCTATCGTCGGCCGCCGAGCCGAATGCGGTCTCCACCGAGCTAACGTTTGAGAACAGTGCCACCGAAGTGTCGTGGGCCGGCGAGGGCACGCCGCGCCCGTCTTATGCCGCCGGCATCACGCTGTATCAGCCGCCTGATACGGGACGGGCGCGGGCGAGCGACAGCCGACAGGCTTTTCTCAATTCCTACCGCGCCGGTCGAGCGGACGTCTCCTTCTCGCAGAAACAAGAGGCGTTTCTGCGGGCGATGCACCCGGCCTCGGCCATCTACACCGCACGAGGACGCATCACGGCCACCGACAGGCAGGACGACGATCCCAACTACTACCACGTCGCGCTGTATGCCGTCAGCGCCGAAGACGCCCGGAAGATGGCCGAGGCATACGTCGGATTTCTCCGAGGACAGCATGACGCCAAAGTCCGGGATGCAAACCGCCACATTGAGGTACTGCTGAGTCGGATGGCGTTCCGGGAAAGGCGTATCCCGGAGCTGGACGAGACGTTGGAGACGTCCCGCAAGCGTCTGGACGAGCTCAAGGGTACGGTCTTGTACCGCACCGAGGACGAGGCGCTGGCGGCCATCGGCGAGCTGAACAAGATGATCAATGCGGCACGCGTGGACATCGCGGGAGTCAAGGCCAAAATCGAGGCGATCCAGGACCATCCGGCGGGTAAACGGACGCCGGAGATCGCATCCAGGCTGGAGGCCATGTTCGTCGAGGAGGCCATCGCCCTGCGAGCGGCCGAGGCCAGAAAGCGTGAGGCGACCGATCTTCGCGCACAGGCGGCCTCGTATATCGACTTGAAGCGTACCCTCAAGGATGCTGCCGAGGAGAAGAAGTCCCTCGCGGCCGAGGTCGGACGCGCCCCCGTTCTGTTGGAACGGCGCAGAGCCAGCCTCGCGGAGCTGAAGGAGCAGGAACCGAAGGTCCTCGACAACAAAGTTTTCATCTATCCCGTGGAGCAATGATCCCGGACTCGGAACCGAGCGATGGTCTTGCGCCAGGCAAGTGCGCTCACCCTGAGAAGATGCCTGTGCCGCATGAATGTACGCTTCTTTGCGTTGAATACGTGTGATCGTGTCAGGACTTCTTGGCAAGTGACCCGGGATCGAATTCAGGATTCAGCGTCGTCGGGACCGGCGCACGAACGCGACGACGCCATTCAACCAGCAAGCGGCGCAGCTCTGCAGCCTTCTCCGGCATCTTGGATGCCAGATCATTCTCTTCACCGATATCGTTCTTGACGTTGTACAATTCCGTTCGGCCGTCCTCGAAGAACTCGATGAGTTTCCAGTCGCCCTTGCGGATCGCTCCGGCCGGTGTCGTCCGCCAGGGCCACTGGTTCTCGTTGTACGGCTCCAGATACGCGGGGAAATGCCAGAAGATCGCTTCGCGCTCCAGCCCCCCTGCTCCTTTTAGCAGCGGGACGAGGCTCTCGCCGTCGAGCGGGTGTCCGGCCGGTTTCGTCGCGTCGGCCATCTCCAAAATGGTCGGGTAGAAATCGAGGCCGATGATCGGCACGTCGCAGACGCGGCCGGCTTGCGTCCGCCCCGGCCAGCGGACAATCGCCGGCACGCGAATGCCGCCCTCGTAGAGCTGGCCCTTCGAGCCGCGCAAGGGGGCCATCGTCGTGGCGTTTGCGTAGCCGCCGTTGTCCGAAAAGAAGAAGACGACTGTATTCTCTGTGAGTTTGAGCTCATCGAGCTTGTCCAGCACGCGACCGACACTCTGATCGACGCTCTCGATCATCGCGGCATAGGTGGGATTGTTGTGCCCGCCGCTCGGCGGTTTGCCCTTGTACTTCTCAACGATCTCCGGCTTCGCCTGGATCGGGGTATGCACGCCGTGATGCGAAAGATACAGGAAGAAGGGCCGCTCACGATTGGCCTCCATGAAATTGAGAGCCTCCCGGGTCAGGCGGTCCGCCAGGTATTCACCATCCTCGGTGAAATGGCCGCGCCTGCTTCTGTCGTAGACGGTGTCAAAGCCCCTGTCCTGCGGGCGATAGGGCGACCGGCTGCCGAGATGCCACTTGCCGATGCAGGCGCACCGGTAGCCGGCGGGCTTCAGCGCCTCCGCCAACGTCACGTGCCTCGTGCCCAGGTGCTCCATATTCGGAGTCGGAATGAGTTTGCGTCTCTTGGAGGGGCCCCGCTCGGGTGTGCCGACCGTGTACACCCCGTGCCGGGGCGTATACTGGCCCGACATCAGGCAGGCCCGAGTCGGTGCACAGTTCGGCGCGTTCGAGTACGAGCTGGTGAACGTCACTCCCTCGGCGGCAAGCTTGTCGATTCGAGGGGTCTCGTAGAACTTGCTGCCCATGACGCCGAGATCCGTCCAACCCAGGTCGTCAATCAAAATGAAGACGACGTTCGGCTTCCGGGAAGAATCGCGAGTTGGAGCTCCGACGCCACAAACACCACCCGCCGCGACATACGCCGCCCCGGCCGTCAATACTCTGATGAATTTACGCCGCTTCACGGAGCCACTCCATCTCAAATGCTCTGTTTCGGCCAAACCCAATGCTGCGACGGCTTGTGGGCCGTCGCCATGATGACCGCCATCTGCTTGACAATGGCGGAATGCTGATCGGCAACGTTGCGCTCCTCGCCGAGATCTGTCGTGAGGTTGTAGAGCTCGATCGGCCCATCCGGCTCCTTCGCCACGTTCAGTCGCACGCCCTTCCATTCCCCGATGCGCACGGCCTGCTTCTTGCCCTGTTCGTGAAACTCCCAGTACAGAAACCAATGCTTGCGCTGACGGCCCCGCTGCCCGAGAAGCGTCGGCAAAAATGAGATGCCGTCGATTTCCTCCGGCGGCGTGATGCCGGTTAGCTCGCAGCACGTCGGCAAGAAATCCCAGAACGCAGAGACGTGGTTCGTCCCCGAACCGGGCGGGACGTAGCCCGGCCAGCGGGCGATCAGCGGCACGCGAATTCCGCCCTCGTAGAGATCCCGCTTGTGCCCGCGCAGCGGCCCGTTGCTGTCGAAGAAGGCCGGGTCGGCCCCGCCCTCCCGGTGCGGCCCGTTGTCGCTGGAGAACAGCACCAGCGTCTTGCCGTCGAGGTCCAGAGCCTTCAATCGGGCGAACAGCTTTCCGATGTCCTTATCCATCCGCGTGATCATGGCGGCGTGCCCCTTCTGCGGCTCAGGCCAGTTCTCGTTCGCATAGGGAGCGTACGACGGCACCTCCATGCCCTTCGCCCGCGCCTCATTGTTCGCGTGGGGAATCGTATACGCCAGATAAAGAAAGAAAGGCTGGTTTCTATTCCGCTCGACAAAGCTCAAAGCATCCGCCGTGAACAGGTCATGCGAGTACTGAACGCGCTTGGTGGCGACGCCGCCCGGCGGATTCACCGGCGTGACCTCGTTGGATAGCTCGAGCTTCTCCTCGTTGCGCCAGAGATACTCGGGGTAATAGTTGTGTGCATGCCGCTGGTTCAGGTAGCCGAACCAGTAGTCGAAGCCCTTGCGGTTCGGTATGCCGGTAGTTTCCGGCTCGCCCAGACCCCATTTACCGATGATGCCGGTCGTATAGCCGGCCTGCTTGAGCAGCTCGGCCACGGTGACGTCCTTCGGCCGCAGCGGCACCCGCGCGTTGCCGCGCACATGCGCATGCCCCGAGTGCAGCCCTGTCATCAAACAGCATCGGGACGGCGCGCAGACCGTGCTGCCGGCGTAGTGATCCGTGAAGATCATTCCCTCGGCCGCCATCCGATCGAGGTTCGGCGTCTGAATCACCTGCTGTCCATAACAGCCGACATCGCCGTAGCCCAGATCGTCCACCAGGATGAAGATGATATTCGGCTTGTCCGGTAGTACCACCTCTCCTGGCTTCTTCTCAGAACTCTGGCAACCCGGAAGGAACGAGGAAAGAGCGGCCGAGGCACCCGCCAAACCTACCGTCTTCAGGAACTCTCGTCGCGTCTGCATCATGCTTGTGCCTCTCGTCGAATGAAGATCACCAAGACGCCCGACCGGCCACACGAAGCCCCTTATAAGCTCCCCAACACGCCCCGTCAACGCCCTTCTCCCCCACGCAGGTTCAGTCCTCCATCTCGCCCATTGCCCGTCGACAACACCTCTATCACGAATGTGATACTTTCCGCCTCTTCGCCAGCTTTCGCACTCTCCAAAGAAAGTAGAAGTCGTCCTGCTGAATGACTCTTTCGGCATCCCCAAGTGCCATCAGCTTCTCAAGGAAGGCTGCGCCAAATGAGGTTATGCCGACCGCCTGGGCAACCTGCGCCACCTCCGCTGGTATCAGCCCACTGAGCAGGCCAAACGAGATAGCTCCTACCACGCCAACGAGCGGACGCGTTGTCGAACTAACCAAATCCTGTTTTGCCTTCCTGACCTTGTTATCGAGTCTCGCCAACTCGGGTGCGAGGACATCACCGTACAGTTGTTGCGCTAGCCTAGCAGAGAATCTACTCTCCTGCCTTGCAAACTCTGAGAGTACTCTGTTGAGTGCAGAGCGAAGTCGCGCCAGACTTTCAGCTTCTCGCTTGCGTAGGGTGCAGAGTTTGCTCAAAGGAACGTCATTTACGAAAGGAACAAGAGCAGTCAAGTGCTTCATCGCGACCGAATTCCTGCGTTCAAGTGCTGTGTCACCTGACGCCCTGTTCAAGAAGTCGAGCTCCAGCTCCTTGTTTGTAAGAAAGGACGTACCGAGATAACGGTTTATCACGGCATGGTAAGCCACACTATGCACAATTTGACCAGCCATATCACAGTGGATTCGCATAGCCTCGACCGCCGTCCTGGGCAAACGTACCCGCGTACCCTTTGCGAGCTGGCTCATAATTCTCGGCTTACCCTGAAGAGCGGGAGGCACGCGACGCCAGTCCTCAAGCCGGTTACATTCAGAGTATGGACCTGGACACGACATCTTAACCGATATCCATGATCCTCTCTGGACCGCTGTAACAACAAGCCGATCCAAGATCTCCTTCGCGAGATCGTCCCATGCACGCCTAAATTCGCGCCCACACTCAGGCCCAAAACCTAGCGCTTTTCCCAAACAATTCGGACAGATAAAGGGCTCCGAAACGAGAGTCAAAACACCCCGCTCTAACAACGGGCTGATGTGAAGGATGAGTGCCAGATCATCGCCAAGGGTCCTCCTGAGGTCGCCCACTGACCTCATCTGACGGTGCTCATAGTCGCAGAAGAAATTGCGCATGAAGACGCAATCGCTGTAGAGTGCTGCGAAGCGCGCAAGGCTATCAAGACGCTCTCTCCGACACCCTATCCAGATACAGTCGTCGCGCCCGCCCCCTAACGAGATAGACGCGCAGTGTGCATAGATTGCGCCTGCGGTACCCTGTTCTTGAGGTGGTGTCAGAGAGACGAGATCCTCAGCGATATGTAGGGCTTGGCCCTTCGAAAGGCGGGTTACCTTTTCAGTGTTGACGGCGCCACGAGCGACCAACCCTTTGCGCCTAATATACTCTAACAGTGTCTCCATGGCTCAGTGCCCCCTCCCAACTATGACCGCACAACGTCCGTCGGGCCTGCATGGGCCTCAGTCTATTCGTCGCGGCTCCATCAGGGGTTCATCGCTGGGAGATATTGTGATGGCTGGGTGCCGAGGAGGCAAGAGAAAAGTAATAAGGGATAGGTGACAAGCGAGAAGGCGGACCGAGCGTGGAATGCGACCGCTCCAGCTTCCGGCCTGCCGCCTCCGGCCTCCTCGAATTGCCTGTTTCCTCTGCGCCCGTGGGGCGACCCTGCCCTACTGCTGGGGCGTCGGGATGGTGATGTCGATTTCGCTCACGTCGCCGAGCGTGGACAGGGGCTGGTCGAAGTCTTCCGGGCGGCCGACGACGAGGATCTGCACGCTGTCGGGCCGCAGGTGTTTCTTCGCGACCCGCAGGACGTCTGCCTTTGTCACCTGCTCGATTCGCTCCTTGGCCCGCTGGAGGAAGTCCGCAGGATAGCCGTAGTACTCGAAGGTCATCAGGCGGTTGATGATCTCGCCCTTGCTGTCGAAATTGAAGACGAACGAATTGAGATAGCTCTCCTTGGCGATGGCCAGCTCCTCATCCGTCACCTCTTCGGCCCTTATCTTCTTCGCCTCGTCGATCATCGCGCGAATGGCATGGACGGTGTTCTCAGACTTCGTCTGACATCCGACCGCGAACGAGCCGAGATGATCGAAGTTGGCCGAATAGGCGCCAAAGACCGAGTACGCCAATCCCTGACGCGAGCGCACGTTCTTGAAGAGTCGCCCGGTGAAGCCGCCGCCAAGGATCCGGTTCATCACGGTCAGCGCGAAGTAGTCCGGATCGCTCATGAGCCCGCCGATGTGCCCAAGGTAGATGTTCGACTGGTTGATATCGCTCTTGGGCACGACATTGACCGTGGACTCCCACGCGTAAGAGACTCTCGGCGTCTCGGGCAGATCCAGGTCGATCTTCTCCCAACCTTCGAAGGTCTTCTTGATCTTCGCGATCATCTCCTGCATGTCAAAGTCGCCCCATACGGCGAGCATCATGTTATTCGGCCCGTAGAAGCGCTTGTGAAACGCGACCAGATCGTCCCGCGCGATGCTGTCGATCGTGACGTATTCGGTGTGCCGGGCATACACGCTGTCGGGGCCGTAGATCAGCTTGTCGAATTCCCGCGCGGCGATCTGACCCGGCGCGTCGTTCCGGCGTGAGATCGCACTGCGATGCTGCATCTTGGCCAGGAAGATCTTGTCCTCGCGAAACGCCGGATGCATCAGGACGTCCGCCAGAATAGCCAATCCCTTGTCGATGTCCTCCTTCAGGACTGACACCGAAGCCATCCCCGAGCTCAGACCGATGCTGGTCTCCACGGAGGCGGCGATCTGCTCCAGCTCTTCGTCGATCTCATCGCCCGTCTTGCTCGTCGTGCCGCCGGTGCGCATGACCTCGCCCGTGATCGCGGCAAGGCCGACCTTGTCCGCCGGCTCATAGATCGACCCCACGCGAATCCGCGCCGAGACCCTGATCAGCGGCAGCTCGTGGTCCTCCAGCAAGAACAGCCGCATTCCGTTCGGCAGAGTCAGGCGCTCGACCTCGGGCACAACGATGTCACGCAGCCGTGGATACGTCAGCTCCTTGTAGTCCGCAGCGCTCTCAGCCGCAAAGACCGTACTCACAGGGCACGCGATCACAGCGATCCACAAAGCTGTCTGCACCACCAACGATTCTGCAATCTTCATCTTAGCCGCTCCCGATTCAGGATTCCTTGTCGCTCGATGTCGTTTTGATGATGCCCACCGTCTTGTTCTTCGTCGTGAAGTAGGTCTTCGCGACGCGCTGGAGGTCGTCGGCCGTCACCCGGTCAATCTGCTCCAACTGCTTGAACAGGTCGCGCCAGTCGCCGGTAATCACCTCGTAGAACGTCAACTGGCTCGCGAGCCCGGAGTTGGAATCGAGCTGGCGAATCAAGCCGGCCCGAGCCCGCGTTCTGGCCTTGTCCAGTTCCTGCTCCGTCACCAACTCATTCTTGAGTCGTTCGATCTCGGTATAGAGCGCCTCTTCGCACTCTTCGTTGCTGCGTCCCCTGGCTGGCACGGCGTAGAACAAAAACAACCCCGGATACTTGTTCCCCGGCATCCCCTGGAAGCCGGACGCATACATGGCGATTTTCTTTTCCTTCACGAGGCTCTTGTAGAGCCGCGAGGTGCGTCCGGCGCCGACGATATCCGTCAGCGCGTCAAACACTGCATTGTCGGGATGATTGATGCCCGGCTTGTGGTACCCGATGAGCACAAACGGTTGAGCCGGGTCCTCGACGATCACGCGACGCTCGCCCATCTGCGGCGGCTCCACCGTCTCCACGGGGTCCGGCTTCGGACCGCCGGGAATCCGCGCGAAGTACTGCTTCGCCAACCGCTTGACGTGCTCGGGATCGACGTCGCCGACGAGTGCGATCGTCAGATTGCTGGGCGTGTAGAACTTCCTGAAGAACGCTTCGGCTTCCGCACGCGTGAGGGTCTGCAAGTCACTCATATGCCCCACAACCGGTTCCCCGTAGGGATGGGCCTTGTAGGCGATGGCCAGGAACTCCTCCAGCAGCTTTCCCACCGGCTGCGTCTCCGTCCGCAGACGCCGTTCCTCCATCACGACGTCCTTCTCTTTGTAGTACTCGCGCAGCACGGGGTTCAGGAAGCGGTCCGATTCCATCAACATCCAGAGCTCCAGCTTGTTGGAGGGAAGGTTGACGAAGTAGACCGTGTAGTCGTACCCCGTACCGGCGTTGAGCCCGGCACCGCCGGCCCGCTTGAGCGCCTCCTCGAACTCATCATGCACCATGTATTGCTGCGCTGCTTGTTGAGCCTGCTGAAGTTCCGCGTGCAGCTCGCCCAGTCGCTGCTCGTCCGCCTCATCGCCCTTGCGCTGTTCGAGTTTAATAGCCCCGAATGCTTCGTCCATCTTCGCCATCGCCTTCGCTTCGGCTTCGTAGTCCTTGGTGCCAATGGTCCGGGTCCCTTTGAACGCCATGTGCTCGAAGATGTGAGCCAGGCCTGTGATCCCTTTGACCTCATCCACGGCGCCGACGTTCGCATGAGTGTAGCAGGTGACCACCGGCGCCTCGTGCCGTTCCAGCACGAGGAACGTCAACCCATTGTCCAGGGTGAACTCTGTCAGACGTTTCTCGAACCCGGCTAAGTCCTGTCCGTTGACCGCCGGGACAAGGGCAAACAGGACAAACAAGACCAACGCCCAACCGAAGCGCCTCATCATCGAAACCTGCATGTCACTTCTCCTTATTCGCGTGCACGCAATGTTGCCGCCTGCCTAATTGTACATGAAGTATACCGTCGCCTTGCAGTCTTTGTCCACGCTCACGCGCACCCAGTGAGCGGAAAAACCGTCGGGAAACTCGTGGTGCTGATAGCCTTTGCGGAAGCGAAAGACCTGGTAGCGCTGCCAACTACCGTCGCCCAGGAAATCCACCTCAACGGTAAAACCCACGTTTTCCTCGCTGCCATGCGCCAGATGCACCACCTTCTTATCGAAGCCGGTCATCAGGAATGGATCGGACGTTTCGCCCACCTTGACCGGCGTATCCCACCAGGGTCCGCCCCAGCCGGCGGGCTTGCCCATTTGCCAGAGGTCGTCGATGTTGCCGAACCAGAGCCCCGATTGCGGCTGGCCCTGGTCGTGGTCGATCTGGTCCGAGGCCATGACGAACAGGCCGCGCCAGTAGCAGAAATCCGGCACGACCCGCAGGTGCGAGCAGATGGGCCGAATCCCCCAGATATGACCGCCATAGGAGAAGGCCGGCAGCTCGTAGAACATGCCGTGCGCATCCATGAGCAGCCGCTCCGTGACGGCGTGGCGAATCCGCGTCCATTCCGTATTCCACGCGTGGTCCCAGGTGTGGCTCGCCTTCGGCAGCAGATACCGCTGCCATTGGCCCTTGACGAACGCCCGCAGAACCACGCTCGATTTCGTCCAGCCGGTGGCGTAGATCGTGTGGCCGCCGTACGAGCCGCCGCTGGCGCTTCCGTGCACCTCGACGAAGGGATTTCGCTCGATGATCGTCCATTTGTCCCCATCCCATTCGGCGAGGCGTCCGGCGTCGCGCTGGCCGAGGAACTCCTGCTCGTCGTACGTGTTGTTTGCGACGACCACGCGGCCCGCGGCGGTGTAGCCGCTCTTGAAGTGCTCCTTGGCGTTGGTGATCTCCAGTTCCTTGACGAGATGGAAGAGCTGTTTCGCTTCGAGCGTCTGCACGTCCACCTCCCAGAACCGCCCTTCCATGCCCAGGAAATAGACCTTGTTCTCCGGGTCCGTCAGATGCGCGCAGGTGGCCGCTAAACGATAGCGTTTGAGATCTTCGATGATGCGCACGTTTCCATCGGCGTCGATCGCATAGGGACCGATGAAAGCCTGGCCGCTCGGCCAATGCGGCATCCGATTGGCGAACGTTCCCGTCACCGAGGCGGGATGCCGCCGCATCGTCATGTCTTCGGCGATCTCATAGAGACCCAGGCCCTGCCCGCTAATGTGCGCGACGTAGCCCACGGCCCACAGCTTCTGGGCCCACGGAATCAACGCACCGATGCCCGCCTCCGAATTGGTGCCGAGCCCTTTCGCCATCACCGTCAGCTTCGGAAACACGCCATCGATATGTACGGGCGGCGCATCATCCTCCTGCTCGTCACCGATTCGTTCGAGGATGCTGCGCAGGGCCCGCGCCAGGCTTCGCCCGAACGCGCGGGCGCTCTCGGCCGTCACGGGCTGCCCACCCGCGTTGGCATAGGGAATCTCGAAGGATGCCGCCAGCCGAATACCTTCCAGATCAGTCGCCCATCGCCCGCAGCTCTTGTTGTCCCCCACGTTGGCGCCCGTGTTCCAGGCCTGTCCGAACGGCAGATTGTTGGAGGCGCGGTAGACAAGCGGCCCGCTCTGCATCGTCTCAAGGAGCCGTCCGAACTCGCACTGCCGCCGCCACATCCGTTCGTCGGAGCTGCCGACGATGTAGATCTCTTCGTTGTGCGGCCCGCGAATGTAGGGGCAGTGCAAATCGAAAGCGGCTTTCAGCTTGCCGTTCGACCAGTTCGGCACGAAGGTTCGCAGAGCGGCAACGGACGGATAGAGGCTCTTGCCGATGTAGTCGCGGTTATGGTCTCGCGGTTTGCGATTCTTGCCCTGGTCACCATCCTCCACGCCGTCCTTGTCCACGAAAGGGATCGCGAGAATCTCCACGTTCCGACGAAACCAGTAGCCATCCTTGGTATCCGCGAGCACGCTCTCCAGGATGCCTTCCATGACGTAGTTGGCCGTCATCTCGCAGGCATGATGCCGAGCCGTTAGCAGAACTCTGTACGTCGGATCGCCATCGAGCCTTCCGACGTGCAGCCGCTCGACGCTGCGGCCCTTGCGCGTCTTGCAGAGTTCCCGCACGACCACATGCGGATTGTTCGCGTACTCCGCGAGGAATTCCTTCAGGTCCCGCTCCTGATAGGGCATGGCCAGGCAGAAGCGCACCTCGCCCGAATCTTCTGGAAACGCGTACTCGAACGAACCGTCGCGTACAGCCTCCGCTCCGAGCCACGACCAGCTCTGACCGGCATCCGCGCTCACGGCCGGCCCGCGCACGCCGATGGGATCGCGACCGCTGAAGCGAAAGGTGAGCGTGCGCCCCTGCGCGCCTCGGACGCGAAAACTCCAATAGAACCACCACCCGTCGGTGTCCCGCAAGTCCGGTCGAACGGTAACCGTGTCACCGTCGATGCGCTCGACGATGATATTGCCGCCCGGATAGTCGGCGTCTATCGTGAAGGAAGAATCCTGGACATCCGTCCCGGCCCCAACCACGCCGAGACACTCGTATCCGCTGAGGAATGACAAGCCAATGGCGAATAGCAGCCACACCGGCACGTGGCGGCGCCATGGAGCACAGGCGGCTTCTTTCGAGGTGGCGGACAAGAGAACTCCCCTCATTTCATCTCCTTCCCATGGACAGATCGACAATCCATTAGCAGACCTTTCGCACAGCACGAAAGAGACTATATAGGCCCCGCCTCCTTGCGTCAACGTTCACGGCCTCTGCCCTGCCATCCTCAGGGCAGCAAGGGACTCAAGGACGGAATCGAAGATGCGCGACGAGCGGGAAATCGACTTGGCGTTCACGGGCCGGATCGGCGATAGGAGTGCATAGTGCGTTAAGATGAGAACTTTACAGACGGGTCAACGGGGGGATCCGTTGCGGCAAGCAGGCTCGAACGTCAGTTCTCGTCCGGGGTGCCGACGGTCACCTTCTGCAGGAGGCGCTGGCAGCTTTCGCAGTGGCACGCACCGACCAGACGAAGATGGGAAATCCCGGCCAGCCGGCGGGTCTCGATCAGCCTGGCTCCCTTCGCCTCCATCTTGCGGAAGGCCATTTTGGCCTCGCGGTTGTCGTGGTAGCCCACGGCGTCGATGACAATGCCGACCTTCTTGTTGCGCTGGAGCAGCCCCAGGGCCGCGGCCTTGACCGCACCCTCGGCACAGGCCCCGATCAGAATGAACTCGGCCGCACAGACCTCGCTGAGCAACCGGTCGATACGGGGCTCGTCGAACGGGTCGACGCAGCGCTTGTGCAGAATCACCTGCTGATAGCGTCTGAGCATATCCCGGGGCAGATCGGTGCTGCCGTCGGCGGGGAAACTGATCCGGTTCCCCACCAGCGTGTAACTGATCTTGTGCTGCCCGGGCGAGCCGTCGATGCAGTATTGCGCCTCGCCGTTGTGACCGTTGTTGTCGGGATACACTTCGCACGTGGAGATAATCGGAACGTCTTTCGCTCTGGCCCACGCCATCAGACGGCGAATGTGCGCCAGGACCCGGCGATGGTTGCGAATACACACCGAGCCATCGGCAAGAAAGAAATCCCGTTGCGTATTGATATCGACGAGAACCTGCCTCCGCTTCGCCCTGACCATTTGCAGCATCATCCTATGATTTCCTTTCTGGGCGCCAGCGATTCCATCTACCGAGGAATACGCGTGACCCACAAAAAGTGTTCACGTCCTTATTAGTCGAGTGCCATTCGGATGCACTTTAGTAACGGTGCAAATGAAAATTTTGTTTCCTTCTCGGATAGACTTTTACCATTCCGTGTAATACAGTGTAGGAACGCTGTCATTGCCGGTTTGATCGGTCTTTCTTCGACTGTTGGAACGATGCGACGTAAACTGAAAGAGTACCCAAACATCGTATTAAAATTGGAGGACCTGGACGGCACGATTGACTTTGCCCAGGTTCTCGGACGTCCGGGCCCGGTCCACGTTGAGATCGGCTCGGGCAAAGGGACGTTCCTCGTGCACCAGGCGCAAGCGCAGCCGGAGGTGAACTTCCTCGGCATCGAATGGGCCCGGAAATATTATCGCTACGCCGTGGATCGAATCGGACGACGGGGCTTGCACAACGTCCGCATTCTCCGCGCGGATGCGGCCACGTTCCTCAGAAACTTCGTGCACGAAGCCTCGGTGGACTGCTTTCACATCTACTTCCCCGACCCGTGGCCGAAGAAGCGCCATCACAAAAGAAGGCTCCTCCAGAACTCGAATGTTGATAGGCTGATTCAGTGTCTCAAGCCGGGCGGCGAGATCCGGATCGCCACGGATCACCAGGAGTACTTCGAGCAGATCAGAGACGTGGCGTCAGCTTATCGCACTAAGCTGCAGGAAATCGAGTTCGAGCGGCCGGCGGGCGCCGAAGCCGGAGAGATGACCGGCACGAACTACGAGCGAAAATACGTCAAGGAAGACCGTCCGATCTACACAATCGCGCTGAAGAAGATCGAATAGCCGATTGTCGGACGAGAACGGCGCTATCGGGCCGGCCGCACCTTATTCGCATCCGGGTCGAGAGAATCGCCCGCAAGCGAGTCGTACGTCTCCGGCATGCGGTCGCGCGGGCCGATGGAACGCCAGTGTCCCACCCATTCGAGGCACTCGCGGTCGTTCAGGTCCACCTGGGCCCAGAAGACGCCGTCGCGGCCGGCATTCGAGGCCAGGATTCGGCCCATTGGGTCGATCACGAGACTGCTGCCGTCATAAACCGACGGCACCATGAACACGCCATTATCGCGGGCCCGGACGCGAAACACCGTCTCTCCGTGGATCATGCCTCCCTCGTCGGGCAGGGTGTTGCCCCAGGTGGGAGCGAAGACGATCTCGGCGCCCCGGAGCGCGAAGATCGCCGCCGGCTCGGGGAAGAACCAGTCGTAGCAAATCTGAATCGCGATCCGCCCGAAATCTGTGTCAAAGACAGGGTATTCGTGGCCGGGCCGCACACCCGTCTTCCACTCTTCCCGCGGCAGGTGGGTCTTGCGATACGTGCCCGCGAGTTGCCCCCGCCGGTCGAGCAGAACGGCGGTGTTGTAGATGATGTCTCCCGCTCGCTCGGTCAAGCCGGCCACGACCCAGATCTTGTTCCTGGCTGCCGCTTGTCCAAGTTCCTGCGTTGCCGGCCCCGGTATCGGCTCAGCCGCCTCTTCCAGCGAGGCGTTCGTGCCGACGCGGGTGATCGTCTCGCCGAGACACACGATATCGAGGCCACGCTTGCCGGCCGCATCGATCTGCTCGCACCACAGCTTTAGATTGTTCGCCGGCGTACTGCCTCTCGGCCGCAGGTATACCGTTCCAATCTTGACTTTGCGCGGCCCCGGCTCCGGCGCCACGCGCATGCTCACCTGTTTCCAAAGCACGGAGCCCTGTCCCGGCCACTTCACCTCAAGCGAAAGTCTCGCCACATCCGCGCCGTCCGGCACCGTCAAGACATCCACGAATCGCGCCGCCCCGCCGTTGAATGCGGGCCCGCGCACAAGCATCCCCGCCGGATGGATAAGCCTGCCTGCCTTCAGCCAGCTCACCCGAACCATCACCGACCGAAACGGCTGCTCGATCCCCCGCAATTCGCAGATGGCAGAGATCTCGTACGTCGTCCCGGCCCGAACGCCCTTGATCTCCTGCGTCACGCCCCCCACCGCATACGGATCGCCGCCCGATTCAACCAGCAGCCCACCCCCAACGGCGCGCACGACACAAGCCGCCTTCCCCCAATCCGGCTCCCACACCGACCACCCCTCAGGCAGTACCTGCACACCTCTTGTCACAAACGCGGGATCCTTCACCAGTTCCTCAGCCGACTGTTGCGCAACAGACGTCTGCATCACAACCAATATGATGAGAACCCACAGTACGATCAGTAGCTTAGGCATCAGACGTTCCTCCCTCTGTTAAACCGATTGAATGCTGAAATGCCCCCGACCGGCTCGAAAGAGCATTCCTGTCACGTTCCAGACACGTGCTCCTGCTGGGGGCGAGACCCATTGATTATTTCTCACCGAGCCGTTCGAGGATGGTCTTGGCGACGCGGGTCACGTAGTTGTCGGAGTCGTTGACGGCCTCGCGGATTTGCGGCAGGGCCGGACGGGCCTTTTCGCCGATCTTGTCCAGGGCGATCACGGCAAACAGCCGGGCCTTGTCCGTCGGATGCTTCAGGGCCTCCATCAAGACCGGCAACGCGAGTCTCTCCTCGCCCCAGTCACACAATGCATGGGCCGCCGCGATCCGGACAACCACCGACCGGTCCTCCAGCATGGTTGTCAGCGCCGGCTTGGCCAGCGCCATGTCGGCGGCGTATTTCGTATTCGCGTGAAGGCCGACGACCGCCCAGCAACGGATGGATTGCCGGCTGCTGGTGAGGTGATCCAGGTACGCTGGGCTCGCATTGGGGCCCTTGTAGTCGAGCTGCTTGAGGTTCCACAGGCGCCGGCAGAGATCGGTCCTGTCGAGCCTGTCCTTCCAATGGTCCGTCTGGATCATCTCCGGCCCGTCACTGACGACGTCACCCAGCTTGAACTGCACGACACCGCTGTCGCGAAAGCCGATCCGACAGCTCTTGGCATAGAGGACCTGGCCCGGCTTGATCCGTACCGGTTGGATATACAATTCCCAGCCCGTTTTGCTCTTCGGGTTTCCGCCGATCCGCCAGGCAATCGACGCACCCTGGGTCGGGCAGACAATGGTTATTGCACCGCCGCCGGAATCGTCCGTCTGCCTGATGAAGACGGGGTCGGTGGTCCTCTCGTATTTGCCGCCGGGCCGCTTGATCTCGTCGAATATCGGTTCCGGGATCAGCCCCGTGTCCATCGTCTCTCGATACCACTGACGGTGGACGCGTCGCATCCGCTCCAGCACATCCTTGTACTTCGGGTCGCCCGCCAGATTGTTCACCTCATGCGGGTCGGCCGCCGTATCGTACAACTCCTCAATCGGCTTGGTCGGCTCGAAGTACTGCATCTGCGGCCCCTGCAGCTTGCCCTCGGCGTGGAGCCGGCGCAGGCTGCGGGTGTGGACGCCTGCGGCATTGGTCGAGGTCGTCGGCACCCGTTTCTTCGTCGACGTTTCGGCGCAGACCACCCAGGTCGGCGAGGGACAGGGTGGGCCACAGGCGACCGTCGGGAAAGGGGCCC
>CBFDBY010000107.1:0-21172 GCA_965603165.1 uncultured Phycisphaerae bacterium
CCCCGAGCTTGACGTAGAGATCGGCGTCGCCGGTGCCGCCGGAGATGGCGATCTCAAGCTTGGTCTGGCCGGCGGGCACGTCGACCTGGAAGTACTTCTCGGTCCCCTCGGTGCCGGCCAGGCCGGTCACCGGGACCCCGTTCGCCAGCGGCGTGATCGTGATCGCGGCCGAATAGGCGGCCTGGAGCGTCACGCCGGCATAGGCGGTGTAGCCTCGGAGCATGATGTGCCACGTTCCGGGCACGGGGTTCTCGACGGTTACGGTTTCTTCGTTGCCGACCTTGTACGGCCGGTAGTCGTAGCTGGTAGTCGTTGGCGGTGAGCCTCGGCGGACGTAGAGATCGACGTCGCCGGTGCCGCCGGTGGTGCTGATCTCCAGCTCATCCTGACCGGCGGGCACTTCGATCGTGTAGAATAGTTCGCTGCCGGCCGACCCGGAGATGCCGGTTACCGGCACGCCGTTCGACAGCACCACGGGCGCTCCGTAGCTTACGGTCGCAAGCATCCCCAGCAACGCCGCAAGCACCACAAAGCGTTTCGCATTGGTTTGGTTCACACTGTTCATTGGGTATTCCTCCCTACAAGGTTTCGTACGGATACATGATTCCTGTACTCAATAATGTCGGATCGACGCGTCTCCGGCATAAAACACCGTACATACACCGGTTCACACTGCTCGTTCCATGGTCTTCCTCCTTCCCGATGAAGTGATGGCCTGCTTTGACTCTCCGCCGATGCATCTGCAATGCAGAATGAGTCTAACGTCCGGAAAGATTCGCGGGCGGGGGCCTCCGAGGGCCGAGGGTGCTGGTTGACTGGGTCTTTTTTCAAACAACTCATCGTGAATTCGCGCGAACTCCGCGCCCATGGGCCAAGCGGCAAGTCGAGAGACTTCCCACTTGCTAATACCCTGAAATTCAACGCTGGTTGTTTGACGGTAATGGTAATTATAGCACCATACGCCACCCATGTCAAGATTTTCGTCCATGTGAATTTTCTTTTTTCCCATGGCGCCGGCCGACCCGATCCGTCCCATAACGCGGAGGTTGCCGCCTCGTCGTTCCGGCCGCCCGGCCCAAATGGCCAGATTGGTGCTCGCAGGGACGAGATTCGTGGCGAAAACGGCAGCCCGCTACGGAGCGAAAGAGATGGCGGTCGCTCCTAAGTCTATGTAAATGAACGGTTTATGGGGTCGGTGGATGTCAGGCACGTCATTTGCCGTTGCTTCTGTTGAGATGGATAGCAGAGGGCAACGTCGCGCGGAGATTCGGGGAAATGGGTCGCGGGCTAGGCTGCTTGATCGTTGATTCTTATCCCTTGATGTCGGCAGGGCGCCGGAGGAAATGGATGGGCCGTTCAGCAGGATGAGCCGTATTGTCCTGACGGCGGAAGTTCCCGGATCCTAAGTTCAATGGTTCTCAACGACTCGGTGACATTGCAGGGAGAGCGGAGATGAGAGGTCCGGCGTGTGTCTTGCGGGCTTGGGATGGACGGCGTCCCGCCGGGCAGATACAATACTCTGCGTATGCGAATCATTGCCGGTACAAAGCGAGGGATGATGCTGTTCTGTCCCAAGACAAGAATCACGCGGCCGATCACCGACCGGGTCAAAGAATCTCTGTTTATGGTCCTTCAGAACTATGATGTTCTATCCGGGGCGAGCGTGGCCGACCTATTCTGCGGCGTGGGCTCGCTGGGATTGGAGGCGTTGAGTCGCGGGGCAGGCTTTGTGACGTTCGTCGAGAACAGCGCCGAGATTCTCGTGGCCCTCGAGAAGAACGTCGCCAAGGCAGGCTTTGCCGATCGGTCGCACGTGGTTCGTGCCAGCGCCTTTCGGGTCGGGGCGCCGGTCCGTTCGGCCGGCGAGCGGTACAACCTCGTCTTCGTCGATCCGCCGTATGCCGCCACGCGGGAAGTCGGCGAGGGATCCCAACTCGCCGATCTGCTACACGTCCTCCAGGATCAGGTGGCCGTCGGTGGTACAGTCGCGGTCAGGACTCACCACAGTGTCGCACCGCTCGAGGATTTCGAGCCCTTTCGCGTGATGGACAGGCGGCAGTGGGGCACGATGTCGATTGTTTTGCTGCAGGCGGGAGCCGATGACCAACCGACAAGCAGCCAATGAAATCATACGTCGGCTACAGCAGCACGGCTTCCAGGCGTTGCTCGCGGGCGGCTGCGTTCGCGATATGCTGCTCGAGCGGCCGGCCAAGGACTATGACGTGGCCACCGATGCGCGGCCGGCGGATGTGATGCGTCTGTTTCCTCGCACGCTGAATGTCGGGGCGAAGTTCGGCGTCGTCATCGTCCTGATCCGGCGCCGGCCGGTGGAAGTGGCGACATTCCGCTCGGAGGCCGGCTATGAGGACGGCCGCCATCCCAGCGACGTGCGATTTACCGACGCCGCCGAGGACGCGAGCCGACGCGACTTCACCATCAACGGTATGTTCTATGATCCGTCGCAGGAGCGGGTCATCGATCACGTCGGGGGCCGGGCCGATCTTCGCAGGCGGATCATCCGGACCGTTGGCAACCCGGAGGAACGATTCCGCGAAGATTACCTGCGGATGCTTCGCGCCGTGCGGTTCTCGACGCAGCTTGAGTTTGCGATCGAGCCGGAGACATATGCCGCCATCGGCCGTAACGCCGTGAGAATCGCCCGAATCAGCGGCGAACGAATCGCCATCGAACTGGAGGGAATTCTGATCGATCCAAACCGTGCCAGCGGCGCCTCCATGCTGATCGAGACCGGGCTGGCTGGAGCGATCCTCCCTGGGTTTGCCGGTGAAAAGGCCGAGCGGGCCGTTACGGTTCTGGCGCAACTCCGGAAGAAAGTGGATTTCCCGTTGGCCCTGGCGGCGTTCTTTGTGGGTTGTCCGACCGACTTCGCTCTGGAAAAGTCCCGGATCTTGAAGCTCAGCAATAAGCAGACCAGGCACATCAAGTTTCTGCTCTCCCACCGTGGCCGGCTGCTCGATGCAGATATGTCGCTTGCTCAACTCAAGAGGCTGCTGGCCCAGCCTTACTTCCGGGACCTGTATGAGTTGGAGCGGGCGATCCAAAGAACGGCAGCGGCAAAGGAGGGCTTGGCCTCTCTCAGCCGGTTGCGCAGACGAGTCCGCGACCTTCATGGTATCGATGTCAAACCCAAGCCGCTCTTGAACGGTCGCGATCTGATGCGCCTCGGCGCCGTGCCGGGGCCGGCCCTCGGACAGTTGGCCGAGGAACTCTATGTGGCCCAGCTCGAAGGCGACGTGCAGACGCGCGAGCAAGCCGAGCAGTGGGCCCAGGCCTGGCTCGAACGACACCGCTCGACAGAATAGGGAATGTTGAAGAGAGATTCATACACGTCGTCATGCAACCTTTCACACTCTTAATCAAGCCGTCCGGTTCGGACTGCAACATCGATTGCCGGTACTGTTTCTACAAGGGCCGTGACGCCCAATTCGGGCAGGGCCGGCAACGGATGAGCGATGCCGTCCTTGAGAAGATGGTCGAAGAGTACATGGCGTTGGGTTTCCCGTTGGCGGGATTCGCCTGGCAGGGGGGCGAGCCGACGCTGATGGGCGTGGATTTCTTTCGCAAGGCCGTCGAGTTGCAGAGGCGATACGGCCAAGCGGGTTCGCAGGTCAGCAACACGATGCAGACGAATGCCACGCTGCTCGACGAGCCGTGGTGCCGGTTTCTGCGCGAGAACAAATTCCTTCTCGGCATCAGCATCGACGGTCCGAAGGAATCCCACGACGCCTATCGGGTGGACCATGCCGGCAACGGGACGTTCGATCGCGTGTTCCGAGGCATCCAGCGCTGCAAAGAGCACGGCGTGCCGTTCAGCACGCTGGTTCTGCTGAACCGGCGCAACGCGGACCACCCCGATGAACTCTTTGAATTCCTGGTCGAGAACGACCTGACTTACGTGCAATTCATCCCATGCGTCGAAGCCGATCCGGCCACAGGCGAGCCCGCCGCGTTCTCGATCACGCCGGGGCAGTACGGCCACTTCCTGTGCCGGCTCTTCGATCTGTGGACCGCACACGGGCCGGAGAAGATGAACATCCGCGACTTCGATTCCATCGTGACCTACTACGTCTTGGGCCATCACACGATCTGCACGTACAGCCGGCAGTGCGCGGGATTCGTGGTCGTGGAGCACTCCGGCGAGGCGTTCTGCTGCGAGTTCTTCGTCGAGCCGCAAGGGCGGTTGGGCCATCTGCTGGAGACGCCGCTGGGCGAGCTCGCCGCCTCCGGCATCAAGAGCGCGTTTGCCCGCAGCAAGGAGCGGCTGTGCAGTCAATGCCTGGTATGCCGGCATCTGGCCCTCTGCCGGGGCGGCTGCATGAAAGATCGAATCCGCCTTCACCCGGCCCAGCCCAGCCGGAGCAGCTTCTTCTGCGATAGCTACAGGCAGTTCTTTAATCATGCCGTCCCGCGATTCATGGAGATCGCGGCGGCGGTGAAGCGAGGCGCCCTCGCCCGCCACACACGTTCGGCGGAGACTATCCGTCTGCAGCTTTAGCGGGCGTGTGTGGAGGGTTCATTCGGCTGCCGGGCCGTCGGAGGTGTTCGGCACTTTGAGGTGATGGCCGCATTGCGGGCACTTCGCCGTGCATCCGGCATATTGTTTTGACAGCTTGATCCTCTTGCCACACTTGCACGTGAGGCGGATATAGCCATCCAGCATCTTCCCCGAGGTCTTTTCATGCCTTCGAGTGGGTCGATGGGAGTCATCGCAGGCTGGGATCGCGACGTTGCTTCCGCAGGCTGGGCATCGTACGACCTTGCCGGCATACTGTCGCGACACTTCAATGATCTTGCCGCAGGTGCACGTCGTACGGATGAAGCCATCAGCCAACGGATCGAGTTGCGCCTCTTCAGGCTCGCGGCTGCCTCCGGGCTCCGGTTCCGGCTGATTTCCGTCTTCGGTCACTGGCAGACGGAGCCGGGCGTAGGCGGCGTCGAAGGAGCCCTTTTTGTGCCCATCCCGCCGTTCCTGCCACCACTCCAACAAGGATTTCTCGTATCGCTCCATCGTGATCCAGCCGGTCCTGCACATGAGCCACGCCAGGCCGAAGCCCGCTGCGAAACCGCCGACATGGGCGAAGTAGGCCACGTTCGAGCTGCCGCGGAACACGGCCAGAGCAAAGACGTCCCAGAACAACCAGAAGAGGATCATCGACACGCTGCCGACCGTGAACCGGCGGACATAGATGGGCAGGATGAGCCAGAGGACAAACAAACAGGTGATCTCGTTCTCGAAGAACAGAAAGAGGTACATCCCAACGATGCCGTTGATGGCTCCGCTGGCTCCCACGGCGTTGTCGCCGCCACCGAGCAAATGGGCAACGGCCGCCACCACTCCGAGGCACACGTATAGGGGAAGGTACCGGAGATTCCCGACCTTGGCGCAAATCGCATTGCCGAATATCCAGAGGAACCACATGTTGCCGAGAAGATGGACGAGGCCGGCATGCAGCCACATGTACCCGACCAGCCCCTTAAGATTCCAGCCGCGCAGGATCAGCTCGCCTGTGATTCCTCGTGGCTCGTGGAACTCTCGCGGTGATGGCTCGGAAGTCCCGCCGGGCGGTGCCGAGTCTGAGTCACGAAACTGCCCCTGACGCACGGGTGGATCGCCCTGTGCCTCGTACTGACCGGGATCGACGATCTGCAGCCAGAAGACGCCGACCGTAGCGAGGATGATCAGCCAGTTCATCACGGGCCATCGGTCCTGGGGGACGTCGACTCGCCACGGAATGATGAAGAACATCTCTCTCCATTCTCTCAGAACACTGTGCCTGTCGCATCATCGATACCTGGCAACATTCTACCAAGATCGTCGGAAGCGGTACATAGCGATCATCGATAGGACAGACGCACAAACCATCTGAGTTCTTCATGGCAGGCGGGGGATTGTCCGTGGGTCACACATGCAGAGCCCGGTATACATCGGTCAGTGGGATCTCGGCGTAGCAGATTGATGTATCGGCGGCGCCGTAGTACATCTTGAGCGTGTCCTCTTCGAAGAGCAGGCCGCAACTGAAAACGACGTTGCGGAAGAAGCCGGTGCATTCGTACGGGGCCTGCGGCTCGAAGATGGGCTGCTCGGTCCGAGCGGACACACGCCAGGGCTGTTCGCCGTTCAAGAGCACGGCGCCCAGGCAGTAGCGATTCTCGCGGTTCGCGCCGTGATAGACCTCGATCCAACCTCCCGGCACTCGGAAAGGGGCGGCGCCGGCGCCGATGCGGATCGCATCCCACATGGCGTCCCGCGTGCCCATGAGATGCCGATGGTGGCCCCAGCAGATCAGATCGGGCGATTCCGCGATCCAGATGTCGTTGCGGCCGAACAGCGACGACTGGGGCCGATGCAGAGCCCAGAAGCGGCCGTCGATCTTGGCTGGAAAGAGCACCACGTCCTTGTTGTCGGGGTGGAAGAGAACGCCGTGGCGCTGGAACGAGGCAAAGTCGCGCGTCGAAGCCAGGCACGTGGTTACACCGAGAGGTGAGACCGCGACGTACGCGATGTAGTACGTTCCGTCGAGGGAGGTGATTCGCGGGTCCTCAATGCCAAACGTCTCGTACTCATTCGCAGCGGCCAGCGCCGGCGCGTCAGCGATCTGAAATCGAATCCCGTCCGTGCTGCGGGCCAGCCGCAGGTGGGAGATCGACGTGAGGTAGGTCTCCTTTCCGCGGACGATCAGCCGGGGGTCGGCCAAGTCGTTGAGCGGATCGTCTCTGGAGAAAGGACGAAGGACCGTTTCCCGTGCGTCCACGTCATAGATGGGGCACAGAACAGGGTCGGCACCGCCGTCAATCGGTCGCTCAGCCACCCGCAGCAGAAGGATCACCTCATCGCCGAATCGGGCCACACCGGCGTTGAAGACACCGATGACTTCGAAATCCTCGCGCGAAGGCTTTACATCCTCCGGCCGGATGATCGGATTTTCCGGTGCACGAGAGACCGCCATGACTGAATTCCTTGCGTCCATACAATCGGCAGCATCAAACCTGGACCGGCCCAAGCGTAGCGGCTTTCGCCCGTGGAGGCAAGATGCATACGGTTCTGGATTGGCGGCCGGGCCTGCCTTGCACGGGTATGCCTTTGATTCTGCCGGTGTGTGTGGTAAAATAGGATAGGAGTAATTCGTGAGTTTCTGCCGATTGGGCCGGATAAGGGTTCCGGCTGCGGCGGAGGAAATTGCAGAATCTGGATTTATGCCCGTCGTGTCGTCTCGGCGGCACCGGAGTGAGGAACAGATGGTATTGAACCCGGAAAAGAACGTTATCCTGCTTTTGGCGTATACCCTTGGGCTTGCGTCTTTGGCCATGGCGGCCCAGGCCGATCCTGAGATTGCCGTTCTTGAGGGACAGGGGGCCGATATCCCGGTCTTCATCAACGAGTTTCTTGCCTCCAATTCGGGCAAGATGTACGTGGATCCCCAGGGCGAGGCGGACGACTGGATCGAGCTGTACAATGCGGGAGCCGTCCCAATCGATGTTGGTGGGATGTACCTGACGGATGATGAAGCCACCCCGACAAAATGGCAGATTCCCGGCGACGATCCCGCCGTGACGACCATTCCGGCCGGCGGCTATCTGCTCATCTGGGCCGACGGGGACGTTTCCGATTCAGGGCTGCACGCGGACTTCTCCCTCAGTGCGGGCGGCGAAGAGATTGCGCTGTTCGACGTGGACGGGGCCACTTTGATCGACAGCATCCGTTTCGACCAGCAGATGTCGGATGTCTCCTATGGCCGGGTTCCCGATGGGAGCGATACGTGGGTGCTGATGTGGTTCCCCTCCGCCGGCGGGCCGAACTTCCAGGTTTTCCAGGGGATCGTCGAGAGACCGAAGTTCAGTGTCGATCACGGCTTCTACGACAGTGAGATCACTGTCGCCATTGCGTGCGAGACCGAAGGGGCGGTGATCTATTATACGACGGATGGGAGCGAACCGTACATGGCGGACGGCACTCGTCCCGGTCCGATGGCCGCCATCTACGGAGAGCCCGTGCGAATTAACGAGACCACCTGTCTGCGGGCCGTCGCCGTCAAGCTGGCGTTCAAGCCCTCACCGGCGGAGACGCGCACGTATTTCTTCGTTGATGACATCATCCATCAGTCTCCGACCGGGGCCGCGCCGGGATACGGATGGCCCACCGGCAACGTCAACGGCCAGGCGATCGACTATGGCATGGACCCCGAGGTGGTCAACGACCCGCGCTATAGGGACCTGATGGACGATGCTCTGCTGTCTATCCCGTCGATCTCGCTGGCGACGGACCTGGCGAATCTTTTCGATCCCCAGAAGGGTATTTATGTCAATGCCCGCGCCCAGGGACAGACGTGGGAGCGGCCCGTCTCGGTCGAGCTGATCTATCCCGACGGCACGGAGGGCTTCCAGATCGACGCCGGCCTGCGGATACGCGGAGGCTACAGCCGCAGCGGCGGCAATCCCAAGCACGCGTTTCGATTGTTCTTTCGCACGGAGTATGGCGCATCGAAGCTCGAATACCCTCTCTTTGGCGACGAGGGTGTGGACGAATTCGAGAACATCGACCTGCGGACCAGCCAGAACTACTCCTGGAGCTTCGAAGGCGGCAACCGGGACACGTTCGTGCGCGAGGTCTTCTCACGCGATACGCAACGGGATATGAGCCAGCCCTATACGCGCAGCCGCTACTATCACCTCTACATCAACGGCCACTACTGGGGTCTGTTCCAGACGCAGGAACGTTCGGAGGCGTCGTACGCGGAGACGTATTTCGGCGGCGCCAAGGAGGATTACGACGTCGTCAAATCCCGCGCAGGCAACGGCGGCTACGATATCGAGGCGACGGACGGCAATCTCGACGGCTGGCGCGAGCTCTGGGAGGCCGCGGAAACCGGCTTCGACGACGACGCGACCTACTACCGCGTCCAGGGCCTGAATCCTGACGGTACGCCCAATCCCGACTATCCGAAGCTGCTCGACGTGGACAACCTGCTGGACTACATGCTCTGCACGTACTACGTGGGCGACCCGGATGGGCCCGTTAGCGCCTGGGCCCTGGTCGCCAACAACTTCTACGCGATCTACAATCGGGTCGAGCCGGAAGGGTTCATCTTCTTCCGGCACGACGGCGAGCACTCCCTTTACGGCCTGAACGAATCACGTCTCTTCGCCGCCAGCACGATCGCTGTCGGCGCGCGCTTCAATCAGTCGAACCCTCTGTGGATGCACACCCATCTCGTCCTGCATCCGGAATATCGGATGCGTTTCGCCGATCGCGTGTACAAGCATTTCTTCAACGACGGCGTGCTGACGCCGCAGCGGTGCATCGACCGCTTCATGGCCCGCGCCGCCCAGATCGACCTGGCGATCATCGCCGAATCCGCACGATGGGGCGACTCCAAGCGATCTCGTCCGCGGACGAAGGACGACGATTGGCTGCCGGACATCAACGGCATGGTCGCCGACTATTTCCCCTATCGCACCGGCGTCGTGCTCAACCAGTTCAAATCGCAGGGCTGGTATCCCAGTCTGAACCCGCCGACGTTCAGTCCGCACGGCGGATCTGTCTCGTCCGGTTCCGTCCTGCAGATGCAGGCGTCGAACGACATCTATTACACGCTGGACGGCGCCGATCCGCGGCTGCCGGAGAAGCCGGCGACTATGATCTCCGCCCAGACGCTGGTGCCCGAGTGGGCGATGAAGCGGGTTCTCGTACCGACGGTGGATATTGGCGATGCCTGGCAGGGCAGTGCGGCCTTTGATGATTCGAGCTGGAGACTCGTCACCGGCAGTCCGGGCGGTGTCGGTTATGAGCGGAGCTCGGGATACGAGTCGTTGATCAGCTTCGACGTCGGCTCGCAAATGTACGGCGTCACGACCGGTTGCTACGTCCGCATTCCCTTCGATGTCGCCACAGATCCGGATGAATACGACACGATGGTCCTGAAGGTCCGGTACGACGACGGGTTCGTCGCCTATCTCAACGGCGTCGAGATCCAGCGGACCCTGGTCAGCGGCGCGCCGAGCTGGGACTCCCGTGCCGACGGGAACCATGAGGCCGATGCCGCGGAGTCCTTCTTCATCAGCGGCTCTCTCGAATCGCTGCGACAAGGGCAGAACATGCTCGCCATCCACGCCCTCAACGTCTCCACGAGTAGCTCCGATTTTATCATCTCGGCGGAGCTGGAGGTGGGCAAGAGCACGGCCCCGCAGAGCGGGGGCGTCGCTGCTACCGCGACTCGTTACAGCGGGCCTGTGACATTGACCGAGAGCACCGTCGTGAAGGCGCGGACGCGCAGCGGCAACGCGTGGAGCGCCCTGAATGAGGCGGTCTTTGCCGTCGGGCCGGTGGCCCAGAGCCTGCGGATCAGTGAGATCATGTATCATCCGGCCGATACGGGCGACCCCGACGACCCGAACGCAGAGTACATCGAATTGACCAACGTCGGGGCCGAGACCATCAGCCTGAACCTTGTTCAGTTCACAGACGGCATCGACTTCACGTTCCCGAGCGTCGAGTTGGCCCCCGGCGAATACTGTCTTGTGGTCAAGGACCCGGCGGCATTCGAGGCCCACTATCCGGGCGCCCTGCCCGTTGTCGGGCAGTACGAGGGCAGCCTGAGCAACGGCGGCGAGCGGATCGAGCTTCGGGACGCGGCGGGCGCGGTCATCCACAACTTCCGGTATGAGGACGACTGGTACAGTCTCACCGATGGCTTGGGCTTCTCGCTCGCGGTCAAAGATCCGTCAACGGCCGACCCGGGGGGCTACGGCGACCCGACCCTCTGGCAGCCAAGCGCACAGGCCGGCGGATCGCCCGGCGAGCCGTGACGACTATGGATGATTGACTGGCCGATCGAACCACGGGGCCGACCATCGTTTTCAGCTCATTTCTTTCCAGTCAGCGACGCGGAGTTTCTCCCGGCGTCTGCTGCCGTGATATTGATTTCCTACCTTCATTCGGGTATAATTGACTGGGGTTTGGAAAGCTCCTTGTGAGTGACGTGGAGGGCTATTTGGAAATGACAGGAGTGGTGACCGTGAGTCGAAGAGTCCTTGTCCCGCTATTGATCCTATCGGTCTTTTCCCTGTCGGCTTTGGGGCAGGAGGGTGAGCCGGAATCGCCCTGGAAGCATGAGATTGTCGTCCCGGATGATCCGTTCCAGAGCTGGACGTCGCCGGCCTATATCAAGTTCACGATCATTACCAAGGAGGGATACGATCCTAACCTTGTTTACTTCCAGCCTTCGGGGCAGTACGAGTTCCATTTCGATTTCGCGCTGGAGTTTCTTGAGCCGTTTATCGGAATGACGATCGAGGAATTCGACGGCGTCACCCTTCGTGCGGCCGGTCAGCAGGCGGTGCTCGGCGCGGTCATCCTGCCGCCGTGGCACGACCCGCCGTTCGATGAGTACGGCATTCAGCTCGTCCGCAACGATCCGTATTCGCCCGAAGAAACGGTGCGATGGTTCAACTGCGTCAAGGCCGCCGTCGTGGCCGACCCGAACGTCACGGCCTATTACTTCCCGACCTACGAGCAATACCCTGTCGCGCAGCAGAATCGCCAGTGGTTTGAAGAGCAGGGGATCCCTATCGGCTCGACGGCCCAATGGGCCGAGGGCAATACGAGCTATTCCGAGGGCTGGGCGCTCGGGACGCTCAAGTTCTTTCCCGCCGCCCAAATCCAGGCGGCTTATGTCGCAGGCGAGCTGCGGTCGGAGGACATCCTGTTGACCGATGGCGTGCCTGCCGAGCTGCCCTCCGTCGCGGGAATCATCACGCTGACGGCGTCCACGCCGAACTCGCACGTTGCGATCCTGGCACGCTCCCAGGGCGTGCCCTTCGTTCACATGGCGCTGGAGCGCGACGCCGGCCGCGCGCAGGCGTTCATCGGGCAATATATCTATTTAGCCGTCACGAAGGCCGAGTACGAGCAATCGTGTCGGGTCAAGCTGCTCGACGTCGGATTCCTCAGCGATACGGAGAAAGCCTCGCTGCTGGCGCTCAAGGACGCGCCGCCACTGACCCTATCGCCCATGGCCTCTCGCGGCGAGCTCTGGGCGGATACGAACGACCTGCTGCCGGCCGACATCCGCTTCTTCGGCGGCAAGGCCGCGAACTTCGGCATCCTGCGTCAGGCGATCCCGGACAGCTCACCGCAAGCGATGGCCTTCTCCTTCGATTTGTGGAGCACCTTCCTCGATCAGCCGGTCTTTGACCTGACACTCCGCGAGCAGATCGACAGTCGGCTCTCGAAGTATACGACCTATCCGCCCAGCGATCTGTCGGCGCTGACGAATGACTTGGGCGTGATTCGGGCTGTATTCCAGGACCGGCAGTTCACCGAGTTCAGCCCGGAGCTGGAATCGGCCATTCTCGCTGCCCTTCAGGGATTCGGCTTCGATCCGAACAGCAAGATTCGTTTCCGCAGCTCGACGAACGTTGAGGACAGCGACCAATTCACCGGCGCGGGGCTGTATGACAGCTTCAGCGGCTGCTTAGCCGATGACCTCGACGACGATGACGGTGGGCCATGTGGGTGCGATCCGACGGAGAAGAAAGAGCGGGGCGTCCTTCGCGCGATCCGCAAGGTCTTCGCGAGCTTCTACAACGACAACGCCTTTCTGGAGCGGCTCAAGCACGGCGCCAACGAGGCTGAGGTCGGCATGGCGCTGCTGGTGCATCATTCGTTCCCCGATGAGATCGAATTGGCCAACGGCGTCGCCACGATGGCCAAGGGCGACCGGCCGGGCTGGTCCGCCAGCGTCGTCTCGCAGAAAGGGGCGGTGTCGGTGACAAACCCGCCGATGGACGCCGTGCCGGAGGAGGTCACGATTGATTCGGGATTCCACGGGCCGATGCCCTGGCTCGTCCGGCGTTCGAGCCTCGTGCCCCTGCGCGAGAACACCGTGCTCGAATGGGAGGCCGAGTACCTCGAATTGTACGAGCTGCTGGTCGCGGCCGCCGAGCGATACTGCGAAGTGACGCAGAGGCAGAACGTGGTCCTCGACTTCGAGTTCAAGAAAGTGGCCCCGGACGGCAAGCTGGTCGTTAAGCAGATTCGCGAGATCCCGCAGGCAGGCCGCGCGGGGTATGCGACGCCATTTATGCTCAGCGAGCCCGAGCAATACCACACACTCCAGGGCCGGGGCAGCAGCGTCTTCAGCAACCACCGTCTCAAGTCGCGCTGGACGCTCAGGCCGAAAGGCCTTTGGCTCAGCGAGGACAACCTCAGCGAGTGCATTTACGATGAAGTCACCATCGAGTACGTCGCCGACGGGCAGGTTCGAAGCATCACTTCTGCATTGTCGGTGTTGCCCGATGCCGAGCATACATTTGAACCAGCCGAGTGGGACTTCGACCAGTATGACCTGACGGATAGCTGGCGGTTCCCCGACCTCGGCAACCCGCGCACCTATCGTCTGACGACCACGCCCTTGTTCCGGGCGGCAGTGCCTGACCCGCTGGTGACATTGGAAGAGATGCGTCTGGCGGTCGAAGTCGAGTACGAGCGGCCCGTTGGTCTCGACGACGCGCGGATGACGACCACGGAGGCGGTCGCCCTCTACGAGCGGTGGGACCCGACGGAGCAGGACATACCCGAAGAGTATTCCTTCGACGATCCCAACACGGGCGTCTCCGTCTCGACCCGCGTGTACTCACGTTGGGGCTGGGGTCGGGATGCACCCACCTCGGTTCAGTTCGCGCAGACGCGGATCGAAGGCCTGACCACCGAGCCGATCGTCCTGAGCGGTTACTTCTCGCAGAGCGTCGGCGGCGGCGCCCACCTGTGCCCGAAGAATTTCTTCTTCGAGCCCGCCCTCGAGCCGGGCATCTCGCAACAGATCCTCGACGAGCTCAAGGCCAACAATATCCGTCTGATCTACTTCACCACGGGCGCCCGCGAATGTCGGCCCACCGAGTGGCTGGACACCCCGCCGGCCATCCGCCTCTACGGCTTCGACGAGCCGATCGAGTAATCGAGTCACAGTCAGACCATCGGCGGGCCGCACTTGCCCAGTGTACGATAGGATCATGGCAAACGCCCCGGTTGTCATTAGGAGCCGGCCGAAGGCCGGCGCGGCAATCTCAATCTCTCGCCTCTCGGAGATTGCCTCGTCGGCGTCCACCTCCTCGCAATGACCTACTTCTCATCCCGACCCGTCCCGTTCTTGTCGTGCACCGTGTCTGTCGATGCCGCTGGGAAAGGGTGGCCCGCGGGCGGCTCTTCTGCTATCATCAGATATCTTGTGTGCGGTACGCTCATCTGTGGGGCGGAGACTCGTCAGAGGGCGCAACCGAGAGTGTGATAAGTGTGAGCAAGGAGACGCCAGTGATGCGAAGAGTCGGTCCTGTTGTGCGTTCGCTGTTGATTCTTTTGTTTGTCGTCGGTGTGACATACGGACAGCCGGCGGCGCCCGAGGGGGCGTTTCTCGTTGGGGCGTGCACGCATTTCAGCCAGGGCAAGGGCGTCGTCGAGCTCAACCTCGACAGCCTCCAGCGGGCCGGGGTCGGCTCCATTCGTGACGAGGTGAGTTGGGGCGCGGTCGAGCGGGCCAAGGGCAGGCTCGCGATGCCGGAGCGGTTCGATGCCTATGTGCGTCAGGCCGCTCGTATGGGCGTGAACGTTCTGCTCATCCTGGATTACGCGAACCGCTTCTACGACGACGGCGACCGGCCTCGCTCGTCGGAGGCGATTGAAGGCTTCTGCAAGTATGCCGAGTTCGTCGTTCGGCACTTCGGCAAGGACGTGCGGCTCTACGAGATCTGGAACGAATGGGACATCGGTATCGGCCTGCCCGAGCCATATCGCAAAGGCGGCTCGGCGGCCGATTACGTGAAACTGCTGGAAGCGGTGTATCCGAGAATGAAGGCGGTCGATCCAGGCGTCACTATCATGGCGGGAGGGTGCACCAGTGGCGGCGTCAATAAGGGCTGGCTCGAAGAGATCGTCAAGCTCGGCGCGCTCGGGTCTTGCGACGCTATCTCCATCCACAGCTACAACTACAGTGCTGCCTTCCCCGAGCGCGGTCCCGAGGCCTGCTCGGCCTGGATGACCGGCGTGCAGGAGATGCTGCGTCGCTACCATGACAGCAAGGATGTGCCGTTCTATGTCACGGAGATGGGCTGGCCGACGCACGTCACGAGGCACGGGACGGACCCGCAGCTTTCCGCATCGTACCTGGCGAGGCTATACCTTCTAGCTCGCACGTCGCCATCCTTCAAAGGGCTGTGGTGGTACGACTTTCAGGACGACGGGTGGAACCCCGAGTATAACGAGGACAATTTCGGGCTGGTGCGCCCGGACCTGACGCCGAAGCCGGCGTATCATGCCATGGCCGATATCGCGCCGGTCGCGGCCCGCGGACAATACGTGGAGCGGCTGTCCACCGACGATGAGAACCTCTGGGTGCTGCGCTTCAAGGCCGGAGGCGACGACTGTTGGGTCCTGTGGTCGGCGGATGATCGCGACCGTCAGGTGATCCTGGAGACGGAGTCACCCGCCCGGGCTGTCACGATCTGTTGCGTGGGGCAGCGTTCCTGCGTGACGCCGTGGGGCTTCCGCGATTGGACAGACCGTCGCGCCGAGTTCGTGGCGAATCGCCTGTCGATGGTCGTCGGACATCGGCCGGTCCTCATCGGAAACGATCTGCGTGGCGTCTCTGTAGTTGAGGTGATCCCCAGACCCTGACAGACGACGGAGACCCCTTAGCCAATGATCCAGTGGAGCCAGGCCATGAGTGTAACGAGTTACTCGCGTCGGCATTTCTTGAGAACGTTAGGGCAAGGGGCGGCGACGCTGGCTCTCCCCGGCGTCCTGTTCGGCGAGCAGAAGCGATCCCCGAGGCCGAATATGCTCTTCATCGCGGTGGACGATCTGCGGCCGCAGCTCGGCTGTTACGGCCACGAAAAGATGATCTCGCCCAACATCGACAAGTTGGCCGCCGACAGCGTCGCGTTCACTCGATGCTATTGCCAATCGCCGGTCTGCGGGGCGTCGCGCGCGAGCCTGCTCTCCGGCATTCGGCCCACGCCCGACCGCGCCTTCAAAGGCTACCTGCAGCACGCGGACAAGGATTGGGGAGGGCCGCTGTCACTGCCCAAGCACTTCCGCGATCACGGCTACTATGCCATCTCGAACGGGAAGGTGTACCACCATCGCGACGACGGCGCGGGCAGTTGGAACGAGCCGGCGTGGCGGCCGAAGGGCGATTGGGTCGGACGCGGGTATCTGCGACAGGAGAATCAGCAGATCGCCCGTGCGGCCCAAGGGCTCGGGCCCGCCTACGAGTGCGCCGACGTGGCCGACGACGCCTACCCCGACGGAGCGATTGCCGGCAAGGCGATCTCCGATTTGAAGCGCCTCAAGAGGATGGATCAGCCATTCTTTTTGGCTGTCGGCTTCCTCAAGCCGCACCTGCCGTTCAACGCGCCGAAGAGGTACTGGGACCTCTACAAAGACCGTGATATCACGCTGCCCGACAACATGTTCCGGCCGAAGGATGCACCCGACGCGGCGATCCACAACTGGGGCGAGCTCAGACAGTATCATGGCATCCCCCAGAAAGGTCCGCTCTCGGAGGAGATGGCCCGCACGCTCATTCACGGCTATTACGCCTGCACGAGTTACACCGATGCCCAGATCGGCCGAATCCTGAGCGAGCTGGACCCGCTTGGCCTGCGTGACAACACCATCGTCGTCCTGTGGGGCGATCACGGCTGGAACCTGGGCGAACACACGCTCTGGTGCAAGCACTGCCATTTCAAGACCTCGTTGCGGGCGCCGCTGATCGTCAGCGCACCGGGGATCGAAGGCGGCGGCAAGGCCGATGGCCTGACGGAATTCGTCGACATCTATCCATCGCTGTGCGAGCTGGCAGGTGTGCCCACGCCGGAGCACACGGAAGGCCGGAGCTTTGTCTCGCTGCTGAAGGACCCGAAGCGACCGGGCAAGAAGGTCATCTACAGCCGATACTTCAACGGCCAGTCGGTGCGCACGGATCGCTACTGCTACACCGAGTGGGCGCGAGAGGACGGGAAGGTTCGTGCGCGCATGTTGTACGATGAGCAACTCGATCCCGATGAGAACGTCAACATATCCGAGCGGCCCGAGAACGCCGATCTTCTCAAGGAACTGTCGAAGATGTTACACGAGTTCCGTAGCGGCTATCGCTCGTAACGAATGGAGGTTTCTGTGAAGCAGATGCGAAATAGTGCAAGCGTCCTTGTTATGGCTTTGCTGGTCGCCGTATGTCTCGTCGGCACGACGCCCGCGGCCGAGGGCCGATTCAAGCTCCGCGAGCTGTACCCGCAGGAGAAGATCGAGCAAGTCCTCACGCCGCGAGACTCGTGGCATCCGTGCCCGAAATGGAGCGAGCGACCGGCGTGGGAGAATCTGCCCGAGCCGGTGCGCAAAGACCTGATCGCAAATGGCGAGGAATACCTGGGGTATGCCTGGCCGGACCTGCCGGCTACGCTGTTCCTCGAATACCGGCGCGAGGGCAATCGCAGCCGGTACGAGCGCGAGCACTTCGCCCGCCGCACGGCGTTGACGCATCTTGTCCTCGCGGAATGTGTCGAGGGCAAGGGCCGCTTCCTCGACGACGTCGTCAACGGCGTCTGGGCCATCTGCGAGGAATCGTTCTGGGGTCTGCCCGCCCACGTCGGCGCGCAAAGGGCCGGCTCCGGCTTGCCCGATCCCGAAGAGCCCATCGTCGCGCTGTTCGTCGCCGAGACGGGCGAGAGCCTCGCCTGGACCGACTATCTGTTGGCCGAACAGCTCGATCGCGTCTCGCCGATGGTCCGTAAGCGAATTCGCCTTGAGACGGACCGTCGCATCCTGACGCCGTGCCTCGAACGGGACGACTTCGGCTGGATGGGTTTTCGCGGCGGACGTGTGAATAACTGGAACCCGTGGTGCAACGCAAGCTGGCTCTGCTGCGCCTTGCTGGTCGAGCCGAACGAGTCCCGGCGCACCGCCGCCGTTGCGAAGATCGTGCGGAGCCTCGATCATTTCCTGGACGCCTACGCCGACGATGGCGGCTGTGATGAAGGGCCGGGCTATTGGAGCCGGGCGGGGGCCTCGCTGTTCGACTGCCTGGAGATGCTTCACAGCGCCAGCGACGGCGCCATCAACGTGTATGACCGGCCGCTCGTTCAACAGATCGGCCGGTACATCTATCGCGTTCACATCGCGGATGATCTGTTCGTGAATTTCGCCGACGCCTCCGCGAGGGCGCATCCGCCGGCGGAACTGGTGTACCGCTACGGCAAGCGAATCGGCGACGAGCGGCTCGCGGTGTTCGGCGCCTACGTGTTCCGCCGCAACCTGGACGATGACTCTCCGTTTGCCGACCGGAGGGTCTATACCATCGGCCGGTATCTGTCGGAGGTCTTCAACGCGGCCGAGTTAGCCGAGGCGCGGGCGGAACCGCCGTTGGTGCGGGATGTCTGGCTCGACGGGATCCAGGTTATGACGGCCCGATGCCGGGATGGGAGCACCGAGGGCTTCTTCATCGCGGCCAAAGGCGGGCACAATGCCGAGAGCCACAACCACAACGACGTGGGCAACTTCATCGTCTATCGGCACGGCCGGCCCATCATAATCGACGCCGGCGTCGAGACCTACAGCCGCAAGACCTTCAGTTCCCGACGCTACGAGATCTGGACGATGCAGTCGGCGTATCACAGCCTGCCGACCATCGATGGCGTCATGCAGAGTCCCGGCCGGCGGTTCGCCGCGAAGAACGTCAGCCACGAGGCGACGGACGACCACGCGCAACTGATGCTCGATATCGCGGGCGCCTATCCGAAAGAGGCCCGCGTGACGTCATGGATGCGCACCATCCGCCTCAATCGCGGCCGGGACATCGTCCTCACGGAGCAGTACGCTCTCGAAAAGCCGGCGGGCGAGATCACTCTGAGCCTGCTGACGCCGTGCAAAGTCACGCAACCCTGGGACGGGCAACTGCGACTGGAGACCGTGGATGAGCAGGAGCCGCGCTTCGCCGTGCGAGTCGTGTATGATGCGGGCAAGCTGAAGCCCGTCCTCGAAACGATTGCGATTGAGGATCGACGGCTCCGCTCAGCCTGGCCCGAACAGCTTACGCGGATCCTTCTGAAGGCGGACAAACCCGCAACGCACGACATCTGGATGCTCCGGATCGAGCGCGCGGAAGGTGAAAGAAATTGAAAGACCTACATAGCAAATCGAGACCGCGATGTTGTCACCCCGAGCGTAGTCGAGGGGTCTGGCCGCGGATGAGAGGCGCCTTTCGTTCGCAACCAGATGTCTCGGCTGCGCTGCGCTTCGCTCGACATGACAATGATTGCGATAACCTACGGGTCCTCTACAGGTGTAAAAAGGGATTGTTGTCGCCAGGCCGTAACGCCGGGATTTCGATACCTGCATTTTAGCCTTTGACTTTGCCAATGATGCAGCCATTTACTCTTTTGATTAAGCCGTCGGGTTCCGACTGCAACGTCGATTGCACGTACTGTTTCTACAAGTGCCGTCCGGCGGAGGTGGGCCACGGCCGGCAGCGCATGAGCGAGGCGGTGCTCGAAAAGCTCGTGAGGGACTACATGAGCCTGCGGTTCCCACTGTCGGGCTTCGCCTGGCAGGGGGGTGAGCCGACGCTGATGGGTCTGGACTTCTACAAGAGGGCGGTGGAGCTGCAGAAACAGTACGGCGTCTCCGGCCAGGAGGTCGGCAACTCGCTCCAGACCAACGCGCTGCTGCTGAACGACGACCAGTGGTGCAGGTTCCTGCATGAGAGCAGGTTCCTGGTCGGCGTCAGCATCGACGGGCCCAAGGACCTGCACGACCATTACCGGCTCGATCTCGGCGGCCACGGTACGTGGGACCGCGTGATGGCCGCCATCGATCGCATGAAGGCCCACGAGGTCGAGTACAACACGCTCACGCTCGTCAACAACCTGACGGCGGATCACCCCGACGAGATCTTCGATTTCCTGGTGAGCCTCGGCATTCGATACCTGCAATTCATCCCGTGCGTGGAGGTCGATCCTCAGACGGGCCAAATCGCCGAGTTCTCGGTCACGCCGAAGCAATACGGCGATTTCCTGTGCCGGATCTTCGACCGCTGGATCCGGTCCGGCCCACAGAAGCTCAGTATCCGCGACTTCGATTCGATCCTGAGCCATTGCATCGGCGGACGCCATACGATCTGCACGTTCGACCGCCAGTGCAGCCAGTACATCGTCATCGAGCACACGGGCGACGTGTTCCCCTGTGACTTCTTCGTCGAGCCGAAATGGCGGTTGGGAAACATCTTCGAGACGCCGATCGAGCAACTCGCCAGCAGCGCGCAGAAAAAGACGTTCGCGCGCAAGAAAGAGAACCTGGCGAACAAGTGCCTCGTGTGCCGGCACCTGGCGATCTGTCGGGGCGGGTGCATGAAGGACCGGGCCCCCTTTGACAAGGACAACTACGGCCGCGAAAGCTACTTCTGCGAGAGCTACCGGCAGTTCTTCGACCACGCGCTGCCTCGCTTCATGCAACTCGCCGCACAAATCCGCGCCGGCTCCCTTGTCAGGCCCGAGCAATTAGCTTAACATGAGGTGTTTTCGATCATGTATAGCACTTGTAGGGTGGGTTCTCAACCCACCGGTTGTCAACGGTCTCGGATGGTTCACGCGTGGGTCAAGGACCCACCCTACTGCAAAGGAGCAGGACAATGGCGCAGATTGATCGCAGGGCGTTCATGGCCGGTTCGGTTGCCGCTTTGGCGGGGGCCGGAGCGACGGGTTGTGTTGCCGAAGAAATGTCGAGATCGAAATCAACGTCGGGCACGCGGCGCGGCAATCCGATCGCCGTTGCGACCTATTCCTTCTGGCGCTTCAAGGACGGCATGAAGATGCCCATGGAGAAGTGCATCGACGAGGCCGCCCGGCTCGGCTTCGACGCCGTCGACATGCTCCTGATCCAGATGGAAAGAGACGACAACGCCTATCTGCAGAAGCTCAAGCGCCACGCGCTGATCAACGGCCTGGACCTGTGCAGCCTGTCCACGCATCAGGGATTCGTCTCGCCCGACAAGGCCAGACGGCAGAAGAACATCGACCTGACCCTCAAGCAGATCGAGACCGCCTACCGCCTCGGCATCCCGATCATTCGGATCAACACGGGCCGGTGGGGCACGAGCGGGAACTTCGA
>CBFDBY010000108.1:0-20943 GCA_965603165.1 uncultured Phycisphaerae bacterium
GGACATGAGGCAAGCCCGCGAGCATCTGGAGGGATGCGAGGCGTGCCGGCTGCGGTTGCAGGAGTTGAAGCGCAAGTTCGCTTCGCTGGAGCTGCTTCGCGATGATCCCGGCGTGTCCGAGACGCTGCTGCAGCAGACGGTGGCGCACGCCGCGACGGCTCGTCCGGCGCGAATCTTCCGCCTGTACCGGCTTCCGTGGGTCGGGGCGGTCGCGGCGGCGGTGGTCGTCGGCGTGGCGCTGCTGCTCGTATCCATGCCGGGACCGCGAGGGGATTCGTTCCGTGTTCCGTCGGAGCCGGCGGATACTCCGGCCGCCAAGGTGGACCGTGCCCCCGCACCGGGGCAATTCGTCGCGTCGGACCGGAGAGCCAAAGGCGGCCTCAAACGCATCGGCGAGACGGAGGCCGTTACCCTGATGGCTGCCTCGGCCGCACAGCCGGAGGAGATCGCCGAGAAGCCGCCGTTCGCGCCGGCCAGCGCCATTGAGCTGGTCGTTCTGCCGCGGCGCGAGGACGTGCAACTGACGATCTACAACGCCGCCGACCTGACTCTCGTGCGCGAACGCCGCAATCTGACGTTGAAGAAAGGGTGGAACTGGCTCCAGTTCATGTGGGCCAACACGCTCATCGATCCGACTTCGCTCAGCCTCGAACCTTTGGAGCACAAAGACCGGGTGGACATTCAGCAATTAGTGTTCCCACCGAGGCTACGGGAACTTGGCCGCTGGCTGATCCGTTCGGAAGTCAGCGGGCAGGTGCCGTTCGAGTTGACGTACTTCACCAGCGGCTTGGCCTGGCGGGCCTTCTACATGGGCACGCTTGCGCAAGATGAAAAGACCATGCACCTGGAAGGCTACGTCCGGGTTCGCAACGGCAGCGGGGAGGACTATGAGAACGCCCAGACCCGTCTCATCGTCGGCCAAATCCACCTGCTCGATCAAATCGCCGAGTTGGCGAGTCGGCAGTACCCTTACGGCAGCCCAATACTTCTCGGGAGAGACAAAGGTGGCCTTGCCGGCGATGCGCTCGAGGGAAAGCATCGTGTGTTTTTTGCGCAACCGTTCTCGAAGGATTTGGATGCTCTGAAACCCAAGGATATCCGCAAGGAAGGGCTGAGCGAGTACTTCCTCTACACGATCGAGGGGACGGAGACGATCCCGAACGAATGGGGCAAGCGCCTCCTTTCCTTCGAGGCCGACGATATTCCGGTCAGCAGCCTGTACAAGTACGATAACCAGCGGTGGGGGGATCAGGCGATCCGATTCCTTTCCTTTGCGAACGACCAGGAGCACAAGCTCGGCGAGACGCCGCTGCCGGATGGGGCCGTTCGGATCTACGCTCAGCGCGACGAGCAGGGGCATCTTTCCTACACGGGCGGTGCGGAGGTGAAGTACATCCCGGTCGGCGAAGAGATCGAGCTGAACCTGGGGCCGGCGCGGCTCGTCGAGATCAAGCCCGTGCTGATGGACTACCGAACGCAGAACCATGTCTTCGACAGGAACGGCAACGTCGTCGGTTGGGATGAAGTGCGGACCTGGAGAATCGAAGTCACCAACGCGCGGACATTGCCGGCGGACATCGAGATCACGCGCGGCTTTGAAACACCGTACTGGACGCTGGAACAGGCGGACCGAACGGCAACGTACGAAAAGCACGATGTCACGCACGCCCGTTTCAAGCTGGCCGTCGCGCCCCGCACGAAGCGGGCGTTCGGATACACAGTCACGACGTACCACGGCGTACGCGAAGCAACGTTTTCCAAAATGCTGAATCCAGGAAACTGATTTATGGGAGATACTGCAATGAAGGTACAACATATTGTTTTGACGGCGGTACTTGTGCTGCTCTGTGTCGCGGCGGCATCACAGGCGAGGATCAAGCTGGTAGCTCTGCCGGAGCGAGCGGCGACCGTGATTCGCCTGGACAATCCGAACGCCACACTCATCGAAGAAGAGCGGGTGCTCACCCTCCAGCAGGGGCTCAACAAGGTGGATTTCTCCTGGAAGGGCGTCCAGATCGACGAGGACTCCATTCGGCTGGCCATTCTCGACCATCCGGATGGTGTGACGCTGCTGAGCGTTAGCTATCCGCCGGGCGAGGCGGCGCTGGTCTGGGAGATCAGCAGCGCCGGCGACTACGCCGAGACCGTCCGCATCAGCTACCTGCTGCGCAACATCGACCGGCTCATCACCTACAAAGCCGTCGCCGACAAGGCGGAGACCCAGGTGGACCTCAAGAGCTATCTGGTCCTGCGTAACTTTTCCGGTGAGGATTTCGAGCAGGCCCGCGTCCTGCTCGACTACGGCGAAGCGTTCGAGCAGGGCGTCGACCACGAGGAGACGAAGCGCATGCTCTTCCTGAAGTCGCCCGCCGTTCCCATCCGCAAGATCTGGACGTTCGACGCCGCTCTGTTGCCGTGGGACCCGGAGCAGCTCGAGAACCGTAACGTCGGGATTCCCGTCAGCTACGAGATCACCAACGACGACAACAGCGGCCTGGGTGAGTTTGCCCTCTGGGGCGGCAAGGCCCGCATCTTTCAGGAAGACGGCCACGGCAGCACGATCTTCTTAGGCGAGGACAACGCCTCGCTCGTGCCCGTGGGCGAGAAGGTGAAGCTCTACATCGGCGACAGCCGGGACATCGTCGTGACGCAGCGGAAGATGCGCGACGCCCAGATCAACCTCCGTAAGAACGACTCGGGGCGGGTCGTGCTCTTTGACACCGACGAGATCATCACGGCCAAGATCGAGAACTTCAAGGACAGCCCGGCCGTTCTGACCATGATCCAGCACATCCCCGACCAGTGGGACATGGAGCAGTGTAACCTCAAGTACACGAAGAAAGACGCCTCCACGCTCGAGTTTGAGATCTCGCTTCCCACGCGCAGCGACGCCGGTCCGGCGGTGAAGGAGCTCACGATGCACTACCACCGTCGCAACGTGCGCACCTCTCGATAACCGAGCCGATTGACAGGAGGATTCCCATGAAACGCTCAATCATATTCTTGACAATCCTCGGGATCCCGGCTGCTGCGGCCCTCGCCAAGGTGGACCTGACGACGCTGCCTTCCCGCGACACCGTGCAGCTCACGATCTACAACTCGGCGGACATGACCCTCGTGCGGGAGAGCCGCGCGCTGACCCTCAAAGAAGGCGCCAACGCTCTGCAATTCTCCTGGGAGAACACGCTGATTGACCCGACGAGTCTGGAGATGCTGCCGAAGGCCCATGCCGAGGCGATCGACATCGCCGAGCTGGTCTACCCGCCGCGGGTGAAGAACCTCGGCTTGTGGAATATCCGCAGCGAGGTCAGTGGCAAGGTCCCGATCGAAATCACCTATCTGACCAGCGGCCTGACCTGGCGGGCCTTCTACATGGGCACGCTCTCGGCCGACGAGAAGACCATGCGCCTCAACGGCTACGTTCGCGTGACGAACAACAGCGGCGAGGACTACGAGAACGCCCAGACGCGCCTCATCGTCGGCAAGGTCCACATCCTCGAGCAGATCGCCGTGTTGGCCCAACGTGAGTACCCGTACGGGCGGCCGGGAGAGGGCGTGGCGCCTCCCACCAGGGCGGGCGGGGCCATGCCGCAGCGAATGCCGTCCCTGCGAAGGGCGGTTGCCGAGCTTGAGATGGCGGCCGAAGAGCCCAAGGAAATCGTCAAGGAAGGTCTCAGCGAGTACTTCCTCTACACCATTGAAGGCACGGAGACGATCCCGAACGGCTGGTCCAAGCGTCTGCTGAGCTTCGACGTTGCCGGCGTGCCGGTGGTCAACCTCTACAAGTACGAGCAGGAACGATACGGCCCCAGTGTCGTGCGGTTCCTGAGCTTCAAGAATGATGAGGCCCACAAGCTGGGCCAGACCCCCATCCCGGACGGTGGTGTCAAGGTCTATCGATCCGTCGATGAGCGGAACCACCTGTCCTACGAGGGCCAGTCGTCGTTCAAATACATACCCGTCGGAGACGACGTGGAGCTCAATCTCGGCGCGGTCGTCGACGTGGTCGTGGAGCCGACCCTCATGGACTACCGAACGGACAATCACCGCTTCGACAACGATGGCGATATCTCCGGCTGGGACGAGATCCAGACGTTCACCATCGAAGTCCGGAACACGCGCGACGTGCCGGCTAAAGTCGAAATCGTCCGCAATTTCACGACGCCGCAGTGGGACCTCAAGCGAAGCGGCCAGATCGACGGCTTCGAGAAGGTGGATCTGGACACGGTCAAGTTCACGGTCGAGCTGCCGCCGCAGTCCAAGAAGAACTTTGAATACACGCTGACAAGCTATTACGGTGTGCGGGCCGAGGACTGGAGCCGCAGGTCCAGGTGACACCCTTGAAGGGGCGAATCCCAATGAGAAACTTGTGCATTCTGCTAACGTTCCTATTGCTTGCATCTACGGCCCGGGGCAAGGTCGATCTCGTGACGCTGCCGGCGCGGGACACGGTGCAGCTCACGATCTACAATTCCGCCGACATGACGCTTGTGCGGGAGAGCCGAGCGCTGACCGTCAAGGAAGGCGAAAACGCCCTGCAATTCTCCTGGGAGAACACGCTGATTGATCCGACGAGCCTGGAGATGCTGCCGAAGAGCCAGGCCGGAGCGATTGATATCGCCGAGCTGGTCTACCCGCCGCGCGTGAGGAATCTCAGCTTGTGGAACGTTCAGAGCGAGATCAGCGGCAAGGTCCCGATGGAAATCACGTACCTGACCAGCGGCCTGAGCTGGCGGGCGTTCTACATGGGGACGCTGACCCCGGACGAGAAGACCATGCGCTTGCAGGCATACGTCCGTGTGACGAACAACAGCGGCGAGGATTATGAGAACGCCCAGGTGCGCCTCATCGTTGGCAAGGTCCATACACTTGACGAGATCGCCGAGCTGGCCCGCCGGGAGTATCCCTATGGTCGGCCCGGCCTCCCACCGCCGCAGGCGCCTATGGTCGGGCGTGCCGTCAAGGACGAGCTGGTTCGGCTCGAAGAACGCGCGCTGGCGGTCCCGGCGGCGGCGCCGGCCGTCACGGCCCCCAAGCAGGTCGTCAAGGAAGGGCTCAGCGAGTACTTCCTCTACACGATTGAGGGGACGGAGACGATTGCCAACGGCTGGTCGAAGCGGCTCCAGAGTCTCGATGTCGAGGACGTTCCGGTGCTGAATCTCTACAAGTTCGAGGAGGACCGATATGGGCCGGTGGTTGTGCGATTCCTGAGCTTCAAGAACGATGAAGAGCACGAGCTTGGCGAGACGCCCATTCCCGGCGGGGTCCTGAAGGTCTATCGCACGGCGGGGTCCCAACGGCACCTCTCGTACATCGGCCAGTCATCGTTCAAGTACATTCCCGTCAATGAGGACGTGGAGTTGAATCTCGGGGTGGTTTCGGACATCACAGTCGAGCCCAAGTTGATGGACTTCCGAACGGACAACTATCGATTCGATCGCCGCCGGAACGTGGCGGGCTGGGATGAGGTCCGAACGTTCGAAGTCAAGGTGAAGAACACCCGCGAGATTCCCGTGAAGGTCGAGATCCGCCGCAACTTTGAGACGACGTACTGGACCCTCGAACGGGCCGGCCAGATCGACGAATTCGAGAAGATCGATGCCGACACGGTCGAATTCAACCTGCTCCTGGAGCCGCGCTCGGAGAAGACATTCGAGTATACCCTGACCACCTACCACGGCGTTCGCACCGAGGACTGGACCCGCCTGTCCCGGTGATCGATTCGCTCAAACGGCCGGTCCTCCCGCCGGTAGACTCGTGCCGGCGTCGGACGGGAACACGTTGAATTCCGACCCGTACTGCGCCAGATAGTACAGGCTGTAGGAACGCGTGAACACATGGATCGGCAGCATGGCGACCGTCCCGATATACGGAATCATGAAGAGGCAGCCCGCGCAGCAGCACGTCAGGCATATAGTCGCCATTACCATCACGCCGATGGTGATGCCGATGACCATTTGGAAGAGGATATACAGGAAGAACCTCGCCTTGTTGGTGGTCAGCATGTCCAGCAGCGCACGCCAGGCCTCGACGGGACTGCTCGTGTGACGATACATGATCGGCACGGCGAAGTCAGTGGTGAATTTGCCGATGAGGCCGAAGACGATCATCGTGGCGAAGAACAGCAGGCCGCACGCAACGACGCCCGAGACGGAAAGGACGTTCCAGCCGAAACTGGTCATCGCCAGGAAGACCACGATTCCGCACAGGGCCAGGAAGAGAATGCCCGTCAGGAACCCGATGATCCCCAGCGCGATCCGGAACCTGAACAGGCGATTGCCATGCTCGCGGAACTGATTCCAGGGATTCTTGACCTCCGCCTTGTTGTGGGCGACGCAATCGAGGAACATGAACCGCCCCCGGCTACTCAGCCAAACGACGAGCAGCCACACGCCGATGATGAGGGCCAGAACAGCAATGCCGACGGGGATGATCCAGTCGAGGTTGGCAGCCACAAAATCTCCGGCGTCCTCCGCGGCTCGACTGATCTCTCTGCCGATATCGCCGGACCCGTGCGGCCCGCCGCCGCCACGGCCCCCCCCTCCACCTCCGCCGCCTCCCTTTCCCAGCTCGGCCAGCCAGGCACAGAACCCGATGATGAACCATTTGCCCAGGTCAAAGGGCCGGAACAGGATCGTCTTGACCCTGTCCAGAGCGTTACTGACAGGATCGATCACGCTGACGTACGCAGGACGGGACATCATAGGAGCAGTCCTCCAAGGTAGAACAGCCAATTCACAAGAACGGCGGCGGTGACGATGATGACAAGGCCGGCGTGTGTTCGTGACAGCTTGCCCGCCAGCCGCCCGTCGTCCGCGGCCAGGGCATAGATTCGGTATACGATCTCCAGGCCGAAGAGGACAAACACAGCAGGGCCCAGCGGGTGAAATCGAAAACCTGCCCCAATGTCACCATGTGCCAGCGAAGAGAAAGATCGTGACATTCCGCACAGGGCGCATTTGACGCCGAACGTCTCATAGAGTCGGCAGTGCAGGGACCAGGGATAGCCGAACAGCGAGAGCCCTTGCCCGTCGATCCGCAGCAGGAAAGCCCCGGCCAGCGCCCCGGCACACAGTAGCAGCACGATCGTGTGGAAGGCCGTTCGATCCACCGTCGAGCCGCCTGCGAGCGGCTGAGCCGCATCCGCCGGATGCGGCGCTGCGCTTATTTCACACGTTCGGGACATCGTAGCTCCGTACTTGCCCATTGCCTATATGAGGATAGACGCCCGTGGAGTATATTTCTTTACGATTTTCGCACAAGAAAATTCCCCGTCTCTGCATTACGAGTGTCTGGCTACGTTTCGCGCCGGATAGGTCTTTTCTGTCACCCCGAGCGGCAGTCGAGGGGTCTGGCCGCGAAGGCCAAGCACGCATCATGCGCAGGCAGATGTCTCGGCTGTGCTCGACAGGACAAGAGAAAGGAGGGGGGCTCGGCTCCACATGGCGAATGACAGGAGGCCCGCCACGATATTTGGGCACACACCATTATGAGAGGCTACGGCAAGATCGTGGCAAGTGCCCGCGCCTGTCATTGCGAGCCGGCCGAAGGCCGGCGCGGCAATCTGGGACTCCAGACGCGGCAGTTCGCGTTGGGGAAGCCTCTCGACCCCAGGCCTTCTCGTAAAGACAAGGGGCCTTTTCTGCACCCGTCACAGACTCGTCGAGCACCTCCCCAGCGACGGCGAGCAGCGTCCGAACGGCGTTTGCCTCGGCCGACCTATGGCAGGCGGCTGAGTTCCGCGATGGCGCGGGCGATGCGGTCCCGTTGTTTCTCGATCGGGGCCGGGTCTCGCGTGAAGCTCGTCATCTCAGTGGTGATATCGTCAGGCACGCCGAGCAGGGCGGTGTACCGAGCTTTCTGTGTCGCGTCGAGCTTCGTGCCCTTGGCCTCGATGAGCCGTCTGAGGATTACAAGGTATTCATAGTCCTCGATGCCGTCGCGCAGCATTTCCCAGCGGATGCTGTCGACCGGGCCTTTCAGAATAGGTCGGTCCGGGTGGGCGTCGGCCGCTTCGACGGGCGGGTAGATGAACCGTCCGTCGCCGTTGCCCCAGGGCCGCTTCCGGCCGGCGGGGGTGCTGTAGCCCGACGTCCAGCCCATGGGGTCCTCATAGGGATTCTGCGGGTGGTCGCGGTCGGGATAAGCGGCCGAGCTGGTCCAGTAATTCGTCTGCCAGACGAGGATGCCGTCGATCTTGCGCTGCCAGGTCTGCCAGAGCCAGACGCGCAGCTCCGTCGCCGGGTGGTCGATGAACAACGTGCAGTAGGGGGCTTTCGGTCCCGTGCAGACGTACCACCAGAACTTCTCGCCGTGTTGTCGGCGCTGCTCGGCGGATTCGTGGTTGTACTGGTTGGAGATCGGACACCAGATGTTCGGGCCGCCGAGCAGTGCCGGTTCGACCTGCTCGGTCAACATGCGGTTGATGTCGGCAGCGGCGGCCTTGAGCTTGGCGAAGCCGTTGTTGACGAACGCGTAATCCCTCGGCGCCGGCTCATCGAACCAGTAGACGTACGCCTCGTCGAGCCAGCCCTTCAGCCGTAGGTGCTCCTGCATCTGGGAGCAATAGCTGTTGAACATCGCCTTGTAGTGCGGCGTGTCCTCGGTGAAGCCGAGCAGTTCCGGCTCGCGCCTCGCGTGGAAGGTCCCGCCGCCCATGCCCGGGATGCCCAGCCGGAAGGAGTTGAAGTGATAGCGGTCGATGCCTTGCGCCATCCCTTTGTCCCACGCCGTGAAGTCGAGCTTCACCTGGAGCTGGTCCCGCTGGACCTCGGGCAGCTTGGGCGGCTCGAACCCGCCGTCTTCGAGGAGCTCTTCGCCGGTCCCTGCGTTCGTCAGCGAGACATCGTCGAACCAGGCCAGCCCCGTATTTTCGCCGCTCTCGGTCCAATCCGCCGCCCGCAGACGAAGCTGGACGGACTTCGCGCCGTCCGGGAACTTTCGGATCGTGCGATCGAATTGCTGCCAGTGGCCGTCGCCTTCGAGGTCGATATCGTTGTTGCCGCCGTAGACCCACTTGCCCGAGGCGTCGTGGTGGTTCAACGTCACGAGGAACGCCTGCCCGGGGATTGCCGTGCGATACCAGAAACGCAGGCGCAGGCCGCCTTCCGGGATCGGTACGAGCGGCTCGTACGTCACGTCCACGTTCTGGTCCTTGAGGTCGTCGAAGATCAGCATCGCATATTCGCCGCTGTGCTTTTCGTTCGTGACCCGCTGCCCGCCTTGCCACTTGGGTTTGGGCAGTCGGACGTCGGGCCACGTCACGGCGATGTCGTCGAGCGGCGCCGGATCGTAGGGCGAGATATGATGCGCGCTGAAGTTCGCCCAGTACTTCTCAATGACGTCCCGCTTTTGCTGCGCATCCGTGATTCCCTGGTAGTGAAAGACGTTGCCGGCGCTGAAGCCGAAGGCCGTCGTGCAGGTCATCCGTTCCGGCAGCTCGAAGTCGTACACCTCGACCTTCAGCGGCACGACCGTGTTGAAGCCCTCGGCCTTGAGAGTGATCGAGCCTTCATACACGCCGGGCCGTGCATCACGCGGCACGTTCACACGAATCCAGAACGGCTGATTCCCGCCCGCCTCCAGGTCGATAGGCCCCGTCAATGGCGGCAGCGGATCGGGCCAATACCCGGCCACCGCGCTCTTATCCGTCGGCTGCGTGACGTTGACATACCGCACCTCAAGCACGTCAATACTCCGCGCCGGCATCACCGCACCGCTCGGCCCGGCCAACGCCCCCGCCGTGACCGTGAGCCCCTTGAGACTCGCCACGGGCCGGACCACCAACTGCGCCGCCTCCGCCTCATTCCGCGCCGCCCGAACGATCAATGCTTCCCCTGCAACCTCGGGCAATCCACGCTCCCGACCAATCTTCCACCCGGAGGAACTCCACCACAAGCCGACCTGCTCCTCCGACCCCGGCAGCAACTCGCCGGACGGCATCGAAAAATATTCGTGCGTTTGACCGCACGCGGCAGAGGCAACTGCTATTGCGATCAACAAGGGAACGCGTCGCCACATGATCCGGCCTTTCAAAGGTGACTCATTCCAGGGCTTCAATCCTGACGCGGCAATTGTCAGATCCCCAAACCGTCGCGTCAAGAGATTCTCATGCGTGCCGCGACGTCAATCGTGGCGCGCAGGTGGTCTTGCGATCAGTGCAGTTCGGTCTCGGTGGAGTGTGGGAGCGTTTGCAGCGGGCAGCCTGGGCATTTGGGGCGGGGTTTGCAGTAGTCCTTGCCGGTCATGACGAGCAGGGCGTGGAACTCGTTGAACAGGGCCACGTCGGGTTCGAGGTTGGACTGGAAGAGGTCCTGCAGTTGCTGGTAGTCGAGGTCGGGACCGATCAGGCCGTGGCGGACCATCACGCGGGCGGTGTAGGTGTCCACGACGAAGATGGGCCGGTCGAGCGCGTACAGCAGGATGGAGTCGGCCGTCTCGGGGCCGATGCCGGAGACGCCGAGCAGCTCTTCGCGCAGTTGCGAGGTCCCGAAGGCTTCGAGGCTCTGGAGGTCGCCGGCGTGCCAATCGCACAGCCATGTGGTGAAATTCCGGAGCCGTTTCGCCTTCACGCGGAAGTAGCCGGCGGGGCGAATTAGCGTCTCGAGTTGTTCGATGCCCAGTTCGTGCAGCGCCGTTGCATCGAAGCGTCCGTCTGCTTTGAGGTTGGCGATTGCCTTCTCGACGTTGGTCCAGCTTGTGTTCTGCGTCAGGACGGCGCCGACGGCGATCTCGAACGGCGTCTCGCCCGGCCACCAATGCTGCGGCCCGAACGCATCGAACAGCAACTGGTAGATCTCAAGCAACTGCTCTGCGGTTGTCTTCATGGTTTTCTGTCACGACCTCGTTCTGCTTGGGCCACGCAATGATTCGCGCCGGCTCGATATCAGTTCAGACGATCCTCGGATGGTATTGAAATCTCGTCGTGTTTCAAGTACACTCCGCGAAATTTCACCGGTGAGGTATCCAGGGCTGTCTCGCGGTGAGAATGTAGGACCGGGAAAGGCAATACGTACTCATGGTTGGCCGAAAGAGCGAAAACAATGGCTACACGACCACCCAACTGCTCAATTTCGCGCGCGACTCATACCTGGAGCGCACCAGCCGGCCCGTGTACGCCATCGTCTTTCTGCTGCCGTTCATCGTTTTCTACGAGCTGGGCACGATTCTGATCAACACGGATGTTCTGAACCGGTCTCAGGTTCGCGTGGTTACTTTCGTGTGGCTTCAGGACCTCCTGCGGCATCTCGGCACGGGCAGCCGACTGGCCTGGATTGCCCCGCCTCTCGTGGTCATCATCATTCTGATCGGCCTGCAGGTCGCGTCGCGGAAGCAGTGGTACTTCTGCCTCGGCGATTACGCGCCGATGGTCTTCGAGTGCGTGTTTCTGGCGGTGCCGCTGATCATCCTGAGCCTCTTATTCAACAGTCCGGCCGCGAGCCCCGATAATGTCTCGTGGCGTGATCCTGTCCATCCGCCCGCCCGCGTGAGTATGGCGGCGCAGGAGCAGACTGTCCTCACGGGAGAAGTCCCGGCGCCTTCGGGACCGTCGGAGCCGGCCGACCGCCGCTCGCTGATGACCAATGTCGTCACCGGGGTCGGCGCGGGAATCTACGAGGAGCTCGTCTTCCGCCTGATTCTGATCTGTGCTCTCATGGTGCTGTTCCAGGATGTGATCGGACTGAACCACCAGAATTCGGTCGTGCTCTCCGTGCTGATCTCGGCGGCCCTGTTCAGTGCGCACCATCACATCATCTGGATCGACGGCCGGTTGGGGCGCAGCGCCCCGTTCGCCTGGGGGGAGTTTGGTTTTCGCACTCTTGCCGGCGTCTATTTCGCGATTCTCTTCGCTATTCGGGGCTTCGGCATCACGGCCGGGACCCACGCCTTCTATGACATTATCGCCACCCTTGTGAACGCGATTTTTTTCGACCAGTAGCCGCTTCTGAACCCCGCGGTTTTTTCTGACGTACGAATGAAGAAAATTTGCTTTCCTGTTAGTCTTTTCGCCTGCGGAGTTTGCAGAACAATCGTCCCATAAGGGTCATGGGGCGCGTTATCAGTGTTGATATTGCGCTTGAATTGCCAGGGCAATTCCGGTATAATAACCATCAAGATAAAGCCTTGTATGTTGAGTTTTCGTTATGGAATCGCCGCAAATCAACGTAGCTATCGACCAGTTGACCTTCAGCCTGTTCCAGAGGCCGTTGCACCCGGAGCTGTTTCAGCTTTACGCGACCCGACAGATCAAGACCGAGAAATATGAGGCGTTGATCTGGATCACGGGCTGCACGCATGTCGTGAGCGTGTTTGCCGGCGATGTGTGTCTGAGCGAGGTCGTGAGTACGCCGGGGCAACTGCTCCCGCACCGGGGCCTGGTGGAGCGGTTTCAGTTCCGTGGGCCGCGCACGCACAAATGCACGCTCAGCCGCGGCATCAGCTACATGACCGATTTCCAGATCGAGAAGATGAGCGCGAACCTGTATCGGCAGAGCCACACGGACCTGGAGCGTTTTGCCCGCAACCGCGGCGTATTCGTCAAGTTCCCGGAACTGGAAGTGGACAGCCTTCAGCCGTTCTGCTACGTGGACTTCGAGGCACGGCGCAGCGAGCTGCACATCCATACGTTCGCGGCTTATCCCGACCAGGTCACGATGATCAAGACGCAGTCGCTGTTCGACTTCCAGTGAGAATCGCCCCCGATCGATCGCATCCTCCGGCGGTCATCTCTCCGACGACGGAAGATCCTCCTGCCTGTTCATTCCTACATCAGCCGAACCCGTAGACCTGCCGTGCTGCTGCGGACGGCCACCTTCACGCGGGTGGCGAATGCCGTTCGTTTGCGGCGGGGGATTCAGTTGTTCTGCAACTGTACGTTCTGCCTGAGCACGTGCAGTTTCTCGCGGATCTCCACGGACATTCGGCTGTTCGGGAAGTCCCGCATGATCTGTTGGCCGATCCCAAGGGCATTGGACCACTGTTTATCGGAGACGGCAAGGGCGAATTGCACGCCCAGGTTGTGCAGCTTGGTGCGGAAGACATCCTTGGCGGCTTCCTGCAGTGCCAGGGCCTCGTTCGGCGTCAGGTACATATCGAGTTCGCGGAGGACGTCCAGGCTGCGGTCCGTCTCCTGCCGCGTGATGGCGTCGTCCCAGGCGGCCAGCAGGATCCTCTTGTGCTGCTCCTTCCGCTCCACCAACTCGTGACGGAGGGCCTTCATCTTGTCAGATTTCGGATGGGCCCGGATCAGCGATTCGATCTGGAGGCTGGCTTTGACCCACTGGCAGATGTCGAACAGCTTCTCGATCTGGGCAATGGCCTGATCGATCCGCTCGTCCTCGGTCGCATTGCGGTAGCTTTCGACCTGCCGGCGCAGCTCCTCCGCGAGGAGACGGTACTCGGAGTGGTTCTCGATCTCGTCGACAATCTCATACGCCCCGTTGAAGTCGTTCTGCTTGAGCCGGTCGAAGACGGCCTCGCGCAGGAAGCGTTTGTCATCCTCGCGAAAGGCGATCGCCTTGGCCGCATCGCTGATCCGCGTGCTGTGATTGATCTGCATGAGGCCGTCGTGGATGTTCCCGAGCGCTTTACTGGCCTCCTGCAGGCCGGCGCTGTATTCATTGAGCGTACTGACGATCCTCGAGACCCTGGAGAGCACGGTCAGCAGGGCCACCAGAAAGATCAGGCCGCCCATCAGCCATACAAGCTGCCGAACGTTCTCGGATTTCTCAAAGATGCTGGTGAAGAGCGCCAGGACCGCCACCCCGGCGAGCGTGCCGACGATAATGACGATGTGCCACTTAAACTGCCATACCTGGCTGTCTCCTTTGGAGTCCATAGGCCTTCTCTCCTGAAGAGCAGGAAACCTCTTTGCAGCCATCTTCCATTGTAACGAACGGGAACTGCCGAGTCAACCTCGAAGCGGCGACCGATGGTCCGGAAGGCGGTATCCCCCAAACCCCCATATCCAGACAGCTCACGGTCGTCGCCGGCTGCGGTTGCGCCGTTCGCGTCCGCCCGGTGATGCCCTACCACCTGATAAGACGGGCAAAGGGGCACGTTTATTGCCGGTGAAGCTGGAATCTCCCCTTGGACAGGTTCATTCGGGGCTGTTTCTCGCTTCCAGCCCACGCGGGCATCAAGGATCGCGATGATCCCTTGCGGGGATGAATCGCCTCTCAATAGTCTTTGAATCGCCTCATCCATTGGGGCCATTCTGTGGGCGCGACGCCGCCGCTCTGGGTCCACGAGCCGTTGGTGTCGAACTGCTTGTGCCACTTGAGCTTCCACAGCTCCTTGACGCCGACCGTGCGGGCCGACCAATCCAGGAACAGGTGGTTCACGAATCCGTTGTGGCGGTCGATACAGAAGTGCATCATCTCCCGATCATAGCCCAGCCACTGGCTGTCGAACTGGGGCGGGTCTCCGCGCTGTCCGTTCGGGTACGGTCCGCCGCCTCGCCACATCGCGTCGCCGAACACAGGCACTTCATGGGCTCGTGCGGTGTTCCTGGTCCGCCAGTTCCACTCGGTGGGCCGGCTCTGAATCGCCGTCTCACCGGCCTGGTAGTTGTAGATCCAGCAGTTGGCCCCGTAGCTGCATTCCTCCTGTCGTTCCTGCGGATCTCTCGTGTTGACGGTGTCGCCCGTTCCCTGAATGTAGGTCCATTGCGAACCACCCCATTCGTGTCCGTCGGGCCGGCGTTTCATCGCCGCCGGACACCGCAGGATGTCGGAGTTCGTATCCCAGCCATCTCGAAGGGCGATGATCCACGTTCCCCGCTTCCAGCCGAGGTTTGTGGGCTCCGGGAAATGGCCGTTGTTGTCGCTGCAATACATGTCCCAGATGAGCGCCCAATGATGCAGGTTCATTTTGCAGCCGGTGCTTCGAGCCTGCTTCCTGGCGAGATTCAACGAGGGCATCAGGATGGACATGAGCAGGGCGATGATCGCAATGACCACCAGTAACTCAATGAGTGTAAACGCCCTCCATCTTCGAGCAAGCCGCCCCCCTTCAAGACGTCGGCATCCTCGGCAAATACGGGAGATCCTTCGATGGGCCAGACGCCGGCCCCACGATGATGTCATGCCGGTTCCCATAGCCGTCCTACATTTCACCAAGCCTTCGTCATGCTGCCAACCGCGTAACCGGCACACAAACAGTCTATCCCCATCTCGTGACCTGCCGCCGGCGCCTGTGCAGGTCGTGGGGCATCAGCGTCTTGCCCTGCCGATGGCCTCACGCGCCTCGGTCTACCATGCTCGAGGCCTTCAGCCCTGAGGATACCACGCGAAGCGCATCTCTGTAGCGGCAGCCCTACTGGGATAGGCTCTCAGCTTCGGCCACGGCGAGAATCATCTCTCGCCCAGATGGCGGGCGCTACTCAATCATGCACAGCGCTACCGTCTCCTGGTCCTTGATGAAGATACGTTTGCCCGCGACCACGGGATGCGCGTAGGTCGGCGTATCAGCGACTTTGACCTTCGCCGTCTCTTCGTACTGTTTGTCATTGGGCTTGAAGACAAGCAGTTCGGAGTTGCTGGGCAGGGCCAGCAGGCAGGAGCCGGCGTTGAGCAGGGCGGCAAAGCCGCCGCGATCTCGCTGGGTGTCGTCCATCCAGGCGGTTTGCCCGGTCTGAGCGTTCAGGCAGAAAAAATTGCCTCTGTTGGATAGGCCGAAGAGCATGCCGCCTTCGAGGACCGGCGTGTTGAATTGCGGGGCAACATCGGGGTTGCTCCACAACTCCTTGACGGCAAAGGCGTCCCCTTGCTTCTCGATCTTCACGGCGTACGTGCCCCTGGCCGCGCCTGTGTAGATCACCGTTTGTCCATCGACGATCGGAGTGGCGGCATTGTAGGCCCGCCTCGCGGGCGCGAAGGGACGTTGCCACAGGAGCTTCCCATCGGCCGCGGCGACGCCGACCACACTCTTTTCGGTCAGTGTCACGATCTGCTTCGTGCCGGCCACCGTCAGCAAGGCGGGCGAGGCATACGCCGGCCCCTCGTCGGCCCAGCGCCACTTCTCATTGCCGCCGGCCAGATCGTATGCGAGGATCGCTCCATTGCCGTCGCCGCCGAGCTGCGCGATGGCCATTCCATCGACGACGATCGGCGAGCAGGACGTGAAGAACTGGGGTACGACCTTGGGGAACGGATCCTTACGCCACACGAGCTTGCCCGTGCCGGCATCCAGACAGGAGAGGATCCCGCCGACGCCCAGGGTCACGACCTTTCCCTCGGCCACGGCGGGAGAGCTTCTGGGCCCCGGATGACGCCCCGGGGCGCCCGTGACCTCCTGCGCCGCATACTGATCTCGCCAGATCTCTTGGCCCGTTCCTGCATCCAGGCACAGGGTCACCTCGTCATCGCCTTGCCGTGCGAAGATGTAGAGCTTGTCCCCCACGAGGGCGGGCGTGGCGCAGCCCGTGCCTACGGTAATCTTCCACTTCTGTGTCAACTCCTGGGGCCACTGCTGCGGTGCGGTGAACCCGCTGACCTTTCCGTCGCGATCGGGCCCTCGCCATTGCGGCCAGTCTTGAGCGAAGACGCCGCCGGCCACGATCAGAATCACGCAGCCGGCCATCACAACCCTGGATCGATTTGCGCCTCTCATGGTGACCTCCTATCATATTGGCTCTGCCGCCGCACGGGGCTGCCTACCATGGCAGCCGCATCTTGCGGCGACTTTGCCGTATTCTAATCCCGCTGACCTCGTTTTGCGACAGTCCTATTTTAGATAGAATCGTCGCCTGGCTTGCGACGTCGCCGGGGTGGCCAATCGCAGGGAGTGCAGCTTCCAGGCACGGCTGGGGAGGGCTCAGGAGCAGAGCTGTCGGAGGTCGTCCAGCGTGAGTTCGTCGAGCCGGGTGACGATCTTGTCGGCCAGCTTGAGCTGGTCGGCGTCGTAGGTGTTCGTCACGGCGACGGTCCGCATACCGGCGGCCTCGGCGGCTTTCAGGCCCCAGTGCGAATCCTCGATGACGACGCAGCTTTCGGGGGCGATGGGCTCGTCCCACAAGTCGATCAGCTTTCGCAGGGCCAGGAGAAAACCCTGCGGGTCGGGCTTGCCTCGCTCGACCTCCTCCGCCGAGACGATCACGTCGAAGTAATCCCGCAGCCGGGCTTCCTCGAGGATCAGCTCGATCTCGGCGAGCAGGGCCCCGGAGCAGATGGCGATGGGCACTTCCGCGCCGGAGAGCACGTCGAGGAACTCTCGCACGCCCTCAATGATCTTGCCCTCGGTTCGCGCCAGTTTCTCGAAGACGCGTGTCTTCTGCTGCACGAGGCTCGGGATCTGCGTCTCCGCAATCGCCAAGCGGCCTTCGCCGATCAGCGTTGTATAACAGTCGGCATCGTTCAGGCCGAGATAGTCCCGGTAATACTCCTGCTTGGTCAGTTGCATGCCGTGCCGCGCCAGGACCGCGTTGAAGGCGCGGAAGTGCAGGATCTCGGAATCCGTAATCACGCCGTCGAAATCGAATATGACCGCTCGCAACATAGGCTCGCTCTTCACGAAGCGACATAGGTCCCATCAGTCACATGAGTCCTATGCGTCCTGTTCTCTCCTACACCTCCGGCACCGGGCCGACCAAGGCTTCGTAATCGCTGAAGGTCGATTTATCGCCCTGACGAATCAGTTCGGTCAAGGCTTCGATCTTCGGGGCATTCTTCTCGATATACCGCCGGGCCACCATCAGCTTACGCTGCTTCATCGGGACCGTCTGGCCGTTTTGCGAAGCACCGTTGCCGGCGATCGGGACGTCCATCTCGACCGTCGTGCTGGCCTGGCCGCAGAACAGATATCCGTTGATCAAGTCCATGGCGACGTCGACCAGTGCCCGACCGTAGAGGTCCATGTACTCATTGCCCTGCGTCTTGGTGAACTCGATGGCCGCGTTCAACTGCTTCGTGCCTTCGGCCAGTTTCCCAAGCAGGTCGCTCACCTGCGGGTCGTACTTCAGGCCTGCGAGGACGGCCAGGTATTTCTCCACGGTGCCGCTGCATACCCCGCGGACTGCCGCGACAATCTGCAACTGGCTCGTCCCCTCGTAGATCGTCGTGATTCGCGCGTCGCGAGCGTGCCGTTCGACGGCGTAATCCCGCATGTAGCCGCTGCCGCCCAGGACTTGCATCGAATCATACGTCACGCGGTTGCACATCTCGGAGCAGTAGTACTTGCTCATGGGCGTGAGCATGCCGGCGTACCGCTTGTAGACTCGGGCGTGGTTCTTGAGTTCCCTGGCCTCGCTCTTGTCTTCAGGCGGACAATTCTCCAGGCGATTGTTGTATCCGATCGCCAGGTCCACCATGCGGGACGCCTCATAGAGCAGCGTTCGTCCGGCCTCGATGGCGATCTTCATGTCGATCAGCATGTCGCGCACGGCCGGCAGTCGCTCGATGGCGACGGAGAACTGCCTTCGGCTGGCCGCATAGTCGCGGGCGATTCGATAGGCCGCCTCGGCAATGCCAACCGACTGGCCGGCGATGCCGATCCGCGCGCCGTTCATCAGCGTCGCGACGTAAGGGACGAGCCCGCGCTGCCGCTCGCCGATCAGCTCGCACGGCGTATTGTCGAAGAAGATCTCGCAGGTAGGCGAGCCGTGAATACCGAGCTTGTCTTCGATCCGACGAATGTGGACCGTCGGGCCGGGCTCGCAGACGAGCAGGCTCAGTCCGAGTCCGCCACTGCGGTCCGGCTCGCTTCGCGCCAGCACGAGCAGGACGTCGCCGCAGCCGTTCGTGATGAATCGCTTAACGCCGTGCAGGAACCATCGGCCTTCGTTGTCCTGAAAGGCCCGCAGCTTCACCGCCTGAAGGTCCGAGCCGGCGTCCGGCTCCGTTAGCACCATGGCTCCGGTCACCTTCCCGTCGGCGAAGGCCGGCAGATACTTCTGTTTGATCTCTTCCGACGCAAACGCATTGATTGTATCGGCGATGCCCTGCAGCCCGAAGATGTTCATCAACGAGGCATCGGCGCGCGAGAGAATCTCGATGGCCATCGAATAGACGAGGTTCGGAAAGTTCAGTCCGCCGAACCGGTGCGGCAGGGTAAAGCCCATCACCTGGGCCTGGCCCAGCTTCTCGATGGCTTCCTGAATCCCCCTGGGCCGCTGCACCAAGCCGTCTTCCCCAAGTACGTTGCCTTCGCGGTCCACGTCCTCGGCGCGCGGGGCAATGAAGTCCCCGCACAGCTCACCGACGGATTCCAGCACCATCTCGTAATTGCGGACCGCCTCCTGCTCGTCGGCCGGTGCGTAGTCGAACGCCTCGGCAGACTGGAAGTCGCCCTCGAAAGCCCTTGCCAATTCCTCCAGGTCGATGTGCCTGAAAAGAAACTGAATATCGTCGTTATCGCTGTAAAAATTCCCCATGTTCATCCTGCCTGAGAATATCAAATGTCAAAAGGCAAATGCCAACCACGCCGCAGCGCCGTCAGTCCTTGATTCCCTTCTCTTTGATGGCTTTAATCATCGTCGGTACGACCTCGTTCAGATCGCCCAGGATCTTGTAATGCGCGACGCCGAAGATCGGAGCGTCGGGATCGTTGTTGATCGCGACGATCTTCTGGCTCTGGGCCATACCCGCCTGGTGCTGGATCGCGCCGCTGATTCCGATAGCGATGTACAGGCTCGGGCGGACCGTCGTGCCGGTCTGGCCGACCTGGTGATCGTGGTCGATGAAGCCCAGATCGACGGCTGCGCGGGTGGCCGCCGGCGCGGCGCCGAGGCAGTTGGCCAGGTCCCAGATCAGCTTGAAGTTCTCCTTACTGCCGACGCCGGCGCCGCCCGCCACGATGAGGCGGGCCGCCTTGAGATCGACCTTCTTCGGCCGCTTGTGTTCCTGAAGAATCTCCAGCGGCAGGTCGTCGCTCGCCGGCTTGACATGCTCCGTGACGATCTCGCCGCGGCGCTTCACATTCGGCTGCGGCATGGGCATGACGCCCTCGCGGACCGTCGCCATTTGCGGCCAGCGGTCGTAGTTGATGATCGTCGCGATGATATTGCCGCCGAAGGCCGGTCGGATCTGGAACAGCAGGTTCTCATAAACGTGCCCGGTCTTCACGACCTTGTGGTCGCCGATCTGCAGGTCGGTGCAGTCGGCGGTCAGCCCCGCCTTGGCGGCGCTGGCCACTCGCGGGGCGAGGTCGCGGCCGGCTACCGTTGCGCCGTACAGCACGATTTGCGGCTTGTGCTTGTGGATCAGGTCGAGGATCACTTTGGCATAGCTATTCGCCTGGTAAGCCCCCAGAAGGGCGTGCTCGGCCACGTAGATCTTGTCGGCCCCGTATTGGGTCAGCTTGGTGCACAATTCCCGGACGCCGTCGCCCAGGAGCACGGCCGCTAATTTCACCTTCAGTGTATCCGCCAGATGCCGGGCTTTGCTCATCAGTTCCAGCGGCGTCTCCTCCAGCTTGCCGCCGTGCTGTTCCGCAAACACCCACACCTCACCTTGTCTGTTCACATCAATCATGAAAGAATCCGAATTCGCAGTTGGAATTTTGCCCGGTGGCACGCGCCGTCGACCGGCCGTGCACTCACTTCCTTACCCTACGCAATAATCTTGTCCTGAATCAGTTCGTGGATCATCCCGGCAATGCCCTCGTTCGTCGGCTCGATTTCCTTGGCTTCCTTGGCCGCCAGGACGACGCTCTGGATCCGGTGCACCTTCGTGGGCGAGCCGCTGCGGCCGCACCAGGTCAGGTCGGCCTTGAGGTAGTCCAGGTCCCATTGCCTAATCAGCAGGCCTTTCTGCTCCAGGGCGTCCGCCTGTTGCTTCACGAGCTTGCGGATCGTGACCCCGTTGGCGTCGGCGTGGGCGGCCTTAACCTGCTGCTCGATCTCCGCCGGCGTGAGGGCGTTCTTGTATTTCATCATCCTCTTGGCTGCCGCCACACGGGGCGCATTGGCGTCCCCCGTGACGGTGAGCAGCACGGGCAGGCTCCCCC
>CBFDBY010000109.1:0-20775 GCA_965603165.1 uncultured Phycisphaerae bacterium
GCTCGAAGCTCTTCGGGTCACACGGCCAGAGGCCGTGGATTTAGCAACTGAGTAAAGGGGTCAGGTACTTTTTCTGGGTCTTCCTCTGGGCCTCAATGTGGACTGGAGTTGGAGGCGAGCGGCCGCGGCTGCCGTCCAATGCGCACGGCCAAAGGGGGCGCCTCGTCGCATGCTGGATGCCAAGCCGCCCAAATCCGCCGGCCCTAGAGCCGCATGGACCAGTCTGCCCCACTGCGACGGCAGTTCCACCGGCCCGTCACTAAGCACAACGGTACACTCGCGTCCGCGACGCACCGCAAAGCTCGACCATGCCCACTGCCCGGCATCCTCGACCAGGCCGGCCCGTAGCGGATTGGCCTCGATGTACCGCAGCACCGTCAGATAGTGGCGATCGTCCTGCACCGGAAAGCTCTTGTAGCGCCCTTGATAGACGTGCCCGATCCCGACCGTGCCGTGCGAGGCGTGATATCGCTGCGCGTGCGTCTGCGTGATCCAGCGCATGAAGCTCGACAACGCCCCGTCCTCCTGCGGCCATACGAGCAGGTGCCAGTGGTTGCTCAGAATGCAGTAGCCGCACAGCCGCACCGAGAAAAGGGCTGTGCCATCCGCGAGAATCTTCTCGAAGGCAACGAAGTCACTGTCCTTGCGGAAGATGCGCAGACGCCCGTTGGCGCGATTGAACGCATGATACACATACCCGCCTAATGCAATCCGCTTCGGTCTCGGCATACCGCCGATTCTACACATCACGCCGACGTCGAGAAAGAAGAAAAGGGCATCCTAAAAAGTACCTGACCCCTTTATTTCATAAGGGTTGCGTTTTCTTTGGGGATCGGGTATTTTGGGCGGGCCGGAGACGCCGAGGGGGCCAACCCGGCGCTGCGATCAAGATGGCTGGCCTTGCCGCAAGCCAATCCCAACAAAGTTCGGATCGTACGATAGAGTGTGAGAATGCAGAGACTGCATGTGAAAGTGCCTGGGACGCCTGAGACGAGCTACGAGGTGGCCATCGGCTCGGATGTGCTAGGCTCGGTGTGGTCGGCGGTGGACGCGGTCCTTCCGGGGCGACGAAGGTTCGTCGTCACGGATGAGAACGTCGCGGCGGCCGGCCATCTCGACAGGCTCATGCAGGGCAATACGGCGCCGGTCTATACGATCCGGCCGGCGGGCGAGCCGTCCAAGAACATCGACACCGCCGTCGCCATCGTCGAGGCGATGGAGCAGGCGTACCTCGGCCGGGATACCGTCGTGATCGCCCTCGGGGGCGGGACCGTGGGCGATATCGCCGGCTTCGCCGCCGCGATCTTCAAACGGGGCGTCCCCGTCGTGCAGGCGCCCACGACGACTCTGGCCCAGGCCGATTCGGCCATCGGCGGCAAGACCGGCGTCGATTCGAGCGTCAGCAAGAACGCGTTCGGGGCCTTCTGGCATCCGGCGGCCGTCTATGTGGACGTCCGGACGCTCACGACCCTGGACGACCGGCAGTACCGGGCCGGGCTGGTCGAATCGGTGAAACACGGCCTGATCGCCGACCGGGAGTACTTCGAGTTCCTGGAAAGCCGTCTGGATGCGATCCTCGCCCGGGATCTGCCGACGCTGGAGGCGGTGGCCCGGTACAACTGCACGATCAAGGGCCGGGTCGTCGAGGAAGACCCGTACGAGAAGAACCAGCGTAGGATCCTGAACTACGGCCACACCGTCGGGCACGCGGTCGAGGCCGCGAGCGATTACGAGCTGCTGCACGGCGAGGCCGTGGCCGTCGGCATCATGGCCGCCGGGCGGATTGAAGCCGACTTAGGGCTCTCCGAGCCCGGCCGGCTCGACAGAATTCGCAAAGTCCTGGAAAAACTCAGCGTGCCGGTGAACCTGCCCACCGCTCTGGTCGAAGAGAGGGTGATCGACCTCATGCGACACGACAAAAAGGCGGTGGATCAGTGGCCGAGGTTCGTTCTGCTCGAACGGCTCGGCCAAGTCCACTGTATCGACGGCCAGTACGCCGTGCCGGTCGCCCGCGAGGTCGTGGAGAAGACGCTGAAATTGATGATGGATGACTGATCATTGATGATTCACGGCGACGCCCCGTCACGATGGCCAGCCGGACGAGTCACTCCAAATAGTCAACCGCCAATAATCCTTAACCAATAGCAAAGGGAAATGATGTACAGACCGCAGATCAAGGTGTTGGATTGCACGATCAGGGACGGGGGGCTGATCAACAATCATGACTTCAGCGATGAGTTCGTCCGCCAGGCCTACCGGGCCCTCTCGAAGAGCGGCATCGATTATATGGAGCTGGGCTATCGCAATAGCAAGGAGCTGTTCCCCACGAAAGACTTCGGGGCCTGGAAGTATTGCGACGACGATAAGATCCGCGAGATCATCGACGGCATCGAATCCAACCTGAAGATCAGCATCATGGTGGACGCCCATCGCGTCCGGGAGCAGGCGTTCGCCCCGGCCGATGAAAGTCCGGTCGATCCGATCCGCGTCGCCACGTACGTGAAGGACATCGACAAAGCGATCGACCTTGCCAAACGAACCAAGGGACTCGGCTACGAAACGGCCGTCAATATCATGGCCATCTCCAGGGAGAACGAGTTCGCGCTCATCGAGGCGTTGGACCAGCTCGCCGAGACCGACGTCGACGTCGTGAACGTGGTCGACAGCTATGGGGCCCTCTACTGCGAGCAGATCGAGTACCTCGTCAAGCTGTACCGGGAGCACCTGCCCGGCAAGGAGATCGGCATCCACGCGCACAACAACCAGCAGCTCGCCTTCTCGAACACAATCGAGGCGATCATCCACAACGCGAACTACCTCGACGCCTCGCTGTTCGGGATCGGCCGGGGGCCGGGCAACTGCTGCCTGGAGCTGCTCATCGGTTTCCTGAAAAACCCGAAGTTCAACCTCAGCCCGATCCTCAAGTTCATCCAGGACCACATGCTGCCCCTGCGTCAGGAGATCGAATGGGGCTACATCCTCCCGTACATGGTCACGGGGATTCTGAACGAGCATCCGCGTGCCGCCATCGCCTACCGAGACTCGGACGATCGAGACAAATACGCCGAGTTCTACGAGCGCCTGCTCGAAGGGATCGAATAGCGGATCGCCGTACATTACCGCCGCGCGATTCCTCGGGCCCAAGGGGGGCACGACAAAGAGGCGGCCGGTCACGATTGAGAACGATGCCGTTGTGAGGAGGCGGACGCAAAGCCTGCCCCCGCGAAGGCGGCGGAAGCAATCTCGAAAGCGGCCAGAAGTTGCCGGACGCGAAAGGCCACGCTTGAGGTTCGGGATTGCCGCGCCGGCCTGTGGCCGGCTTGCAATGACAAGTGGCGGCCTTTGCCCCCATCTTGTCGCACGCCCGATGGGGGTGCGGTCGGGATACGGTGGCAGGATCTGCGCCGGTCAGAAGAAGCCGCATGCGTGGCCACCGCCTGTCATGTCGAGCGCAGCGAAGCGCAGTCGAGACATCTGGCCGCGAACATGGCGTGCCTGCCCTGCGCGGCCAGATTCCTCCACTGCGGCCTTCGGCCTCCGGTCGGACTGACAACAGCCCAAGGCAGACTCGAATCCGCCACCGTATACCGGCCGCACCCCCCGATGGGAGCAGGGCGTTTTTTTCTTGCCTTGCCGGCCGGCCCAGGTACATTGGGGCGCAAGCTACGTGCGGATCGGCAACCGCGGCTCGATCCGCAATCCGAAATCTGAAATCCACAATGACGAACGGAGGCCAGCCATGATCGGCAAGGCGATACGACTGGAACGCATCATCGACCGCAACTCGGGCAAGACGGTGATCGTGCCGATGGATCACGGCGTGACGGTCGGCCCCATCGAGGGGCTGGCGGACATGCGGACGGCCATCAGCAAAGTTGTCTCGGGCGGAGCCAACGCCATCCTCATGCACAAGGGCGTGGTCCGTGCGGGCCACCGCGGGTCCGGGCGCGACGTCGGCCTGATCATCCATCTCTCGGCCGGCACGTCGCTCAGTCCCGATCCGAACGCCAAGGAGCTGGTCTGCACCGTCGAGGAGGCGATCAAGCTCGGAGCCGACGCCGTCTCGATCCACATCAACTTGGGCGCCGAGACGGACAAAGAGATGCTCCGGCAGTTCGGGTTCATCAGCGAGCGGTGCATGGAATGGCAGATGCCGCTGGTGGCGATGGTCTACACGCGCGGACCGAAAATCAAGAATGAGTACGACGTCGAGAACGTCAAGCACGGCGCCCGGGTCGGGGCCGAGCTCGGCGCCGACATCGTCAAGGTCCCCTACACCGGCAGCGTCGAGACGTTCCGCGAGGTCGTGGAAGGCTGCCCGGTCCCGGTCGTGATCGCCGGCGGGGAGAAGATGGGCAGCGACGAGGAGATCTTCAAGATGGTCGAAGGCGCGCTGGCCGCGGGGGCCACGGGCCTGTCCATCGGCCGCAACGCCTTCCAGCACAAGACCCCCGACAAGATGATCCGCGCCCTGAGCAAGATGGTGCACGAAGGAGCCGGCGTCCAGGCCGCCATCGATACCCTCAAGAGCTGAGCGTACGCGTGAAAACACTGATCGTGTATTTCTCGAAATTCGGGAACACCAGGAAGGTCGCTGAAGCCATCGCCGAGACGATGGGACAGGCGGGAGAGGCGCGCACCGTCGGCATCGACCGGCTTGCACCCTCCGACTTCGATGCGATCGACCTGGTCATCGTGGGCAGCCCCACTCATGCCTTCTCCGTACCCCAGGAGGTCCGCGCCGTCCTGAATGAACTGCCGCTGGCCATCCTCGGCGGCAAGTCCGTGGCCGCCTTCGACACCACGGTCAGGCCCTGGCCATTGCGATACCTGAGGGCCGCCCCCAAGCTGCTCGGCCACCTGACCGGGCTGGGCGGGACACCTGTCGCCAGGCCCCAGACCTTCTTCGTCCAGACGAAGAACCCGCAGAAGTCGGGCGAAATCAACCTGCTCCTCGACGGCGAGCTGGACCGAGCCCGACAGTGGGCCGGTACGATCCTCAGGCAAGTGCGGCCATCGAGTGCCTCAAATGCCTCGCGTATCCGACACTGTTGATCGCGTGGGCGAATCAACGCGGCGCATCTTCAGAGAACCCGGGCATCTGTCGGGCCTGCGGATATCGCGTGTACATGGTCGACGACGTCACGGGAGATTTTCTCCGCGAAGTAGACGTGGCAATACGAAATGACTGACACACGCGTGGACTAAACTCGGTCGACCGCTTGCGCACCAAGACAGGCAATGTTGAGGTTCTTGGCGGCGGCGGTTTCGTTGGGGCGGGAGACCGGCGTGGTGACCGGTGAGGCTTTGAGCTCTTCGGGCTCCTTCGCCGCCAGCTTCGCGATCTCGATCATGGCGTCGATGAAGGCGTCCAGCGTTTCCTTGCTCTCGGTCTCGGTGGGCTCGATCATCATCGCCTCTTTGACCGTCGTCGGGAAGTAGACCGTCGGCGGATGGAATCCGCGGTCGATCAGGTTCTTGGCGATATCGAGGGCATGCACGCCGTTGGCGGCCATCTTCTCCGTCGTGGTGAAGACGCACTCGTGTTTGCAGATGCGGTCGACCGCCGGCTTGTAGTGCTTGCGCAGCCGGGCGCGGATGTAATTGGCGTTGAGGACGGCCGTCTCAGCAACGTGCTTGAGCCCCTCGCCTCCCAGCATGAGGATGTAGACGTAGGCCCGGACGAGGATACCGAAGTTGCCGTAGAACGGGGCGATGTAGCCGATGGACTTGGGCCGGTCGTATTCGAGCGCGTACGTGCCGTCGTCGCGTTTGACCACGATGGAGATCGGCAGATACGGCACGAGCTTTTCTTTGACGCCGACGGGTCCGGCCCCGGGCCCGCCGCCGCCATGGGGCGTCGCGAACGTCTTGTGCAGGTTCAGGTGCACGATGTCGAAGCCGAAATCGCCCGGTCGGGCCTTGCCCACGATGGCGTTCAGGTTCGCGCCGTCGTAGTAGGCCAGGCCGTCCACGCTATGGATCAGCTCGCAGATCTCGCGGATGTCGGAATTGAACAGGCCGAGCGTATTGGGGCAGGTCAGCATGACGCCGGCCACCTCGTCGTTCAGCTCGCGTTTGAGGGCCGCGACGTCCATCACGCCCCGGTCGTTGCTCGGGATCGTGACTACGCGGTAGCCCGCAATCGCGGCACTGGCCGGATTGGTGCCATGCGCGCTGTCGGGAGCGAGCACGACGGTCTTCTTGTTGCCCTTGTCGCGATGGTAGGCAGCCATGATCATCATGCCGGTCAGCTCGCCGTGCGCGCCGGCCAGGGGCTGCATCGTGAAGCCCGCCATACCGGTGATCTCGCGGAGCAGCAGGTCCATCTCGTAGAGGATGGCCAGCGCCCCCTGTGTGAGCATGCCGCCCATCCGAAGCTGTGGCAGGAGCGGATGCAGATGCGCAAAGCCCGGATAGCCGGCGATCCGCTCGGCCACCTTTGGGTTATACTTCATCGTGCATGAGCCCAGCGGGTAGAAACTCGTATCGACGCCGAAGTTGCGGCGGGACAGCTCGGTGAAGTGCCGCACGACATCCAGCTCGCTGAACTCCGGAAGCTCCGCGCTGTGGGCCCGCAATAGATCCTCCCGGATGTGAATGGTCGTCGGTACGTCGCTCGGCCCCGGCAGGACGCCCGTACGGCCCGGAACGCTCTTCTCAAAGATCAACTTCATAATACACTCTCCAGCGCTTCGGCCAACATCCCGATCTGCTGCTTCGTCCGTTTCTCGGTCGCGCAGATTAGGATCGAATTCTCCATTCCTTTGTAGTATCGGCTCAGCGGGAAGCCGGCGGCGAAGCCCCTCTCGATCAGCCTGGCAATCACGCCGGCAGCCTCCCGCGGCAGGTCCAGAGCGAACTCATTGAAGAACCATTTCGCCGGGAAGTGCGGCCGGACGCCGGGGATCGCGGCCAGCCGCTGGTACGCGTAGCTGGCCTTGTCCGCACAGCGCTGCGCCGTTTGGCGCAATCCCTGCTTGCCCACCAGCGACAGATACACCAGAGCCGTCAGGGCGCACAGCGCCTCGTTCGAGCAGATGTTCGAGGTGGCCTTCTCCCGCCGGATGTGCTGCTCGCGGGCTTGAAGCGTCAGGACGAAGGCCCGCCGGCCCTCCCGGTCCGTCGTCTCCCCGACGATGCGCCCCGGCATCTTCCGCACGTACTGCTTGCGGGATGCCATGAAGCCTAAGTACGGTCCGCCGAACGACATCGGCATCCCCAGGCTCTGGCCCTCACCCGTCACGATATCCGCGCCCATCGCGCCCGGCGTCTTCAGAATGCCCAGCGAGATGGGGTAGCACGAAACCACGAGCAGGGCCCCCTTCTTGTGAGCGGCCTCGGCAAGGTCCGTGAAGTCGTCGATGCAGCCGAAGAAGTTCGGGTTCTGCACGATGATCGCCGCGGTGTCGTCGTCCAGCCTGGCGAGAATCTCCTCGCGATTTGCCAATCCATCGACGCAATGGGTCTCTTCGAGATCGATCTGCAGGTTGCACGTGTACGAGTGCATCATCACGCGATAGATCGGATTGACGCTATCATCGACGATGACCTTGTTGCGGCCCGTGATGCGCAGAGCCATCATCATCGCCTCGTACATGGCGGTCCCGCCGTCGTAGAGCGAGGCGTTCGAGACCTCCATATCCGTGAGCCGGCAGACGGCCGATTGAAACTCGTAGATCGCCTGGAGCGTCCCCTGCGAGATCTCCGGCTGGTACGGCGTGTACGACGTGTAGAACTCGCTGCGGGAGATGATCGAATAGATCGCCGACGGGATGAAATGATCGTAGAACCCGCCGCCCAGGAAGAGCGTCAGGTCAATTGAGTTCTTCCCGGCCAGGTCGGCGAGTCGATTGCGGACTTCCTGCTCGCTGAGTCCGGGCGGCAGGTCGAACGAGGACGCCATCAGCTCCGGCGGGATATCGCCGAAGAGATCCTCCATCGTCAGGCCGATGGCCGCGAGCATCTCCTGTCGCTGCTCGGCGGTGTGTGGTATGAATTCCATAGCTGCGTATCCCTCTCTCAGAAATCTTCCGGTCGATCCCTCACCCTGATTCCCTCTTGCCACCCCGAGCGAAGTCGAGGGGTCTGGCCGCAACCGAGACACGTTACTGTTCGCAGCCAGATGTCTCGACTACGCTATCGCTCCGCTCGACATGACAAAGGATGACGTCACAGCGTCTCAAGGTATTCCTCGTACTGTTTGGAATCCATCAGGGCATCGAGTGACTTCTTGTCGGTGATCGCGAGCTTGCAGATCCAGCCGGTGCGGTAACAGTCCTCGTTGATCAGCTCCGGCTTCGTCTCTAACTCGGTATTCACCTCGGTGACCTCCCCCGCCACGGGAGAATAGACATCGCTGGCGGCCTTGGAGCTCTCCACCACGGCCAGCTCCTTGTGCACGCCGAACTCCTTGCCCGTTGCGGGCAGCTCGACGAAGACAAGCTCACCCAACTGCTCCTGGGCGTAGTCGGTGATCCCCACCGTGGCCGTATCGCCGGCCACCTTCGCCCACTCGTGGTCCTTCGTGTACAGCAACCCTTCGACAACCGCCATAGTCACGACCTCCATTCAATATTTCGCAAAGCGGCTCACTACGGTTCCAGCAAGGTCCGCCGCCAGTTTCTGCCCTTTCTCCACGGCCTGTTTCCGTCCCTGTTCGACCTGGCTCGCGCTCCGCGCCAGGTAGTACACGCCCAGGACCTTTCCCGCGCCGGCTGCAGCCCGATCAACGTAGGCCAGCGCATACTGCTGCTCCTGGACCTTCGCAGCACTGAGGACCCAGCCGACACAGCGGCCATCCTCGCCAAGAACGGCGTCATGGGGCCGGACCGGCCGAACGCCGCGCGTCGCGGGCAACTCCAGTCGAGCCACTTCCATATCATACGTCGTTGCAACACGGGCCATCGCCGCCTTGCCGATGAAGAATTCCTTGCCGAGCTTCACTGCCCAGCCGTAACCGGCCGCGAATGGAGAGATGCGGAGCTTGCCGCCAAGCTCGTGCCCGTAAAGTGGAAGGCCCGCCTCAATCCGCAAGCTGTCACGCGCCCCGAGACCACACGGCAGAACGCCCAACGGCTTGCCCGCCTCGAGGATCCGGTTCCACAGCGTCGCCGCGTGTTCCGGATCGACGAACAGCTCGACGCCGATCTTCGCCCCAGTGTAGCCGGTCCGGCAGATCAGGCTGTCGATCCCGGCCAGCCGGCCCTCGACAAACGCAAAGGACTTCAATCCCGCGACACATTCCGCGAGCGAGGCGTCATCGGCCAGCTTCGCCAGGGTGTCGATCGTCGCCGGACCTTGCAGGGCGATATCCACGCGCCGATCCGCCGAGCGATCCCCGGCTCGCATATCCCGGATGGTAGGGTGCAATCCGAGCTTTCGGTCCGCCCGGCCGGTTTCGATGACGATGCGTCCTGCCAGCAAGCCCCGAAGGTAGGACTGGATCTTGGGCTCGTTGGCCGCGTTCACGACGACCATGAAGTTGTCCTCGCCCCGGCGGTAGATAATGATGTCGTCCAGCACGTTGCCGGCGGCGTCGAGAATGTAGCTGTACCGGGCCCGGCCGACCTTCAGACCGCCGACCTCGTTTGTGGTGACGGCATCGAGAAAGCCGGCCGCCTCGTCGCCGGAGACCTCCAGCACGCCCATGTGCGTACAGTCGAACAGCCCCGCCCGCTCGCGCACGGCCCGGTGCTCCTCGGCAATCGAGGAATACCACAACGGCATCAAATAGCCGGCAAACGCCGCGATGCGCGATTTGCTCGTCAGCTTCACATGCTCGTCGTAGAGCACGCTCGACACCGGATCGGCTTCGACCGCCTCGAAGACGAATTCTCCCGTGGACGTACTTCCCTGCACGACCTGCACTCCTTTATCCAAGGCATGAAAAGCCCAAGAATAAGCAAAATCCCCCCAGCGTCAAGTCCCCACACGATCAATTTCCGGGCCACGATTAGCGTTGCTCAGCGGGATGGGTGGCACTGGGACTGCCATTCGTATAGAATGTTGGTGACAGCAGGAATCATTGTGCCCTGGAGATGGATATGGCCGCAGATGAGCTGAATCGCCGGAACTTCTTGAAAACCTGTGCCTTCACCACCAGCGTTCTGGGCCTGAGCCTGGAGGAGAAGGCCCTCCTGGCCCAGGGCGAGAAGGCGGGGCAGACCCGGCCCTCAGGCTCGCTCAGCCTGCCGACCGGTCAGATCGGCAAGCTCAAGATCAGCCGGCTTATCTGCGGCGGCAACCTCATCAACGGCTATGCCCACGCCCGCGACATGATCTACGTCTCGTCCCTGCTGAAGCACTATTTCACCGACGAGAAGATCATGGAGACCTGGGAGCTGTGCGAGGAATGCGGCATCAACACGATGATCTCGACGATCGACGACCCGTACGCCGGCGGCAACGACCCGACCGGCCGCGTCATCACGAAATACTGGAACGAGCGCGGCGGCCGAATCCAGTGGCTCGCCCAGTACTTTCCCCGCCCCGAAGACCCGTTCACCAAGCTCCAAATGGCCATCGACGCCGGGGCCCACGGCGCCTTCATCCAGGGCGAGATGGGCGATCGGCTGACCCGGTACGAACGGCTGGACGTGATCGCCAAGGTCGTCGAGTTCGCGAAGGAGAATGGCTTGGTCGCCGGCGTCGCGTGCCATTCCATCGAGGTCCCCATCGCCTGCGAGAAGGCGGGCATCGGCGTCGATTTCTACATGAAGACGCTGCACAGCGCGGACTACTGGTCCGCCACGCCCGAGGAAGAGGCCGGCCCGTTCGACCTGCCCGGCCATGACAACATGTGGTGCATGGACCCCGACCGAACCATCGAGTTCATGAAAACCTGCGCGAAGCCCTGGATCGCCTACAAGGTCTTGGCCGCCGGCGCGATCCACCCGCGCGATGGTTTCAAGTACACGTTCGAGAACGGCGCCGATTTCGCCTGCGTCGGCATGCTCGATTTCCAGGTCCGCGAAAACGCCGTCATCGCCAACAACCTCCTGAAGGACTTCAAACGCCCCCGCCCCTGGCGCGGTTGACTCCCCACGTCTGCCTCCCCAGCCGCTGCCGCCACGCATGAATGTCCAATCCGTAGGGACTATAGATGTGCAACCTCCAGCCCATCGCCTGCACGGTCACAGATCAAGTTCGCGGCGATCTTCCGGTGACACATATCGGGCGAGTTCTCATAGCAGAACAAACAGCATGTCATGCGGCCGACATGGCTGCACGCTCGCTCGATCCCTTCTTGTTGAAAAGCAAGATGTTCCTGCATCTTCTGAAGGAACCGCCTGTAATCACCATCCGATTTCACTTGCTCACGCAACGGACGGGGCGTGCCAAGCTCCCTGAAATGCATGTAGCGAATGCCTCTCGCCTCGAGCGCACAGGATAGCGACCCTTTGCTGAATCCCGGCTTGCGCGAGAACGGGCTCTCGCGCACATCGAGAACACACTGGATGCCGTTGGCCTCCAAAGAAGCGATGAAGGTTTGGAGGTCCATTCCCTCATATCCGATTGTGAACAGTCGTGCGCTCATCATCAGGTCAACCGCGTCGACACCGGACAATGCTCCAGCCCGCCCCTAAACAAATCGAGCAGGTAAGCCAGGAGTAAACCGCCGAGATGTTGTAGATGCAAGGTTGCGTTTATCGCTTTGCAGGTGCCAGCGGAGAGCTTGCCCCGTGCGATCGCGTCGGGTAGACTACATATGCCGATTCGGAGGATAGGGCAACGCTGGCGAGCGACCCGAGCGCCGAGCCGGCGGTACACAGCGGAGGGGCCCGGCGGAACGTCGGGCCTTTCCTTTCTCCGCTGGCACCTGCAAAGCGATAAACGCATTCGCCCCGTCCCTGTTTAGTCCTTCCGGATTCCGCACAGTCTGGAGACAGAGGCAGCAGTCGCAAGCCGCGGAACAAACCGCCACGGTCGCACACGGCATTGCTTTCTCGCAGGCGATTCCGGAGCGCGGCCCACCATTGTCGCACCGTGTTCCCGCGGGCGTACGCGCATGGCCAGCATGCCTGTTGGTCAGGGACCCTACTTGGCGGTGTATCTTTCTCCCTCGACGGGTTTTGTGACGTCGCCCTCGGCGGTGGTGAAGGTGATGGCGTGGGAACGGAGACGGTGGATATCGCGCGGCGAATAGACGCCGAAATGGAGGTGCGGAACGGTCGAATAGCCCGTGCTGCCCGACAGCGCGATAGGCTGGCCGGCCTTGACCTTGCCGCCGATTTCCACAAGGACGCCGTCGCATTGGAGATGCAGGTACTCGCCGATGGTCCCATCGTCGTGGGCGATGGAGACGAAGTTGGCCTCGTCCTTGTACTTCTTGTCCGGCCCGCCGGCTTCGGAGGATTCCATCAGATCGACGACGACACCGTCGCGGGCCGCACACACGTTCGTCCCCTCGGGCATGCCAAAATCGACCGCGTACTTGTCGTGGTCGCGGTGCGTCAGCCGCCCGCCATACGACTGGGTCACCCGGAAAGACCGGCCTTTCTCAAAGGGCAGAAGGTAGAGCGTGTCACGATCGTGCCGGGCGTTCAGCCGGCCCTTGATCCAGGTGAATTGATACCGCCAGCGCCACGGCCGCTCGGGGTTCGCAGCGCATAACCGAACGGCCTCCGTCTGCGAGAGACCCGAATAGCTGGCGGTCTTCGGCGTGATTCTCATGACGCGAACGTTCTGGGCCACAATCGTCAGCGCCACCGTAACATCATGCTCCCGGAGGTTTTCGACGATCAGGGTGACGTACTCGCCGGAGGTTACCTTTCTGATCCGCACACCATCATCGTCTTCCGCCGACTCGGCGCCAACAGCCGCAGGCGACAGAAACGCCAATACGCAAAGAAACACAACTCCCAACACGACTGTAGGCAAGCCCGACTGACGGTCTATCATCATCTATACTTGAACTCCGTCTAACATTGGTTAATACCCCCCCTGCCCGTGCGGCGTTGAGCCCACCCCATTATGCGGCCTCCACTGCTGCCGACGCATAGTATCACCGTCGTGGCCAAAGGTCAATACCATTTACGAACGAATCCGCCGGGCGGTTCCTGCACGCATTCGGGAGAGGCTTGTGGCCCGTTTTGCCATGCGGTATAGTCGTGGGCGAGCCGCCGGGTGTGCGGACGATAGTTCGGGAGACCCTGTTCGTTACGAAACTCACGCAAATCACGCACGGAAAAGGAGCTGTCATGAAACGCCATCGCCCTGTCATTCATATCACGTTCGCGGTTGCACTGGGTCTTCTGCTGATCTACTCGGCGACCTCGCTGGCCGCCGAGCTCGTCAAGGCCAGGGACGGCTCGGGAATTGTGGGGTATAAGGACACGCCGGTGCTGCCGTGGTGTGGGTATCACGTGCACGACCCGGACCGTCCCGCCCCGCCGAAGGTCACGCCCGGCCGACGCGGTGGTCCGCCCTCGGACGCCGTCGCGCTTTTCGACGGAGACAATCTCTCGAAGTGGCAGCCGTCGGACTGGAAGATCGAGGACGGCGAGCTGATTGCCGTCACGGGGGAGCTCACGACCCGCGAATCCTTCGGCGATTGCCAGCTCCATCTCGAGTGGCAGGCGCCGAACCCGCCGGTGGGCGACGACTGGGACCACGGCAACAACGGCGTCATGCTCATGGGGCTTTTCGAGATCCAGGTCTTCGACACATACACGACGCCGCTGTACCCGGACGGGCAGGCGGCCTCCGTTTACGGGCAGACCCCGCCGATGGTCAACGCCTGCCGCGAGCCGGGGCGGTGGCAGAGTTACGACATCATCTTCTTCGCCCCCGTCTTCAAGGATGGCAAGCTCGAACGCCCCGCCCGCGTCACCGTCCTGCACAACGGCCTGCTCGTCCACCACAACCAGGAAATCTACGGCCCCACCGGCCACCGCATCCAACCGAAGTACGACGAGCCGATCCCGGCCAAGCTGCCCTTCAGTTTGTCGGCGCACAACAACCCCGTGCGCTTCCGGAACATCTGGATCCGACCGCTGTAGGAGGGCTTGGCCACCATTGAGCGGCCGGCATAATATCGCGGGCACAGGTAAGGCACAGATCAGCGGCGGTTAATAAGGAAGGGAAGAGTGCTATGGGGAGATACGTTGCACTCGCGGTGACGGCGTTCGTTCTATCATCGGCCGGCTGCTCCAGTTCCTCGGCCCCGGGATCCGGCGTGCGACCACAGGCAGTGAGCTTCCATCATCCGGACGAGGTCAACAAGGCCGGAGGTTTCATGGCCTTGGCCGACCGGCGGATATTTGCGGCCATGGCATTTGTCAATGCGACGGGTTATGACGAGGAGTTCCCAGGGTACTCCATGCACCCGGTGAGGGTCAAGGTCCGCCGCGAACTGGAGAAGCGACTGGCCGACAAGCCCGAAAAGCTCAAAGCCTATCGTGACTACTACGAGAATGTCATCGTGAAGGGCGTCCCCCTGTTCGCCTACAAGAGCTTCGTTCTGACTCTCAGCGCGGATTATCCCTTCGGCCGCACTCGGCCGGACCAAGAGTTGGCCTACCCATACACGGCCAAGGCATTGCAGGATCTGCCGCAGATGCTGAATGATTTTTGGGTGACGGTCAACTTGGGCGACTTGTGGGAGCAGGTCAAGCCGGACTACGTAGCCGAGATACAGAAGTACGATGTAGATAAGATGAATCGTCAAATGGCGTTCCTCTGGACCTACCTGCGCATGGAGCGGCATGATCCTGCAACGATAGTCGTCCAGATTCCCGACCTTCTCAGCCGACACCGAGGGGCGATGGGGGCCGGATATGAGCAGTACTATTACAGCGTGGATAACCCGAGCAGTAACAACTACGGCCTCAATGTCCACGAGTATCTCCATACTGTCGTCAATCCGCTGGTGCAGGCCAACTACCCGCGCTTCCGGGCCAAGCTCGATGCGTATTACATGGCCGGCAAGGACGCTCCGGCCGTTCAGACCTACCGGCATCCGGTGACGTTTGTGTTTGAGTGCATGGTGGGCGCGCTGGACCGCCGAATCGGCGCGAGATTTGAGAGCGACCCGAAGTGGATTGCGCTGCGAGAGGAGGAGGCCGCGTATGATACAAGAGCGGGCTTGAACCTTACTCTGCCCTTCTACAAGTTGCTGGCCGAGTTCGAGCAAAGCGGCAAGCCATTCGACCAGTTCCTGCCAACCCTGCTGCAACAGCTACCGGAATACGAGTAGAAGGTGTGCAAGGCACACCCTACTGCGCCATCCACCTTAAAATGTTGGGCGGTCCTGCACGGATATTCGGTCGGGTGCCATGCTTACGCTTGCGTAAGCATGTCTTACGTGCCGGAGGTTCAGCATGTCCACGCGAGCGCAGGTCTGTCACCCGCCATGGCGGTAGGAGTTTGTCCACCAGAGTAACGTGGACGGCGCATTACCGCCGGCGGCGCGGCGGATGATCCATCTGGCCGGACCGGATCGTTGACGCGTGGGTGCTAATCGTAGAGCGTGGGCGTCTTGCGCCAGTCTTTGTCCTTGTCGTGGGCGTAGTCTGTGACGCGGGGGCGGCGCTCGCGGAGGCGGACGGACTCGATGCCGAGGTAGTAGCCGGTCGATGCGGCGTTCTTGCCGACGCACTCCAGCCGGAGGGTGTACTTGCCCGGCTCCGGCCAGAAATCCAGCAGGTGATATTCGCGACTCGCAACGTCCGCGCTGTACAGGTCGATCACGCCGCCCAGCTTCACGCCGTTCAGAGACGCCTGGTATTGGCCGTAATCGTAGGAGCGCGTCATCACGAGCAGGAGGCGCTTCGGCTCCTTCTGCTCGACCTCGAACGGGATCTCGACCCAGGCGTTCTCCGCCCGCTCGGGTTTGTAGAACAGATGGCCGTTCGGATAGAGGTCCAGATTTTGCGCGAGCGCTTCGCCTTGGCCGTGGTGCTTCTCGGCGGTGTACTCGCGCGCGGCGATGATGCGATCCAGGTTCGGCAACGCGCGCTCGCGGGCGTGCGGGGCGCGGGCCGTGAACGTCGGCTCGCCGGTCTGATACCAGAACGCGACGCTCGAATAGTCATCCTCGCGTTCGTTCCAACTGTGCGATTTGTATTGCGGGTTCTCGTCGGGCGAGATCCAGCCGTAGTGTTCGAACGTCACCTTGATGCCCTTCGTGAACACCAAAGGGTCGGTGACGTGCCAGCGATAGGCGGAGGTGTGGCCGCCGACGATACCCCACTGGTCGAAGTACGGGACGCCGAAGAAAGGCGTGCTCGTCGTCTTGAGACCCCAGGCCGAGAGGAAATAGTCCTCCGTGCCGGTGCCCCAGATCGAGGCTTTCTCCTCGCCGTCGATGTAGATCTTCTCGTCGCCCTCGCCGAACCATGACGGGCTGCGCGTCCGCACGCTCAGGACCGTGCCGACGTAGTGTCCCTTACCCTGTGTTTCGAGCAGCACGTAGTCCTTGCCCTTTTCGACCGGGTATTCCTGGCGATATTGCGCATAGAAGTACGGGGTGTCCTCCGCGAACCGCTCCTTCTTGACCCAGTCGATATTGAAATACAGCAGACTAATGGGCTTGTCGCTCTGGTTGACGATCTCCACGCGGGCCGACTTGCGGAAAGGCATGTGCCAGAAGCAGTTGTAGGAGTCCGCGTCCTCGACACAAACGGGCAGGCTGATGACCTCGCTGCGCTTGCCGAAGCTGTTGGCGAAGAAGTCGCCAACCGGCGCCTCGACCGCCGGCCGTTCGCGGCCGTCCCAGTACATGCGCAGCAGCATCTCCTGGTGGTTGGCCGAACCGTTCTTCGCCCAGGGATGCGGCTCGGGCGCCAGAAACGTGATCCAGATGTGCGTGATGACGCCGGGCCCTTTGACGTCCATGAGAACCTTCGTCTGGCCCGGTTGCACGTTGCTGTTGTCGCCGTTGTGATTGGGATCGGGCTCGCCGTCCCACTCCCGCGGATTTGCCCCGAGCTTGTGGGTCGAGGTCGCCCTCATGCTCCGCCCCTCGTGCGGCCGCGCCAGCTCCGCCAGGAAATCCCCAAGACAAACGGGCGCGCACAGCGACCCCAGGAACAAACCGAGCACCAGCAACAAGCGCATGTCAATACCGAATCGTCGATCGAAAAGATTCATGGCGTCACCTCCACAGCGCAACATTCCATTGGCTCGGGCCCGTTCCACAGCCGAACGGCCCCTGTGCTGTGTAGTCTACCGATCGCCGCGCCGATTCACAAGCGCCGGCGAGGCGCTGAAGGCCAGCGGAAACCGGCACTTTGTCGCCAAGGAGTCGCCGGGCCTCAACCACACCCTGAGACGACCTATCGTTCACGACCCATGGGCGACAGTCGAATGGCTGCCGGCGCAATGGATCACTGTTGCGGCCTCTTGACAGCCGACCCGATTGGCGGTACACCTTGCGGAGACTCCCATTCAAAATGTCGACTACAGGGGTACAGAGATGAAACGACTCTGGGTAAACGTTGTTCCGTACAGCAAAGAGATCGCGATCGCCGCGTTGGAGAGCGGGGCCGAGGCCCTGGTGCTGCCCGAGGGCGGTAGTGGGACCGTCCGCGAGTTCGGCAAGATCAAGACGGTCGAGGCCTCCGGCGATATCAAGCCGGGCGTCGACGTCGAGTTCATCGATATCACTGCGAAGGCGGACGAGGATAGGGCCGCCGCCGTGCCCGCCGACAAGATCCTCGTGCTGACGATGCTCGACTGGACGATCATCCCGATCGAGAACCTGCTCGCCCGGCGCGGTGGGAACATCATCGTCCGCGTCGAAGACAGCGAGCAGGCCAAGCTCATGGTCGAGATCCTGGAGAAAGGTGTCGACGGCGTCCTGCTCGACACCACCGACGTCAACGAGATCAAGAAATGCGCCGAGATCATTCACGGCATCAGCGAGAAGATCGCCCTCGTCGAGGCGACCGTCACGACGACGAAGCAGCTCGGCATGGGCGACCGCGCCTGCCTGGACACTTGCACGCAGATGACGCTCGGCGAAGGGATGCTGGTGGGCAACACGGCTTCCGGCTTCTTCCTGGTCCACTCGGAATCGATCGACAATCCGTACGTCGCGTCGCGCCCGTTCCGCGTCAACGCCGGGGCCGTCCACGCCTATACGATGGCGCCGGGCGGCAAGACCAAGTACTTGGCCGATCTCAAGGCTGGCGACGAGGTCATGCTCGTGGACAACGAAGGCCGCACGCAGACCGCCTATCTCGGCCGCAACAAGATCGAACGCCGCCCGATGACGCTGATCGAGGCCGAGGCCGAGGGCCGGCCCATTAGCCTGGTCCTCCAGAACGCCGAGACGATCCGCCTCGTGGACCCGCGGGGCAAAGCCATCTCGATCACGAACCTCAAACCCGGCGACAAAGTCCTCGCCCACATCGAGCAATCCGGCCGCCACTTCGGCATGAAAGTCGAAGAAACCCTCATCGAACGATGACTTGATTATCGAGCGGGGCCGGCGCCGTCATTGTCGCTCAGGCCTCGCCGTGCGCGGGAGTGTACGGTCAAGCGCTCTTCTGATGCCGTGAGGCATACCAATCCAGAAGCCGTCGGATCATCTTCTGATATGAGGTATGGTGCTCCCTCGCTTGCTTCTTGAAGAACTCCACACTGGATTTGTTTAGAGAGATCGTTACCTTGACGTTCTCCTCCCTCACGGCCAATTCGTCGGGCGTGGGAAGGAAATCGTCGACGACCTTGAGCTCCCCGAGCGGCTCATCCGTGTATTTGATTCTCTTTCTCATAGATCTTCTTTCCTTTTCTCCAATATCCGGCGCCGTAGATGCGGATGACATCGCCTCTGTATGTGAACCTAACGGTGATGATCCCGTCTGCCACCCGGCCAATACAGTAGAACCGTTCTTCTCTTCTGCTGTGGCTGGTGTCCTCGACGATCACACGGTTCAAATCGAAGAACGCATATTGCGCCACCGAGAAGGAAACGCCATGCTTGACCTGATTCTCTTCGTCCTTGGCAACGTCCCATTCAAAGCGAACCTTCTTCATCACAATAGCCTACCATAGGGATGGCATAGATGCAATACATATATGTGGCTGGTTATATGGCTATGTTCAAACCTCTGTTTGGGACAATCCCCTGGACCGCCGCCCACATCAAGCCATCCGGGCGTCATTTCGGCATGAAGGTCGAAGAAACCCTCATCGAACGATGAGGAGACGCAAGCGACCGTCCGTCAGCACGAGCCATGACACAGTCGACTTGCGACGAACGACCAGCGCATGCCCACCGTGGTCCTGCCGGTCGCCCCAAATCTCAATTCTCGCCAGTTGTTGCATGGCGCCAGCCTACCGGCCCGGCCGGGCAACGCCGACGAGGCGCTCAGGAATGACTATCCCCTCCCCACACCTGCTTGCCAAGACACGGAGCCCAGAGAACGGTGGCTGTCACCACCCCTTCACGTTTCTCTGCGACTACCTGAAGATGTGTTGGGCGAAGAGATATAGGTTGTTGGCCCATTCGGTGGCGTCGTGGGCGTTGGAATCCACGTGCCAGATGTGCGGCACGTTCTGCTCCTTGAGGTAGTGGTGGACGCCCTGGCTGATGCGGATCAGACCATCCTTGTTGCCGCACGCCAGCCACAGCAGCTTGAGCTTCTCTGTGGCGACGGCCGGGTCAGGCACAAGCTCGGCGGGCGGTTTGGTGTTGGGAGCCGAGGAGAACCCTCCGACCCAGGCGAAAACGTCAAGGTGACCGAGGCCGAAGTTCAGGGACTGGCCGCCGCCCATGCTGAGACCGGCCAGGGCGCGATGTTCGCGGTCGGCCGTCACCGAGTACCTGGCCTCAATAGCAGGGATCACGTCCTTGAGCAGATCGTTCTCGAAGTTAGCGAAAGCCGGCGCGCTGGCAAAGACATTGCCTTTGGCTCGGTCGTTGACTTGCGCCCGGCCGTTGGGCATGACGACAATCATCGGTTGGATCTTGCCGTCGGCCAGCAGGTTGTCGACGATGTTCTCCGGGTGGCAGAAGCGCTGCCATTCGGTCTCGTCGCCGCCGATGCCGTGCAGCAGATACAGCACCGGGTACTTGCGGTCGATGGAATAACCGGGTGGCGTGTAGACGAGCATCTTTCGACGGGTCCCGACCGTCTTGGAGTCATACTCAACCATCGTCGTCTCGCCGTGAGGGATGTTTTCACGTCGGTCACTGAATCCGGCGGGCGGATCCGCAAAGGCGGGCTTGTCGTCCGGTCCCAGCTCGATGGGGGCGCCGAATCCACCGCGTCCGGCACCCCTGCGGGCGCCTTGCCCCAGGCCCCGTTGAGCAACCGAAGCGTTGTCCTGGAACAGCAGTGGTGCGAACTCACGCAGACTCCGCCGCCAGGACAGGAACTCGTGGGCCGTATCCGGGGAGACGTAGAAGGCACTGTTAATACCGGCTTGCTGCAGCGCGTCGGCGTTCGCCTTCGGATCGCCGCCGCGTCTGCGGCGACTGCCACCGAGTTCGCGGCTGCCGTAGCTAACGAACACCAACTTGACCTTCTCCTTGAAACCGGGCGTGTTGTTCACATCTTCCAGGGAGATGGACCCGCCGCTGAAGAGGCCGATGTGCGAGAACTTGTCGAGATTCTTCAGGGTGATCGACTTGGTCTCCATTCCGCCCATGGACAGGCCGGCCATGGCACGATGGGGTTGATCGGAGAGCGTGCGGAAGTTGGCATCGATGTAGGGGATCAGCTCGTCGACGAGAACCGTCTGGAAGGGACCGATATCGAAATTCCTGAGGCCGCCGAACCGGATTTCGTTCGTCATGCCGTAGGTCATCACGATGAGAAAGGG
>CBFDBY010000110.1:0-20571 GCA_965603165.1 uncultured Phycisphaerae bacterium
CTAGCATCCGCTTGTCCACGTCGCAGACGGCGACTACGTCGACGGGCTCGATCTGAAGCAAACGGAAGTGTGCACTCTTGCCGTACCATCCACTGCCGATCAGGCCGACACGACGCGGCTTGGGCTGGGCATAGGCGGGCACGAAGCCGCTCACGGCTGACAAAACAGCTCCGGCGGCGGTCGTGCGAAGGAATTCACGACGATTCATAGGTTCCTCCTGAATACGAACCGAGGCCCCCAAACGCCCTACTTCGCATTTGGGGGACCCATCTAACGAACATTCGGGCCTCTTGCCGGCGACTATACAGCCCCTCGAGCGGGTTTGCAAGCTGCTAGCGCCCGGCCTCTGCCTGGGGGTTTCCGGTTGACCTTGGGCAGACCTGTCCTTAGAATCTCGCTTGCCGCGACGGCGGGGCTTTGACCCTCGTCTCCGCCGAGGACGGGTGATTGATTGCCTCCGCAGTTGGATGGGCGGGGCCAATGCATGACAGTGGAAAGGTTCTCAATGCGATTGATCCTTATCGACAGGGCGGTTGACAGCAGGCGCAACTTCTGGCCGGTGGCATTGAATCGGCCGATCTGGGAGTTGCGGTGCGGCATCACCTCGCTCGGCGAGAAACTGCAAGCGAAAGTCGCGACAAGCGATCTGGCGTATTTCCTGCCCGAATACATGGCTGAGGTCTACCGGGGCCGGACCGACCGGCCGGTCAATGATTTGTCCGTCTTGAGCGACGAGGACGTGCTGATCGTGGATGCTCGCGTCCGGGCCGATGGCTTCGATGTCCCGGCCGGCGGGCGAAGCGAGGTGGGGCTCGATGAGCAGGGCCAGGTCCTGTTCGCCCGCATCCTCAAGAACGATGCGAAGAGACTGCAGGGCGCCGGCATCGAGGAGTACCTGGCGTCGGCGAAGGCGAAGCTGCCCACCGTACAGCACAACGTGCCGACGTGGGACTACACCTGGGACCTCATCCTGGCGAGCCCGGAACAGATCACGGCGGACTTCACCAAGGCCGGGAAGGCTGGACTCGAGGGGACAATCGAAGAGCCGTTCGCCATCCGGGGCAGCCAGAAGGATGTCTACATCGCCCCCGGAGCCAAAATCCATCCGATGGTCGTGATCGACGCCGAGCAGGGGCCAGTTTGCATCGACGAAGACGTCGAGGTTCACCCATTCTCGCGGATCGAGGGGCCCTGTTACATCGGCAAGAAGTCGGTTCTGCTCGGTGCCAAGTGCCGGGAGGGCAATTCCATCGGCCCCTACTGCCGGATCGGGGGCGAGGTCGAGGAGTCCATCATCCAGGGCTACTCGAACAAATACCACGACGGCTTCATCGGGCACAGCTATATCGGCGAATGGGTCAATCTCGGGGCGCTCACGACCAACAGCGATCTCAAGAACGACTACTCGAATGTCTCGGTCATGCTGGATGGTAAACGCGGGATCGATACCGGCTCAACCAAGGTCGGTTCGCTCATCGGCGACCATACGAAGACATCCATCGGCACGCTGTTCAACACCGGCTCGTACGTCGGGGCCATGGCGATCATCATGGCCACCGGCAAACCGCTGCCGAAGTTCATCCCCTCGTTCGCCTGGTTCGTGGAGGGGGTGGTCACGAAAGGCTTTGGCCGACGGAGCCTGTACGGTACGGCCGAGACGGCGATGGGTCGCCGCGGCGGCCGGTGGACGCCGGCACAGAAGGCGATGTGGGACACGATCTTCGAAATGACCGCGCCGGCCCGTGGTGAGGCCGTCCGGAAGGGCCGCAAGGCCATGATGAAATGAACGTGCGTGAAGCGTCATAGGTCCCATGGGACCTGTAGCCGCCGAAGCTCGCTTCACGCCTGAGTTGGCAACATTTGAAACGGGAGGTACATCGATGGCGACAGTGGAAGAACGTGTCAAGGCGGTGACCGCAAAAGTCCTGGGCCTCGACGCCGATCAGATCCGTGCGGAAAACAATTTCACGGAGGATTTGGGCGCCGAGAGCGTCCAGTCCATCGAACTGGTCGCGATGTTCGAGGAAGAGTTCGGCATCGAAATGGATGAGGATGCCGCTTTGTCCGTAACGACCGTCGGTAGCGCCGTGGAGTTCATCACGAATGTGTGCAAGGAACAGGGCGTGGACGTGGAAGGCTAACCGCGCCGCGCTGGAAAGGATCGCAAATGGGGAAAGCCAGAAAATATCATAATCTGCCGGACGTGACCCGGCCGAACCTGCTCGAGGAAATCTTTCCATACGATCTGCCGCCGCAGATTCGCTTCGCAGGTCCCGTCGTCGAGTACATTGACGGCAAGCCGGTGGAGTTCGACTTCTCGTCGGTGAAGAGCAGAGACATCGTCATCACCGATACGACGTTTCGCGACGGGCAGCAGTCGCTGCCGCCCTACACGGTCGACCAGATGGTGCACATCTACGATCTGCTCGCGCGGCTCGGCGGACCCAAGGGCGTCGTTCGACAGACCGAGTTCTTCCTCTATACGAAGAACGACCGCGAGGCCCTGGACAAGTGCCGTGCCCTCGGGCACAAGTACCCCGAATGCACGGGCTGGATCCGGGCCGTCAAGGGGGACTTTCGCCTGGTCAAGGAAGTGGGGCTCAAGGAAACCGGCATGCTCACGAGCTGCTCGGACTATCATATCTTCCACAAGCTCAAGTTCCGCAGCCACCGGGAGTGCATGGATTCCTACTGCGACGTGGTGCAGGCTGCGTTCGAAGCGGGCGTGCGGCCCCGCTGCCACCTGGAGGACGTGACGCGAGCAGACATCGACCGGTTCGTCCTGCCGTTCGTGGATCGTCTCATGGAAATGAGCGAGCAGGTGCCGGAAGAACTCTCGGCCAAGATCCGGCTGTGCGACACGATGGGCTTCGGCGTCAGCTATCCGGGGGCCGAACTGCCGCGGAGCATCGCCAAGCTAATCTACAAGCTCAACCGCGAGCTGGGCGTTCCGAGCAGCCGGCTCGAATGGCACGGGCACAACGACTTCCACAAAGTCCACATCAACGGCGGCACGGCGTGGCTCTACGGCTGCGACGCCGTCAATACGACCCTGTTCGGTTTCGGCGAGCGCACCGGTAACCCGCCTCTCGAAGGCGCCATCGTCGAGTATATCGCGCTCAAGGGCGACACGTGCGGAATCGACACGATGGCCATCACCGAGTTAGCCAACTACATGCGCTCCATCGGCCTGCCCATCCCGGACAACTATCCGTTCGCCGGCCGCGCCTTCAACGTAACGCGCGCCGGCATCCACGCCGGCGGACTGCGTCAGGACGAGCGCATCTACAACATTTTCGATACGGAGAAACTGCTCGGCCGGCCGCCGCGCGTCGCCATCACCGACAAGAGCGGGGCCGATGGCGTCGTACACTGGGTCAACGAATTCTTCGGCCTCAAAGACGAGGACCGCATCAACAAGATCAAGATCCACCGGCTCGCCCGCTGGGTCATCGACCAGTACGAGCAGGAAGGCCGCCTGACGGCCATCAGCGACCAAGAGCTCGCCGCCAAGGCCAAGGAGTTCTACCCCGATTATTGGGCCAAGTACAAAGCCGGGAAGTAATCGATCGAGGATGATCGACAACGGATGATTTGACCTCGGGCGCCACGCTCACAGCCGATGAGCGTGGCGCCCGGTCTTTTTGGTTCATCACGGGATTTCGGGGAAGGGATCACAAGACGAGCTCGTCCGCTCCCTCCGTACGGCGGGCACGGCCGCCCTCCATGACCGGGGACGCGGTCCCCGAACCCCTGGCATTCTTCGCTTTAGGCCAGAAGCATGGTGCAAGAAAAAGGCGATGTCACCGCGCCGGCAGCATCGTCCCTGCAATCGGCCTGCTGTGGCGCTTGGGGTGCTTGCCGGCAGAGCTTTCCACCCACAAGCGGCGAATCGATGGCGAACATGGCGAAAGACATCTCAGCCGGATATGATACAGGCTGATGGTGGATGACACAGTACAGCCGCAGATGACCTTGTCGTTTGACCGGGGGACGCTCCTGCTGGCGGGCTCACAGCCGGGCGAGCCAACCGGCGCGCACGGCTCGTCTCGTTGGATCTGGGACGCGCGGGTCGGGGCGTGGCGGTGCGACGCCATTCACTATCCGTCGGTCCGTGCGACGCTGAGTCGGCGCTTTACCTCGTCGTTTCAGGACAACATGCCCCAGCCGGTTCGCGTCTCGTGGCCGCAGACCGATCTGCCGGCGCTCAGGCCGGAGCAAGAGGAGGCCGTAGCCGCCTGGACGCAGGCGGGCTGTCGCGGGCAGGTCATCATGCCGACCGGAACGGGCAAAACGGAAGTGGCCTTTGCCATCATGGCCCAAACGCAGATCGCGGCTCTGGTCGTGGCGCCCATACGGGACTTGATGTATCAGTGGCACAGGCGGATTCTGGCGACGTTCGGTTACGACGCGGGGATCGTCGGCGATGGCACCTTCAACATCAAGCCGGTCACGGTGACTACCTATGACAGCGCGTACATTCACATGGACAAGATGGGTGCGGGCTTCGGGCTGCTGATCTTCGATGAGGAGCATCACCTGCCGGGCCCGTGTCGCCGGGAGGCGGCGATCCTCAGTGCCGCGCCGATGCGGCTGGGCCTGACCGCCACGCCGGAACGCGCGGACAAGCTGCACGAAGACCTCGACTGGCTCATCGGCCCGGTCACCTATCACATGCCGTTCCGACAGGCAAAGGGCGCGACCCTCGCGGATTTCGACGTCGTGCGCATCCCCGTCGCGCTCACCGACGCCGAGCAGGCAACCTACGACCAGTGCAGCCGGCTCGTCCGCCACTTCATCACATCCCGTCGCAAGGAGACGCCGGGCTATGCGTGGCAGGATTTGTGCAAGGAATCGGGCAAGGACTTGCAGGCACGTCAGGCGCAGAAGGCCTACTACCTCAAGCAATCCATTGAGGATCGCGCCGCCGAGAAGCTCCGGGTTCTGGAGGATCTCTTCCGGCTGCACTACGGCCAGCAGATCATTGTCTTTGCCGGCTCGAATGTCATGGCGATTGAGGTCTCCCGGCGCTTCCTCGTGCCGACCATCCTGTCGCACACGCGGAAGCGCGAGCGATTGGCCGTCCTGGGCGGCTTTGCCAAGGGGCAATTCCCGGTCCTCGTCGCGAATCGCGTCCTCGACGAGGGCGTGGACGTGCCGGAAGCGAAAGTGGCGGTCGTCATCGGCGGACAGGCCTCGACGCGGCAGGCCACACAGCGGCTCGGCCGGGTCCTGCGCCGGTCGGGCACGGCCCGCGCCGTGTTGTACGAGGTCGTCTGCGAGAATACCAAGGACGTCGAGCGTTCGCGCAAGAGGCGAAGAAGCGATGCTTACGAGCGAACAGTCCGTCGTCGAGTATGAAGCGGGCCGGGCCGTTCCCGACCGCCTGACGCAAAATGCGCACCGGCATTACGCCGAGTATGCCGAGCAGATGCTCTGCGTCTACCGGGATGGCATCGGCCGGCAGCGCCGCGAGCTGCACCGGCAGATCGAGACGATCTTCGCCGACGAGCCCGACTGCCCCATGCGCCGGATCCAGGCCTTCTGCAAGCTGCTCGACGACAGGAGCGTATTTCAGACCGACTCGTCGGGCACAACCGCCAAGCGGAGACTGGAGGTCTTCTCCAAGGCCGCCCGGTTCCATCCGCTCGTCCAGCAGCCGGACCGACTCTTCGAACATGAGGAGGGACAGGCGAAGGCACAACTGGCCCGGGAACTCGGCACGTCGCCGGACCGGATGGAACAGGCCCTCTACGCCGATGTCATGGCGTTCCAACGACTCGAAGAATTCACCGGCTATCCGAACCCAGGCGGCTTTCTTTCTCGCTACAACGTCGCGCAGCTTCAGGCCTGCCTTTACCGCGCGGAGACGATGACCGTGACGGCAACGAGCGACCTCAAGACAATCGTCCGTTACGCCAAGCTCGCCCGGCTGCTGCACGAGATCCTGCGGCTCGGCCCTTCGCGCTATCGGATCACGTTCTCCGGACCGTTGTCGGTGCTGCGGGAGACGCGCCGCTACGGCGTGAACTTCGCGCGGTTCCTGCCCGCCCTGCTGGCCTGCAAGGGCTGGGAGATGACGGCCGTCGTGCGCACGCCGTGGAAGACCCAGGCGAAGCTGGCGATCTCCGACGCCGACCGATTCACCAGTCACCTGCCGCCCCCGGAGGAATTCGACTCGCGCGTGGAAGAATCTCTCGCGAAGAAGTTCGGGCCGAAACGGGAGGGCTGGGAATTGATTCGCGAAGGCGACATTCTGCACGAGCACCAGACGACCTTCATCCCGGATTTCACCTTCCGCCACGACGACGGCACGGAGGTGCTCCTGGAGATCGTCGGCTTCTGGACGCCCGAGTACCTGGCGCGCCGACGAGAGACGCTCCACCGGTTCCGCCATCACAGGATCCTGATCGCGGTGCCCGAGGCCTCCGTCGGCGAAGGCGCGACAATCACGGCCAACGTCCTCGTCTACAAAACGGTTGTAAAGCTCGCGCCGCTGATGACTGCCCTGGAAGCCGCACGGAGAGATAGAAGCGCAGACGCGTAGATGTGTAAGAGTGTCAGAGGGCGCGCAATCATCGACGCGCAGCGAGGCAAAGAAGAATGGTCGCGTGAATCCTTGACCCACGCGGAAACCGGTTGCCTGTCTACTTCCTTGAGATGGGCACGCTATCCGTTTGTGTCACGTTCGGTCTCCGGCTGCTGCTGTTGCTCTTTCAGGATGCGCCAGAGATTTCTGATGTTGCGCTCGTGCATGCCGTGGGCCCAGTGGCCCGGGGGCGGCGTGCGAAAGACGGGAAACGTCGTCCGTAGGGCGAGACGCTCGGTGGCCTGCTCCAGGGTCAGGCCCTCCTGCTGCGCCGCTCGGACCCCCGCGAGCATCCTCTGGTAGTAGTCTCGGACGGGGAGCAGATCGTTCTTCCGCAACGGCGGGCTGTGCGATGAGACCACGCGATCGATCTGCACGTCTTCGGCGAGGAACGAGTCCAGCACCGACAGGAAGCGGTGCACGTCCTGCAACTGAGACTGTTCGCCGATCTCGGGCAGGTGGCGGCGCTGATACACGATCGCACCGGTGACCAGCAGCTTCTCCTGCGGGATGTAGACCAGCGTGTCGGACAGACTGTGCCCCTTGCCGAAGAACACCAACTCCAATTGGAGGTCGCCTAAGTCCAACGTATGCCTATCCGTGAACGTGAGCGACGGCTTGACCACCTCGTAGCCTTCTTCCATGTCTCGCATGTAGAACTGCCAGAATTGGATCTCGCCTCGAATGATCCTGGTCTGCTTTGCATTTCGTGCGACGCGGGGCAACACGGCCTGGAGGTTGCGAATGGTCTGAGCCGCGCGGTCGAGGTCCCTGCGTTTCGAGGCCGGGTCCGTCTGCTTGCGGACGAGCCACTCCATGTCCTCGGGCAGGTTGTCGTGCCCGACGACGACCGCGCCTTTGAAGAGATTGTTGCCGCCGGTGTGGTGCATGTGCGCGTGCGTATTGATGACGTACGCCCAGTCGCTGCGCCCAAACACCTGCTCGATCCTCTCCTTGATCGGCGCCATGATCCGCGGCGACATCTCCGTATCGATGATCACCAGGCCCTTCTCGGACCGGATCGCCGTCAGATTGCACCGGCCGGTCCCCAGCCAGTAGCCCAGAATCACTCGCTCGGAGAGTCTCTCGATGCGGACATACTCGCTCGACCGGTCCCGCGCCCCAGCCAGGAGCATTGGCACCAGCAAGCCGATATGAATAGCCTTGATCATCATCTTCGGTCCCCACGGACAGTCAACATCCTGCACCACGATGATACAGATCGTGCCGCGGTTCCACAATACAATGCGATAAACAAGGCCGCCCTGCCCCACTGAAAACGGTGATTCCCGGCAGGAACTCGCTTTTCATGACGAGCGAGAACAAATTGCCGCGCGCGGAAACGCCAAGCCGCCGCAAGTCGCCAGATGGAAGACGAACAACGCCGATCATAAGGATACACACTGCAAATGAACAAGCCCCGTGGCCATACACGGGGCTTTTCAGATCGGAGACAGACATGTCCGACGGCGAGGGAAAACTCGTTAGCTGGGATGGATCGGTGCTCTTTTCTTTCGCCTCATCCAGAAGACAAGGCCCGCCGGGACGATGCCCATGCCGGCAAAGCCGGCTTTGGCCGCTGCGGGAATAAAAGGAAGAATGTCACTGAGCGTTAATTCCGTATAGCCTTCAGGTGGGTCGGTGCTAAAGATGTCTTCATCAAGCTCGATATTATAATCCCCGAAAGTATTGACTTCGTGTAGGTTCAGGTCATTGAACACTGTCATAAAGCTCTTGCCGATGACCAGGTCGCCTTCGACCCGGACCGGCAGTTGCTCCGTAATCCCAATCCAGACTTTACCTTTTACGCTCTGGACATCAAAAATGGCCTTGGGCACAATTCCTTTGAAGGACTCGGTGTCTTGAAACTCAAAGACCTCAACTTCGGCGCCATTGATGTTGTCTCGCCCCAGTTTCCGGTAGTCGCCCATCATAAGCAGATTGATGATACCTTTAGGAGTCCCGTTCTCCAACAGTTGCATTTGTTTGTCCGTAGAGGTAAACGCCCCATACTTCTTATAAGGAGGAAGGATAAGAAGCGTTTGTCGTTTCGGCCGATTGAAAGTGAAACGGTAGAACAATTTGTCCCCAATGTATCCTTCCTCAACTAAGCCATGTTGCTTCGAAACGTATTTCACGAGGTCGAATTCGCATTTGAGTCCGTTGAATTCAAACACGCTATTGGTCTCGTCGAGGTGCGTAAAGGTCTTTGTGCCTCGTATTATCATTGTCTCAATTTCGGCGACATTTTGCTGGACATCTGCGAGGACAACACCGCCGTTTCCCGGCGTTCCAAAGGGGCTGAATAGAACAAAAGCCATTGCCAGCGTGATAACTGCCGCTGCTGAATATCGTGTTACTTTACTTTCCATGATGAATCTCCAAATCTCAAAAGGCTTCGTTTTCGCGCCCCGGCCTAGATCTTTAAAGCCGTTGCGCAGTAGCCGGACTTCATCTGGATGTGTCTCGGCCCATTGCTCGAAATCGAACGTCTCCGGCTCACGCTGGATATGTCGTTCCAGCATGGGATCCAACCATCGATTGTCGTTGTCATGTTTCATGGGGCGGTTCCCCTCTTGAAGCCCACGGTCTTCAAATAAGCCGCTATCTTCTTCTTTGCCCTTCGGATTCTGCCGTCAATCACCTGTTCGGTGGCGCCGAAGACTTTGGCCATTTGCCGGTAACTCATCTCGTTGTAGAACCGCAAGAAGACGACTTCTCTAAGATGCTCCGGCAACCGCTTCAAAGCTTCGGCTAAGATGGCCGTCTGATCGTCGTCTTGACAATCGCTTTGGCGGTCATGGCGAGCCTCAACCGGTTTCCGCTGCCTTTGCCGTTCCCGCCGCATGTCCTTGGCGACGTTCCGGCAGATGGCAACGATCCATGGGCCAAACCTCTCCGGCTTTTTCAGTCTTGGAAGCTGTCTGCACGCCGCCGCAAGTGTTTCCTGGGCGGCGTCCTCAGCCAGATGGTGATCCAACAGGATGGAATCCGCCACGGCTACCAGCGAAGGGTAGTATCGCCTGCAAAGCCAGCCAAAGCTCTCCCGGTCCGCGTGCAACGCCCGGTGAACGAGTATCTGGTCCTCAACGTCCGTCATTCGCACAACATCATGTAAGACAGAGCCGCCCTGTTCATCTACTTCTATGTCCCGATCAGAGTCCAAAATCGGCGCAAAATCTATAAGAAATATCATCGAAAGCAAATCGATCTCCAAGCAAGCGCGACAGGACATGCTCAACGACATTCTGCCCCTTGCGCCATCGGGGCATCGCACAGGCAGGGAGAAGGGCTTCCCGACGGCCCGGGACGCACACGAAGACGCAAGCAAGGGCAGCTTCCCTCATTGCCAATGTGATGTTCCTGCAGGCACGTGCTTATGCCAGGCGAAAAGATAGGTGGGGTAGACACAAGAGCCCCGTAGCGCACCATGGGGCCCCTGCAATCAAGTGACGGTTATGCCCGGTCGCCCGGTGGCGGCGCGGTCCGTGTCCGCCGGAGTGACGGTTCGCGACCTCGGTGCTGCTGTGAACGCCCGCTGCCTCCTCTGCGCAGCGCGACCGCAGGGAAACGGGCCTGCCGGTCCCCCCTTGGAGACCAGCAGGACCGCTGCGTTTTGGAACAGCAGATTCCCTCCAACGGATCTGCCGTCTGGCGCCATGGCCGCTGGGCGAGCCGGCCATCCTATTGCCCCTTGATCTGGTCGATGCATTGGCGCGCTTCCTTGAGCGGGAACTGGTCCGGCCGGCGCACTCCCTGGCCCGCCCGTAGACAATTCTCAAAGGCCTCGAGGGCCTTTTCCTTCTGCCCCCCTTCCATGTACGCACGGCCAAGGTAGAAGTAGGTCGCCTCAATCCACCCTTTCAGGTGCCCATACTCGCTGACAGCCTTTTCATAGGCGGCGATCTCCTTGTCGCGTTGTCCGAGTCGGCGGTGACAGAGGCCGATCATCATCAAAGCCTCCTCAGCAACATTCTGATCCGGGTACGTGTCATACACCTGCTGGTAGATTTTGAGGGCTTCGGCATATTTCTTCTCGTTGTGGAACAGATTCTCGCCCATGTCCATGTAGGCGCGTCCGAGACTGTCGTATGCGGACCCACTGCTCTCCAGATGCCCGTATTCTGCGCGCTGTTTCCGGAGGACCTCGACCGCCTTCTCCGGCTCACCTAACCTAAGATATGCATCGCCCATCATGCACAGTGCGGTGGAGGCCGGCACACCATTGGTCAGGTCAGGGTATCGATCGTAGACTTGCTGATATACCTCGATTGACTGGGCGAACTTGCCCTCCATGAAGAGGCGCTCCGCCTGGTCGGACAGGACCCTCGCTTCCTGCTCGATCTTTCTGGTCTTCGCCTTGTCGACGATCCTGGCGTCCTCCGGTATTTGAAACTCGAAGACGGCGTCGTCGAGATCCTCGTTGTAGGTGAAGCTCGTGGCGTGGCCAGCCGGCTGGCCCTCCGGATCGGGGCTACTCCAATTCCAGTATTTGGCCTCGACGATCAGTTTGGTCTCCAGGTCGCAGACGAACCAGAACGTCGATTCCGGTCCATAGGAGCACGTGACGAAGACGCTGTCCCGCCCGGTACGTTCGTCCCGGCCGTACACCTCCTCCCAATCCTCGGTGATGTGCTTCGTTGCCGCCAGGATCTTGCCGGTGACCCAGGGATTGAGCGCGGCCAGGTCATACCACCACTTGAGGTCCCGCATCATCCCGTAGGATGTCGTGACGTCCTCGTAGAGATTCACGACGTTCTCGTCGGGCCAATAGACCCAGGCCTTCTTGCCGCGGACGACCATCAGTTCTTCCCGACACTCAAAACGCATGTCCAGCCCTTCAGCGCCATCCTGGGAGGGTCTGATCGAGAGCGTAAACGGATCGGCAGTCCCGCCGTCATAGATGACACCGCGAATCACGATGCTGCGAACGCCTCGGAGCGCTTTGACCGTCTGTCCAATGGCCCATGCGGGGGGGGCCAGCCAATCCATCACGTTAACCGATAGAACAACGGCAGCGGCAAGCGCCGCCGCCGTAGCCAGTCTTGTTCGTCGATTCTTCATGATCGTTCTCCATATGCAGATGCGGGGTACCCGCTGGTGATCGGTGCATGCCTGCCTCATGACGGTCGAGGCATCACTGACGATGCGCTCGTCCGCCGGGGTCCAGTCGGACTCGCCGGAACCTGTCTGGCAGGCTGCTCTTATCAAACTCCGGATTCTCTGGGATCGATTCATGGTTCCACCTGACCATCTAACAGGGATCGCAGTTTCGCAATCCCATAGCGATACCGGCTCTTGACGGTATTGACCGGCTCGCCGGTCTGACGGGCGATCTCGCGAAACCGCAGCGAGCCGAGCACGTGCAAAACAATCGCGTCATGCTGTTCCGCAGGCAGGTTGGCCAACGCCGCCCTGACCCTCTGATGCAGTTCGGCATCCGACAGAAGCTCCGAGGAATCCGGCTGTCGTGCTGGTTCCGGCCTGCGTTCAGCCAGCCGCTCCGGGTCGATCCGTCGGGCCTGGCGAATCACGTTCCGGGCCCGATTGGCCACGCAGATGGCCAGGTAACCTTTCAAAGAGCCCTTCAGCTCGAAGTGCCCCGCCTGAGAGGCGAACGCGACAAATACGTCGTGAACGACATCCTCGACAACCGCCGGACCGTGTAGCAGGGCGTCCGCCACGCGAAACAGATCGGCCCTGTATTTCTCATAGATCCGGCGCAGCGCGTGCGTATCCCCGGCGTTGAACCTCCGAACTAACAGTCTATCCTCGAACATCGCCGGCTTGCCTTCGCATACGTGAGCACTCACCTGCTACAGTGGAAACACGCAGGCCCGTGTCTTGGGTGTACCACGGCGCACATTTTCTCATTATCTGCCAGAATCGGCGGGGTCGGTGGTCCGGGAGCTCCGCCGCCGCGCCGTCCCGGCCCAACTTGACGAATCCACGGCTCATCACTATAAGATATGGTAACGTATCGGTGTTTGGAACGGAAACCAAGGTTGAATGAATCGTGCCGGCGAATTTAACACCAGACTACTATAAAGCGGATGAGTGGTTTCGCACCGCCCAGACGAACGAGGAGAAGATCCTCGCGCTGGAGCAGATGCTGTCGGTGATGCCAAAGCACAAGGGCACGGACGGCCTGAAGGCGGACCTCCGCCGGAAGCTCAGCAAGCTCAAGGAAACTGCCGCCCAGCAGCAGAAAAAGGGCGGCAAGCACACGGACATCTTCCACGTCCCGCGAACCGGGGCCGGGCAGGTCGTCCTGTTGGGCACGCCCAACTCCGGCAAGAGCAGTCTGCTGGCGGCGCTGACGAATGCGAAGGTCAACGTGGCCGATTTCCCTTTCGCCACGCATGCCCCGGTGCCGGGGATGGTCAAGTACGAGGACGTCCAGATCCAACTCGTGGACATGCCGCCGGTCACGGCCGATTATAGCGCACCCGGCCAGATCGGCACCTACCGGAACTGCGATATCGTCGCGATGGCGGTCGATCTATCCCAGGATGTCGAGGAGCAGCTTCTCGTGCTGTTGGATTTCCTCGAATCCCATAACCTGCTGCAGGACGACGAGACGCCCGCCGTGGATGGCCAGGGCAATGCGCTGGGCAAGAAAGTGGTGTGCCTTTGCACGAAGGCGGACATCGCCCTGGACGGCGCGTACGAATTGACGAAGAAATCATGTGACAAGCCGATGCCGTTTCTGAAGGTCTCCACGCAGACCGCCGAAGGGCTCGACAAACTGACGGAGATGTTGTTCAGAGAGTTGAATATCCTGCGGATCTACGCCAAGCCGCCCGGCAAGCCGGCGGACATGAATGATCCGTTCACAATGCCAATCGGCGCGACGGTACAGGATCTCTCGCGAGCCATCCACCGTGAGTTGGCGGAAAAGCTCAAGTCTGCCCGCATCTGGGGCACCGGCGTCTACGACGGCCAGAACGTCCACCTCACCCACGTCCTGCACGACAAAGACATCGTCGAACTCCACGTCGGATAATAGGACGAGCCGGCTCCATCCACGTGAAAGAGAAGACGCGAATCCGGAGATGAGCAGGAATAGAATGATGGAATATTGGAGTACTGGAATGATGTGTCGAAGAACCGATGCCCTTACAACATTCCATCATTCCACCATTCCACCATTTCAACGTTTCAAATGCTGGAGCGACCGCTCCGTCAGCACGGTCTGCCGAGGATCGAACGCGGGGAGACCTCGCCTTCAAACACCTCGTCAGCGGCGGCAATCGCCTGCTCTTCCGTCGGAAACGCTCTCTCGAACTTGATGAGGAAGTCGACAGGATAGTTGCCCTCGACAATCATCGTGGTGGCTCCCCCGAAACCATTGGCCTCCACAATCGCGACGTCATCATTGAACGGATCGAGGTCCGCCCTGAAGAGCACCGCCCCGGGCCGGCTGATTCCCAATCCCTCTCGGATGTTATCCGCTTCCTGCTGAAGCAGGCGTAGGATGCTGATTCTCTTCTCCAGCGACATTTCGTCCCCTCCTTGTCAACCAAACTTCCTGGCAAGCATCCCATGCGTGAATCATCGGATGCTGTTTCCCATCAACCATCTGTCACGCTGAAGGATGATTATAAGGCCTTTCTGCAAAAGGTCAACACAAAAATGAATCGCTCCAACCGGAAGTTGTGCGAGGCATGACTTGTAGAGCGGCATAAGAACCGTCGGGCGGCTGCGCGCAGATGCCGTAGGCTGGGCCGGATCTCACGCCGAGACCAGGACGCCCGGCGAGTGCAGCGGCTATCTGCACTGACTCCCCATCCCCGGAGCGGGCTTGATGATGCCGCCCAAAGACCGCAGAGAATCGATTCTACTGCTGCAGATACGTCGGGGCGAGCAGGTGATTGCCTCTGGCGACTTCCTCGGCAGCTTCTTCCACCTCTTCCTCGTTCGCGTCGTCAATCTGACGGAGCAATTCGCCGGTGAAAAAGACCGCCGAACCCAAGGCGATGCCGTTCTCGCACTCGTCGGACTGATATCCGATGATGCCCCCGACCGCCGCACCGCACAGGGTGGCCCCGAAGAGACGGTGGTACTTCAACTCGGCGCATCCGCCGCAGAGAGAAATACACAACGATACGACAATCAGCATGACGATGGATCTTCTGTAGCTTCCCGTTGCCATTTTTGCCCTCCGGAAAAAAGAGCCAGTTATCTCCTGGATCGTGCCGGTACTTGGTTTCGGCTATCCGCAGAAATATACTACCACATTGGTGCATCCATACAAGCGGTCGCATGGTTTTTTTACCGACGGGAGCGGGGCGGTTGGCACCACGCAGGCTGGTCGAAGTCCGTACATTCAGACCCACCTGCGACCGACGGCGCCGGCGCGAGCCGGAGGGCTTGGGGCATCTCGACAGTCTTGAGATTCCTGGGCAAGATGCTATGGTATGTTATTGTTGCGACGTCCATACGGGTTTATGAGCAGAAGAAGGGGATATTATGAGACGAATCGTCATTGCCGTTCAATGCGAACTGGTGCGCACGGGGGCCGCGCGTCTGATGCTTCTGCCGGCCACAGCGCTTCTGCTGATGGCCCTTTCGGTTTCTCGGGCCGAAGGCGCCGGGAAGGTCGTAACCTATCCCGCTCCGACGGCCGAGTCTCTCTCGGCCGACTACCAGGTGCAGGCGGCGGGCGAGACTGTTGCTGTGTACACGGCTCGCGTGCTCGATCCGCCGTTTGCGGGAAAGGAGTACGACTACGGCGGTCCCTACTCGTTTGCGAACTTCGACATGTCGGGACCCGTCACGGTCCGGATCGTCTCGCCGCGGCTGCTTCGCAACACAGTGATCCGGCCTCAGTTGTCGCCGGTCCGGATGACGCTGGAAGATGACCACACCCTCGCGTTGACGCTCGATCGGCCGTGCAAGTTCAGCGTGGAGCCGGACGGCAAGAACGGACCGCTGCTGCTGTTCGCCAATCCGCTTGAGACCGATACACCCAAGGACGGCGATCCGAACGTCGTGTACTTCGGGCCCGGTGTACATAAGCCGGAGAAAGTCGTTCTTGGAAGCAATCAGACCCTGTACCTCGCCGGCGGGGCTGTTGTGAAAGCCGAAGTGCTCGTGAAAGGAACGAACATTCGCATCTGCGGACGGGGCATCCTGGACGGCTCCGACTGGGAGTGGCGCAAAGGACCGATAGGCAACCTGATCGCGATTCGCGACAGCACCAACGTTCAGATCGACGGCGTCACGTTACGCGGCTCGTCTCACTGGACCATTGTGCCGAAGAGCTGCCGGCGGGTGACGATCCGAAATGTGAAAATCTGCAACTCCCGCGTTCAGAACGACGACGGTATCAATCCGTGCAATTCACAGGATGTACTGATCACCGACTGCTTTATTCGCAGTGATGACGACTGCGTCGCGCTCAAGGGATTGGATTTCCGCGGGACGAACAGCAACGTCGAGCGAATCACAGTGGAGAACTCAACGCTCTGGTGCGACCGGGCCCGCATCTTCCTGCTCGGGCACGAGAGTCGTGCGGCCTTCATGCGGCAGATCGAGCTGCGAAATCTCGACATCATCCACTTCTCCATGACGCCGTTCCTGCTGGAGCCCGGTGAGGACATGCGACTGGAGGACGTCACGATCGAGGACATCCGCATTCACGGCGAAGGCCAGAGAGAGCTCGTCCGTCTGCGACCGGTGGTGAACCAGTACATGCGCAAGAAGGTGCCGGGATTCATCCGGAACGTGCAGTTCAAGAACGTGACACTGGAGGGCGAACCCGGAGACTACCTCGTCCAGATCCAAGGGGCGGACGCTGAGCACGACGTTCACGACGTGACGTTCGAGAAGGTCTCGATCGCGGGCTGGCCACTGACGGAGTCATCCAGCCGGCTGCACCTCGGGGAACACACGAAGGATATTCGTTTCTCCACGGAAGCTCGGTAGGATCTGTGACTCCGTGCTTGTGACAGTCTGTTCGTTTCTCCGCCGAGGCAGGCGCATGCACAGAGGAGAAACCGGCCGGAGAGCCGAGCCCGGTCGTCGCACGCGTCAGTTGCCTGCGGCTTGGCGTCGCTCCTTGAGCTCGCGCCAGGTCGTCAGAACGATTCCCTCTTCCTCGAGAAACGCCCGTACATCCGGGTCGGTCATCAGGCGCAGCTCCGCCGCGCGGGCCGGGCCGGAACTGGAGATTTGCGCGAATGCCTCCGTAGGGGCCGTGCAGTGCACGATGATTTCCGTAATGCCGGGCTTCATGTCACGAAGCAGGGCGATCAGTTGTTGCTTGCGTTGCTCGTAATCGTCGGCCTTGGTCGGTTGGGTGACAAGATCATCGATCACGGGCAGGCCCGCCGCCCAGAGCCGCTCGGCCAGGGCGCGAATCAGGGGCTCGAACTCGCCGGCCTCGGCGCGCACGTGCTGCATGTGCCCACCGAACATGAGGATCGGGATGCCCTTCTCGATTCCCACTTTCACGTATCGTTCGATGAACGGCTCCTGAAAACACGTGCCCATGTGGCTGTCGAGGTGGGTCGGCTGGATTCCCATGGCCAGAGCCTTATCGACCTGCGCGCGGATCTCCGTCTCGACTTCGTCGGCGGTGGCGTGTTCGACGACCTCGCGGACGCCGTGCCAGAGATAGCCGTGCGCATCGGCCAAGCCCGGCACCGTCTGCGGGCCGGCCACGGGCCCCCAGCGGTAGTTCCTCCACTCCGCATTGAGCGTCAAATGGAGCCCTGCATCGACTTGGGGGTGGTCCTTCAGATAGGCAGCGAAATGCGGAACCCACGGACACGGCATCATGACGCTCGTGGACGTGGCCACGCCGCTCTCGATGGCCTGGATCGTTCCCATGTTGGAATCGCAGGACATGCCCGCATCATCCACGTGAAAAATCACCACCCTGGTGCCCGCCGGCCATCCGAGGCGCTCGGCGTAAGTCACCTGTCGTTCTCGCGCGGCGGCCCCCGCCTGGATCATGGAGATTGTGGAAACAGTCCAGAGTACAGAATTCAGCGACATCAGGGTCTCCTTCGGTGAAGGTATCAGGAACGTACGGGACAATACGGCTTTCTCTCAGTCATCGCTTCTTCAACTGGTAGTTGCGCCACCTCGGGGGCCGGCTGCGAAGATCCAGCGCGGCGCCCGAGGCCGTGAAGAACAGTCCGGTCTCGACTTCCTGGAGCGACTTGGCGACCTGGCGGCACCACATCTTCTTGAGGAACTTCTGGAAGAAGGGCGATTCCGTGACCCGCAGACGTCCTTCTTTCTCGTAGATTCGCAGTCGCGGCGTGTAGTCATCCAGGATCCCCAGCGCCAGGAAGAGCTGGGCCCACCATTCGAACGTGCCGCCGCCGAAGGTCAGGTCGTATGTGCCGCAGTACGTTCTCCATTGGCGCTGGTAAGCCGACGGCGCATGCCCCGGCCATTTGCACCAGGCCGAGACACAGCCGGCGCAATCAACGGCAGGCATGGAAACGCGTCTCTCGACGAGCCCACTACGAATCAGTCTGTCGACAATCGAGAGGTCTGCAAGGGCGGGGTTCGGCATCCTGTTCGTCAAAATGACTTCGCCGATGCCGTACTCGGGATACCACGCCATCCGGGCTTCGAAGCCGTAGCCCGCGCCGCTGTGACCCAAATGATACTGTCCGTGCTCGTCGCGATCCACGATGCCGACGCCCAAGCCGTCGTACACGTTCGGATCGGCGGTGCGGGCCTGAGGGACGTACATTGCGTCAACCAGAGATTCGTCGAGCAGCCGCCGGCCTTCAAAGACACCCTTGTTCAGGTGCAGTTGGACGAACGCCGAAAGGTCGTCAGCGCTGGCCTGGATGCCACCGGCGGCGAGCGCCGGGATAACGAACGGCGTCTCTGCAAACGCGGTCGTGTGGCCGACGGCTCGATCCTTGCTGGCGCTGATCTCATGGGGCGCAAGTGCGGTGTGGGTCATCCCAAGGGGCGACAGCAGATGCTCGCGCACGTACTGGTCGAAAGGCATCCCGGAGGCCGCCTGTAGCGCGTATGCCGCCAGATCCACGCCGATGTTGGAGTAGCTGAAGGCTTGTCCGACGGGACAGCTCAGCCACGTGCCGTAGATGCTCTCAACGTGGTCATCAAACAACCCGGTGACCTCGAAGATATTGCCGATGGGTGCGTCGAGAGGCAACCCGGCGGTATGACTCAAAAGCCGCCGCAAGGTGATTTTCTGCGCCGGGTGTTCCTCGTACCGGCTGCAAACCTCGAAATCCGGCAGATAGGTCGTGATGGGCGCGTCCAGATCAAGCAGGCCGTCCTGGACGGCAAGCATGATCGCCGTGGCTGTGATGGTCTTCGAGATCGAGCAAATGAGAAAGCCGGTGCCAGGGGTCACAGGCATTCTGGCCTTGTGGTCCGTGTACCCAAACCCCTCGGTCCACAGGATGCCGGTCTCATCGACCAGTGCAATCGCACAACCCGGGACCTTGGCCTTTCGCAGTTTCGCGGGGATGCAGACGCGAAACTCATCGACTGCCGCTTCGACTCTGGGATCGAGGTTCGCACTCTTGTAGCACCCATTCTGCGGGATCCGGGCGCCCGGCAAGGAACATCCGGCCATCGTGACGGCCAGTAGAATCGCCACGACAACCGCCCGCTCTCCTGACGTCTCGCCGCTCTGACCTCTCATGAACTGCCTCCGTTTCACTCGACGGGCCGGAAAGTCAATCCTTCACGAGTGTCTACGTGACCTCGCACGTCCGAGAGCGTCACTATCGCACGATCAGCCTGCTTTGTCCAACGATTTCGCCAGCTCAGCGATGTGTAAGGCCAGCCGTTTGATCTCCCGTGCGATGCTGTTCCTGTGAACCATCTGCCAGGCGAAGATTTTGATCAGACCTAGCCAGTAGAAGAAGGTCAGGAACAGCGTCGCGTACAGTATCTGGCTTTTGGCCTCCTCGGCGCCGAAGAACCTGACGGCGCTGAAGACGGCCCCGATGAGAAGGACCAGGGCGACCACCCACACGAAGACGGCCGTCCAGCCCATTCGCCGACTGTAGAATTCACTCACCATCGAGTGGATCGAGCCCTCTCTGGATTCATCGTAGGTGTCATCAATCATCTTGCGAATGTCCGTGTCGTTCATTGCTGTCTCCTTTGTGAGGGTGCTTTCAACCACAGTGATTTCAGTTCGTTGCGTGCCGTGTGCAGGCGCGACTTAACGGTGCCCCGTGGCACGCGCAGGATGCGCGCGATATCGGCCAGTCCGAAGCCTTCCAGGTAGTGAAGAGTCAATACGGCTCTACTACGGCCCGAGAGCCGATGCAGAACACTGTGGAGGTCGGCTGCCGTGCCGGCTGCCTGATGCTCATCGCCTTGCCGCGGCGCCGCATCCATGTCCGCCGAGAGTTGCCTCGTCCTGACGCTCTTCCGCAGCCAGTCGTTGGCCTTGTTCGTCACGATCCGGTAGGCCCAGGGGCGGAACCGGGCCGGATCGCTCAGACGCGAAATCCCCCGGACGATCCCCAGCCAGCTCTCCTGCGTCACGTCCCAGGCGGCTTCGGGACTACCCGTGAGCCGGCAGGCGTAACGCCAGAGCCGCCGCTGATAACGGGAGACGAGCATCTCCATGGCCTTGACGCGGCCACTTTGGGCATCCATGACGAGTAGTTCGTCAACGAGTTCTTCGCGATGATCGGCCATTCTGCCTACTACGTCTCCGAAGCGGACCGCACGGTTCACTATTGTCCGGGAAAAGCCGAGCAAAATCTACCGGGCGCGGGTGCACGAGGGACGGATTTGGGCTTGTTTTCCGGGCGATTTCGCGTAGAATCAGTGGGCCAGACGGTTCCTGTGAGCCGTTGGAGAGGTGTCCGAGTGGCCTAAGGAGCGGTCTTGGAAAGGCCGTGTAGGGGTTACCCTACCGCGGGTTCGAATCCCGCCCTCTCCGTTACGTCAGACAGGCATTCTGTGAAGGGCGGAGCAAAAGTGTAGCGCCTGGCGGGGCGGCGTAAAACTGTGAC
>CBFDBY010000111.1:0-20489 GCA_965603165.1 uncultured Phycisphaerae bacterium
CGACAGTGTCGCCCACGAGGTAGTTGCCCAGGCTGAGCAGGTAGTCGGCGAATTCACCGATGGCGGCGCGCACCGCGAAAGCTGGCGCCGGCAACAGCGCGGGACGATGCAGGGCGCGACCGAGCGCGCGGGCGAAGTCGCGGTTGCGGACCGGCTCGGGCGCGACCGCGGGCGTCGTTGATTTCAGGAGGTCGTTGGCCGTAGTCCCGATCGCTTCGAGCTGGTCGGCCAGCGTATCCACCAGCCGTTTGCTCTTGACCTGCGGCTGCTCCTCGTTGCCCACCAGCTCCTGCGCCAACGCGCGGAAATCCTGCTGACCCTTACTCGCCGGATCGTATTCATTAATAGGCTGCCCAAAACTCGCCGCTTCCTTGATCCGCGTATTGAAGTTCACCACGGTCTTGAACATGCGATCGGAGAAATGGGAGCGGAGCTCGGCGAGGATTTCGCGGGCCATCTTGGTGCGGATGTCGTACATGCTGGCGAGGACGCGGACGGACACCTGATGCTGGCATCGCTTGCACAGGATGCTGAGCGTCTCAAGCTGCTTGCTCAGGCCGTGCAGCGCGAAGTACCCGGTCTCAACGGGAACCAAAACGTCGGTCGACGCCCGCAGCGCGTTAAACGTCAACAGGCTGACCGCCGGCGGACAATCCACCACGGCGAAGTCATACTCGCTTTGGACGTCATCGAGCACGGCCTTCAGGCACAGCTCGCGGTCGGCGATCCCGGCCATCTGCTGCTCGAACGCGGATAGATCGATACTCGCCGGCGCCAGCTCCAGCCGCTCGCCGATCTGCCAGAGGATCTCGGTCAGCCGCATCGGCTCATTGCGACTCCGGCTGATCAGCACATCATAGATGCTCTGCTCGATCTGCTCTTCCGGCACCGCAAGCCCCACCGCACAGTGCGACTGCGGGTCCATATCCACCAGCAGCACCTTCTTGCCCACCTCCGCCAGCGCGCTGGCCAGATTGATCGCCACAGTCGTCTTGCCGCAACCCCCTTTTTGGTTCACTACTGCCACTGTTCTCATCTTCGTCTCCGCGTATGATCTTCGATTCTGCCGGGTGTGTAGAGATCCTTCATCCACAGCACTGAAAACCCGCATATCAGCACTGACAGCCCACATAATAATGGCCTGTAAGTACTTTTCGGCAACCGATCCCCAAAAACTTTATTCTTTTATGGGACGGCCCAATAAAACGACTTAACAGGTATAAAAACGAGCCCCTTTATCGGCACACCCGACCCCGCCGCCAGGCCCTGTTCCGCCGCCAACACCCCCCAAACTCAACCTGTAATCAAGGTTCTTATAGGACTACTGTGTGATCCTGGCCGCCGCTACCCGATCCGCCGCCTACCCGCCCGCCAGGCCCGCGGCCGGCGGCGAAAAACGGCCCGATCACAAACGATCCTGCGATTCACAGAAATGGCAACCGAGAAGCGAGCCGGCTCACTCGCTCGGCAGGTCGGAGGCGTCCTGCGGGGGCACCTGCGATTCGAGAAATGCCAACAGCTTCGGGACCTCCGCATTCGCCGCTCTGTATACCTCCTCAAGGTCCACGCCGCGGTAGTGATGGATCAACTTATCTCGCATCCTGGCCATCGCCGACCAGGGAATGGACGGATGGGCCCTCTTGAATTCCTCGCTCAATCGTTTGCTGATTTCGCCAATCAGCAGAAACTGGTGGATCACGGCCGACTGCGTCTTGGGATCGGCGAGGAACTGCTCGACGTCCCCGTCGCGCACGAACTCTGCAATCCGGCCGGCGGCCTGAACCATATCGAAGAGGAGCGACGCGTCACGCTGCATAGAGCGGCCTCGCGGACTGCAGGATCTGCCGCCGGCAGATCGGATTGGGGTTCTCCTCGACGGCCCGGACGCTGACGAGGTCCACCTCGCGCCCGAACATCTTCGCGAGTTCCTCTTCCATCGCGTAGTGGTCGAACATCGTCCATTCGGCGTCGGCGGTGAATGTCACCAGCAGGTCGATATCGCTATCGGGGCCCAGCCTGCCCTCGGCGGCCGAGCCGAACACCGCCAGCCGGCTGATCTTCCGCCGTCGGCAGAACTGCTCGAGCTGCTCCTGCGATACACCCAGATCCGCCGCCGTCATTGCCAGGCTCCTTTCAAAAGACTTCCCGCGTATCTTACCCCCAACGGTCCTCTTCCGCAACCCCCTTTTGCTCCCCGGCCTTCGCCTGGCTGAATCATCAATCCGAAATCAGAAATCGTAAATCGCCAAGGCCCGGCTGTTCACACCTGTTTGAGCAGGCGAGTGTACTCGGCGTGTGAGCCGATCCAGAACCACACAATGGCGTCACAACTCGTCGAAGCCCATCTTCTTCGTCTGTCCGGCCCGATGTTCCTTCAGGGTCTGCTCGGCCATCGCGTCCAGCGCATCGGCCGACTCGGCCAGCGTCTGGTCCCACTGGGCCTCTCCCGCCAGCTCGGCCAGCAGCTCGTGCGCCAGCTCATCCTGGAGGTTCTCAGGCAGCTCCGACGCCTTCTCAAATGCCTGGGCCAGCAACTTCGTCATCGTCCAATTTCCTCTAACCAAGAAGCGACACGAATCCACATCCATCCTACCATCCCGCCGATGCCTTGTCGATGTCGCCCGGTCCGAAACTGCTCATCGCAAAGAACCTGGATCGCACCACGGAGACGCGGAGTACACAGAGAGAATCATCCTTAGTCAATTCAAAGGCCGCAGGCTATGTCATTGCGAGGAGCGCAGCGACGCGGCAAGCTCCCGACCGCGAAATACGCGAACAAAGATGGAACCGCAGATTAACGCAGATGAACGCGGATAAGGGAGTTCCTCATTCCCGCAAAAGCGGGAATCCAGAAGTGTCAACCACGACGGGCTCGAAGAACACGAAGTGTGCGACCAAAGAGGCTCTGAGAGCACAGAGCAATTCATCAATAGTCAATCATCCTTAATCAATGCAAGGGCCCGTGGCTACTTGTCAAATCACACGAGGACACAAAAGCAGAACGAAGTCCGGGCACGGCCGTCGCGGTCATATGGCCACTTTGCGTGACTCACAGCCGGGTATATATCTACCATTCGGCAGACGAAGCAGGATTGCGATATTCTGCCTTCTGACCGCGCGTCGAAAGCCTCTTACGCGGGCATCGGTCCAGCCCTCATGAACGTAGTACTCACCGGGGCCCTGGGGTTTTGGGCCGGGCACGTAGTTGTCCTGCGTGTAGTCAAGCGGCCGGTAGCGGCAATCGATGACGCGAACACGCCAACGACGACAAGCGTCAAGCTTGCGTTTCATCTCCGCGTATGGGAGGTTGTGGTTGTAGATCATGAAGATGTATATGTGCTTGCGGATGTAGCCGGCGCGCTCAAGCATCTCCACCGCTCGCTTCACACGAGGCCACGTGTTATACGAACCGTCCCACGCAATTCGCGGATTGACGAAATGCGCTGCCTTGAGCAAGCTAGCTCGTTCCTGTGTGAGCAACTTCAGGTCGAATCCGCTTTGGCTCTCGCAACGCAACGAATGCCCGCCGGGCGCTCGGTAGTCGGCCAACTCTCGCAGAATCTTGTCGATGTGGGGGTTTGCGAGAAGGTTGTTGTCATAGAACACAAGCTTCCGCTTTTGAATAAGCGGAACCACCGAATCGACACAGGTGAATTCCGGTTCTATTCTCCACGTCCCACAGAACGTGCACCGCCGCGTGCAGCCCCTCGATGTGTGCACAATCTGGTAGTCCAATTCTTCGGGCAACAACGAGTAGTCCGGCATGACCTTGTCAGCGGCTCCGCGCCGGTACAGACCGCGACAGACCCTCGCGAAGGGCGAGCGTTTCTTACAATCCTCCGGCATCAGCGAAGCGTAAATCCCTCCGATCTCGACCCGTGCGTCGGGGTAAGCTTCATGATAGAAACGGGCGGCTTCATGAACGTATTCTGACCAGTACGTGAAGAGCGACGTGATCAAGACCCGGTCCGGCGTGAAGCCACAACGTTTCAGCCCCCTCACGAGCTTAACGCGGTCCCCTCGCTGCTCATGATATGTCCCTATCTTGAGCAATCCCACCGGCAGAAAATGCGAATGGTTCTTGCTCTTGTCTGCGACAGGAAAATCGGGCTCGACGAGAAGGATTCCTCCTTTCATTGCCAACACCTCTGAAAGACCTCAGTGGCCTTGAAAGCGTCAATGGCGTTCTTGTGTGCGCTGCTCTCACTCATTCCTTTGGTGGTTCTCAGGCAGACAGTGTTGTCACGACTAATCCAAAGAAACTTCTGATTCAAGACAGACTGCGGTGACTGCAAGCAGGCAGCTCGCCCTGAGGGATTTCTGTCGAGTGTGCCTACGATAGTAAAGTGTACGAGCCAATTCTTGCCGGCGCCCTTGTAGTATATTGTCGGCAGTAACTCGGGCGTGAATTCAAACGTACAGAAGTAATTCGTCACGATCTGATATATATACGTTCGCAAGGTTCTGAGACTTCTTTCTGGTTCACGCAGACTGCGAGAGACCTTCCGCAGATAGCTGGTGATATCTCGGCTCGCCTCCTGTTCGACAAACCTAGCTTCTTCGGCCGCGAGGAAGTTGCTATGTATCGTAAGAAACATAATGAATTTGCTAGGCGAACTGGAAAGCGCACGCCGCTGCCAATTCAATAATTCGCGAATCGCCTGGGACTTGAAGGCACTCTGTATAGACCCGTCCTCTGCAACATACTCAAGTGGCGTAGCAATGCTGTTACAGAAATCCAAGTTGTACACGGTGACGAGATCCTTTTGCCCAAATACCTCGCCTGCCGTGTCCGTTCCTCTAAGCAGGACTTCCTCTATATAGCCATCGTACACGGCAAAGCTCGAAAGACGTCCGCTGCGTTCAAGCTCGAGGAGTTTCTTTTCGAGTTTGTCTACCTGATCGCGAGACTGTTCCATAGAAGAGGGCTTCGGATAATCTCTACATTGAAATGCTACTACTTTGTCCAGATATTCGATCCAGCAGAGAATGTCGTGCGCCTCTGGCGAGGGTAGTCCAAGATACGTGAGTTTGCAGTTCAGAGAGTTGTGTAGGAAGCCAAGGAGTGGCTTACACCAATGTTCCCGAATCGCGCGCTTTGAGGCATGACCCATGTATCCAGGCATTATGCTCCCTCTAACACAATGTCTTCGAGCTCTTCCTGTAGCTCCTTCAGAATCTGCGTGTATTCCGCCTTACTACTTGCTGAGCTTTGGATGAACCTCTCGTCCAGCAGTTCCATGGCTGCCTTGGCCTCTTCGGGCAATGCGAGGTCCACTGCCTCCAGGACGTCAATGAGACTCTCAGGTTCACGGACCCTTGCATGCGTACGCACTGGACGAGGCAATTTCCTCAGGCGCTTCCGAACGTTGTCCTCAGGGCTTGATTGCGAGGCTTTCTTTCGCCGTTTCTTCTTGGAGGATTCAATGAAGTCCTGTATCTGCCTCTCCATCGCACGGGCCGACTTAGAAACGCTCTTGGCGTCGTCTGTGCGCGTGCTTCGAAATGCGCCCTTCTTGAGCCTCTTGTCGAGCTCCTCCCGGGTTGACCTTATCTCCACCACCATGTCTAATAACCGGTCGGCTTTTTCGTAGTTGAAGGCGATGGTCTTCTCTATCTCTGTAATTCGGTCTATGGCAGCATCCAGGACGTCATCGCCTTTTGTTAATTCCTGATGCTCGTCCGCTTTCTCATTATAACCCGCGGCTACCGAGGCTAATGCTTCATAGAAGCTTGTGCGCATCGCGGAGTGCTCGAAGTCTGTTCTCGCTGCGTTTGGCAGAAGCCCAGGCTCTACGACAATGATCTCTCCGATGTATCTGTCGAAGTATGTGGTTCGTTTGCCGAAATGACGCGCCATATCGGTCCGTCTGCCCAAGGCAAAACCCTGCTTCGTCAGCAGAAATCCTCGCAGGTGCCTGTCCTGGATCTTCTTTCGAACCGGATTCAAACAGCCCCATACTACCCCAAAGAACTCGTGCCTTGATTTGACTTCTCGGAACACTGGGCGCAGGGGATCCCCTCCAAATAGATCGTCACGGTATGGTCGAAAGAGGCTCTCCGTCTTCTTGTTGACCTGGAGTTTGAGCGAGACGAGATTGAGCCGCGTTCCATGTTGAGCGCATGTGTCTCTGATCTTCTTCTCAATACGCTTTGCCCATTTGAAGTGGTCTGGGTCAAAGTGCAAAGGCACGACTTGACGAAGGTAGTCGGCAACCTCTTCAAACCTCGACAAAGACTGAAAGAAGGATGGCTCAAGCCCGAACATCTCTACTCGGGTCCCCTGTTGTACAAAGTCATTCGCCCTCAACGCTCTGAGCCGAATGTTGTCCTGCAAGATCGCCTGCAAATCCACAAGCTCCTTGGCGGTGATTGTCCCGTTCACCCTGTCCAACTGTTGCTTCTCTAGAAGGTCGCGCATCGACTTGAAGTTGAACAGGAGGACGCGTGGTGTATCGTCCTTTTCTGTCCGAGAGTATATTCGTAACTCGTCGCACAAATGGAAGGCGCTGTATATACCTATTCCACGAAAGCCGACCTCAGCATGCGGGTTCTTATCAGAGATGCCAACGCGAATAGCGTCTCTCATCACATTCTCATCCATTCCCTCACCATCATCCATTATGGCGATGGTGTTGCTGCGTATCTTTATGCCAATATGCTTCGCACCAGCATCTACACCATTCTGAACATATTCGCGCAAAGCATCTCGCGGATCAGGGTACATACCTCTTGTCAGAATCGATATGATCTCTGCGCCGATGTCATGTTTGGTTATGCGCATCGCCATTTCCGGCTCCCCGAATGCGTAGCATGTTTTACCGACAACCCGTACCTAACCTTCTCTGTCACTGCCAAGCCCCGTACGGGCATATCCGGGGACAATTCTAACAAGCCAGTCCTCCAAGCAGCCATCAAAAAAACGCCCGCATCCAGGGGCTACCGTAGACATTTGTCAAGGACTCGCACAGGGGCGTATCACATCGCATATGATGGATTATCGGCCAGTTAGAGGCAAATGATTAAAGAAATGCGAAAGCAGTGTCAGTATTCAGAGGAAGGAAATCCGGCAATCCAGCCCTGAGGCCGTCCTTTCGGGAAGATCCAATGTCGAGTCTTAAGTAGGCAAGACGTGGGGTCGAGTCTTACATATTCATTATTCGTATCCCGCAACGGGCATGTCTACGCGAGCGTAGACACGGCAGCCGGCCCTTGGAATTGATTATCGATGATTGAGCGGGCGGAGCCCGCAGCGACATGTGATAAGTGATACGTGATAAGGGATAGCCCGGCCTCCGGCCGGGTATCTGTGTTCATCTGTGTGCATCCGTGGTTCCATTCCGTTCGATAGATCGGGAGATTGCCGCGTCGCTGGGCTCCTCGCAATGACATCGGTTGAGCCTCTGTGGTGAAATCTCCTGTTTCGCGTGGTTTGCGTCCTCCGGCCTCCTGGTGGGAAATTTGCAGAATATTTCTATTTTTTTGTTGACCATTTTACCCATCCCGGCGTAGTATAGATGTGCCTTGCAGAAGCGAGGCGGTAGTTGGCCCAGGAGGCCACGGCAGCGAGATGGCGGCCCGGCGTCGCCGGTCGCGGACAATCCGTTTCTGACAAGATCGGTCAGCCCGCAGTGCGCGAAGGGATCAACCTTCCACCTGCGGCGAACGGATTCACACCGTCCGCGAACAACCTGATTGCGAAACCCGAGATCCAAACGGCCCAACGCCACGCGGCCGGACAGACCGCGCGCTCTTCGTCTGGGAGCTTTGAGCCTTCGGATATTCCAATCCGAAGCGCTCGTGAGACCACGAAGGACGCGAAGGGCACGAAGTCCGCAGTCGCGGAGGAACACAGAAATGCACAACCAATCATCCATAATCAATCATCCCTCATCAATTGCGGGGCTTCGGCAAAGGAGGAACTCATGACGAATCGAACCTGTCAGCGATGTGTGTACGCGTGCCCGATGCAGGATGGGCGGTCGGGGCCTCTGACGGCGGTGGCCGATGCGCTGGTGTGCGTGAATCGGCCGGATGCGCCGGGCGAGGTCGTGCGGGTGGACCCGTGCGCGTGCTGCCGGAACTTCCGGGCGCGGCGCGAGCGGCCGGTGTGGACGAAGCCGCCTAAGCCAAAGAGCAGAAAGGTCAAACACATCGGCCTGACCAAGGGCAAGTACGCCATCGTCGATGCGGCCGATTACAAGTGGCTCAGCCGGTACAAGTGGACCGCGCTCGTTACCGGCGGCAAGGTCTACGCCATCCGCGCGTGCAAGGGCAAGACGATCCTGATGCACCGCGAGATCATGAAGCCGGCGCGGGGGCTCGTCGTCGATCATATCGACGGCAACGGGCTGAACAACTGCCGCAGCAATCTGCGGGTCTGCACGAGGCAGCAGAACCTGTACAACAGCCGGCCGCGAGCGAAGAAATCGAAGTACAAGGGCGTCCGCTACTGCGAGGAAAAGGACAACTGGATCGCCGAGGCCACGCTTCACGGGCACAAGCACCATCTCGGGACGTTCCGTGACGAGGTCGAGGCGGCGCGGGCGTACGACCGCAAGGCGGCGGAGCTGTTCGGGAAGTACGCGCGGCTCAATTTTCCGCGAGGCGGGCAGAACTGAAGGGGTCCGGTACTTCTTTCGGAGTGCAGTTGGATTGAAGATGGCGCGGACGGGGCCTTTGGGGCGCTCGTTTGGCCTCTGCCGACACTGGCGTCGGCGTCTGCGTTCCGCAATGCGGCTCCGGGTCTACTGCGCGGCCGTCGGTTCGGCTTTCTTCGCCACATCGTCGCGGAAAAGCAGCGCGAACAGGCCGAGCAATACGGCACTCATGATCGTGATGATGACCCAGATGGTATCCCAATTGGTGACGTTCTGCACGGCGCCTTCGATGGTTTGCTCGGCCGTATACACGTCGATGAGCCGCACGTTGAAGAACGTTCCGACGAGCATACCCACGCCGAAACAGATCAGCACGATCAGTCCCTGCGCCTGGGCCCGGATTTCCGGCGGCGCTTTTTTGTCCACGTAGACCTGCCCGCCGACGAAGAAGAAGCCGTAGATCACGCCGTGCACGAGAATGGCCACATAGTACAGCGACGGGAGACCGAGGACGCCGCCGCCGAGAAACGCCGCATAGCGCACCGTCAATGCGCCCAGCCCTGCGACCATGGCCCATTTCGGCCCGTACCGCGCCAGCGCCACCGGCACCAGAAGCATGACGAACATCTCCACGAACTGTCCCAGGTTCATCGTCGCCGTCACCTGCTCGAACCCCTGGCTCTTGAAGAACTGCGAGCCCAGCGAGAAGTACATGGTGAACGGCAGCATCACGAGCATGGAAATCACGATGAACAGGGCGAAGTTGCCGTCCTTCAGGAGGGTCAAGGCCCGCAGGCCGAGCACATCGACGATCGAGGCCGGCTTGCCTTTGGCCGGCGGAGGTGTATTGGGCAGGGGCATGTTGAGCAGTGCCGCGACGAGGGCCGTGCCGGCGCCGCAGTATAGAGGAACCGCCGTGCCGTCAATGGACTCGGTTCCGAACACGTTTACCGCGATGAGACTGAACACGGCGGATGCCACCCAGCCGATCGAGCCGAACACGCGAATCTGGGGGAACTTCTCGGAGGGCGCGTTCGCCATGGCGATGGCGTTCGTCAGGCCCCATGTCGGCATATAGCAGAGCATTCCCAACAGCAGGATCACGAACATGGCCGTCGGATTGCTCTGCATAGCCCCGAGGAAGAACAGGACGGCGCAGCCGAGATTGAGGGCCATGAGGACCTTCTGGCTGGCGAAGTGGCGATCGGCAATCATGCAGAGCACCGGCGCGATCAGGCAGCCCAACGGCATGACGCTGAGGATCCAGGCCTTGGCGTCGCCTTCGATGTTCAGCTTGGTCAGGTAGGCCGCCAGGGGCACCCACCAGACGGCAAACATCATGTACTGCAGGAACATCATGATACTCAGGCGGATTCTGACGCTCGGGGACATTGCATCCATGGCACAGCTCCCTTCCCGGAGAAGACGTGTCTTTCTTTGAGCCACTCTGTCACGCACACGGGCTCCAACGAATTGGCGGCCATCATACCACAAGGCGGGGCGCTCGGCTACCATGTCCGTATCCGGCGGGATATTTTCCGCAGAGTCTTCGACGGCACGCGCCTGGCGGACCGCCATGAAAGAAGGTTGAAGGGGGTCGCCCCAGCCGTTAGCATGATGTGCCAGCGTCACCAATCGATCCGTCGATCGGCCGTGCCATAACGGCCGGTCGCTGGAGACGTGATGAAACGAACTCCCTTTTTCGACGCGAAGGAGACCAAACGATGAGTGACATTCCCAGAGATTCACATTGCCGCTTCATACGGAACGAGGCGTCTGTCTCCACGGCCGCTTTGCTGAAGCGTCGATGCGTGTGGGCAATGGCCGTGCTGGTGATGGCCGTTTCGGTGCAGGCGAGCGAGGTCATCTTCGTGCCGCTGAAGATCGACGGCCCCGTGCACGATCCGACTCGGAACAGCTACTGGTTTGGGCCGTTCTGCGAGTGCGCCTCGGTGCTCGATGTGGACGGCGACGGGGACCTGGACATCGCGTCAGGCCGCAACTGGTATGAGGCGCCGCACTGGATCAAGCACGCGGACTTCCGCGACGGGGCGGAGACCAACGGTCCCGAGACGGACGACAACAGCGAGTTCGCGATGGACGTCAATTTCGACGGTCGGCCGGACATCGTCAGCTCCGGCTGGATGTTCCTCAAAGGCGCCTTCTGGTATGAGAACCCGGGCGATAAGACGAGCGTCTGGAAGTCTACCCGCATTCACCAAGCGCAAAACATGGAGGGCGTGATTCACGGCGATATCGACGGGGACGGCGACGACGACATCCTGTGCAACCACTGGTCGCTGGTGAAGGGCCAGGGGATGACCTGGCTGGAACACATCGACCGGGAGCCCTGGTTTGTCGAGCATGTCGTCGGGACGCAGGGCGACGTGCACGGCAACGGCCTGGGCGATATCAACATGGATGGCCGGACGGATATCGTCACGGGCGTGGGTTGGTACGAGCAGCCGGAGCGGGCGACCGACACGCCGTGGACCTTCCATGCCGACTACAAGTTCGAGCCGGCCAAAGGTCGCGGCGGAGCCGCCTCTCATCCTGTCCTCATCCACGATGTGGACGCCGACGGTCTCAACGACGTCATCATCGGCTCGTCGCACGCCTACGGCCTGGCCTGGCTCCAGCAGAAAGTCGACGCAGCAGGCAAGCGCACGTTTGCGACGCATTGGATCGATACCGAATACAGCCAGTTCCACACGCTCGCGATGGACGATCTCAACGGCGACGGCAAGCCCGACCTCGTGACCGGCAAGCGCCTCTTCGCCCATCACGGTGCGGATATCGGCGCGTTCGAGCCACTCTACGCATTCTGGTACGATCTCCAGGGCGGCCAATTCGAGCGGCACATCCTGTCGTACAATCACCTGCCGTATTACCCCGACGAAGGGGGAATCAACCCGCCTCCCAACTACGTGGTCAGCGTGGGCATGAAGCTCAACATCGCGGATATGAACAAGGACGGGCGCAACGACGTCATCATCGCCGGCAAAGGCGGTCTGTACGTGTTCTACAACGAGGGCAACCCGCCGACACCGCCGCGGGCGCACAAACTGCCGGTCGACACGACCTACCCGACGTGGCGGCCGTGGCCCCAGTATGAGGTCCTGTTCAACAGCAAGGACCTGACGGGCTGGAAAGTGCCGCAAGGCGACAACGGCCACTGGAAAGTGATCGACGGCGTGATCGATTACGACGCCATGTCCGAGGCGAAGGGTGACAAGACTCTCTGGACCGCCGACTCATTCGAGGACTTTGCGCTCCACGTCGAATGGCGGTTCAAGCGGACGACGGGCCTGTATCCGATGCCCACGATTCTTCCCGACGGCTCCTACAAGACCGATGCCGACGGCACGGTGATCGAAGTCCCGACGCCCAATGCCGATTCCGGCATTCTGCTGCGCGGCACGGGCCGAGGACAGGTTAACCTCTGGTGCTGGCCGATCGGCTCGGGGGAGATGTGGTCCGTTCGCAACGATAAGAGCCTGACGCCCGAACAGCGGGCCGCGGCGGTTCCGAAGGTGCCGGCGGATCGACCCGTCGGCCAGTGGAACTCCTACGACATCACCGTCGTCGGCAACCGTGTCACCGTGATGCTCAACGGCAAGACCGTCATCGAGAATGCCGAGGTGCCCGGCCTGCCGGAGCGCGGGCCTATCGGTTTGCAGCATCATGGCGGCGTGGACCCAAAGACCGGCGAGTTGAATCCCGCCTCCAGCCTGGTCCAGTTCCGCAATGTGCTGATCCGCAAGCTTCCCAAGGAAACCGGAAGCCGGGCACAGAAGCCGGACACGGACGCCGATGGCTTCGTGAACCTGTTCAACGGCAAAGACCTTACCGGCTGGATCACCGGCCCCGAGAATTCCTGGGTCGTTCGCGACGGCGTGCTCACCGTCAATCGTGCGATGGACGGCCAGGAACACAACTTCGACTATCTCTGGGCCGGGGAGACCTACGGTGATTTCATCCTCGATCTCGAGTTCAAGGTCGTGGAAGGCACCAACAGCGGCATCTTCTTTCGCACCTCGGACCTGAAAGACCCCGTCTACACGGGGATGGAGATCCAGGTCGCCAATTCATACGGGCGCGAGCGGATTTCGAAGACGGGCACTACCGGCGCCGTGTACGATTGCCAGGCGCCCTCGAAGAACGCGATCCGGCCTCCCGGCCAGTGGAATCGGTGCCGGCTGACGTGCCGGGGCAGCCGCGTCGAGGTCGTTCTCAACGGGGAGCCGGTGATCGAGATGGATGTGGACCGGTGGACCCGGCCGCGTGAGAACCCGGACGGGACGCCGAACAAATTCCCCCGAGCGATCAAGGATTTCGCCCGTGCGGGCTACGTTGGCCTGCAGGACCACGGCCGGCCCGTCTGGTACCGCAATATCCGGATCAAACGCCTTTGAGTTGCGTCCGCGATATGGGTATACTGATTCGCAGGTGACAGGACCGCAAGCATATCGCGCAGGTCGTGAAAGGAGCCGGACATATGAGCATTGAGAGATCGTTGTCGGATAGCGTTCGTTGTGGCTGCACGCGCCGTCAGTTTGTCAGAACGGCACTCACCGGGGCCGGGGCACTCGTGGCCGGCACGGAACCGCTCGCCGCGGCACAGAGAAACCGCAGCAGGACGCCGGCCAGAGGCGGGGCGACCGAGATCGTGACGCTCGGCCGTACGGGCATCAAAGCCACCCGGCTCGCCCAGGGCACCGGATGGAACGGCGGGGCGCGCTCCTCCGCGCACACGCGGCTGGGCGAGAAGGCCTTCACCGAACTGATCCGCCACAGCCTGGACCAGGGGATCGCCTTCATCGATACGGCCGACCTCTACGGGGCGCATCCGTACGTCCGCACGGCCATCGCCGGCGTCCCGCGGGATAAGTACATCCTCCAGAGCAAGATCTGGCCGCGGACCGAGTACTGGTGCTCGCCTTCCGGCGGGGCCAAGGCCGAAGTGGACCGCTTCCGCAAGGAGCTCAATGCCGAGGTCCTCGAGATCTGCCTGATTCATTGCATGACGAACAGCGAATGGCCGCAGACCTTCGCACGTGTCCGCGACGAGTTGTCCGAGATGAAGCAGCAGGGGGCCGTACGGGCCGTCGGCGTCTCCTGTCACGACCTCGGCGCCCTGAAAACAGCGGCGGCCGACCCCTGGGTGGACGTCATCCTCGCCCGCATCAACAACGCGGGCAAAGAAGCCGAGATGGACGGCTCGCCCGAGGAAATCGCACCGGTGCTCAAACAGGCTCGGGCCAGCGGCAAGGTCGTCCTGGGCATGAAGATCTTCGGAGCCGGCAAGCTCACGAAGCCCGAGCAGAAAGATGCCTCGCTCAAGTACGTGCTCGATAACGAGCTGGTGGACGCCATCACGGTCGGCATGATGAACCCCCAAGAGGTCGATGACACCATCCGCAGGATGAGCCGGGTCCTCAGGGGGTAGGGGCCTGCTCGCGCGGGAAAGCAAACGGGCCGGCGTTTGAGGGCCGGCCCGATGTGTCGAAGTCAAACGGTTCTCTTAGAAGGTGTACTTCAGGCCGACGCTGGCCCACAGCTCGTCGTCGTCCTCGTTGATGGTGTTATCCAGCGTGATCTGATAGTAGAGGCCCGGCGTGAAGATGATATTCCTTCTGTCGCCAATCGCCAAATCGGTCGAGACGCCGAAGACCGTGTTTGAGAATCCGTGATCGGGGTTGCGATACACCGTCCTCCAGTCGCGGAACGGCCGATTGGGCGTTGGGCTGAAGCCGTCGTTGTAGACGAGTTCCCAGTGCAGCCTGATCGCGTGTTCCACGATGTCCGGGACGATGCCCGCGACGCTGAACTGGTAATCGAGCATGAGGATGTGCAGAGCGCCGGAGGCGGAGTCCGAGAGCCGTGAGTCACTGTCTGAGGGCCAGAGGACAGCCAGCACGTAGCTGGGCTGCAGGCCCTTGACGGGCACGAGGTTCGGCCAGCCCAGGATCATATGCATTTCCTGCAGGTCAACGGACTCATCCGAGTTGAGCTCCGGGTAGTTGTAGTACACCCACCCGAATCGGAAGTTCGTCGCAAACGGCTCGCCGGCAAGGACACCGTTCTGATAGTACGCGGTGTAGTCCCATTGTTCCCGGTCCTCAAACCCGCTCGAATTGGCGCGATGCCCGACGGCGCTGACCCCGAAACCGCTGTCAAAAAGGTTGAAATCGGCCAGGAGGTGCGTGGCGCTGACGTCATCATACATGTCGAAACCGCGCCAGATATACTTGCTGTCCCAGGTCACGCCGAGCATGCCATGGATGCCGCCCTCGGCGCCCATCAGGTCACCTTCCCACTCCTGTCCCACTGCCACCGCCGTCGTCAGGAGCACTACTGAGAAAATCACACGCTTCATTTCATGTCTCCTTAGTCACTCACACATACTCCTCGAACGGGCGTCTTTCCGCGTACCCCGTCGGCGCGGATTCTCATACCTCCTACCAACGGCCGCTCTTTCTCGCCTCGGCCGGCGGTAGCTTCTCGAGGTCCTTTGTATATTTCTGCAGCACGTCTTCGGGCAGATCGTAGTCACTGAGCTTGCCGGACATGAACGCATCGTAGCCGGACAGGTCCATCAGCCCGTGGCCGCTGTAATTGAAGAGGATGACCTTTTCCTTGCCTTCTTCGCGGGCCTTCTCGGCCTCGTCGATGGCCGCGGCCACGGCGTGACTCGTCTCCGGCGCACAGATCGAACCTTCCGTCGCGGCCCATAAGAGCGCGGCGTTATAGCATTTGGTCTGATGGTAGGATCGCGGTGTGAACAGACCCTCCACAATCGCCTGGCACACCAGCGGCGCCATGCCGTGATACCGCAGTCCGCCCGCGTGGATGGGCGGCGGCACGAAGGCGTGCCCGAGCGTGTGCATGGCCAGCAGCGGCGTCATGCAGGCGGTGTCTCCGTGATCGTAATGGAACGGCGCGCGGGTCATCGTGGGACAGGCGGCCGGTTCCACCGGGATGATTTCGATGTTGGCGCCGTTGATCTTGTCGGTCGTGAAGGGGAAGGCCAGCCCGGCGAAGTTGCTGCCGCCGCCGGCACAACCGATGACGACGTCCGGCAGTTTCTCGCCGGCCGCCTCCAACTGCTTCTTTGCCTCCAGGCCGATGATGGTCTGATGCAGCAGGACGTGGTTCAAGACGCTTCCGAGCGAGTAGCGCGTCTTGCCGGAGGCGTCCGTGACGGCCGCTTCGATAGCCTCGCTGATCGCGATTCCGAGACTGCCCGGCGTGTCCGGCATCTCCTCGAGGATCTTCCGCCCCGCATTCGTCTCCGAGCTCGGGCTGGCGACGCACTGGGCCCCCCAGACCTGCATCATCGTCTTACGGAACGGCTTCTGGTCGAAGCTGATGCGGACCATGTAGACCTTGCACTCGAGGCCGATGATCTTGCAGGCAAACGCCAGGGCGCTGCCCCACTGGCCGGCCCCCGTCTCGGTGGTCAGCCGCTCGATCCCGAACTGCTTGTTGTAGTAGGCCTGCGCGACGGCCGTGTTGGGCTTGTGACTGCCGGGCGGGCTGTAGCTCTCATCCTTGTAGTAGATCCGGGCCGGCGTCTTCAGGTGCTTCTCCAGATAGACCGCCCGCTTCAGGGGCGCCGGACGCCAACGGTAGAGAATGTTGAGGATATCCTCCGGGATGTCGATCCACCGCTCGGTGCTGACCTCCTGCTCGATGAGGTTCATCGGAAACACCGGGGTAAGCATGTCCGGTGTCACCGGCTTGCCGTCCGGGCCGAGCGGGGGCAGCAGCGGGGTCGGCAAATCCGCCGCAAGATTGTACCATTGTCGTGGAATATCGCTCTCTTTTAACTGAATCTTGTATTCCATACCACGGTCTCCAACAAATTGATCTCGGGGTGAACGTACAATCGGCAGAGCCTTTGGGGCAAGTCATAGGGGATGACTGCGCGATTGTCAAAGAAAAATTCCGGCCCATCCGTCTATTTCCGTGGTGCGTGATTGAATATCGGACGTTCCGGAGTCCTGTCCCTCATGGACCATGCCGTCAGAACACGATCGCCGCGTACCCCACGCTGTCCCGGCTCGTGGTCCCCATCTCGCGACGCATGATCTCGTTGCTGTCGGTGTGGGCGAGCAGCACCCCCTTGGAGGCGCCCAGCTTCCGGGCGACGGCCACGGTCGCCGCGGCGGCGCCGGGGCCGCACGCATTGCCGTTCTCGATGGCATTGGCCAGCAGGCGCTCGGGCTCCAGACCCACGGCCAGATCGATGAACTGCTTGTCGTTGACGCTGCTGGCCCAGCGCAGCGCGTCCGAGCCGATTCCCATCGGCGTAAAGCCGTATCGCGGCCCGTAGTGCGTCAGGTCGGTCGAGCCGACGCAGACGACGCCGGCGTCTGACGCCAGCAATCGATCGGCAACGGCGCTGCCCACGCTCATCGCCATCTCGCTCGCCGGAACGATCATCGGGACAATCCGGGCCTCCGGGAACAGGTGTTGAACGAACGGGACCTGTACTTCGATGCTGTGCTCGTACCGATGGGCCGAGGCATCGACCACGGCCATCCCATCGTCGAGCAGAGACTGCCGGATCGCGTCATCGATCTCGACCGTGCCCAAAGGCGTCTCCCATGCGTCGCTGCTGTCCAGCACGGGCTTGGGGCCGAAGTACCCGTGGGCGGCCCCGAAGATCACGAAGGTGCCGGTACTCCCGCGCTGCCTCTTGACGGCCGAAAAGACCAGCGCCGCCAGCGGACCGCTGAACGTCCAGCCCGCGTGCGGGACAAGACCCGCCACCAGCGGCTCCGGCAGCGGCTCAGCGAAACCCTCCGACGGCAGACAATCACGGACCTGCGCCAGGCAGCTTACACGATCCGCGGGATAAAACTGACCTGCAACAACCGGTTTTCGAATCTGCATGGCAGAGCCCTTTCGGCGCATCAGGTGAAGCGGGCCGCATGACTGATAGGGGGCCTATGGGGCCATAAGGATTTGGGCGGTTTCACGCCTCACATTTCGCGACTCTCATCTTGTTGTTGCGACATCCTTGCAACCGCGGCAGCCGGCTGCTATCATCTGCCGCGACGGTCATCCAGGGATATTGTAGTTCACGGAGTGAAAAAAACAATGGGATCTGAAAAAACCACGCGGGTCGCCGTCGTCATGGGTTCCGACAGCGATCTGAAGGTGATGCAAAGTTGTGTGGAGCAACTCCGCCAGTTCGGCCTCGAGCCGGCGGTGCGGATCATTTCCGCGCACCGAACGCCGCAGGTGGCCGCCGAGTTCGCCCAAACGGCCGAGGCCCGGGGCGTGAAGGTCATTATCGCGGCCGCGGGCATGGCCGCCCACTTGGCCGGGGCGATGGCCGCCTGGACGACGCTGCCCGTCATCGGGGTGCCGCTGGCCGCCGAGGGCGGGCCCGCCGGACTGGACGCCTTGCTCAGCACCGTCCAGATGCCCCCCGGTGTGCCCGTCGCCACCGTCGCCATCGGCAGGGCCGGGGCAAAGAACGCCGCCATCCTGGCCGTCCAGATCCTGGCGCTGTCCGATCCCGCTCTCCGGGAGAAACTCGCCGGCTTCAAGAAAATGCAGGAGCAGAAGGTACGCGAGAAGGACGCCGCCCTGTCCTGAACTTGCCGCGTGATTCTTCGAATCGCTCGCTGGGGTCCAAGCCAAGGCATGACCTCGTCCCTCCCGTCCGGCATGTTGGCCAGCCGCCTATAGAATGAAGACCGTCCGGCCCTCTTGGGCATCCTGCTCCGTCCGCGGCCCGTCGAAGAGCGCGACAGCCGTTAGCATGAGCAAACCGACCAGACACGCCATGAGCCAGATCTCCTCGAAGCAGGAAGCCAGATCTACGTTGTTGTAGAACGCCAGCAAATCCGCCGTGACCAACGCCAAACTGATTGTCAGAAAGAGAAATCTCATGGCCCATCCATCCTGTTCCTGAATCCTTACGATTGCGACTCCTGATACGACCCCCGGCAGGACGCCTGCCGGCGCCCTTACTACGCGTTTACCCTCGCCATCCTTGCGCGGCGCTTTCGCAAAATATGCTGTCGGGATCCTGTGCAGGTCCGCAAGAGGGACGGGACTCGGAGAATTCTGAGCGGAGACAGGAGCTGGAGAGGACGAGGAAGAGACCTCCGCCATCTTGGCAGGGGCGTATTGGGCGATACAGGGTTCGAACCTAATGCTACCTCGTTCGGGGAGCGTTTGACGCGGATTCTGCCTTTGCACAACGGCCTATGGCAATTCTACAGGTACACCCTATCTTGAACTATATCCAACTTCCGTGACAAGCCCAATCGCACCCACTCATACTACTCCTTCCACTGCCAGCTATGAGCCAGATCGGTATAGTCGAAGAAGTCCACAATGCCGTCTCGGTTGCTGTCTTCCGCCAGACATTCTGCCCCATACAACCATCTCCGGGCGAATATGCGCAGGTCATTTCCGTCGACCCGTCCATCATTGTTGTAGTCTGAGATATTACCGACATTAGACAGGGACATGCTGGCTTGTGTTGTTCCACCATACGCCCCCATGTTAACGCGCTTGCCGTGAGGCCAGAGTTCGGCCGTCCAGTCTGAGTTCGGATCTCCGGCATCAATGCAAAGACTTGTTACCGTATCGAGTGCCCAGCTTCCTGAATTCGGGTCCCAGCGCCCTGCCTCAGATTTCAGATGATAGTCGCCATTCACCCACGAATCATCGTCGGCATCATCAGGTGTGCTGTGATCATCCCAATAACCAGCATCAGCAAAACACGGGTCGGCATCAAAGTTGCCGGCACCGCCCAAGACGCCCGTCCATCCTGCTATACAACAGTACTCAACTGATAGTGCGCCACCATCAACCTTCACCTGAGCAGTCTCATCAGTGCCTGTGTTGGCGAGATTACCCCAGGCGATGCAGTTGACCAGTTGCAAATCGCTGCCGGTGCTGCATATGCCGCCGCCATCAAGGGCAATATTGCCGGTGAGTGTGCAATTCATTAGGACCGTCGCAGATTCCCTGTCGTATACCGCTCCTCCACGAAAGGCGGCTAGGTTGCCTGCGAATACGCAATTCGTCACTGTGGGACTGCTTTGGAAAGTATACAGTCCGCCACCATAATGGGCTTGGTTACCGGTTAATACGCATTTGACGATTGTCGGACTGCTATTCTCGCAGTATATGCCTCCACCCCGCTGGTTGTTGCCACCCGTTAGGGTAAGGCCTGTGAGAACGCAATTGGGATCTTCACCGCTCGCCAGCCGGACAACGGGACCAGAGCCATTCCCGTCGATGATCGTGTTTTCCACAACACTCGGATCATCGGGATCTGTGCTGGTCACCACGATGTTCAGACCAGTCGAATCGATACACTCGTGGTACACGCCTTCGAGTATAATCACATACATGCCGTCCCGGCATACACTGATGGCCTCCTGAATCTCGTCAAAGGGGTGCTCAGCGCTGCCGTCTTCATGCGGATCACTTAGCGACGGATCATAGGGCCTCGGATCTTCAGGACTGTCATCATCGACATAGACCCGAGCCAGAGCCGTAGTGAAGTTGGCTCGAAGCGTGCAGTCGGAGTCCATTGCAATCGTCGTGGTCGCGGAATAGGGATCGCTGATCTGCCCTGCCTCGACGGCTGTACCCGACCACTGTAGAAACATATGATTGGCGCCGGCAACTGCTTCTACCGACACAACAGTCCCATGGTCATACAGGAAGGAGCCTTCGCCGGGCATGGACACATTGCCACCGACAGAGGAGGAGAGACTCAGCGCCCGTTGGTCAATGGCAAACAGGGCCTCCAGCGTATAGTCCGCGTCCACCGTAACGGCCGTGCTGGCCGAACCGGCATCGCCAACCTTGCCCGCATCTACTGCGGTGCCCGTCCAGGCTACAAAGTGG
>CBFDBY010000112.1:0-20427 GCA_965603165.1 uncultured Phycisphaerae bacterium
TACACGTTCTGGGACTACCGCGGCCCCAGAACCTTCGAGCAGAATCGCGGCTGGCGGATCGACCATATCATGGGCACTGAACCGGTGGCCCGGACATGCAGGCAGTGCTGGATCGACAAAGAGCCACGGGCCGCCCAGCGCCCCAGCGATCACACGCCTATCGTCGCCGAACTCGAGTGGTGAACGAAAGCCAACGACCATCGGAAAATCAAGAATCAAGACGTAGCGGGCAAGATTGGGGATTCGGCCTCCAGCCGAGGCTCCTCGGAAGACTCGCAGGGAGATGGATGGCACGCCCTATAGACCGGGCCATTCGGATCTTTGATTTGGGCAGTCCGCTCTCTCGCTCGCCTGTTTACTGTCCGCCTCCCGGCGGATCCGCCAGCCCTTCGGCGGTGGCCTGTCCGTGGAACTCGCTCGGGTTCAGGAAGATTTCGCCGCGGACCTCCTCGATGATGAGCTGGGCGATGTGCATCGCCGGCCGGAGGATGAACGTCATCGGACCCAGGTTGATCATTTCGAGCGTCAGCGGCCCGATCCAGCCGGGATGGACGGTCGGGGCGGTGAAGTGGACCATCAGCCCGCAGCGGGCCCGGCTGCTCTTGCCCTCGATTCGCGCAGCCAAGTGCGGCGTGCCCTTGTCCGTCGGCAGCTCGATGCGTTCGAGCGTCCGGCCGAGAATAAACTGCTGCGGCTTGAGCGGATACGGATTCTCATCCGTCAGCGTGTACCGATGCGAATGCCGCGCGATCACCTCTGACAACGTCCCGCGCTCCGTCACATCGTAGTGATACGGCCCCGCCTGCGGAACCGTGATCTCATGGTACAGCCGCAGGTCCACCGCATGCGTATCGTATGGGCAGTACCGGCCCGCCTGAGGCCGGCGCGGCAACGGCTCCGGCTCGATCACCAGCCGCCCATCATCAATCGCTCGCTGAATCTCAATATTCGACAGAATCACGTTTCCATCTCCACCCTGTTTCACCGGCCATACCCGATTGATTATTATTGTTGAACCGGACGCGCACGGAGCGCATAGTAGCAGGTGCCCGTTCGGCATGTGGCCAGCCACCAGTATAGACTCGACGGCTGTGACAAGCCAGCAATGCGGTCGGAAATGGGGCCCTTGCGCGCATGGGGGTGCAACGAACACGTCTGTATGGTTTGGGATGAAGCTGGAATAAGGAGACAAGCCATGGCTAAGGAAAAACAGAAGAAACTGACGACCGCTTCGGGCATGCCAATCGAGGACGATCAGAACACGCTGACGGCCGGGCCGCGCGGACCGGCCCTCATGCAGGACGTGCACCTGATGGAGAAGCTCGCACACTTCAATCGCGAGCGGATCCCGGAGCGCGTCGTGCACGCCAAGGGCGCCGGCGCCGGCGGCACCTTCGAGTGTACGGCCGATATGAGCAAGTACACCCGCGCAAAGTTTCTTTCCAAAGTTGGAAAGAAAACCGAGGTGTTTGCTCGGTTTTCGACCGTCGGCGGCGAGAAGGGCTCGGCCGACACGGCACGGGACCCGCGGGGCTTCGCCGTGAAGTTCTACACCGAGGAGGGCAACTACGACATGACGGGCAACAATACGCCGGTCTTCTTCATTCGCGACCCGCTGAAGTTCCCCGACTTCATTCACACGCAGAAGCGGGACCCCGCCACGAACGCACCGAACCCGGATATGTTCTGGGACTTCTTGTCTCTAACGCCGGAGTCGATCCACCAGGTCACCATCCTGTTCTCCGACCGCGGCACGCCCAAGGACTACCGCCACATGAACGGCTACAGCAGCCATACCTTCAAATGGTACAACGCCAAGGGCCAGACCTACTGGGTGCAGTACCATTTCAAGACGGAGCAGGGCATCCAGAACTTCACCCGACAGGAGGCGGCCAAGATCGCCGGCGAGAATCCCGACTACGCCACCCGCGATCTGCATGACGCCATTGCCAAAGGCGAGTGCCCCGCATGGAAGGTATGCGTGCAGATCATGCCGGCCGAAGACGCCAAGACCTATCGCTGGAACATCAACGACATTACAAAGGTCTGGCCGCACGGGGACTATCCGCTCATCGAGATTGGCCGGATGGTCCTCGACCGCAATCCGGACAATTACTTTGCGGAGGTCGAGCAATCGGCGTTCTCGCCGGGCAACTTCGTACCGGGCATCGGCGCCTCGCCAGACAAAATGTTGCAAGCCCGCGTCATCTCGTACCACGACGCCCACCTTTACCGTCTCGGCCCCAACTATCAACTTCTGCCGGTCAACGCGCCCAAGGCCTGCAAGGCGGCCAACTACCAGCGCGACGGATACATGCGGCTGGACGACAACGGCAAGGGCGGACCGAACTACTGGCCCAACTCGATGGGCGGCCCGGCGCCCGATCCGACCGTGGCCGAGCCCCCGATTGCCCTGGAGGGCCAGGCGGCTCGCTATCCCCAGGAACTGACGGACGACGATTTCTTCCAGCCCGGCGAGCTCTACCGCCGGGTCATGAGCGACACGGACCGCGAGCACCTCGTCGGCAACATCGTCGCTCACCTGGGCGGGGCGATGAAGCGCATCCAGCTCCGCCAGACGGCCCTGTTCTACAAGGCGGATCCCGACTACGGCCGGCGCGTAGCCAAGGGACTCGGCCTGGAAAGCAAGGAGGTCGAGAAGCTGGCGGCGATGTCGCAGGAGGAGAGGGTCAAGGCCACGTCGGCCTGAACGTGACCTGACGTGACGACAATTCGATCTGCCCGGTCCGGCGTGCCGCCAAGGGCGACCGCCGCAAGAACCGACGCAAAAGCCCCGGGCCGGGCAGACATCCCCCTGAGAGCCGGCGCCCCAGCGCATTTCCATCCCGCTCCGCGGTTCACGATTCTTGCCCCGCAGGACACACACCCAATGCGTACGCCAAATGCTCGTCAGGCATCAGCCTCTACGGTACTTTGCGCGCCTGATCGCCACTAATTCTCAGGAACCTCACCGGACTCGTAAGCACCTATGTCCACCGCACTGCCGCTAATTCGCGGGTGGCCCTGCAAATCCGTTGCGACATCCAAAGGAACAGACGCGTTGTCGCCTGCATCGAGACAGGGGGAACTATCCTGCAGTTGCAGATCGTCGTCACAAGTGCCGGGGATGTTGTCCGGCCCGTCGGCATCCACAAACAACGGATCGAGACCAAGAATGCTCTCACCCCCGAATGAGCCGGTCCAGCTCTGCACGCAACAATGGCTGATCGTCAGCACAGGATGGCACGAAAGCTGGGCCCGCTCATCAAAGCAGGTTCCACTCATGCGGGCATTGCCCCAAAAGATGCTGTTGGTCACGCTGATGGGCTCCAGGATATTGTAGATGCCACCGCCCCGCCAGAGTGCCTGATTGCCTGTGAAGGTGCAGCTGATGACGGTCACGGCGCTATCCGTGTTGCACATGCCGCCACCCCAATTGCCGGAGGTGTTGCCGGTAAAAACGCAGTTGATGAACGTGAGACTGCTCTGGCTGTTATACGCCGCGCCGCCATCGCCAACGGCGGCATTCGCAGCGAAAGTGCAGTTTCTCACGATCAGGCTGCCTTGATTGTGCATTCCCCCACCTCGATCGTGCGGTTCCGCGCCGTTGGCAAAGCCGCACGTGATGACACAGCCGTCCAGAACAACCTCGCCTGCAACATGACCGGTGGTGACGACATGATAGCTGTTGTCGGTCAAGACGCCGGGCTCGCCGATATCACCGCTGAGGATCGTCTGGTGCAAGAAGGAATTGCGCTGCCGCCACGTGCCGCCGCCTGTGGGGAAGCCGCCATAGACCGCTACGCCGCTCTTGAGTTGGAGAGTCGCAGCCCGATCTCCTATGGTCTGGCTCGCCCCGAGGTCCGGCCAGTACAGGCCTTCCGCCACCCAGATGCTGTCGTCGGCCGAGGCCCTGGCCAACCCATCCTGCAAGGAGACAAACGCATTCTGCCAGCTTGTGCCGTCGGCGGCACCCGTCGCTGCCGCATCGACGTACCAGACAATGCCCTGAATACTGAATGGGGCATCGCTGATGTCAGACGTATCCGCGCTCTGAGCGGCCCTGATGCGAATGAGGCACTGACTCGAATTGACAGTAGGAACCAGCCAATCCCAGGTCCCGCCCTGAGCGCTTGGCTGAGACACCCGCGCCCAAGTCGAACCGCCATCCAGCGACAGTTCGATGTTGACGCGCTCAATGGGCCCCTCGACCTGCCATTGGATGGGAACCACGGTGCCGCCAGTCAGGCTCTCGCCGCCGTTAGGAGTCAGAACCAGCACAGAAACCTGTCCGGCCGGAACAAAGTTGGCACACAAGGTGTAATTGTCATCCATCGTCAGACTGGTAATTGGGGATGTCGAATCACCGACTTTGCCGGCGGTGACGGCTGTACCCGTCCAACCCCAAAACAGGTAGCCACCCTTGGCGTTCGCAAGGATCGACACACTCGTGCCCTTCTCATACTGAAACTCGCCCTCTCCGGGCACGGATACAGCCCCCCCGTCGCTCGAGGAGACAGTCACCGTGCGCGGATCAATCAGGACGATAGGGCTGAAGTTGGCCATTAGAGTGTAGTCCGCATCCATTGTCACGGTTGTAGACGCAGCGCCGGGGTCAGCCACCTTGCCGGCTGTGACCGCGGCTCCAGTCCAGCCGGTGAAGTCGTGGTTCGTCGCCGCAACAGCCACGACGAGTACCGAACTCCCGGAATCGTACGAGAAGATCCCCTCACCCGGAACCGTCACGGAACCGCCCGCTGTTGAGGATGTGGTCAGAGCGTAAGTGCCGACGGCAGTCCCACACCATCCCGTGTCATACCAACTGTAGTCAGTATATTGATAGGGGAAGCCGCCGATCCTTGCCATGACCCAGTAGTAGTAGGTCATGTCTGGCAATGCGGTCGTGTCATCGAAGCTCGCTGAGAATTGCCAATCACCCAGAGCGATCTTCGTGCCTCCTGAAGATTCGGATCGATACACCTGGTAACGGACGTCCTGCGTGATGCCGCAGAGACTATCCCAGGCAATTCGCACTTTATCGGAGTAGATCCCATCCGAGGCCGACACGCCGGACGGCGGACTGCCATTGGGGCTGCACGTTATGTTCGCGCCCGGGTTGTTAGCGCGAATCTGCGGCAAATAGATGCAGTACGCCTCATTGTTGAGGGGATTGCGCTCCAAGTCTAGTCGCGTCAACTGCATCAATCCGGTAAGGGGCGAGATATCGCCGATCTGGTTACCGTACAGATACAGAAGATCCAACCTCGCGAGCCCTGCAAGAGCCGAGATATTGCTGATCTGATTGTAGTCTGCGCTCAGAAGCCTGAGGCGAGTGAGACCGGATATGGCTGAAATGTCGCTGATCTGAGCGGAGGACATATAAAGATCGGTCAAATTGGTGAGACCCGATAGCGCCGAGATATCACTAATTGGATTGCTGCTTATCCCCAATTCCGCGAGATGTGTGAGATCGGAAAGCACCGAGATATCGCTCACCTGGTTATCACCAATGTACAAGGTCATCAAATTGGTTACCCCAGACAAAGGGCTTATGTCACTGATAAGCTCATTGTGATAGAGCGTCAGCTTATTCAGGTTAGTAAGTCCGGACAGGGCCGAGATATCGCTGATTTGGTCGTGACCCAGAAGCAGATCCGTCAGCTTTGTAAGTCCGGAAAGCGGTGAAATATCACTAATCTGATTTACTTCCAGATACAGGTACGTTAAGTTCGTGGCATACTCAAGGCCTGTAAGATCAGTGATCCCTCCGCTGACGATCTGTAGCCATGTCAGGCTCAGCATATCCGAGGGGGTCGGGTCGGATAGGCCCAGTCGGCTTTCGACAGCGGCCTTTAGATTAGCGTCAGCAAAGTAAACTGGGCTCTCGGCGTAAACCGACGAAGTCACAACACCAAGAACAACGACACCAAGAAATGCTACTCGGTTCATCTTTCTACCTCCTTTTTTGGGGCGCCATGTGGCGGCCTTTCCGCTATTTCCAGAGAAATCCGCCTCTATTCAGTTTACCGGAACATGTCCCTCACGTCAAGCCGTTGCTCCCAATAAGGGCCGCGGCTGCTCCCCTGGGGGACAGCCGGACTCCGATCCCTTGTCCAAAGTGTCGCCAGACAGGTCGCAGAGGCCGCGCCAGGTGCCCGGCACGTAATCGCCGTTTTGAGACAGATCCTGGTGAGGTGCTTGGCGGTGAGGTTGCCGGTCTTGATGGCGCCGTCACATCCGGCGACTGCGGTCATTTCTTTCTTCCGGTCCCCTGAAACGTCCCGGCCTTATGCGCAACTGAGAGGGTAGAAACGCATTGGCTGGAGATGCTCAGATGAACCGAATGCGACCCAACCGACTGGCGAAACACAGTGCCCTGATCGTGATCCTGTTGCCGGTCGTCTGCGTGCTGTTCTGGCAGGGGCCTTCTACGGGCAGTCAGACGCGGCGGATCGGCGGAACCGGCGATTGGCGATCCCCCATTTGCGTGGTTGCCGGTGCCGGTGGCCAGGTGCTTTACGTTGCGGAGGCGACCGCCGGTCGGGTGGCGGTAATCGATATCGCATCGGGCGCGGTCGTGGAGGAGATCGCGGTTGGCGCGCGTCCGGCGGGACTGGCGATTCTTCCCGACGGGAGCCGGCTCTATGTGACCTCGGCAGAGCCGGCCGGGAGGGTGTGCGTGGTTGACCTCCAGGGCGGCGGCGTGGTCGCCAGTATCGCCGTTGGGCATACGCCCGTCGCGGCGGCGATTGGGCCCCAGAGACAGACGCTCTACGTCTGCAACCAGTTCGACAACAACGTCGGCGTCGTCGACCTTCCGTCGGCGCAACAGGTCGCGACGATCGACGTGCCGCGGCAGCCTGTGGCGGCGGCACTGACTCCGGACGGCAGCTTCCTCTTTGTCGCGAATCATCTTCCGGCCGGCCCCGCCAATGGCGAGCACGTCGCGGCCGTGGTCTCGGTCATCGATACGGCGGCGCGCGAGGTCGTCACAAACATCGAATTGCCCGACGGCAGCGTGAACCTTCGCGGGATCGCCCTCTCGCCGGACGGTGAATACGCGTACGTCACGCACATCCTGGCACGCTACCGATTCCCGACGACTTATCTCGAACGCGGCTGGGTCAACACCAATGCGATGACGGTCATTGATGTCGCAGAGCACAGATACCTCAACACGGTGTTGCTCGACGACGCGAATCGCGGCGCCGCCAATCCCCACGGCGTTGCCTGCACGCCCGACGGCAAGAACGTCGTGGTCACCCACGCAGGCACACACGAGGTGAGCATCATCGATCGTGCGGCACTCCACGCCCGCCTGCTGCCGGCCGAATCGGCAAGGCATTTCGTCTCGGCGAGCACATCGACCTCCGGCAGAAGGGTCTCCGACAGCGCGTACGCGGCCGAGGATGTGCCGAACGATCTGACGTTGATGGAAGGAATCCGCCGGCGGCTGAGGCTGAAGGGAAACGGTCCTCGCGGCCTGGCCATCGTCGGAGCGAAGGTGTACGCGGCGGAATACTTCTCCGACAGCATCGGCGAGGTGGACATCGATTCCGAGGGGCAGGCCGACGCGCGGTCCATCCCGCTCGGCGAAGGGGCCGCGATGACCACCGCACGTCGCGGCGAAATGCTCTTCCACGACGCCTCGCCGTCCTTTCAGACGTGGCACAGTTGTGCAAGCTGTCACTCGGGCGGGGCGCGGGCCTGCGGGCTGAACTGGGACCTGCTCAACGACGGGATGCTCAACGCGAAGAACGCCAAGAGCCTGCTCCTGACCCACCAGACCCCACCGGCCATGGCTACGGGCATTCGTGCGAACGCAGAGGCCGCGGTGCGCAGCGGGATCCGGTATATCCAGTTCGCCGTGCCCAGAAGAGGGAACGCTGAAGCCCTCGACGAATACCTCAAGTCTCTGCAACCGGTTGCCAGTCCGTACCTCGTCGAGGGCCGTCTGAGCGAAGCGGCCCGGAATGGCGAGAGACTCTTCCGGTCGGCCGGCTGCGGGCAATGCCACGCCGGCCCGCACTATACGGACCTGCTCCGGCACAATGTCGGCACAGGCACGCCCGAAGAGCCGCGCGGGCGGTTCGACACTCCCACGCTCGTCGAGGTCTGGCGCACGGCCCCCTACCTGCATGACGGGCGGGCCACAACCATCCGTGAAGTGCTGACCACCTTCAACAACGACGACCGGCACGGCCGCGTCTCCTACCTCACGGAAGACGAACTATCCGACCTCCTCGAATACGTCCTGACCCGTTAGCGCCGAGCGCCGGGCAAGGCAAATGGAGCATGATCGGCGAGCCCCCCATCCGTTCGCCGGTTTCCGTCAGTTCCCACTGTCAAAATCTTCATCAGGCGTTAGAATCGGGGCGCGTTTCTAGCGCCGTTGGGGATTCAGGGCGACCTGAGCCTTCGCGGCGGCCCCGGTGTTCGGGAAGACATCCACTTGCAGAGAAGGGAACTGAGATGAGAGATTGCCTCCGATCGGGCTTGGCCCGTGTCACCGTGATTGCGCTGCTGGGATTATCCGTGGGGTCCGCCGAGCTTTTTGCCCGGGACGACTGGGCTCCCGGCATACAGGACCTGCATCGCCTCGATCGCCTCCCGGTCCTCAGAGAGTCCACGCACGTGGCCTCTGTGTCCAGCTACGACCGGACCGGGGGCAATAACGACGGGTTCGGAGGACAGTTCTCCTTCGTTCGCAAGGAGAAGGACGGGCTGGTGCTGGCCGAGTTGACCGGCCCCGGCGTCATCACACGCATCTGGACGCCGACGCCGACCGACGACATGCTGGAGTTCTATTTCGACGGCGAGGACGAGCCGAGGATTCAGGTGAAGTTCCGTGAGCTGTTCATGGGCACGCATCCGTCGTTTGAACGGCCGCTCGTCGGGTTCGGGGCTGGCGGCTTTTACAGCTATGTCCCCCTGCCCTACAAGAAGTCCTGCAAGGTCTTCATTCGGGCCGAGCGGATGCAGTTCTATCAGATCAATTACGCCACCTATCCCGAGGGCATGGTGCCGGCAAGCTTCTCGACATCGCCTGGAGCCGAGCAGCGGCGCCATATCGAGAAGGCCAAGACGCTGTTTGGCTCGGTCGGTACGGATATCAGCGCATATGCCGTGCCGGAGGGAGGCCGGGTGGAACGGATGACCTCGCGTGCGACTCTGAAGGAAGGCCAGACCGTGACGGTCTTTGATGCGGATCGGCCGGGCCGAATCGTCGGAATTCGCATGGGGCCGGCCGAAGCCCTTGTCGGAAAGAAACGGGATATCGTCCTGCGCGCCTACTGGGATGGTGACACCGAGCCGGCGATCCTCAGTCCCGCGGGCGATTTCTTCGGGTATGCCTGGGGCGAACCGGCCACGAAGTCGCTGATGGTGGGTACGGCCGACGGCGTAAACTACTGCTATTTCCCCATGCCGTTCGACAGGTCTGGACGCATTGAGCTGAGCACCGAGCAGGGGCTGGACGGCCCCAGGACCATCGAGGTCGAGGTGCTGTTTGTGCCGGTCGCCAGGAAGAGCCACGAAGGCAAGTTCTACGCCCTGTGGCGTCGCGAGAATCCCACGACCAAGGGAAAGCCCTTCACCTTCATCGAAACCAACGGGCGCGGGCACCTGGTGGGGTTCGTACAACAATCGCAGGGACTGGAGTCGGGCAATACGTACTTCTTCGAAGGCGACGATCAAACGACGATCGACGGGGAGTTAGTGATTCACGGCACCGGGTCGGAAGACTTCTACAACGGCGGCTGGTACGACGTGCCGGGCCGATGGGAGACGCGGCGGTCGTTCGTGCTGAGCGGCTGCCTGGCCTACAAGAAGCACCTGGGACGCACCGGCGCGTACCGGATTTGTCTTGGTGACGCCTATGCGTATCGCAAAAGCATCCTGCAGACGATCGAGCACGCCCCGACGAACAACGACCTCCTGAACGACTACTGCGGGCTGACTTGTCTGTATTCGCAAGAGCGGCCGACGTGCGAGTTCGTGCTTCCGGCGCCCGAGGCGAGAGAAGTCACGGACCCCACGCGGATTGTGTTCGCCACGTGGTGGAACGTGCCCATCTATTCGTTCTCCTTGCGAAACGCCACGCTGACCAAGGCGGGACAGACCTTCGACGGGCGGGAGGTGCGCTATCTGTCGATGCGGGCCAAGGACCACGGCACGTTTGGACCACACAGCATCAGTTTCACATGCGAACTGCCGGCGGCGGGAACTTACCGCGTGAGCCTGGACGTCGTTCGCGGGCCGGAGCAGGGCAAGGTGCAGTTGTTCCGTGATGAGGTGCCCGTCGGGCCGGCGGTGGATTTGTACGCCGAAGAGCCGCAGCCGGCACAGGGACAATACGTCGGCACGCTGGATTTGGAGCAGGGTCCCAACAACCTGATGTTCAAGATCGTCGGGAAGAACGAGAACGCCAAAGGATTGGGCCTGGACCTGACCAACATCATCTGCGAGAAGGTCCAGTAGAACCGATCTGCACCGAGCCGTTCCGCACCGAGAGGATGTCGGGTAGAACCGGCCCGTTTTATCATACGACGGTGCGCAGGTCGGCGAAGGACCGGAGGAGGTGGTGGGGTTTTTCTGCCTTGATCTTGTCGAGATGCTTGACGGCCTGGCCACCGGTCCTGACGACGGCGGAGAGGACCCCGGCCTTCTTCGCCTGACGGACATCGTGGTCCGTGTCGCCGATGTAGATCGTACGACCGGACGCAACACCGAATTCCTCGACCAGCATCACGATCCCCCGAGCGCGGGAGTCGCCCGCCTGCGTTTCGTACATCATGGATGAGCGCACGGCGTCCCAGTCGCGGAACCGAAGCGTCCCAAGGATCTCCTCAATCGACTCGATGCGCAGGCCGCTCAGGACGGCCAAGCGAACGCCCCGCGCTTTCAGATCGGCCAATGCCGCTTCGACGCCGTCGAACGGCGCAATCCCGTCGAGCACTGCATGAGGAAATAGCTCCCAGAACCGCTCGTGACATTCGTCGGCCCGGTCCTTGTGCCCTGCCGGCAGCCAGGCATGGATATACTCCCAGATGCTCGTCCCGAAGACGTCATAGACCGGATCGGGGTGTCCCTCGGGGATCCCCAATTCCTGCGCGGCCCGGTGCACGGCGGCCAGGATCGCGTCGTCCGTCTTCACCAACGTCCCACCCAGATCCGTAACGATCAAGTCGATGTTTCTGCTATCGTCTGCCAATGTGATTGTCTCCGATAACGCCGGCTTGTCTTCGACCTTGAAGATTGCGAAGCCGGATTTTTGGTAGTTGCTCAGGGCGTTGGGGTGGTCGTCGGTGCAGGTATGCACCCACACGCGACGGGCACCCCAGGCGAAAGCGTTCTTAATGGCGCTGTCTAGAAGCGGGCCGCCGAGGCCCTGCCCGATGAATTCGGGGGTCAGACCGAAGATCCTGATCTCCACGCTGCCGCCGGCTTGCTGCTGAAGCTCGTAGTAACCCAGGATGGAGCCCTGCCGATAGGCAACGAACGTCCGGAGGTTGTCATTCGCGGCGTAATCGTGCCATCGCTGCGCCGACCAGGCCAGACGCTCCGTCCACTGCCAGTCCGCGCCAACATACTCGTACAAGAAGCGGTTGAACCGCGGCTGTTTCACAACGCACTCGCGCACATCGAACTCCAGCCCCTCGCGGGCCCTTCGGACCCACTGGTCGGCCGATGTGATCTCCAAATACGTCGTGCGAACCATAATGTAGGCAACTCTCGATGCTGCGTATCTATCCGCCACGTCCAGACTACGATAACGATCCTCGCATGGTATCCGACAGTGACGACTGATTCAAGGACGAGGCATGTTCCGGCTGAACGCTCTGCAATTTCCCGATGGCGAATGTCAACCGAAGCGTTATAATCAGCGTCGTAGCGATTATGGAAAGGCAACTTGTTCTATATTGGGGGTCGAGAGATGGCAGCGTGTAGACTGATTCTGCCGGGGATGCTCGTGATGTCGCTCGTGAGCAACAGCTTGGCCGATGAGCCGATGAAGGCGGATGCAAATCAGGATGTCAAAGCGGTCGCCTGGGGAAACAACTGCTTTGCCATGCGGCTATATCAGAACCTGCGAAACGACGAGGGAAATCTCTTCTTCTCGCCGTACAGTATCTCCACCGCACTGGCCATGACCTACGCCGGCGCAAAGGGTGAGACTCGCGAGCAGATGGCCCAAGCGTTGTGCTTTCCGACCTCGCCGGACGTTCTCAGGAAGCTGGGACCGGATCGGGAACCGATGACCCAGGAGCAGTTCGCTCGGGCGTTCGGCCAGATCATCAAGGACCTCAACGCTCGAGGTGGTCAGGACAAGTACGAGCTTCGCGTGGCCAACGCGCTCTGGGGGCAAGAAGACTACAGGTTCCTTCCGGACTTCCTAAGCTTCGTCGAGGGGCAATATGGCGGCGCGCTTCGCGAAGTGGATTTCGTCCGGGCGACCGAAAGGGCCCGGCAGACCATCAATGCCTGGGTCGAGAAGCAGACGAACGACAAGATCAAAGACCTCATCAGCCCCGGCGTGCTGGACGCCATGACGCGTCTCGTGCTGACTAACGCGATCTACTTCAAAGGCAACTGGGCCAGCCAGTTCAAGGAGGACCGGACCCGCGAGGCGCCCTTCACGTTGCTCGACGGCAGCAAGGCTCAGGTCCTCATGATGAACCAGAAGGAACAGTTCGGCTATATGGAGGCCGAGGGGCTGCAGGGGCTCGAGATGCCGTACGTGGGCGACGAGCTCTCGATGGTGATTCTTCTGCCGAAAGAGACAGCCGGGATCGGCGCTCTTGAGAAGGAGCTCACGACCGAGAAGGTCTCCGAATGGCTCGCCGGGATTCGCAAGCGGGAAGTCATCGTCTCGGTGCCGAAGTTCAAGATGACGAGCAAATTCGGCCTGGGGAAAGTACTCCGGGCCATGGGCGTGACCGCGGCGTTCTCCGAGAATGCGGACTTCTCGGGCATGACCGGCAGCCGGGACCTGTTCATCTCAGCGGTGGTCCACCAGGCCTACGTGGACGTGAACGAGGAAGGCACGGAAGCCGCCGCGGCCACAGGCGTCGTCATGAGACTGACATCGGCCGCCCCCGAACGAATTCCGGTCTTCCGCGCCGACCACCCCTTCATCTTCCTGATCCGCGACAAGGTCTCCGGGAGCATACTCTTCCTCGGCCGACTCATCAATCCACTGGCGGAGTAAGATGACGACCTGTGCGCCCGAAGGAATGAGTTTGTCATGCCGGCGTAGAACCAAATATCTGGCACATCTGCACCTCGCTATGCGCCGGTGCCGGCGGGCCTTCGGGCTGGCGGCCGACGCGAGTTGCCGGCAGCCTGGGACGTCGCGAAGGACTCGAATCGGCCGAAGATCATCTTGCCGGCCGAGGTTTGCAGCGAACTGGTCACGCTCAGCATAATGTCTTTGCCGATCTTGTTGCGCGCTCCTTCGACGACGATCATCGTTCCATCATCGAGGTAGCCGATGCCCTGGTCCGCCTCCTCCCCGGGCTTGACGATCCGGACCTGCATCGCTTCGCCGGGCAGCGCCACGACCTTCAGCGAATTGGCCAGGTCGTTGATGTTTACGACGTCGACGGCGCGCACCTGGGCGACTTTCGTGAGGTTATAGTCGGTGGTCGCCAGCTTCCCGTTGTACGCCTTCGTGAACACCAGCAGTTTCTGATCGACGCCCTTGGCCTCTTCAATCTCGGGCACGTTGGTGTCATCAATCTCCACATCGATTGTCGGGCTGGTCTGCATCTTCTTGAGCACATCCAGGCCCCGCCGGCCGCGGTTGCGTTTGAGCTTGTCGGCCGAATCGGCGATGAGCTGCAGCTCGTTGAGCACGAACCGCGGCACGATGACCGGCGCGTCGAACAGACGGCTCTCACACAGATCGGCGATGCGACCGTCCACGATGGCCGACGTGTCCAGCACCAAGGGCCTGGCCCCCTTGGTCTGCTTGGCGAATTCGACGTAGGGAATCACGAAACGCACGTCATCCCTCGTCCGCATGACGATACTGATCGTCAGGTAACACACGCAGATACCCATGATCCACTTGATGGCCGCAACCGTCTCCGGAACCAGTTGGATGGCGTAGGACTCGTTGATCATGTCCACGATCGGCGCCAGCGCCCCACTGACGAGCAGCCCGACCAGCAGGCCGAAAAAGACGCCCGCCAGCGCACTCAATTTTCTCCGCGGCGTGAGGGCCTCGACAAGAAAGACGAAGACGCCCATGGCGAAACCGGTGAGAACGACGCCGATGAAATTCGCCGGCCGCTCCGCCGACTCTCTGGCAATCTCCGTCGAGCTAACGCTCGCCAGCATGAAGGCGACCAGAATCAGCCAGAAGATGACCCGGAAGATCCATACCAACATCGCTATGATCTCCTAATAATGACAGGGATATGTAATATTCCGTCTATTATAGCTTTCGGCAGCACCAGCAGCAATAGTTACATGATTTGGCCGGAATCGATCGGCGCGGTCCGAAGAAAGAGGCGGATTCTGATCCCTTGCCGTCGTTGCCATTTCGGCCGGAGGCCGGGGCGGAGAAATCCGGAAGGTCTCCGTCCCTTCGCGCGGGTGCCGTGCTTGCGCTTTCAATGTTGGGACTCCCGCTCATGACCTCTTGCGGCGGGTCACAGCCAGCCCGCCGAGGGCGAACAGGGACAGGGTCGCCGGCTCCGGGATGTAAACGGCCGAGCCGCCGTTGGCCACATCGCCCAGGAGGATCCTCTCCCAGGAACCATCGGCGGTCTTGATGACCTCATGCAACTCCAACGCCGCCGGCCCACTGGCCTCGAGGTGACGGGCACGCAGCGTGTAGAAGCCCTCTTGCTCGATTTTGAAGATGAAGTCCGTAGTGGAAGCGGGCTTCTCGTCGCCACTGCGACCGATCTCGATGCCGCCGATCTCGACGATCGTACCGCCGTCATCGTAGACGCCGATAACGTGCAGGCCATACGTCAGATGGATGATCGCCATAACCTCGGTCGCGAAGTAGTCATCATCGTCGCCGCCGGCCGGATCGGCGGTCGGAGACTCAATAGGGTCGATGCCGGGAAACGTCTTATCGCCGCCGAAAACGCCCCGATCGCCGGCGTCGTGCAGGTTGACGAACGGCTCCTCGCGCGAGCCCGCTTCCACGCCGTGGACCGGCATACCGGGCCCCAGGCAGAGTGGACCTGTACACCCGAAGTCCAGCAGCTTGTTCATCTCCATCCGACCCCAGCTATCCGTAAACGTCGCCTTCACGGCACGCACCACGAAGCCATACCTGTCCGTTGGTGCCGCCTGCTTCGCGGCGCCGGATGGAACCTGCGCAATCACCGGAGCCGGGCCCACCAATTCGGCTCTCTCGTAAACCACGTCACTGACCCGTGACGTGGCCGTGCTATCCCACGTGTGCGACGTGACGGCGACACCGAAGAGTGCTTCATCAGCCAGCTCGGGTAGAATCTTCAACTCGCCGATACGCTCCCAGCCGTTGCCGAAGTCGGCGATGCCTTCAATGGCCGGGATTTCCCCGCCGATCAGCACGCGCTGAACGCCAAGACGGGTCGCATGGACATCAGCGTGCAGTTCGCTCGTTCCGCCCCCTTTGGTGGATCGCCACTGGAAATCGGTCCTGTTGTTGCCCTTGAGATCGTTCGCTGTAACAACGGCACAATTGACGGCATCCGGGTCGGTCGAGGCGCGGATCATCACCCCCTGCTTCGCCCAATCATCCGCCGGCGTCCCGACCCACTCGAAGTCAGCCGATAGACGCCAGTCGCCCGTCAGCGTTCGATAGGCATAGTGAAACGCGTCCGCCCGCCCCTGGATGCCATCGCCACCACCGCTCACCAGGTATTGTCCGACGAGCCTGCCGTCGTCGTTCACATAGCCCAAAAACTCTGTTCTACCACTCTCGCCCACCGGGTGAACGTCCACGGAATCCTCAAAGACGCTGATATCCCCAACGACACTCGCCACCGGCAGCAGCACCGAAACAAACAGAAGACCCAACAAACGTCTGCTCATTTTGTCCCTCCTCGCTGTTGCTCCAGACGAAAGATGTGGCACACGCCCTGGCAATCAGCCAAGGCAAGCCTGTTCGCGACGGGTCCGTCACCAGTGTGCGTTCATGGCCCATCCCAACAAGCCGGACCTCCATCCAGCCCGTGCCCGTCCGGAGTACTCGTTACAATTTGACTTCCTCCTCCGAGAAGGAAATGCCTCGCCCGAACGATCGGCGAACACACGAAGACGACATTTCAATCACAGGACGATCCCGCCTACGGAGACAGCCATCGGCGCAGAAATCTATCCCCTTCTTACTCCGGCGCCGCAGGACACATGCAATATCTACGCCGCCCCTGTCCCAATGCGAGTGATCTCCACGTGTTGAACGCCTACGTTAACCGGCTCGAAGCAATGTTGTCAACAAAAAAATGCCAGCATATCCGTTTTTCATCGGGATATAACAGAACGGGCCCTCCCACTCCTGGGAAGGCCCGAACACTGTCAACCATCATCATCACGGGACATGCCCATGGGGCATTGCAGTCCGCGAATCCATCAGCCGCCGGTCGATTCCTCTTTCGCCTCGGATTCGCCGGCAGGTGCCTGCGACTCACTTTCCGGCGGCTCTGCCTGCGACTCACCTTCCGCCGGTTCTGCCTGCGATTCGCCTTCCGCCGGCTCTGCCTGCGATTCGCCTTCCGCCGACCGTGCCTGCGACTCACTTTCCACCGGCTCTGTCTGCGACTCGCTGTCCACCGGCTCTGTCTGCGATTCACTTTCCACCGGCGGTGCCTGTGACTCACTTTCCGCCAGCGGTGCCTGCGACTCGCTTTCCACCGGCGGTGCCTGCGATTCGCTTTCCGCCGACCGTGCCTGCGCCCGGCGTTGCAGCGCTTCCTTCACGCGGAGCGTATCCCCCCCGGCGTCATCCCCAGGCACAGCCTGGGTCGGTTGTCTCGGCGTTCTCTTCGGCGACGTCGGCGTTCCATGCTCTTCCGCCGCCCATTGGACTCGACGCAGGCTCAGCCCGATCTTGCGGGCCTCGGGATCCACCTTGAGGATTTTCACCTCAACCTCATCAGCGGGCTTCACCACATCCTGCGGCTTGTCGATCTTGTGATCGGCCAACTCGGAGATATGCAGCAGGCCTTCCAGTTCCGGCTCGAGTTCCACAAAGGCGCCGAAATTGGTGAGCTTGGCGATCGTACCCTTGATGATCTGCCCGGGGATGTACTTCTCGGGGATCGCCCGAATCCACGGATCTTCGCTCATCTGCTTCATGCCCAGCGAGATCCGCTGCTTTTCCTCGTTGACCTCGAGCACAACGCACTTGACCTCTTGCCCCTTCTGCAGGGCCTCACTCGGATGCCCGTACTTGCGCGTCCAGCTCAGATCCGAGATATGGATCATACCATCGATGCCCGGCTCGATCTCCACGAAGGCGCCGAAATTGGTCATGCTTCGCACGTGGGCGGTCACGATGGTTCCCGGCGGGTACTTCCGCGCCGCCAGCTCCCACGGATTCGGCTCTGTCTGCTTGATGCCCAGCGAGATCTCCTGCTTCTCCTTGTTCACATTGAGCACGACGACCTCGATCTCATCATCGAGATTGACCATCTCACTCGGGTGCGACAGCCGCCTTGTCCAGCTCATCTCGCTGATGTGGACGAGACCTTCGATCCCATCCTCGAGCCGGACGAAGACGCCGTAGTTCATCACGTTGACAACCTTGCCCTTGACCTTGGCACCGATGGCGTATTTCTCTTCGACGTTCTCCCACGGGCTGGGTGTCTTTTGCTTGAGGCCCAACGAGATCTTCTCGTTCTCCTTGTCCACGCCGATAACGACGCACTCGATCTCCTGGTCGAGGTCCACCACTTCCGACGGATGCGAAATCCGGCCCCAGCTCAGGTCCGAAATATGCAGCAGGCCGTCCAAACCGCCCAGATCGACGAACACGCCAAAATCGGCAATGTTCTTGACAACACCTCGGCGGAGCTGCCCGACCTCGATCTCGTTGAGGATCTTTTCCTTGCTTGCCCGGCGCTCCTCCTCGATGAGTTTGCGCCGGGAAACGACGATATTGCGGTTCTCCACATCGATCTTGAGGACCTTGCACTCGACTTCCTTGCCGATGAACCGGCTGATGTCGCCGGGCTTGCGAATATCGACCTGTGAGGCCGGCAGAAAGACCGGAACGCCGATGTCCACCAGCAGGCCGCCCTTGATCCGCCGGATCACCCGCCCGCTGACGACGTCGCCTTCCTTCTTCGTATTGATGATGAATTCCCAGCCCCGGATCATGTCCGCTTTGCGCTTGCTCAGCAGGATCAGGCCGCTGTGCGAGTCCGTGTCTTCGAGCAGAACCTCGATTTCCTTGCCCGGGGCGATATCCTCGGGCATGTCGAATTCGTTCGCATCGACGACGCCTTCGCTCTTGAGACCCACCTCGACGATTACGTCATTGCCGATCTGAGAGACGATGGTCCCGCTGAGAATCGTGCCCGGAAGACGGGAGTCCACCTTTCGTTGGAGGACCTGTTCGAGATAATCGTTCTCCCCTTCCCCGAACATCTCCTGAATCTGCTCTTCCAGCTTCTCATCGGACAAACCGAGCTTGTTAATAATGTTTCGATCAACCATACATTCTGATTCCCCTGTGGAGTCTATTCGTTTGGCCTGCCGACGCCCCACATACACATCGACAGGCTCTCACAGCGTGTTGCAGTAACAAGAAGTTATTCAAACGCCTTCGCGCCCCCGCCTACGCAACGAGGGCCCGTTTCATCCAGCCGCCATGGCAGGCGATTCTACTGTCTTTCGTCGAATGCCTCCAGATGCTTGACGAATTCGTCAATCACCCAGTTCGGCGTCGATGCCCCTGCCGTCACACCGGCTATATTTTTGCCAAAAAGCATATTTTTATCAAGCTCGTCCCAGTTTTGCAAGTGAAACGTTTCGCTGTTGTGTTTTTTGCACAATTCGGCAAGCCGCCCCGTATTGGCGCTGTGCAGTCCCCCGAGGACAAACATGATATCCACCTCCTTGCACAGCGCGATGGCCGATTCCTGCCGCTTGACGGCCTCTTTGCACAGGGTATTGATGACTTTCAATTCGCGGAAGCTGCCCCGTCCGATGGCCCCCAGGACCCGGCCGAGGTGTTCCGGGCTCTGGGTGGTCTGACAGACGATCCCCAGCCGCCCGTCCGCCGGCAGCTTGTGCAGATCCTCCTCGCCGGCCACGACGACCACGGCGCTGACGCACCCCATGACCCCCTGCACCTCCGGATGGTTCTCCTCGCCGATAATAACCACCTCGTAGCCCTCATCCTCAAGCTGCTTGGCAATCTGCTGCACCCGCTTAACCAGCACGCAGGTGGCATCGACAATATCGAGCCCCTTTTGTCCGAGCCGATCCAATTCTCGCGGGGCAACGCCGTGCGAGCGAATCAGCACCGTCCCCGAGTCGATCTCGTCCACCGCTGCGACCGTTCGCAGCCCCGCGTTTGCCAGCCGTTCCACCACATCCTCATTATGGATTATAGGACCAAGGCTATAGACGTGTTCTTGCGGGCTGGCTTGACCCAAGATATTCTCCGCCATGTGGATGGCATTCCGCACGCCAGGACAGAAACCGCATTTCGCCGCCACCAATACCTTCATCAATACCTCACTTCGCTGTCGTTCAGTTGTCTGTCCGCCCTTCAGCTATCTGCTGCATCCGGCCCCAGAAAAAACGGGAGCGGATACATTCACCCACTCCCGTCATCCTCAAGATACCCAACGAGCCGGACGAGCCTGCCCGACGTATTCGGGGTTACTCCAGCGGCTCGACCCAGATGTTGCGATACTCGATCGGGGCGCCTTCGCTCTGGAGGCAGATCTTGCCCGACTTGTCCGAGCATTTCGTCGCGATATTCTGCAGCACGCCGTTGACCAGGACCACGACCCAATCGTCCTTGCAGATGATATCATACTGGTTCCATTCGCCCGGGGGTTTCTCGCTGCTGTCCTTGAGCTTGATGGTCCGGCGGCTTCTGACCCGCCTACCGCCCTTGGCATGCTCGGCGAACTCCACGCCGCCGATGACCCAGAAATCGCCCGCGTTGCCCGAGGCCAACTGGCATTCGAGGCTCCTCGGCCAGACCTTGTCCTCGCCGCTCATATGGACCAGGACGCCGTTGTTGCCCGGCTTGGCCGGCCAGCGCCATTCGACGTGCAGGTGATAGTCCGCGTACGACGTCTCCGTCCGCATGTAGCCGACCGGCTTGCCCGTACACTTCAGAAGGCCATTTCCAATCGACCAGGTCTCATCGACGTTCTTTGACGCATCAGGCAGAAAACGCTTCCAGCCCGTGTAGTCCCGGCCGTTCCAGAGTATCGTCTTTTCCTGCGGCACGACCAC